>JADJAA010000001.1:1423333-2135000 GCA_016704485.1 Flavobacteriales bacterium | reverse complement strand
GAGCAACTCGTAGGCTCATTATGCAAAAGGCACGCCGTCACCCATAAATGGGCTCCGACCGCTTGTAGGCGCACGGTTTCAGGGTCTATTTCACTCCTCTGTTCGAGGTGCTTTTCACCTTTCCTTCGCAGTACTGGTTCGCTATCGGTCTCTCAGCAGTATTTAGCCTTGCCAGATGGTTCTGGCAGATTCAGACAGGATCTCACGTGTCCCGCCCTACTCAGGATACCACTAGGTACAAGATGCATTTCGTGTACGGGACTGTCACCCGCTATGGTCCAACTTTCCAGAAGGGTTCCACTACACATCTTGAGTCCACGTTGTGGTCCTACAACCCCGGTTGCGCCGAAACGCCGCCGGTTTGGGCTTTTCCCTGTTCGCTCGCCACTACTAGGGGAATCACTACTTGTTTTCTATTCCTCCAGGTACTTAGATGTTTCAGTTCCCTGGGTTTGCTTCCTTTTCAGGATAACTGGTCTTCAACCAGCTGGGTTGCCCCATTCGGAGATCCACGGATCACAGGATATTATGCTCCTCCCCGTGGCTTATCGCAGCCTATCGCGTCCTTCGTCGCCTCTGAGAGCCAAGGCATCCACCGTACGCCCTTAGTAACTTTTCGATCTTCTTGTGATCTTAAATTGCTCTTATAGACCGATCACTCGGTCTGTTTTAGTTTATCCAACAACATGTCAAAGAACGGTGCCCATCGTGGGCGTTTTTCCCGTAACCGAAGTTAAGGGAATACCAGTGGAGAATATCGGAGTCGAACCGATGACCTCCTGCTTGCAAAGCAGGCGCTCTAGCCAGCTGAGCTAATCCCCCGTTGCCTATCCCATGGTAGTCCTGCGCAGATTTGAACTGCGGACCTCTACATTATCAGTGTAGCGCTCTAACCAACTGAGCTACAGGACTATGGAGACGGTTACGGTGGTACCGTTAAGATTATTATCCATCTGAAACAGCAAGTATCGCAATACATATTGCTATGTAAAGCAGAGACTTCGATCAATTTACTCTAAAAAGGAGATGTTCCAGCCGCACCTTCCGGTACGGCTACCTTGTTACGACTTAGCCCCAGTCACCGGTTTTGCCCTAGGTAGCTCCTTGCGGTCACCAACTTCAGGCACCCCCGGCTTCCATGGCTTGACGGGCGGTGTGTACAAGGCCCGGGAACGTATTCACCGCATCATGGCTGATATGCGATTACTAGCGATTCCAGCTTCACGGAGTCGGGTTGCAGACTCCGATCCGAACTGAGACGAGTTTTGAAGATCCGCATCCGATCGCTCGGTAGCATCCCTCTGTACTCGCCATTGTAGCACGTGTGTAGCCCAGGACGTAAGGGCCGTGATGACTTGACGTCGTCCCCACCTTCCTCACCGTTTACACGGGCAGTTTCTTTAGAGTCCCCGGCATTATCCGCTGGCAACTAAAGATAGGGGTTGCGCTCGTTATGGGACTTAACCCGACACCTCACGGCACGAGCTGACGACAGCCATGCAGCACCTCGTACGTTGTCCGAAGAAGATCACGTTTCCGCGACTGTCAACGTACGTTCGAGCCCTGGTAAGGTTCCTCGCGTATCATCGAATTAAACCACATGCTCCACCGCTTGTGCGGGCCCCCGTCAATTCCTTTGAGTTTCAATCTTGCGATCGTACTCCCCAGGTGGATCACTTAACGCTTTCGCTAGGTGACTGACCGTATATCGCCAATCACGAGTGATCATCGTTTACGGCGTGGACTACCAGGGTATCTAATCCTGTTCGCTCCCCACGCTTTCGTGCCTCAGCGTCAGTATCGCCTTAGTAAGCTGCCTTCGCAATTGGTGTTCTATGTCATATCTAAGCATTTCACCGCTACACGACATATTCCGCCTACTTCAAGCGCACTCAAGAATATCAGTATCAATGGCAAGTCTACAGTTGAGCTGCAGGATTTCACCACTGACTTAATGTTCCGCCTACGCACCCTTTAAACCCAATGAATCCGGATAACGCTTGCACCCTTCGTATTACCGCGGCTGCTGGCACGAAGTTAGCCGGTGCTTATTCCTCAGGTACCGTCAACCCAGGACACGTCCTGGGGTTTCTTCCCTGATAAAAGCAGTTTACAACGCGTAGCGCCTTCTTCCTGCACGCGGCATGGCTGCGTCAGAGTTGCCTCCATTGCGCAATATTCCTCACTGCTGCCTCCCGTAGGAGTCTGGTCCGTGTCTCAGTACCAGTGTGGGGGATAACCCTCTCAGGCCCCCTAACGATCGTAGCCTTGGTAAGCCGTTACCTTACCAACTAGCTAATCGTGCGCATGGCCATCTTTTACCGCCTGAGCTTTCAAAACAAAGTGATGCCACTTCGTTTATTATGGAGTATTAATCCGGATTTCTCCGGGCTATCCTCCAGTAAAAGGTAAGTTCCATACGTGTTACGCACCCGTGCGCCGGTCGTCAGCAAGAGCAAGCTCTCCTGTTACCCCTCGACTTGCATGTGTTAAGCCTGCCGCTAGCGTTCATCCTGAGCCAGGATCAAACTCTCCATTGTAAATGTTTGTTTGATCTGGTTCGTTGACGAGGTCTCTTCATGTGGTCCGCCGTATGGCGGACACAAGGATACCTGCTGTATTCAGAATGGACAATAAGTCAAAGAACTGTATCGGTATCCCGAGCTGTTAAAGGCTCGTTTTCCGGTTGTGTTCAGTCGTTCAAATTCCGGTCTAAAAATGTTCCCATTTTTCGATCGGGGGTGCAAAAGTAATGCTTCGAAAAGAACTAGCAACTGTTTGTTGAAAATAAATTTTCAACCCACTTGATCTTCCCAATTTTTGCCCCCTTTTGAGCGTCGCTTCAAAGAACGTTTTTCCGAAAGCGGCTGCAAATCTAAGGAGGTTTTCTGAACTTGCAAGTAAACCCTAAAATAAACCTGATAATATTTCTCAGGGAGTCGACACCGCAACAGGTAACACCTTACCGTTGTAGTAGTTGTGTCCTTCCAATGCGAACCAAGAAATATAACGTCCCATTGCCGCCGCACTGATAGGAGCCTGAGATCCGGGGAATGCAGCACGCAACATATCGGTATCCACCGAGCCCAATGCGAGGCAATTGCTGCGGATGCCGATATCCTTGAACTCTTCTGCCAAGCATTGCGCAATACAAGCCAATGCCGCTTTGCTTGCGCTATACGCAACAAGGCCCGGAAATTTAGAGCTGTCCTGAAAGCCACCCATACTACCAATATGAACGATATGACCTGGTGGGTCTCCTTTCAATTCCTCTACCAATGCCTGTGAAAGTTCCAGAGGGGCAAAGACATTGACCTTATATAGCTCGGCTAGATCCTTGTGCTCGTGTGCGCCCATAGGTTTATTGTGAAGTACCCCTGCATTATGGATCAACGCTCGCACCCCTCTGCCAGCGACAGCTTTCTTAACCGTAACTGTACTATTGGGTTCTGCCAGATCCACGCTCAATATGATCAACTCACCTGTTCCATTGATCTCATCACGGATCGATCCAAGTTGCTCACCATTGCGTGCTATGGCCAGTACCGTATGACCGTTGGCAATAAGGTCCAGAACGATCTCCCGGCCTATGCCACGACTGGCCCCTGTAACCACGATCAGATCATCGTTCCTTGCATTCTTCTCTATATCCTTCATGAGCGATCCTACCTTTGCGAGCTACACATCGACTTGGAAGTGCCTAAATTCAATGTGCTTCAAAAGTAGATCCGAAACCGTTGAGGATGAAAGGAACATTTTTGAATAATGCACTGGAACTATGGCTTTTCGGGCTATCCTTTGCCGTTGGTGGCTGGATAGCTGCTCGGCTCGTCTATTTCATTCTGGAACAGGTCCTGTCGAAAATGGCATCCCGAACGGCCACCAAACTGGATGATATACTGGTAGGCCAATTAAAAGAACCGATCGTGTTGGCCGTTACGCTTTTCGGCTTCTATCTTGGTTATAACCAGCTCGCATTCGTTCCTCGTGTTGAGCTTTGGGCCGATCGGGTCTTCAAAGTTTCGTTGGCGCTTACGTTCACATGGTTGATCGCTCGGTTATTGGATGCGTTGGTACAGGAATACTTGCTTCCGCGAGCAGAACGTAACGAAACAGTTGTAATTGAAAGCCAATTGGTACCGGTTGTGCGGAGTTCAATAAAACTATTGGTATGGGGCTTGGGTATTGTGTTGGCCATGAACAATGCTGGATACAACGTTGGAGCGCTTCTGGCCGGTATCGGGATCGGAGGTCTGGCGTTGGCGATGGCCGCCAAGGATACGGTTGCCAATGTTTTCGGAGGCATCACGGTATTCAGTGATAAACCGTTCAAGACAGGTGATCGTATCCGGATCGAGGGTCATGATGGTACAGTGAAAGAGATCGGTATCCGCAGCACTCGGATACAGACGTTGGATGGGCCTATCGTTGTGGTCCCCAATTTCAAATTCAACGATACGGTTCTTCAGAACGTGACCAGTGAGCCATCTCGCAAGGTGAAGCATGATCTAGGGTTGATCTATGATACCGCCCCGAGCAAGATCGAAGAAGCCATCGCCATCCTCACTCAATTGGTAATGGACAACCAAGATGTGCTTCTTGCTGATCATTTGGCAAGCTTTACAGCATTCAAGGATTATTCGTTGAACATCACGTTCGTCTATTTCATTCACAATGGTGCTGATATTTTCGCTGTACAGACCAGGATCCACCTGGAGTTGATGCGGAGGTTTGCTGCAGCCAGCTTGGAGTTCGCCTACCCTACCGCAGTTGAATTGCAAAGTAATTACAAGCCTCTCTCAGTCTCTCATTCCTCCTAGTTGAGAATGGATGTTGAGTCAATGTGATGGAAAGTGCCTGTTAGCGATCTTCCGGACCATAAGCAAACTTCCAGGGATCGTCTACCTCCTCCTCTTCTTCATGCGAAGCGATTCTTTCTCGATCTTCGCTTTAATGCGTTCACGCACCTCTGGGTCCATTTGATCACCGATATTCCGCATTTGCCTTAATACCCATTGCGCGCGTTTGGAAACGTATGCTGAAGGACGCTCACAATTGAATCGCCTAGGTGCCGGCAACGTTGCTGTGATCAATGCACATTGCAGAGGCGATAATTTCGAAGCGGGTCTATTGAAACACTTTTGAGCAGCGGCCTCTGCACCGAATACACCTTTCCCCATTTCAGCAACGTTGAGGTACACTTCCAGGATCCGTTCCTTCGTCCAAAGGGTTTCCACCAAAAGTGTGAACCAGAGTTCCAGGCCCTTCCGAATATAGGTGCGTCCGGGCCAGAGGAATACGTTCTTAGCGGTCTGTTGGCTGATGGTACTCGCACCGCGAACGCGCTTTCCCTTTTTCGCTTCATTGTACTGAATAGCCTTCTTGATCCGCTCCCACTCAAACCCGAAGTGATGAAAGAAGCGTTGATCCTCTGACGCTATGACCGCCAATGGAAAGCTGCGTGAAATGTCTTCAAGATCCACGCTTGTTCGATGAAACTCTTTCTGTTCCTTGGATTGCACAACCATGGCCCAAGTAACCGGCGGATCAACAACACCAAGCAATGCAACCCACAGAGCCGTTACGAATACGGTCCAGAACACTATCGCGAAGAGGATCCGGAAAAAGGACTTGAGCAAACGCATTTCTTGAACCGGGGACGAAGATAGTCGTGAACCAGAACAAAGAAAGCGGAGCACATGGCCCCGCTTTCACTTAGTCAGCGCCCGTTACCCTCGTTGTTTGCGCTGTACAATAAAGAAATGCCAGATCAACGCCAGGCCACCGAAAATTGCGACCATAACAAAGTATGGGAGCGGATTATCCTCACCATCGATCATGGCATAGGTCTGGAACAAATAACCGCATAATAGGCCAAGACCAACACCAATCCCAAGCATGCCCAACTTAAGACTTTGGAAAGGATCCGTGCGTCTTGTCGGTTCGGCTGGCATCAACCCTTTTTCGATCATGGCCATGCGTTGCCGATGACGTGCGGTAACTGTGATATATACGATCCCAAAGACGGACGAAAAAAAGATCAATGCGACAAGTACTTCTGATGCTGGAGTATCCATTTTCTAATTGGTTCAAGGTTGATCATTCTGGTGTTCCGTTGAATGGGACGTGAACTTTCAGGAACTGGTTACAACCCATTCATACCGATGCTCACCGATCGGAACTCCAACGGGCGACCGTTCATCCCTTACCTCTTTCAAAAAGACGAGGGTGCATTCACCTTCGTGTAACCTAGGGAGGTCAGTTCAGCGTCCCATGGTCACGATTTGGAAGACGCAGAAGCCATACGCTTAGCTAGCACCGGAGATCATAGGGCATTCGGTGTGCTCATTGGGCGCTACAAGCACATGGTATATACTGTTGCAAGTCGCGTTATGCGCAACAGTATGGATGCCGAAGAGGTGACCCAGGATGTATTCGTAAAAGCATTTCAGAAGCTCAACGAATTCCAAGGGGTAGGCAAATTCTCCACGTGGTTGTATTCGATTGCCTATCGGATGTCGATATCCGCTTTACGCGCTCGCAAAGACCAAGGCAGTTCATTGGATGACATGAAAACCTCAGGAGTTGAACCACGAGAAGACCCATTGCATCCCGTTGACGATCGCAAACAGATCCTTGAACAAGCGCTAACTACCTTGGAGCCGGACGACGCTGCACTCGTAACGATGTTCTACCTGGAAGAACTAAGTGTTGAAGAGATCGTAACCGTTACCCAACTTAGTGCGTCCAATGTAAAAGTGAAGTTGCACCGGAGCCGAAAGAAGCTATACGATGAACTGCATCACCAACTGAAGGACGAGCTATGGACCTTAAGAACGACCGCCTAGATCCCAATGACCCGTTGCGGTTGCTGTTCCAAGAAATTGGACACAACACTGCGCCGGTCGATCTTGAGAGTCAGATCCTGCAAAAACTGTCACCTATTGGCTCTGTTCCGGCGAGTTACACACCGCTCATCAGTAAGAAGCTGTGGTATGGTATTGCTGCTATGCTCGCCACTGTCATCGTTCTTTCTGCAACATTCTCATCCGTAGGAAGCACTACTAAATCTTGGATATCGAGCATTATTCAATTGCTGCATATTCCCCAATTATCAAGCTACCTCATGTCGCCATGGGTACTAGCTGCGGTAGGTGGTGCTTTCGTGTTGATGGTGATCGACCAATTGATCGCAAGTCGCATGCGCACAATGCATGCCTTCTAGCTTCGCGAAAAGCTCTCCACGAAAAAGCGCCGATCGACCAACTCGTACGTTGATCCATCGGCGCTTCTAGAGTTCAACTAAGAAACTTGCCCTAGAGAAGTTCCTTTGCTGCCTGCAATGCGGCTTCATAGTTAGGCTCGTTTCCCAATTCCGGTACGAGCTCGTGATAACGAATAACGCCGTCCTTATCGAGCACCCAAACAGCCCTCGCCAACGCAGCTTCCCAAGGGCCTTCCAGAATTCCTACTCCCCAATTGTTGAACATATCCCGGAATCGATAATCAGATGTCATCTGCACATTCTTGATCCCCTCGGCAGCACAAAAGCGATCCAAAGAAGGCGGCAGATCCATGCTGTTGGTGATAATGGTTGCGCCCAACTCGGATGCGCGTTCATTGAAAGTTCGCGCTTCTTTAGCGCATGTGCCGGTGTCTACGCTCAGTACGGTTAGGAGAATTACCACGCTACCTCGCAAATTTTGCATGTCGTGGGTTGCCCGATCGACCCCTACATAGCGAAGTGAAGGTGCGGGTTGTCCTACTAAAGGAAGTTTTCCGTTCAATTTTGGTAATGGCATATTCTTATGTTTTGGTTCTGTTCGTAAGTGAAAGTAAATGAGGTCTGCTAGTGCTAGTGCAGGTTATTGGGCCATGGCATCCGGGATCGCACCTTCATAGACCTTACGCGCATCCTCTATGAAACAGAACGTTTCATCATCCACCACCACCTTTCCTTTTGTGACATGACCAAGCAATACGCATGGTACACGGCTGGCCCGCATCATATCCAGAAATTCGGTGTCGGTATTTTCACTTACTGCTACGATAGCACGTCCTTGTGCTTCACCATATAGATATGCATCAGGGCGGATCTCGCTATCGGTAACAATGTCGAATCCAAGACCACGCGGTAATCCCATTTCGACCAACGTTGTGAAGAGACCACCGTCGCTGATATCATGCGCTGCATTGATAAATCCTTTGCGTATCAGCATCAACAACATGGTATGCAAACGACTTTCTTCTTCCAAGTTGAAATACGGTGCAGGTGAGTTCTGGACCTTGTGATGACGAACCAGGTACTCGCTAGAGGAGATATCATCAACGGTCCTTCCGAGGATAAAGATCAAGTCACCCTTCGTTTTGAAATCCATGGTCATACGTTTCCCTATATCCGCAACTATACCTACCATTCCAATGGTAGGTGTCGGGAATACGGGAATGTTCTTCTTGTCCGTAACCGTGTGATTATAAAAGCTGACGTTACCACCCGTGACCGGTGTTGCATAGGCACGGCAAGCGTCTCCCATTCCACGGATCACTTCGGAGAATTGCCAGTACACTTCTGGGTCATATGGATTACCGAAATTCAAGCAATTGGTAACGCCACATGGTTCGCCACCTGTGCAAGCGATATTTCGTGCCGCCTCACTGACCGCGATCATGGCTCCTGTATATGGATCAGCTTGAACGTACCGACCATTACAATCCACCGTCATGGCCAACGCTTTTCCGGTTTCCTTCACCAACACCAACGCCGCATCACTGGGAGCATTGGTGTTCATGTTATTCGTGCGCACCATAGAATCGTATTGCCTTGTGATCCACCGTTTGCTAGCGATATTGGTACTTGATAAAAGATCCAACCCAATAGCTTTGAGATCATCCGGCTCAGGAATATCCGCGATCTTGAAGGCCTTGTTCTTTTTGATGTAGGCCGGTTCTTTGGTTTCCCGGTCATAGACCGGAGCACCACCTCCAAGCACAAGGCTATCCGCATTCACCTCGGCAACCAATACACCCTTCATCAAGAATTTAATCTCCGGGCCTTTGGTCACTTTACCGATCTCCACGCAATTCAGGTCCCACTTATCGAAGATGTCCTGCACGTCCTTCTCTCGCCCTTTCTTCACAACGACCAGCATACGCTCCTGGCTTTCACTGAGCAGGATCTCCCATGAGCGCATATCCATTTGACGCGTTGGTACGCGCTCCAGATGGATCTCCATTCCACATCCACCTTTAGCGCTCATTTCACTTGTGCTGCACGTAATACCGGCGGCACCCATATCCTGCATACCAATGATGGCATCGGTATCCGCAAGTTCAAGTGATGCTTCCAAGAGCAACTTCTCCATGAACGGATCTCCGACCTGCACCGCAGGCAGATCGTCCATACTGGTCTCCGTCATGTCCTTGCTCGCGAAGGAAGCTCCATGAATACCATCCTTTCCTGTTGCGCTGCCAACGATATACACTGGATTCCCAACACCATGGCTGGTCGCACTGATCACTTTATCGGTTCTCACGATGCCCACGCTCATCGCATTCACAAGCGGGTTCGTAGTATAGCATGGGTCGAAATAGACCTCTCCACCAACCACTGGTACGCCGAACGCATTTCCGTAATCACCGATCCCTTTTACCACTCCTCGCAAATGCCAACGGCTGCTCGCCTCTTGCGTAATATCACCGAAACGCAATGAATTTAGTTGTGCGATAGGACGGGCACCCATTGTAAAAATGTCGCGGTTGATCCCACCGACACCCGTTGCTGCACCTTGGTAGGGTTCGATCGCACTTGGATGGTTGTGACTTTCGATCTTGAACGCACATGCCCAACCGTCTCCGATATCAACCAGACCTGCGTTCTCTTCACCTGCCTCGGCAAGTAATTTCGGGCCTGTCCGTGGCAATGTTTTCAGCAATTTGATCGAGTTCTTATACGAGCAATGCTCACTCCACATGGCGCTGTATATGCTCAGCTCCGTGAAGTTCGGGGCTCGCCCCATGATCTTCTTGATCTTCTCGAACTCTTCGGGCAACAGGCCCAATTTCTTTGCGGTATCCACGCCTGCTGGCGCGATATCCGGGTTTGTCTTTACCGTTGGCATGTTGTGTGCGACAAAGGTAGGAGGCAGGATCGAACCGATAAGTACGATGAAGAACTGAGCCAACTTTTTCGCGATCCGTACGTCTACCTTGCGCCGCGATGTCCGGAATAATTCTAGCCATTGGATATACCATGTTGTTCCTGTTGCTGATGCGACGGGTACGATTCTATTCAGACGTACCGGGCTTATCATTTCGTTGGCTGAGTCTGATCTTCTTGCTCAAGGTGTTGGCCGGCACGGCATTATGGGCCATTTACACGTGGGTTTATCCGGACCGTTCGAATGCGGATGTATTCAAGTATTTCGATGATAGCGCCATCATGTTCGGTGCTTTGAGCGAGCACCCCATGGATTATTTCAAGATGCTGATCGGTATCGGCAATGACAGCCAATGGTTCAGTGATAAGTACTATTCCGTCATGAACAACTGGTACCGGAAGTTCGAAGGTTACCTCTACAACGACTCGCACACGCTGATCCGGTTCAACGCACTGATCCGCTTGTTCAGTTTCGGGGAGTTCCATGTTCACACGGTCTTTGCCGCATTCGTATCGTTGACAGGCATGGTCGGTATCTACAGAGCATTCGTTGGTTTTCTTGCTGGTAAGGAACGCGCGTTGATGATCGTGGTGTTCCTACTACCATCGGTACTCCTATGGGGAAGCGGCGTGATCAAGGAAAGTCTTTTATTCTTTGGGCTTGGATCTTTTTTCCATGTCATGATGAACTGGATCCAGGGTAAGGTCAATGCACTGGGGCTATTTACACTGATCGGCACCGGTATGCTTTTGTTCTTCTTGAAGTTCTATGTGCTTTTGAGCCTTTTACCAGCATTGGTCCTATTCGCTTGGGCATATCGAATGCCTTCTCCTTCGATATGGTTGAAGGCATTGGTCATCTACGGTGCTTGTGCAGTTCTGGCATTGATTACGCCTTATGTCATTCCAGGTTTCGACATTTTGGAGACCATCGTGCGCAAACAACACGATTTCATTGGTCTGGTCAATGAGGTCGGCTCCGGAAGTTTCGTAATGCCACCGTTGCTGGAACCTGATCTATGGTCGTTCATCTCGCTCGCACCCTATGCGCTTTACATTACTTTTTTTGGCCCTTTGATCCATTCCCCATTGAATGCGTTGGGTTTGATCTCGATCGCTGAGAATCTTTTTGTGCTCGCGTTCATAGGAATGTGTTTGATCTATCGGTCGAAGGAGATCGCTGTTCCGAAGGGCTTGCTTCTGTCTTTGATGCTCTACGTGATCCTTCTAGCATTGATCATCGGTTGGACCACCCCGGTAATGGGTGCCTTGGTACGTTACCGCACACCATTGTTGCCGTTCCTATTGATCGCAGGACTATTGATCCTGGACACCGAAAAACTCTATCAACGTTGGCCTGGAACGAAACTATTCATAAGCGCATGAGAACAACAATTCTAATTGGTTCGGCACTGCTGTTCACGAGCTGTTATCATTCACAGGATGCGGATCTGGTGGTCCATAACGCGGTGATCCATTCCATGGATGGCAACAACACCATTTATCAGGCAATGGCCATTCGGGATGGGCGGATCGTGGAACTCGGACCTGAGCGCCAGATCATGAACCGTTATGCAGCAACTAATGTAGTGGATGCCGCAAGACAAGCGATCTATCCCGGATTCATTGATGGGCATTGTCACTTCTTCGGTTATGGACTCAACAAACAAAAGATAGATCTGCATGGCACGAAAAGCTGGGAAGAAGTATTGGAGCGTACAGTAGCATTCGCGAAAGCGCATCCAGAGAACGCATGGATCATTGGCCGTGGATGGGATCAGAACGATTGGGCCGTCAATGAGTATCCGGACAATGGAAAGCTGAATGAACTCTTCGGTGATCGACCAGTATTGTTGCAGCGCATAGATGGACATGCGGCGGTTGTGAACCAGATCGCTATGGATCGGGTGAATATGGACCCGAACACGTCGATCGAAGGTGGACTGATGTTGAAACGGAATGGCAAACCAACAGGCGTGTTGTTAGATAATGCCGTCAGCGTGTTCCAAAAGATATTCGATGAAGCTGATGAGACCACGAAGCGTACGGCTCTGCTCGATGCGCAAAAAGATTGTTTCGCTGTGGGGCTTACCATGGTCTGTGATGCTGGATTGGACGTAGGTACGATCGAATTGATCCGCACAATGCAAAAAGAAGGTGCGCTGAAAATGCGCATATATGGCATGATCGCGGATGCACCTGAGAACCTGGCCCATTTTGAGAAAAGCGGCCCCATCAAAGAAGATCGGCTGATCGTTCGCAGCGTAAAAGTTTACGCGGACGGTGCACTTGGATCACGTGGTGCATTGTTGAAGAAACCTTATTCGGATCAGCCGGAAAGTCATGGGCTGCAATTAGCGACACGTGAACATTTCCAGGAGATCGCACGGTGGTGTTTGAAATACGGTTACCAAATGAACACGCATTGTATCGGTGACTCGGCCAATGCATTATTGCTTGATGTGTATAGCGAAGTGCTCGGAGGCCAGAATGATCTTCGATGGCGCATTGAACATGCGCAAGTGGTGTCTCCCGAGGATCGTCTGAAATTCGAGACGTTCAGTATAATTCCGAGTGTTCAACCTACCCATGCCATTAGCGATGGCCCTTGGGCTGAGAAACGGCTCGGCCCTGACCGCATCGCAAACGCTTACGCTTACGAAGGCTTACGCAGAACGCTCGGCATACTGGCCTTGGGTACGGATTTCCCGGTTGAGGGGATCGATCCTTTGGAGACGTTCCGCGCTGCAGTTCTTCGAACGAACAAGGCTGGCGAACCGGAAGGAGGCTACCAGCCCAAGAATGCGCTATCAGCCACGGATGCGTTGTTGGGCATGACCTTGTGGAATGCGATCGCAACGTTCTCTGAAAATGAATTAGGCAGCCTGGAAACCGGCAAATTCGCGGACTTCATCGTACTTGACCGCGACCTGTTGAATACGAACGAGGAAGGTGCGCGCAAAACAAAAGTGAAAGCAACCTACGTCAACGGTGAATTGATGAATTAATTCGAGCGCATCACTATACCCAACGTGCGGTCGATCTGCAAGAAATGCCTGGCTTGGTGAGCTATCGGAAACCGGAATGCATCAACGATCCTGAACTTCACCAAGGGACCAAGCGTGCTCACAACTTTTTCGCCCTCCATGCCGTGTTGTTCTGCAAGTGTGATCAGGCGATCAAATGAAACCAGCAAGGTCCTGAATTCGAGTAAAGCTTCGGTCGTTGAGACACTTTGTTCGGGCTGAAAGCGCGCCATGGTCTTCATTTTCCAATTGATGGTTCCGTCCTTTTTCGGCTTCATTCCCTCAGTGAAGAAAGACCCAAGTCTGCCCGGTAAAACCTGATCGGAGTGCTTAACGGAACGAACATCCTTGTCGTAGATCTTTTTCAGGCCTTGCAAATAGAACCCGCTGCTCAAACACATGTGGTCCACTGTTTCCAGTACGCTCCAGCCATTGGAATTTGGCTTTCGTCGCAATAGGCCCGGTGGTAACTTCTCGAGTTCATCGAGCTTGCACAATTGTGACCTCAACGCTACTTGAAGTTCACGGATCATATCATTCGTTGGTAGTGCTTTCATATCGCTGACAAATCTATTGGCAGTGAGCCGCTCATACACTTGATCCAGATCAAGAAACGCTACTGCACCTTCGCACGTATCCTACTGAACGTTTCCGGTGTCATGCCGAGGTAGGAAGCAATATCCTTTTGCGATACCAGCTGCAATAAATGCGCACTACGATCCATCACTTTCCGGAAACGATCCTCAGCGCTCAGGGACAAGATCTCGATCTCGCGTTGAGCGCGCCCTACGAGCAATTCCTCCAAGATCAATCTACCCCAGCGTTCCATGATCGGAAGTTCCTCGAACAAGTACATGAGATCCTTGTGATCAATGCCACAGAGAACGCTGTTGGAGAGTGCTAGTACAGACAAGCTACCAGGCTTCTGTGTAACGAACGATGTATAATCGCCACACCAGGAACCATCGTAGGAAAACCCCAGGATATGGTCATTCAGATCATGCTCGAAAAAGATCTTTTGCACACCTGACCGAACGATGTAGAACCGCTGTTCCACTGAACCGGGCTTGGAGATCACGTCATTCTTGGCAAATGCATGGTCTTTCCAAAATGGCAGGATCATCTTCCTGTCACTCGCTGTCAACGGCACATACCTGGAAATGGTATTGATCACAAGATCCATGATCTCGGTAGATCCAAGTGCTTTGCGTATTCGTAACCGATCTTTTCGACAGCTCGCAACTTTCGAAGATCGAACATACCATAAGCGATCAGGCCAGGAGGTTCGATCAATAGCCCACAACCCTGGGCGGACCGTATCACCATTTCCCGAAAGTTAATATTCCATACACGGTCCATGGTACTCAATGTTCCTCGTTTAAGCGGATCGAACGGAGGGAGTGGATTCACATATACAGCGATGACATCATTCTTTCTTTCAGCAAATGGCTCTACGGGCAGGTTATTGCTGAGGCCACCGTCCACGCAGAACGAACCGTTCACTTTTACGGGAGGAAAGACCACAGGGATCGCGCTTGAGGCCATCAATGCAGTTACCAGAGGACCTTTGTCCAGAATAACCTGACCGCCGCGTTCAAGATCCGTTACCGTAATGAATAGTGGGATCCCGAGATCCTCGATATTCTTTGCCTTCAGGTGTTTTCTCAGGAACGCTTCTAAACGCGTGGATCCTGCTTTCGGAATACGCAGCAAGCTTGTTCTACGCAACTCGTCGCGCAATAAGGGTATGAGTTCATCGGGCGCATATCCATCCGCGATCATCGCACCGACTATCGCTCCGGCACTAGTTGCTGAGATCGCTTCCGGTTTGATACCACGCTCTTGTAATGCATTCAGCACACCTGCATGTGCAGCACCTCGCACTCCCCCACCGCTTAAAACAAAGGGAGCGAATTTCATGGTTCAATACGACCTGATCACGGATGTTTCACGAACCTGTGCGACCATCGTTGATCACCCTGTAGAACGTTCACCGAGTAAGTACCACCTGCCAATTCCGCAACCGCAATGGCTACGTTCGGACCAGAACTGATACTTTGTTCATGAACGATCTTACCCTGCGCGTCAATGATCGATATCGCGATGGGACCTGAATGTTTATCATCGACCCGCACATAGAGCACATCCAATACCGGCGAAGGCCATACATTCATATCACCAGCGTTATGTTCCACCACACTGGTCCAATTAACATAGACCGGTGAACTCACATTCGAACAGCCATTCGCAGCGGTGACCTTAACCCTATAGTCACCATTCTCCGTTACATCATAGGTCTGGTCCGTGGCACCTTGGATCGGCACACCATTCAAATACCATTGATAGCTCGGCCCAACAGAACTGGTCAAGGACGCACCGTTCTGTGTAATTGTAGGCTCGTCCGGAGCCGGAAGGAGAGTGAAAGTGAGCGTATCGCTATCCGCGGTACACCCGGACGGACTGATCAGCTCAACGAATAACGGTCCTGCGCCACCATATAGCAATGGATCTCCAGATCCACCATTATTCCATGCGTAGGTATCAAAATCCCCAGGAACCTCCACTTCTACGGTCGCGCCATCACAGAACTCCGTTGGGGCGATCAGATCCACATGATTGACCAAAGCCGCAAAGGCATCAAGTTTCCCGTATCCCCATGAATTGTTCGGAGCTGTTCCAACGAAAGCATCTACACGTGTATTGTTCCGAATGGCCTGGGCGACTTCAACATGGGTTGCTGTTGGACATTTCTGAAGGTACAAAGCCGCCGCACCGGTAACAACAGGAGAAGCCATGGATGTTCCACCATTCCGGAAGTGCATACCACCAGGTGCTACCTTATAGGGTTGTGAGGCGATCAACGCAGCCAATCCATCCAACGGTCCTGCACTCATGGTGATATCCCCTGTTGCCGCCACATCGGGTTTTACGCGATCATCACGTGTCGGTCCCTTGCTGCTATTCGTGGAAATTGCGCCTTCAGTGCCTGGTACCGTAGCCACTGCTCCATTATAATCGATGTAAGAGACCTCATTGTAATAGTTCGCAACGGTAAGCACGTTGTCCGAACAAGCCCATGAATCCACGATATGCTTATTCTGGTCAGGCATCACATAATTGGCGATCGGTGGGTATTGCGCTGCTGTTGGGATGTTCAGGACCATATCACAGAATCCGAATTGCGCGCTGCTCCAGATGTCGAATTTTCCGGACCCGGTGGTCATGAACCGGTAATTGAGTGCTGCGGAATCCACGTTCATCTGCACTTGGAGCTGGTATTGCGCACCACGCTGGTTGACCAGCATGTTCAGAATTCCAAGCCGATTACCGGAAGCGCTCCAAAGTGTATCCGTCGTAACGGTACCCAAGTTATCGGCCAGCCCGCGGAATGGTGTATTGCCACGGAAACCGAACGTAGGAGTAACGCGGTCCGCTCCGATAGCATAGTTCACATTCGCTAGATCTGCCGCATCCGCCCATACTTCGAACCCGACCACACCTTGATTTGGCTTGAACCACGTAAAGCTTGTATCGGCAGTTACATTATGCTCCAAATGATAAGCCGCGATCGCACCACTATTACCGGCAGCGCAGACCATTACCCTTCCTCCTTGCGCATTCAGCATATCATCAATGAACAGTGCTGAAGCGTCTTTTCCGTCATGGGAACCCATGTAGGAACCAAGGCTGGCGTTAACGACCGCCGGGCGACCCAACGCTTCGGCAATATCGAAAATGTACTTCACCCCATCTGCCACGTGACTTTTGAAGTTACCCGTGAAATCAGCAGAAACAACGATAATATCCGCAAGTGGCGCAATTCCTTTATTCATTCCATTTGCCAATCCATTACCTGCAGCTGTGCCTGTAACAGTGGAACCGTGACCATTCGCCCATGGTTGATCGATAGCTATCATGGACCCAGCATCGATGGCAGCAGCATCCCACTCCTGACCATAGTTAAAGGGTTGCGGCGTGTTGGTAGCGACGGCCAGGGTTTGATCCCAGTAGTGAATAACACGTGTATTGCCATCCGCATCCTGAAAATCCGGATGACGGTAGTCCATACCTGAGTCGATGATGCCAATGATGATATTCTCTCCGTTATATCCCTGCACCAGTGGATCCAGACCCATTTGGACCTCATTGATGTGGTTCTTTACACGCATACTATCATTAAGAACGCGACCGGGTTCCATAGAGAATTCAAACCGCTTGATCGCATTGCTCAAGGCCAGCTCGCGAACAGATTGAACCGGAACGCGCGCAGAGACCAGGGACGGCCGGGCCATTTTTATAGTTCCACCTATGGCCTTAACAGCATCACAAATACCTGCCACATCTCCATGTATGTATAGATCAACTTGTTCGTCAACGCTGTGAGACAAACTCAGGAACGCATCCAACTGGAAGTCGATCTTGGTTTTTTGCTGTGCGGTAGCAGAGTATGCAATGGTGCACGCTAGAAAAGCGAATAGTGTATGTCTTAAGAGCATCGCACAAATGTACGATGGTCATTTATCGTTCAGTGTCCGGAAATTCGGCAAATGATCCAAAAAACGAACTTTCCCTTGTTCGTGGTCCACAACACAACAGTAGCTCTTAAGGCCGTTCGTAATGAACAAATAGCGGACCTTGAAAACCAGATTGTAACGTGCTGCCTGTTCAAATGTGGCTTGAGAGATCGCAACGGTAGGTGCCTTGCACTCTACCACTGCTATTGGGATCCCATAATCGCCATGTATCACGATATCCGCACGTTTGGCCATTGAATTCAGCACAAGTGAATGTTCCACGGAGATCAACGCAGCTGGGCAACCCAGGTCCTTAACAAGGTGATTAAGAAAATGCTGGCGCACCCATTCTTCAGGTGTTAGTATCAACCATTTACGACGAAATGGATCAAAGACCATCGGACCTGCGCTCCCTTGCTTAGTTTTGACACCATGGTCCGGTAGACCGAGCGAGAGTTCATTGGACTTCATAATTCTACAAAAGTGCGAACCAAAGAGGATATTGTTAAGAACTGGCTTCCCCGGTACACCGGATTGGCCCTAGAGGACTTCAAGCCACACATTCTATTGACCAACTTCGATGGTTACTTGGATACGTTCTGCAAATTAACAGGCGCAACCATCCCTGTCGAGAACAAAGCAATGAAAGTTGCCGTTGCGGAGGACATGGTCATGATCAACTTCGGGATGGGCAGTCCGAACGCTGCAACGCTTATGGACCTATTGAGCGCGGTCGAACCGAAGGCCGCATTGTTCTTAGGAAAGTGCGGTGGCCTGAAAAAAAGAATGCACTCGGTGACCTGATCCTTCCGATCGCGGCGATACGTGGCGAAGGAACCAGTAACGACTACTTACCACCTGAAGTGCCAGCGCTTCCGAGCTTTATGATCCACCGTGCAGTGAGTGGCGTGATCCGCGATATGGAACTCGACTATTGGAGCGGGACCGTATACACCACGAACCGTCGCGTTTGGGAACATGACGATGCGTTCAAGGAACATCTGCGTTCATTGCGTTGCATGGCGATCGATATGGAGACGGCAACCCTCTTTACCACAGGGTTCGCAAATGAGATCCCGACCGGGGCATTGCTTTTGGTAAGTGACCAACCTATGGTCCAAGAAGGTATAAAGACCAGCGTGAGCGATGCCAAAGTGACGAGCACATTCGTGGAAACGCATATACGCATAGGCATTGAATCATTGCGGGAGATCATTAACGAAGGGCGATCCGTAAAACATCTGCGTTTCGAGTAGGACCACTGATGGCCGCGGGTGTAACACAGGAGTATAAAAAGTTAATGTTGGAGATCCGGTCCGGCAAATTCCGGCCCGTGTACTTGCTCCATGGTGAAGAAAGTTTCTTCATCGATCACCTTTCGGATGAGATCGAGCGAACGTGTTTGGAAGAGCATGAGCGTGATTTCAACCAGACCATCGTTTATGCTGCGGATGCAGATCCGGACATGATCAAGGACACGTGCCTTACGTTTCCCGATGATGGCTGAGCGCCAATTAGTTATTGTTCGCGAACTGCAAGCATGGCGTATTACGGAACTAGAAAAGCTTGAGGCCTATTTAGCAAAACCTACCATATCCACCGTGCTTGTACTTTGTTACAAGCATAAAAAAATAGATGGTCGTAAGAGCATTTTAAAGACCATTCAAAAAGGAGGTGGACTTGTATTTTTGAGTGATAAGGTCAAAGACGAGAATGTACCGGACGTGTTGATCAAGTTTGCGAAAAACCAAAACCGGAAACTGGGGCCAATGGAGGCGCAACTGCTTGCCACCCATTTGGGCACTGACCTTGCCAAGGGCAGTAAAGAGGTAGAAAAATTATGTTTGGTCACGGGCGATGATAACACGATCACCAGCGACCTCATTCACAGGTTCGTTGGAATAAACAAGGACTACAACGTTTTCGAGCTTCAGAACGCCATTGGTTCGCGGAATACTATGAAGGCGATGAAGATCGCCCATTTTTTTGCGACCGATCAAAAGAACAATCCGTTACCCGTTACCATTGCTATTCTGAACGGATACTTTGCGAAAGTTGCCGCTGTACATGGCCTCGCAGGTAAAAGCCCCAGGAAATGGCATCAGCGATGAAAGTCCCGCCGTTCTATGTCAACGATTACATCGCCCACGCTCGGAATTATTCGCTCGGCAAGTTGGTGAACATTCAACGGGACCTGCGTGACTGTGATCTTCGCAGCAAAGGAGTTGGAGGCGACGGTAGTGATCCCGGAGAACTTCTAAGAGAATTTATCGCGAAGGTCATGGCCTGATCGTAATGCTCGTTGCACCCACAATAATGAACCATGGAAGGTAGCTATGAACTGATGAACGGTAACGATCCAATGCGGTATGTTCATCTACCTTAGCCGCCCCTGTTTCGGAAAACAAGTATCGTATGACAACACGCACACTCAACTACGTATTCTCATTCTTGCTCATTCTCATTGGTTCCAGCGTAGCAGCCCAGAACGGCACGGTACGTGGATTCATCTACGAAGAAGGAACCGGCGAGCCTATGATCTTTACGCCGATCTTCCTGGAAGGCGCACAAATGGGAGGTCAAACGGATGTGAACGGCTACTATTCGATCAACAAGATCCCCGCAGGCAACTACACGTTGATGGTGGCATATTTGGGATATGACACGTTGCGCAAAAAGATCGAGATCGTTCCGGACAGGATCATCAACGAGAAATTATTCGTTACAAAAGCATCTACCTTGATCCGTGAGTTCGAAGTAAGCGCCGATAAACAGGAAGCTCAGAACACTGTTCGTATGGGCGTAACAAAGCTCACGCCCAAACAGATAACGCTGTTGCCTTCGGTTGGTGGTGATGCGGATCTTGCCCAGTACTTACAAGTTGTACCAGGAGTTATTTTCACTGGCGATCAAGGTGGGCAGCTCTATGTCCGCGGTGGTTCACCGATCATGAACAAGATGATGCTGGATGGAATGGTCCTGTACAATCCGTTCCATAGCATTGGTCTGTTCAGTGTATTCGATAACGATATCATCCGGAATGCGGATATATACACCGCCGGATTCAATGCAGAACATGGTGGTCGCATCAGTTCCATCATGGACATCACGACACGCGATGGTAACAAGACCCGCATGAGCGGCAAGGTATCGGCAAGCACATTCGCAGCAAAGGCATTATTGGAAGGACCGCTGAAGAAGCAGACATCCCCAGGCGAAGGATCCAGCAGTTATTTGCTCAACTTCCGGCACAGTTATTTGGATCAAACGAGTAAGCAATTGTATTCCTTCGTTGATACCGCGGGGCTTCCGTTCAAGTTCACGGATATTTATGGAAAGGTCTCCTTCAATGGTTCAACCGGAAGCAAATTCAATCTGTTCGGTTTCAATTTCACGGATGGCGTGAAATACAAGAACGTAAGCGACCTGAACTGGAAGAATTGGGGTGCAGGGACCAACTTCGTACTTGTACCATCCGGATCAGCGGTATTGATCGATGGTGTATTCAGTGTGAGCAACTACAAGATCGAAATGGTCGAAGGGTCGCTTGATCCGCGCACGAGTGAGATCGCCAGCTTCAATGGCGGATTGAATTTCAAACTATTCAACGGGGAGGACGAGGCGAAATACGGGATCGAAGTACTTGGCTTCCGCACTAATTTCCAATTCTTCAATAGTGTAGGTCGCAAATTCGTGCAGGAGCAGAACACTTCGGAGATCGCGGGTTATTTCAATTACCGGAAGAACTTCAACAAGCTCATTCTTGATCCTGGGATTCGCTTGCATTATTATGCATCGCTATCCGTGGCCAATATAGAGCCGCGCATGGGTCTTAAGTGGAACATTACGGATGATCTGCGTTTCAAGGCAGCGGCCGGTCGTTATAGCCAGAACCTTGTTGCCGCGAACAGCGATCGCGACGTCGTAAACCTGTTCTATGGCTTCCTTTCCTCTCCGGATGATCTTCCTGCTACCATCACCACTGAGAATGGAAAGGAGCGTAAGATCAAGGATCCACTTCAGCGCGCTAACCATTATGTGGCCGGTTTCGAATATGACCTTACCAACGAACTCACTGCGAATTTTGAGGTCTACTTAAAGGACTTCCGCCAAGTGACCAACCTGAACCGGAATAAACTATTCAACGATACACCTGAGTTCGCTGACGAACCCGATGAGCTGAAGAACGATTACATCGTTGAAACTGGCAAAGCGTATGGAGCTGATCTTCAGATGAAGTATGAAAAAGGTCAGACATTCATCTGGTTCGTTTATAGCTACACCTATGTGGATCGTTTCGACGGTATCCAGACCTATAATCCGGTATGGGACAGAAGGCATAACCTTAATGCTGTAGTGAGCCAAAGCTTCGGCAAGTTCGATTCCTGGAAAGTGAATATCCGGTGGAACTATGGCTCAGGATTCCCCTACACACAGACCCAAGGATTTTACGGCGGTGTACCATTTGATGGCGACATCAACACGAATGTAAATACCTCCAACGCAAGCCTTCAGACCATTTTCGGCCCCATCAACAACGGTCGCTTGCCTGATTACCATCGCTTGGATATCGGGATCACAAAGGATTGGCGGTTCGATGAGAACAAATCACTTCAGTTGGACCTGAGTTTGACCAATACATATGATCGAGAGAACATCTTCTACTTCGATCGCGTACGGTATCAGCGCGTGAACCAATTGCCATTCCTTCCTAGCGCGGGTATCAGCTTCAAGTTCTGATACTTGTCCTCCTCCCGTTCAATTTCCACGTGTTGAATTCGGAAGTTGATCGAAAAGGATCAGAACGAGCATAAGCGAGAATTCGCGTTATGGTTCATCCCCTTTCTTTATATTTACACCCCGTGATCACTTCTCTACCGTTCGGTGGATCGATCGCTATGTGATGACGGGATCCACCAAGTATATTTTCGTTACCGGAGGCGTCACCTCCTCATTGGGCAAAGGCATAATCAGTGCCAGCTTGGCCAAGCTGTTACAGGCACGTGGCTTCACCGTGACCATTCAGAAATTGGACCCCTACATCAATGTGGATCCAGGAACAATGAATCCATACGAGCATGGTGAATGCTTCGTAACGGAAGATGGCGCCGAAACGGATCTTGACCTGGGCCACTATGAGAGATTTCTGGATGTACATACCAGCAAAGCAAACAACGTGACCACAGGGCGCATTTACCAGAATGTCATCAACAAAGAACGCCGTGGGGAATATTTAGGCAAGACCGTGCAAGTGATCCCGCATATCACGGACGAGATCAAATCACATATTCAAGTACTCGGACGCAGAGGCATCTATGATTTTGTGATCACGGAGGTCGGTGGCACTGTCGGGGACATTGAAAGTTTGCCCTATGTTGAAGCCATCCGACAGCTAAAGTGGCAGAAAGGCAAGGATTGCCTGACCATCCACTTGACCTTGCTCCCATACTTGAGTACAACGGGTGAACTAAAGACCAAGCCGACACAGCATAGCGTAAAGGAACTTCTAAGCCTCGGAGTTCAACCGGATATTCTGGTATGCCGCACGGAGCACCCTATGCAAAAGGGGATGAAGGAAAAGATCGCGTTGTTCTGCAACGTGGACCCGACCGCTGTCATTGAAAGTCGGGATGCGGATACCATCTACGACGTTCCGTTGATGATGCAACAAGAAGGATTGGATCAAGTGGTACTGAGCAAGTTGGGAATAGACGCCTATCCGGATGCCGACCTTACCCATTGGAATGATTTTCTGCGCCGGTTCAAGAACCCAACAGCTGAAGTGAACATCGGCCTGGTTGGGAAATACGTTGAACTACGTGATGCGTATAAAAGCATCAAGGAAGCGTTGGACCATGCGGGCGCGGCGAACGAGAGCAAGGTCAACATCCAATGGATCCATAGCGATAAGCTTACGGCTAAGAACGTAAGCAAACGTTTGGGCTCTCTCAGCGGTATACTGGTAGCACCTGGTTTTGGTCATCGCGGCATAGAAGGCAAGATCGAGGCGATCAAATTCGCTCGGGAGAACAAGATCCCTTTCTTGGGCATTTGCTTAGGGATGCAATGTGCCGTGATCGAATTCGGTCGCAACGTCATGGGCCTTTCGGAAGCGAACAGCACGGAGATGGATGGCGACACCAAGCAACCGGTCATCGCCATGATGGAGGATCAAAAGGGTGTGGAGGATAAGGGTGGTACCATGCGATTGGGAGCTTACCCCTGCAAGATCACTGAAGGCAGTTTGGCACGGACCATCTATAAAAAGAAGGACATTACCGAACGTCATCGCCATCGTTACGAGTTCAACAATACGTACCTGAATGCTTACAAGAAAGCGGGTATGGAGGCCACGGGAATCAATCCTGAAGGCAAACTTGTGGAGATCGTTGAGATCAAGGATCATCCGTGGTTCGTAGGCGTGCAGTTCCATCCTGAATACCGGAGTACTGTTGCCAAACCGCACCCGCTCTTCATCAATTTCGTGAAAGCCGCCATGGACCAAGGTTCAACCCCGATCGAAACAGCAGAAGTGACCGAAGCGACCGGTTAGTTCCCACACCTGAAGAAGATGTGATAAAGCCACGTCCAGCAAGGCTTTTTCTGATCAGTTCCCTCATCTGTCACCTTTCCCGATCAACCTTCCTTCCATCCGGCTATCTTTGCCGCCTTTCCGCCCAACCCTCACTGATCAGCGGAGCATTGCATGGACCGTAATTCGATAGTCGGCTTTATTCTCATCGCATCCATTTTGGGTCTGTACACTTGGTACACGATGCCCAATGCCGAACAACGTGCGCAGATTGCCATAGAGCAGCGCATGCAGGACAGTTTGGCTGCGACCAAAGTGGAACAGGAAACCACCACGAAAGAGCGTGTGGACCAGGCCAAGACGGAACAAGCCATCGATAGCGCCGTAGCGCTGGTTGCAGGCGCCGACTCGTTGAACAAGGACAGCTTGCGCAGCATAGCCTTGAACCAGCGCTTTGGAATATTCAGCACTGCTGCACTAGGTGAAGGCAAGGTTATCGAACTGGAGAATCCAAAACTGAAGGTGAGTATCAATACGCATGGCGCTCGTCCGGCATTGATCCTGTTGAAGAACCACAAGACCTTCGAAAAGACCCCGGTGATATTGGCCGATCCGGATAGCGGCAACTACGAGTACGACTTCTTCATTGGTAACCTGAAGCTTAGTACACGGGATCTCTATTTCACTGCGGAACGATCCGGCAAGACCGGCGTTAAGCTGACGGCTCCCACAACGGATCCGAGCAAATACGTGCGTATCACGTATCAGCTGGATACTTCCGGCTTCTTCCTTGACACCAAGATGGAACTGGTGGGTATGGAGAATGAAGTTGACCCCAAGAACGTAGCGTTCCGCTGGAGTTTGAATGGACTCAGCAATGAGAAATACCGCGACGGGGAACTTCAGAAATCAAGCGTTTACTATAAATACTTCAGCGAGAACAGGGATCTCCTGAGTGAATCATCGGAAGATGAAAAGAAGCTGGAGGGCAAGACCAATTGGGTCGCCTTCAAGCAGGACTTCTTCACGGTTGCCATGGTAAGCGAAGAGGGATTTGCCAACGGATCGAAGATCGCCATAACCCCGCTGGAGGACACGCTACACACCAAACATTACGAAGCCGAACTTTTCTTCGAAAAGGAACGTGGAGCGGCGGTCAGTTTTCCGATGCGCTTCTACCTCGGCCCGAACCATTATGGCACGTTGCGCCGTACCGAAGTACCACAATTCGATCGCATCATCGACCTGGGTTGGGGCATATTCGGCTGGATGAACAAATGGCTTGTCATCCCGATCTTCAACTGGCTATCAGGTTGGGGTTGGGGCTACGGCGTGATCATCCTCGTATTGACGGTGGTCATCAAACTGATGCTGATGCCGCTTACGTGGAAGAACTTCGTATCCAGTGCCAAAATGCGTGTTCTGAAGCCAGAGATGGAAGCCATCACAGCGAAGTTCAAGGATGGCGATGCGTTGAAAAAGCAACAAGCCTCCATGGAATTGTACCGCAAAGCAGGGGTCAATCCAGCAAGCGGATGCTTACCTATGCTTGTGCAAATGCCGGTATTGTTCGCCATGTTCCGGTTCTTCCCCAGCAGTATAGAATTGCGCCAACAGGGCTTCTTATGGGCGGATGACCTCAGCACGTACGACTCTATTGCCAGCCTTCCCTTCTCCATTCCGGGCTATGGCGAACACGTAAGTCTGTTCACCATACTTATGGCAGTAAGTACTGTTTTCTACACGTGGATCAACAGCCAGAACATGCCAACGCAGCAGGGCATGCCGGGTATGAAGACCATGATGTACATCTTCCCGTTCATGATGCTTTTCTTCATGAACAGCTTACCTGCTGGATTGAGCTATTACTACCTATTGGCCAACATGATCAGTATTCTGCAGATGACCTTGCTGAAGAAACTTTTCGTGGACGAGGACAAGATCCGCGAACAGTTGTTAGTGAATATGAAGACCCCGAAAAAGAAAAGCAAGTGGCAGCAGCGATTGGAGGATATTCAGAAGCAGCAAAAAGCCGTTAAACGACGTTAAGTAGCGAACAGGACGAACCAACTTCTTTACGGCCGCCCTCTCCTGGATCGGGTTCATCTGAATTCGGCACGCAACGTGCATAAGAGATCGTAACATGAAAACGCTGACCTATATCGCGGCCATTGCATTGCTCTCCTTTTCAACAGCATGCAAGGACAAAGAGAAAGTGATCGAAACTGCGGTTGGGGTGGACACTGCGAAAGTTGATCCCACGCCGGTCTTACCTGTGGCCGAGGAATTGGTGGAAGGTATGGAATCCAATATGGACCATCCTATCCCTGACTCCCATAAGATGGGCGGAGGCGAAAAAGAGGACTCCTTGGTATTCAGCATTGGCCGCACACCGTGTTTCGGTACGTGCAAAGCCTATTGGATCAACGTTTACCGCAGCGGGTACGCCACGTTCAGCGGCAATAGCAATGTGGAAAAGATCGGACAGCATGAAGGATGGGTAGGACAGGACACCATCATAATGCTCATCAACGAAGCGTACCGGATCGGTTTCTTCGAAATGGAGGACGTGTATGATGGGCCGGTAACGGACCTGCCAAGCATGGCGATCCAGGTAGTCGCCAATGACAAGGACAAAAAAGTAACCGGCCGCGTAGGGACTCCTGCGAAGTTGAAGAACTTCGGGAAGCTGGCTGATGAATTGTTGTTCCCAATACCCTGGAAGCCGGTCGCTCCGAAAAACTAGAGGATCCATTGATAGGTCACTTTGGCCGGAACATGGACCTGAGATCATCAACAAAATTGTACCTTTGCAGCCCGTTTTCCACGAATCAACGTGTTGAATACCGGCCATTGAACCAATGAACACCATGATGAAACGTTTTCTGACCCTCTGTGTCGCCTTTACAGTGGTACTTGCTGCACGCGCTGATGAGGGCATGTGGCTATTGAACAAACTGAAGCAGATCAATGAAGCCGACATGCAAAAGCTCGGCTTCAAGCTTACTGCGGATGACATTTACAACATCAATAAGAGCAGCATCAAGGACGGTGTTATTCGTTTGGGCGGTGGTTTCTGTAGCGGCGAAATGGTAAGTGCCGAGGGCTTGTTCCTCACCAACCACCATTGTGGTTACGATGCAGTTCAAGGCTTGAGCACTGTAGAGCATGATTACCTAACGGATGGCTTCTGGGCGATGACCCGAAAGGATGAGCAGCCCGCCGGTTTCGCAGTGAGCTTCCTGCAACGGATCGATGATGTTACCGCTGAAGTATTGGCTGTGCTGAAAGATGGTATGACCGAAGAAGAACGTGCCGCAGCTATTGATGAGATCTCTGCAACACTTACCGGCAAGATCGGTTCCGAGAATGGCATGAGCGCGGACTTCAAACAAATGTTCGAAGGTAACGAGTTCTACATCTTCACCTACAAGTCATATCAGGATGTGCGTTTAGTGGGCACACCTCCCAGCTCCATCGGAAAATTCGGAGGTGATACCGACAATTGGATGTGGCCTCGCCACACGGGTGACTTCAGCATGTTCCGCGTTTATACGGGCGCTGATGGAGAGCCAGCAGACTATTCCGAAGCGAACATTCCTTACGTACCGAAATTCCATTTCCCAATAAGCATGGAAGGTGTTAAGGAAGGTGATTTTGCAATGATCATGGGCTACCCTGGATCCACCGATCGTTTCCTCAGCAGCCAAGGAGTTCAATTGGCATTGGATGTGGAACAGCCGAGTCGTGTAAAAGTGCGCCGTGCTAAATTGGATGTCTATGACGAGTTCATGGATCAGGACAATGCCGTGCGTTTGAAGTATGCCAGCAAGCATGCACAAGTGAGCAACTACTGGAAATATTTCATTGGGCAGCAACGTGGTCTGAAGCGTTTACACGTTTATGACAAGAAGAAAAAGCAAGAAGATGAGCTGATGGCATGGGTGAATGCGGACGCCGGTCGCAAAGCGAAGTATGGTGAGATCATTAACCTATTGGACAAAGGCTACACGGAGCGTGCAAAGACCGAGAAAGCGTTGGTCTACATGCAGGAAGGAGCATTCGGAAGCGAAATGATCATTCTCGGTTTCCGCTTGTTCGGATTGAAAGCGGCCTTAGCGGAAAAGGAGCCTGATGCCGCCAAGATCGCAGCGGGAGTTGCCCGCGTACAAGCAGCGGCAGATGAATTCTGGAAGGACTACGTTCCTGCCATAGATGAAAAAGTAACGGCCACCATGTTCCGCATGATCCATGATGACGTGGAGCGTGGCTTGCAGCCGGACATCATGATGACCGTTGAGAAGAAATACAAGAGCAACTTCGATGCTTGGGCAGCGGATATGTTCAAGAAAAGCATGTTGACCGACCGTGCGCGATTGGATGCCTTCCTAGCGAAACCAAATTTGAAGACCTTGGAAAAAGACCCTGGATTCCAAGCATCCGAAAGTTGCTTGAACCATTACCGTAATGTGATCGGACCAGCAGCGGATGCCGGACAAGCGGACCTTGATAAGGGCTACCGGTTGATGGTTGCTGCCATGCGTGAAAAGGATCCCACTAAGATGTGGTATCCGAACGCGAACAGCACCATGCGTTTAACGTACGGCACAGTTGGTAGCTACTTCCCTATGGATGGTGCCAAGTACGCCTACGAGACGACGTACAAGGGTATTCTGGAGAAAGAGGATCCCACCAATGATGAATTCCGCATCAGTGCGCGTGAGAAGGAAATGTACCTGAAGAAGGACTTCGGTCGTTACGCGGATAAGAACGGAGATCTGAACATCTGTTTCATCAGCAACAACGACATTACCGGTGGTAACAGCGGCAGTGTCGTGATCAATGGCAATGGCGAAATGATCGGTATCGCATTCGATGGTAACTGGGAATCCATGAGCGGCGATATCTCGTTCGAGCCGGAATTGCAACGCACGATTAGTGTGGACATTCGCTACGTGCTGTGGACCATTGATAAATACGCTGGTGCCGGTCACTTGGTGAATGAAATGACATTGGTCGAACGCAAACCTGAAGTGGTTCCGGAACCTACATCAGGAATTGAGATCAAGGAGTCAAAGGTGAAGAGTAACGCCACTGCTCCCAAGGCGAAGACCACAACTTCGGCCAAGCCCTGAGATCGCTTAAAGAGAATTGAATTGTTGAGAAAAAGGGGGTCCTCGGATCCCCTTTTTTCGTTTCCCAGCAACGCTCCAGAGCACATGGAACACGAGCGCCATGTCTTGACCAAGCAACAACTGAGTATCAAGCAAACTACATTGCACACAAATGCCTGTTCCCCGCCTTCTAGATGCACTCCCGGAGTTGGTCCGTGAAGGCTTGATCACTGCTGATCAAGCTGACCGTATCCATATGCGCTATGCCGCTCCGCAGGAGCAGTCCGGAAACCGGATGCTTTTACTCTTTAGTATCCTCGGTGGTTTGCTCATTGGCCTTGGACTGATACTTGTTGTTGCGCACAATTGGGAAGATCTCAGCCGGACAACGCGCACTGTATTTGCATTTTTGCCTATGGCCATCGGTCAAGGGCTGGTGCTCTTCACCCTATTGAAGAAACGCGCGGTGGCAGGTTGGAAAGAAGGCACCGCGATCTTCTTGATGCTCGCTGTTGGAGCTTGTATCGCGTTGATCAGTCAGATCTACCACACAGGGGGTGAGCTTCATGAATTCCTCTTGGTGTGGAGCTTGCTCACCGTTGCGTTACTGTATGTGCCTGGCTCGTTGGTCAGCGGCTTGCTGTACATCGGTATGATCACGTGGTACGCTGGTGTCTACCGCACAGGATCGTGGCACACGGTACAACATCCTTGGCTCTACTTACCGATGCTGGCTGTGGTAATTCCTGCATACGTGCGCGAGCTCCGTAGGAACGGCAGCAGTACAGGATTCTTTTGGTTCAATGCGATCGCTGCCATTTCCATAGCGATCGGTAGCCAGCTGTTCTGGTTCGATGGTCATTTGGAGGTAGCTCTTGGCATCATGGGCCTTGCGGTTGCGTTTTGCCTAGTGCCATTAACCTATCGCAGCAGAACGGTACGTACCGGAGCGTGGCCTTTTCTCGGTGGTATCGCCGTTCTGGGTGTGCTGTTCTTCCTGAGCTACCATGACATTTGGACCGAGATCAAGCGCGAGCCCGGTGATCACCTAGGTCCCGATATCTGGCCGTTGATCACCATGCTTGCCATTGGTATTGTAACATACGTACTTGCACTACGTTGGCGCAAGCCTATGCAGGCCACGTGGTTCCCGGAAAGCTTGGTCATCGTGCTCGTTGCCTACGGACTTGCTTACGTATCCATCCCGGTCGCGACGGTCATCATCAATGCGTGGTTGTTAGCGCTCGGCCTGCACACCGTGATCACCGGCCTGCATTTGGATTCGTTACCGCGCATGAACTTGGGCCTCGCGATCATCAGCGTAACGATCGCTTTGCGGTTCTTCGATCTCGACATCAACGATGCATTGAAAGGAGTCGTGTTCATCGCTTTAGGTATTGGCTTCCTGTTCATGAACATGCGTTTGCTCAAGCAACGAAAAATGGCAACCCATGCGTAGCGCACTGATCCTCTTTGCGGCCATGATCATAGCACAATGGTTCGTGCCGTGGAGTAGCATCCACAGGAACGAACGCATTTTACGTGAAGGCATTCCGTTCAACTTCAGGACGGCACCCATCGACCCGCACGACCCGTTCCGAGGCGAATATGTGATACTGCGTTACGATATGGAAGACGACCAGCTCTTCGCAGAACCAGAAGCCAATTGGCAACAGGAGCAACGTGCCTATGTCGTGTTGAAGACCGTTGATGGATATGCAGCAATTGATCGTGTGGAAACTGAAGAACCTAGTGCTGATAAATCCTACATCCGTTGCCACATCAATGCATGGAACATGACCGAGGATAGTACCATGATCAGCATAGATCTGCCCTTTGACCGGTATTATTTGGAAGAAGGCCGCGGCCACCGCACCGAACAGCTTATGACCGAAAGCATGGATACGGAAAGCCGACAAATGGATGCATACGTGACCGTGCGTATTCTGGAAGGTAAGGGCGTGATCGAGGAATTGGTGATCGGTGGGAAGACCATACGGGAGTGGGAGAAGTGAGCTGGTCCGATCCGTTTTGAGAATAGTGCGTAATAGAGCATTGCACTGAGCTGATCGATGCTCAATGTTGGCGAGCATCGATCCTCCGCTTTCATGAACAGCAACTTCTCAAATTTCAACTTGAGCAAGATCAAATTATTGCCGTATCCAATTCTTTATCGCAGCGAAATTGTATAACGAACACCGTAGTTTTGAGGCAGGCGGAAGTGATCAGCAAGATCGCATCCGTTCATAAAATTCACGCAAAAAACAGAATGGAAGAGTACAAGATCGAGATCATAGAATCCATAGCGCTTATCGTTTCTTTCCTAGTGCTCCGGTTCATTCTTACCAGGACGATAGATAAAGTAGCGGCGAATTTCTCCTACCAAAGGTCACGTGTGAAGATCATTAAAAAGATCATCAACCTATTCTTGTTTTTCGTTGCGGGTGGAATTCTAACGTTCATTTGGGGAGTTGACCGAACTGAATTGGTCTATTTGGTCTCCACGCTATTGACCATACTGGGCATCGCTTTTTTCGCACAGTGGTCCATCATTTCGAACATCACTTCAACGCTGATCATCTTTTTCAGCCACCCGGCCACGATCGGTGACACCATCACCGTAATGGATAAGGATTTTTCGATCGAGGGCAGGATCAGCGACATCGGCGCATTCTTCGTAATTCTCAAAACAGCCGATGGGGAAAAAGTCTCAATTCCAAGCAATGTGTTCATTCAAAAGATCATCAAGCGGAAAGGTCCGGACCGTCCAAGTCTTAAGTAAAACCGGGTTCCTGTTCGATCAAGACCAATTCAATTCCAGAATAACAAAGCGATGAAGAAAGATACCATGACCAAAGCCTTCCTGATCTGCTCCCTAGCACTAGCAACCCTGAACAGTGCAGCAACCGCGCAGAGCATCGACTCCATTCCCGATCACAACACCTTCACCATCTCGTCCACGTACGTAAACGAGCCGCGCGTGATCAATGTGTGGGTGCCACCGAGCTACATAACGGGCAGCGACTCCCTGCCCGTACTGTACATGCCCGATGGCGGGGTCAACGAGGACTTCCCGCACATTGCCAACACGCTCGCCGAATTGATCTCCAGCAAGCGCATTCCACCTATCATACTGGTTGGCATTGATAACACGGAACGCAGAAGAGACCTCACCGGCCCGACGAATAACGCGGAGGACAAAGAAATTGCCCCGGTAGTTGGTGGCTCAGCGGACTTCAGGGATTTCATTGAAAAGGAACTGGTTGCGGAGATCGATGGCATCTACCGCACAACGGACAAGCGCGGCATCATCGGTGAATCATTGGCTGGATTGTTCGTGGTTGAAACGCTTCTACTACGCCCCGAACTATTCGACTTCTACATAGCTATGGATCCTTCGCTTTGGTGGAACGATATGGACATGGTGAAAACTGCTCCGGAATACCTTGCCAAATTTCCCGCAAAACCCATCCGGTTCTGGTTCGCGGGCTCGAGTGTGCAGGAAGAAACTCCGTTCATTTCAAACCTCAGCGGGGCCCTTGAACTCACTGCGCCTAAAACATTGGTCTGGCAGTATTCGGATGAACCCAATGAAACGCACGCTACTATTTTCAGAGCAACTAAAGAGAAGGCGCTGGTTTGGGTGTTGGGTGGTGAGAAGTGATGGAATATTAGCGCGTATCGTACCATTCGTTGAGTTTAATCCTACATTTGAGTTAAGCATATGTTCCCATTAAAGGATAGCAAATCCGTAGCGGCATCCATTTACACGACGGCATGTCTTGTACCGATAACCAGATCCCCATCAAATGATACGCAACTACATTCTTCTGGTCTCCATGATGACAGCGGTCTATTGCAGTGCACAATGTCCTGTTGCGGATAATATCCTGAGTATAAAGCACGCAGATGGAACATATACCACTTATCCGGTGTATCCATATCCTTTTCTAGAATGGAACGCCACGGATTATGGTACGATCTATTTACATCCTGGGGATTCGATCGCCATTGACATGCGCAACTGGAGTTGTGGGGCCAATTGGATATTTTTAGTCCATAATGATATATGGATACAAGATAGTTTGGTTTCTACGACTACTCCCCTAGGCCAAATAATTACCGTTGCTGATGTTGGAGATTACCGCGCGGACAACTGCCACGGCTTCTATTGTAATTCTACCACCTTCACCATTGCCGAAGCAACCAATACCATCGTTGCCCTGCCGGTACATGTTAGTGCAATTCTGGGCGGCGCTATAGATCCGAGTGCGCCATTTCTGCGCATGCGAACTGACCTTAACACCAATGGCCTTCTACCGACCACCGAACCCTATACGGCGTTGGGCTACAACTTCGTTGGCGGTGGAGGTGAAACCGTTAACCTAACTAATAATAGTGCTATTGTAGATTGGGTAGTGGTGGAACTCAGAGATAGGAATGATCCATCACAGATCATCGCCTCGAAGGCTGCATTACTAAATAGTTATGGAGGTATCATAGAACCGGCAACCTTCATGTCGCCGATCTATTTCAACGTGGTGCCAGATAGGTACTTAATAGTAGTTAGGCACCGAAATCATTTAGGCCTCGCAAAGGTCGACCCGGCGTGTTTGTGTAGTGCACCAACAGTTCCATATTTAAATAGCCTTACAACTGGGGCGGTTTACGGCGAGGCGGGCACGTATACATCCCCTAGTTCTAGTATTTCGTATCAAACCTTATGGCCAGGGAACGTGGTCTGGGATAGCCCTGTGCAAAAGGTAAAATACACCGGTACGAACAACGACCGCGATGCGATCCTCACCGCTGTAGGTGGCGCAACCCCTACCGCTACCGTTACTGGTTACCGAATGGAAGATGTGAACCTGGACGGTGTTGTGCGCTACACCGGCGTGGACAACGACAGAGACATTATCCTGCAAACCATTGGAGGTGTTGTACCTACCGCTACGCGGGCGGAGCAGATGCCCGAATGATATTTTGAAGTTCTGAAATAAGACCCGGTGCCATTGGTGGTACCGGGTCTTATTTTGTTTGATGAATGAGTCGGATTGAATTGGAATGGCTGGCACAATGAAACGAACGTTGTCTCTTGGAATGAGTTCGATAAGCTCCCTGCCAACCTGTCACCCCCACCGCGTTGGCATAACCTTTGAACTTCGGGCAGCCTCAATACAAGAACTATGGCAACCAGCACCGAAGAGAAGACAGCGAGTAAGAGCGGTACGATCAGCGTACATACCGAGAACATCTTTCCTATCATTAAGAAATTCCTGTATTCCGATCATGAGATCTTTATTCGGGAATTGGTAAGCAATGCTGTGGATGCCACACAGAAGCTCAAGACCCTCTCTGCACGCGGGGAGTTCAAAGGCGAGTTGAGCGATACCACGATCGCAGTGCGCATAGACAAAGAGAAAAAGACGTTGACCATCAGCGACCACGGTGTGGGGCTCACTGGTGAGGAGGTGGAGAAGTACATCAACCAGATCGCCTTTAGTGGTGCGGAGGAGTTCTTGGAGAAATACAAGAGCGAAAAGGACGCGACCAAGATCATTGGGCATTTTGGACTGGGGTTCTATAGCGCTTTCATGGTGGCCAATAAGGTCGAGATCTTCAGCAAAAGTTGGCAAGATGCCGAGGCCATCCATTGGTCCTGCGAGGGCAGTACGGAGTTCACCCTAACTACGGGAGAACGCACCGAGCGCGGCACGGACATCGTGCTACACATTACCGAAGAAAGCTTGGAATTCTTGGAGGAGGCACGCATCGGAGGCATCCTTAAAAAGTATTGCAGCTTCTTGCCCATTCCCATCGCCTTTGGCGAAGAAGAGGTCGGCGAGGAAGACAAGAAGGTGAAGCAACCGCGCATCATCAACAACACCGATCCTGCGTGGACCAAGCAACCGTTATCGCTTAAACCGGAAGACTACACGAGCCTCTACCACGAGCTGTATCCGATGAGCGAGGATCCGTTGTTCCACATCCACCTGAACGTCGACTACCCTTTCAAGCTCACGGGCATTCTTTATTTCCCCAAGTTGAAACGCGATTTCGATCCGCAGCGCAACAAGGTGCAACTCTACAGCGAACAGGTGTTCGTTACCGACAACGTCAACGATATCCTACCGGAATTCCTCACGCTGTTGAACGGTGTCATCGACTCTCCGGACATTCCGCTGAACGTTTCGCGGAGTTACCTACAGAGCGATGCGGCAGTGAAGAAGATCAGCGGCCACATTACCAAGAAAGTGGCAGATAAGCTGAACGAGATGTTCAAGAGCGACCGCCCCGATCTGGAAAGCAAGTGGGACGACATCAAGGTATTTATTGAATACGGCATGCTCACCGACGAGAAATTCTTCGATGCGGCGCAGCAGTTCAACCTCTTCAAGAACACGGATGGCACCAGCTACACGTTGGAGGAACTGAAGATCAAACTAGCACCCACGCAGACCGATAAGGAAGAGAACGTGATCGTGCTTTACGCGAACGATGTAGAAGGTCAGCATCCGTTCATTGAAGCCGCCAAGTCCAGAGGCTACGAGGTGATGTTGTTGGACAGTCAGCTGGTCGCCCACGTTATCCAGCGGCTGGAGATGAAGAACGATAAGCTTCGTTTCGCACGCGTGGATTCTGATACGCTGGACAAACTGATCGCGAAAGACACCAAAGCAGAAAGCACATTGACCGAAGAAGAACTTGGTCAGTTGAAGCCAGCGTTCGAGTCGGTGATCGGAGACAATAAGTTCAGCCTACAATTCGAGCCCATGGGTGCAGAAGGGGATGCGGTGGTGATCACCCGTCCGGAATTCATGCGCCGCCTACGCGAGCAACAACAGACCGGCGGTCAGAACATGTTCGGCAACATGCCCGAGATGATGAACCTTGTGGTGAACACAGACCATCCGTTAACGCGCACGATCCTCGATTCCAAGACCGATAAACGTCGGGAGAAGCTGAGCAAACAGGCTGTTGATCTTGCGCTGTTGGGTCAAGGAATGTTGAAGGGTGAGGCGTTGACAGCGTTTTTGCGGAGGAGTGTGGAGTTGATCAAGTGAGGTTTAGAGGGAAACGCAAAGACGCCACGACGCAACGTAAAGAAAGCGTGACGCACAGCCTTTTTCTTTGTCCATGCAGCGTGGCGTAATCATTGCGTCGTCGCGTCGTTGCGGTTAACCTCTTTGCACATGCAGCATTGTCTGCCCTACGGCAATTGCTGTTAAACTTCTTTGCCCATGCAGCGTGGCGTAATCGTTGCGTCGTGGCGTCTTTGCGGTTAACCCTTTTTTGCCCATGCATATGGATCGAAGTCCATAGTTTTGGAGGTGCATACACCAGATCAAATAGAACTTTATAGAGATGATCCTCAAACCGAACACAGGAATAGGCGACTTGAAATTTGGAATGTCCAAAAGCGATATTCAGAAGTTGATCGGCAAACCCGACCGCGATTACGTGGATGATGAAGATCCGACGCAGAACCTGTGTGAGTACAATGCGCACAAAATGCGTTTGACATTCTACACGGATCATGACACTAAACTGGGTTATATGCGCTGCAGAGATCCCAAACTGATGTACGGGAACACCGTGATCATTGGTCAGAACATTGATAAAGTGCTTGAGCAATTCGTTGAAACGGGTAGTGACTTTGAGGACGAGGAACACGGTTTCTTCCGGGCGTATTTTGACGAGACCACTTGGCTAACGATCGTTGAGGAATACGACGAAGTATCAGAGATCGAGCTCGGTGTACCGTATAAGAATGACGACGAGTATTTGTGGCCGGCGTGACGGGCTGTAAGGAGATGATCCCTACTTCAGTCACCTTGAGACCAGCTTTTCATAGTGTTTAACTTTCATCAATCCGGTGCCATTGACGAAGGTTATGGAGCCTACCGGACCGGAGTAGTGTTTACCTGTGGTGATCTCCGTTGATTCCAATACAATATCGAACTTGACCTTGCTATTGACCTTGGTCGCTTCTTTGTTGTTCAGCGCATTGCGGGTGTCGATCACAACTTCCTTGGTCAAGTAGCCGGGCTTATTGAAGACCAGACGTGCCTTGGCGTCAACCGGTATCTCGAAGTAGAATCGTCCGTTGGGTAGTATCTCCGAGTGTGTACAGAAATTCTCTTCCAATTCCACAACAAGTATCACATCGTGCACGGTGCTATCCTGTACGTGCAGCCATCCGGTAATGAGCAACGGTTTTTTCACCGGGTCTTGGATAGGCGTAGCGTAAAGCCCTATTCCGAGAAGCGCGAAGAACGCTGTTAGCAAAGCAAGAACTACAAGGAATTGAGTTTGCCTTTTCATCTTGGGGAGAGTTGATGAACGGTTCATTAGGATGGTCGATCGGGTGCATAGTTGCTCGATAGCAACAGTGTAAAGATGCAGGGTCAATCACGGGGCCACAATACCCATTTATGGGTATAAATGCAATGATGGGCAGCGTGAAAAGAGATATGCCCAGAAGAAAAGGAAGAAGATCGAGAAACAAGAACCTCCTGAGCTATCCCTGAACAGCTAGGCACTTCAAGGACGCATTCACACAAGCTCTTGAGATCACTTCGGCACCAAACGGAGCACGAATTCCCTGGCACTTTCGCCGGGTTTAAAAGCGGGAAGTGTTTCTATGAATTCCTCGTACCCGTTCTCAGTGATGCGGATCTCGATCGGTTCACCGGCCCAAACGAATAGCGCGTAGCGGCCTTCATCGTTCGTTTGCGTTACAGCCTGTCGTTTACCCGCAGCATTGTACCATTCCACAAGCGTTTCAAAGACCGGCTGTTGGGACACCTCATCGATCACTGTGCCGTACAGTTGTACGCGGATACTGTCCTGCACTTGCAGCGTATCCTGAGCTGTTGTGTTGAATACTGAGCAACAGAGGGCAAGTAGTAGAATGATCTGGTTTCGCATCAGTTCTTTAATTTCTAATGTGGCGCTTGCGGTGTGAAAGTATCAAATTGTGGCAACGCACCTTCCTTATCTACTGTTGCCAGCACAGCGCCAACGGATGCCATAACCGGACTGAACATGATCCCGAAGAGCGGCACCATCATTCCAAGTCCGAACAAACTACCGTTCGCCATGACCAGGCCTATACGATCATTCACTGCGCGCACACTTTCGGTGATCCGGTATCGGCGTCGTTCGAACACATAATCGAACATGGAGAATCCGTAGAAATAGGACGAGACCAGAAAGAGCAGGATGAACGAGATCGGTGCAAGGAATGGCACGAACAGGGTAACGAACCAGATGCCGATGGAGATACTTAATTCCAAGACACCGTTCCGTAATGCGATCAGCGCACCGCGGAAGGCATCCTTCAGTAGTTGCGCCCAACTGAACGGATAGTTTTTCCCTGTAAGGATCTCTTCTGTCCGCTCGCTAGCGTAGGCCAATAAAGGTGAAAGCAGGATCAGCACGATGTACTTATTCGCGATGAACAAGAGGTAAACGATAGCCAAGTGCAGTATGAAACTCACGATGATCTCACGCGCTCCGTTCAGAAAAGCTTTTACACCGTTCCACCAGCCTTGGGCTTCGGGTGCCACCGGAATATCCAGAAAACCAGCCAACCAATTGGAGAGTGTATCGACGGGTGTATCCAACAGCGAATAGAGACCATAAGCCAGCACGACCCACAACAATGCCGGCACAATGAACATCCATGCCATGCGGTTCCTCATGGCAAATCCAAAGGCCTTGAAAAAGCCAGCAAGTCCAAGGGTGAAGTCGCGCAAGAATTGCATGCCGCAAATGTTAGCAAATGCTGGGCCGATAATACGTGTCCTTCAACCATTAGAAGAAATTCAAATTTCTACATTCTTCATTCTTCATTCTATTTACCCTCTCCCTACCTTCGCAACCCTTCAGAACACATGGATCTTCAACCCCTTACCGCGATCTCGCCTTTGGATGGGCGCTATTGGAAAACCACTGCACCACTATCGATCTGGTTCAGTGAGCATGCGCTGATCCGCTACCGGTTAATGGTAGAGCTCACCTACTTCCGGTTCTTATGCGAGATCCCGTTGCCGGAACTGAAGGGCACGGACGTGCGCAGGCTGGATCCCCTATTCGGTCGTATTGCTGCGCTTTCCGTTGAAGACGCGCAAGCCATCAAGGACATTGAGAAGACTACCAACCACGATGTAAAGGCTGTGGAATATTGGTTGAAGGAACGGTTGAGCGAGCTGGGCATAGGAGAACAGAAAGAGTTCGTGCATTTTGGATTGACGTCGCAGGACATCAACAACACAGCTACCCCACTTCTATTGAAGGAATTCACGAGCATCTTGTACATTCCAAAAATATCCACTGTTGTTGATGCGTTGCATTCCATGGCGAAGGAATGGGCGCATGTGCCGATGCTTGCTCGCACGCATGGTCAGCCGGCCTCACCCACACGCTTGGGCAAGGAATTGGAAGTATTCGTAGAGCGCTTGCTCAGGCAGTTGGAACACCTGAAAGCCATTTCGTTCAGCAGTAAGTTCGGTGGAGCAACAGGCAATTTCAATGCGCATCATGTTGCGTATCCGGAATATGATTGGGCTGCTTTGGCCGACAGCTTCGTGCATGAAAAACTCGGCTTGCGCCGCCAGCGGTTCACTACGCAGATAGAGCATTACGATGATATGGCCGCGCTCTTCGATGCCATACGCCGCGTGAACATCATTTTGATCGACCTGTGCCGTGATCTTTGGCAATACATAAGCATGGATTACTTCCGCCAACAGACCAAGGCGGGCGAGATCGGTAGCAGCGCAATGCCGCACAAAGTGAATCCGATCGATTTCGAGAATGCGGAAGGAAACCTCGGCATGGCCAACGCATTATTCGGTCACTTGAGCGAGAAACTACCGATCAGTCGGTTGCAGCGCGATCTTACGGACAGCACCGTTACGCGGAACATCGGTTCACCGATGGCACATACCATGATCGCTATCGATAGCATTCATAAAGGGCTGGTGAAACTTTTACTGAACGAGAGCGCCATTGATCGTGATCTGGATGCGCAATGGGCAGTTGTTGCAGAAGGTATCCAAACGATGCTACGCCGTGCTGGTCACCCGCAACCTTATGAGCTGCTGAAAGACCTTACCCGTGGCAAGGAGAAAGTAACTCAGGCGGATATCGCTGCGTTCATCGACAAGTTGGAAGTGAGCGATACACTACGCACCCAATTGAAAGCGTTAACACCGCGGAATTATACAGGCGTTGATCTGCTAGCTACGTAGAACGGGGTGCGATCAGGTGATAACTGGCAAGGTCGTTGTGCTGAAAGGTGTTGCATGAATAAGATCCTCATCAAGTTGAAACGCATTGTTCTTCACTGGAGCATTCGCGTGGTGATCGTTCTTCTTTTTCTGGGGATCGGCTTCACCTTGTGGTGGTGCGATAAAAAGATCACGGAAACCGCAGCTCCGTTCGTAAGTGATACGACCGAAGGGTTGCCGTACAACATGGTCGGCGTGGTGTTGGGCACATCTTCCAAGGTCCGTGGTGGTTCTCCAAATCCTTACTTTACGTATCGGATCGATGCTGCCGTGGAGTTATTGAAGGCGGGCAAGGTGGAGCATTTATTGGTGAGTGGCGATAACCGTACGCTTAATTACAACGAGCCATTCGTGATGCAGAAAGCCTTGATCGCTGCGGGTGTGGACAGCGCACGCATCACCTTGGACTATGCGGGTTTTCGCACTTTCGATAGTGTCGTGCGAGCGAAGGAAGTATTCGGGCAACGATCTTTCACGGTGATCAGTCAGCGTTTCCACAATGAGCGCGCTGTGTACATCGGACGTAAAGCCGGCCTCAACGTGGTAGGATACAATGCACGTGACGTAGGATCGAACAGCGGGTGGAAAACGCGCATACGCGAAAAAGGCGCACGTGTGAAGGTCTTCTTGGATCTGCTGTTGGGCAAGGAGCCCAAGTTCCTCGGCGACCCTGTGGCGATCGATTGATCAGGTCCTGCGTTCACAACGACCGTTGGTAGACGATCATGTCATTCGCCGGGATATCGGTGAGTTCAAGAGCGCGCATCATCGTGATCAACTGACCGCGGTGTTGGGTGCTGTGGTTGCAGCAATGCATGATCATGTACCAAGCCGGTTGCGCATGGGCATTACCCCGAAGGTCCTTGTAGGTGATCACTTGCGCCAATTTATTCTCGTCCATTCCGCGCACTTTTTCGTGCCATGATCGGGCATAGGTAAGGACGGTTCCAAGTGAATCATCGGTTTCTGCTGGCCATGCTGAAGCAACCCCATCCAACCGGCACCGCCATGTGTTCTCGGCGTTCCGTATGTGCATCAACGTAGCACGAAGCGAAGGGAAACTACTTGCGACTGGCTTGTCCAGAAAGGTATCCGGCTCTTTGGACAAGCGCTCGACGAAACGTGTATTGGCCCAAAGAGTGTAATCCGCGTAGTGGTCGATCAAAGGCTTCATATTCCGGGTTTTAGTGGATAACCTTGTTAAAAGATGGTTGGAGTAAGGGTTGTGATGCAGCAATAAAGGTCTCAAATTCGCACGAACTAAGGACTCATGATAGCTACATTGTTCGGAAAGAAGAAGATAACCGAGGATAAGTTAGCGAACGTGTTCGTTAACGCCATCTTGGAACTCGCCGAGAACGGTTTCCCCGCGATAGCTGCGGAATTGAACGAAGCGCCAGAGTTCTTGGTATCACCTGCTATCAAAGAGAACGACGACATTCCATTCACGATGGTGGTCCTGGCCGGCAACTTGATCGAGATGAAAAATACGCTTGGTCCGGGTCTCGATAAACGCATGTATTCCTTATGCATTTCAAAATTTGCACAGGCCATAGGGCATGTAGGGAGTGATCTCGAAGTGGAGATCAAAGCGATCCAGTCCCATATGACGCGCCTCAATGCACCGAGCAAGAACACGATCTACGCAATGGGCAAGGTGCTTTTCCACCAGTATGATCTGTTCTGTTTCCAGGACACGTACTTCCGTGAAATGAAAGCACCGAACCCGATCGTATTGAAGCGTCTGAACGGGTTGATGAGCTACTTCACCTTCGATTGGGCAGAAGTACAGGACCAGTTCAAGATCGTTTGAACAGCTGATGACTGATCAGCTGATGAACTAAAAAGCTGATCAGCTAAAAGTGCTGTCCAATAGTATTGAACGCGTCGCGTAGGATCTAACTTTCAATTCGGCGAAAAGCGCCGTGATCTGAAGGAATGATCCAAAAGCTCCGCAGCCCCATTGGGACTTCAGCTAATCAACCTATTGACAGATCAGCTAATCCCTTCACTTCCCTATCTTGAGTTGTTCCGCTGCCATGTTCACGATCTCCTCGCCGATGGCCAGTGCAGCGGTTGCAGCAGGTGAAGGAGCGTTCAGCACGTGTATATGATTCCCGCGCCGTTCGATCCGGAAGTCATCGACCATATTGCCATCGGTACCTAAAAGCATTGCGCGCACACCAGCACGACCGGGCTTAATGTCGTCCATGGTCAACGATGGAATAAGCCCTTGTAGCGTTTTCAGGAACAATCGTTTGCTGAATGCACGGCGGTATTCATCAATCCCATAGGACATGTTCTTGAAGAAGAGTTTCCAAGTGCCGCCATAGGTCAGCGCATCCACGGTATCCTTCAAACTGAAATCCGTTTTACCGTATCCTTCGCGTTTGAAGGTGAACACCGCATTGGGACCGCATTCAATGCTGCCATCCGTCATGCGTGTAAAGTGTACGCCCAGAAATGGGAAGCGCGGATCAGGAACGGGATAGATCAGGTGTTTCACTTTGTGTTTCCCTTCATCGGTAAGGTCGTAGTAATCGCCCCGGAAACCGACGATCTGCTCCTTGACAGTAGCGCCATCCTTTCGTGCCAAGCGATCGCTTTGTAGACCACCACAAAAGATCGCATACCGCGTGGTATAGGTGCCTTTGGAAGTTGAGATGGTACTTGTGGAACCAAGTTGCTCTGTACTCAGCACCTCCTCTCCTACACTTACTTTGCTATTCGGATTGATGCGCAACGCGATCTCCGTCATCTTCTCGGTAGCACCTCGAAAATCAATAATGCCTGTGCACCCCACACGCAAACCGGCTATGCCTTGTACGAATGGTTCGATCTCGCGCATTTCAGCAACCGAGATACGCTGCATGTCCTCGATCCCATTCGCGACACCGGTATTGTAGATCTTCTCGAGACGTTCCAACTCGTCCTTCTTGGTGGCCACGATGAGCTTACCGCAGATGTCGTGCTTCACGCCATGCTCCTTTGCAAAGGCAACTAATTCTCTTCGCCCTTCCACGCAATTTTTGGCTTTGTAACTGCCCGGCTTGTAATAGATCCCGCTATGGATCACACCGCTGTTGTGTCCGGTCTGGTGATCGGCCAGGGCATTCTCTTTTTCAAGAAGAAGTACGCGCAGTTCCGGATAGCGGGTCTGCAATTTGTAGAACGTTCCAGCACCCACGATCCCGCCGCCAATGATGATCACATCCCAAGAATTCTGCTCTGCCATATCGTGTTCTGAACGGCTGCGAAAGTAACGGCTACGCACTCTGTACGGAAGGAGATTCTTCCTTCGGAACCCGAAGCAACAATACCAGTCCGATCACAAAGAAGGAACCAACGGCCACAATGGTATTCCGCAGATCGTCCGTGATCTGGTAGACCGCTCCATAAGCGAACGTGCCAAGCACTGTACTCAGATAGAAACTGACGTCGTAGAACGAAAAGTAGGACGCGTGATCAATGGTCTCCGGCAGGAACTTGGAGTACGTACTACGCGAAAGCGCCTGGCTCCCGCCCATGATCAACCCTACACCACACGCCAGCGCATAAAATTGCGTGGCCCACTGCACATGATAAGCGGCAACGCACATGCCGATCCACAACGTGCAGCCTACCATAAGCGCGTTCAGATTTCCCAGACGTTTGCTGAGCACAACGAAGAGGTAAGCACCGACGGCTGCGAGCAATTGGATCAAGAGGATACTGGTGATCAAGCTCTGGTCGCTGATGGGCACAGGCTCTCCAACATCATTGAGTTCCATTACCTCTTGCTTGGCATAGGTGACTGCGAGGTACATCACCGTCTGTATGCCCATGTTGAACATGAAAAACGCAGTGAGAAAGCGACGTAGGCGGGTGGTGCTTTTGAGTTGCACCCACACTTTCCTCAATTCGCGGTAGCCGTTGGCGATGATGTTTCCACTGGGTTTACGGTGATAGGGGTTATCCGGTAGCACACGGAAGGCGAACTGTGCGAACACGGCCCACCAGATACCAACGGTAATGAACGTAATGCGGGCCGGTAGTCCATCGCGATCCGGTATACCGAACGACTCCGGACTCATCACCATGGCCAAGTTGAGAATGAGCAGGAACACGCTTCCGATATAGCCCATCATATAGCCACGAGCGCTGATGCGATCATGGTCCTTGGGCTCAGCGATCTCAGGAAGGAACGCGTCGTAGAAGATCAAACTACCGCTGTAACCGATACTGGCAAGCATGGCGAACATGAGGCCGAGCCATAAATGGTCCACATCAAAAAAGAACAGGCCCGCGCAGCTTAATGCACCCAGGTAACAGAAAGCTTTCAGGAATTTCTTTTTCTGTCCGGTATGGTCTGCGATGCCGCTCAGGATCGGGGCCACCAGTGCGATCAGCAGAAAACTGGCTGAGATCACATACGAGTAAAGCGACATGGCCGGTAGACCGTAGCGGTCCATGACCTTATCCAGATCGCCATCTATTGTAATGGCGGCATAAAAGACGGGAAATACGGCGGATGTAATGGTAAGCGAGTAGACCGAGTTGGCCCAATCGTACATCGTCCAACCACTGATCACACGTGGGTCGCCCTTTTGCATTGGCGCAATGTATGGTGCAACTTCGATCAGTGAACTTGAACCACCAATAACGGGTCTACTGAACAACGTCCACCTCTACCCTGCGGTTCTTGCTTTCACCGGTTTCGGTGCCGCTATCGTCCGCTGGCGTGTCTTTTGGCCCGGCGGATGTGGTGATACGTGCTGCATCGATGCCTTCTTCAACCAAGGCTTCCTTTACGGTATCAGCACGCTCCAAACCAAGTGTTTCCAGATCAGGACGCATGGCCATACGGGCTTTTTCCGTCTCGTCGATGAAACCGTTCAATTTCACGGTGATCGAAGAATCGGCTTTCATCGCCTCTACCAGATCCGTGATCCAGGTCTCCATGCTCCGATCGATACCTTGCTGAAAGCGCTTGAAGTAGATCACTTGCTGCTCGACCTTGGCAGCCGGAGTCAGGTTACTCGCCATGGCTCCGCGCTTACTGAAAATGTATTCACTTTCGGCCTCATCGATCTGTTTGCATGAACAATCGCTTCTGTTCTTCACGGCCGTAACACTTACGTCGTCGATGTAGTAGTAAGCGTTCATGACCTGAGGACGGCTTTCTCCTTTCGGACGCTTTACTTTTTCGTTGGTCGTGCTTTCGTTGGCAGCGAAATTGCCAATGATCAGATACTGTTCATCTCCATTGGCCTCGTAGATCCCGCACACGCCCTGCCAGCTGAACATATCATTATACACCTGATCCTTGAGAAGCGGAACTTGCGCATTGTACGTAAGCGAATTCATGTCCTTCTTGTCAACAGGAACCTTACTGACATAGGCTCCGATCTCATTGGTGCTGTATTTGCTGAGGTCGGCTAGGCTGATGTAGTACTTCACACAATACTTCTCGCCCTTCTTCAACATCTTCTTGAATTTGGCCTGCATGTATGAGCGCGGCTGCTTGTTCTGATAGCTCCACCAGAGCACACCAGCATAATTGATCCCATCCAGCGCGGATTGATCCCCGAACTGATTGCGCGGAGCACTTATCGGAGCGCCTGCTACCGTCTCGGTAAACACATCTGCTATAACTTCCGTTGGGCTCTTCCAACCTGTGGCCTGCTCGAGATTGCCCGTACGTTTCATCTTACCCTCGGTGGTTTCGAAGCTTCCGTTGGAGATCATGTTGTTCTCTTCCTCGTCCTTGGGCTCATCCTGGGCAAACAGAAAGGCTGGGATAACGAAACAAGCAGCGGCGATGGTCAAAAAACGATAGGTCATGTTCAATTAGGCTATAGGTCTTCTGTAAAAGGTGCGCCAATTTAGGCAAGGCGCGGCACTTGCCTTACGAATAGTGTGCCGAAATGGCTCCCCGCCTTGAATTCCGGAACAACATCCACTGGTATTTAGCCAAAGAATGATCACCACCGAAGTGGATCAATTGTTCTGTTCAGCACGAATGATATTCAATGCACTACCGGCTTTGAACCAACCCACCTGCGCAGCATTGTAGGTATGGTTGCACTTGATCGCGTCCGAGGAACCGTCCTTATGCTTGAACAACAGGGTCAATGGTTTACCCGGGGCAAAGTCAACGAGGTCGATGAAGTCGATGCGGTCATCCTCTTGGATCTTGTCGTAATCGGATTCATTGGCGAATGTTAGTCCCAACATCCCTTGCTTCTTGAGGTTGGTCTCGTGGATCCGTGCGAAGCTCTTCACCAGAACAGTACTAACCCCTAAGAACCGTGGTTGCATGGCAGCATGTTCACGACTGGATCCTTCACCATAGTTGTGGTCTCCAACAACCACACTTGGTACACCCGCCGCTTTGTATGCGCGTTGCGTAGCTGGCACCGAACCGTACGATCCATCCAATTGGTTCTTCACTTTATCGGTTGCTCCGCCAAAAGCGTTAGTAGCTCCGATCAACGTGTTGTTACTGATATTATCCAAATGGCCGCGATAACGCAACCAAGGGCCAGCCATGCTGATATGGTCCGTTGTGCACTTTCCCTGTGCTTTGATCAATAGAACTGCATCCAGGATGTTCTTTCCGTTCCAAGGTTTGAAAGGCTCCAACAATTGCAAGCGTTCACTATCGGGCTTAACGATCACTTCAACTGCGCTACCATCGGCAGCAGGGGCTTTGTAACCAGCGTCCTTCACATCGAAACCTTTTGGTGGAAGTTCAATTCCTTTCGGTTCATCAAGTTTTACCTTCTTACCCTCTTCATTCACCAACTCATCCGTCAATGGATTGAATGAAAGGTGACCGGCAATGGCCAATGCCGTTACGATCTCAGGACTTGCCACAAATGCGTGGGTATTCGGGTTGCCATCATTCCGCTTCGCGAAGTTGCGGTTGAAGCTTGTGATGATGCTGTTCTTACGGTTAGGGTCATTGGAATGACGCGCCCATTGACCAATGCAAGGTCCGCAAGCGTTCGCCAGCACCACCCCACCGATCTTCTCGAACGTATCGAGAATTCCATCACGCTCTGCGGTATAACGCACCTGTTCACTACCTGGTGTAATGGTGAATTCACTTTGCACTTTCAATTTCTTGTCCACAGCTTGTTGGGCAAGTGAAGCGCTACGGGTAAGGTCCTCGTAGCTACTATTCGTACAGGATCCGATCAGGCCCACTTCGAGCTTCTCGGGCCAGTTGTTCTCTTTTACCGCAGCGGCGAACTTGCTGATCGGCCATGCGAGGTCCGGGGTGAACGGTCCGTTCACGTGGGGCTCCAACGTACTAAGATCGAGCTCGATCACTTGATCGAAATACTTCTCTGGATGTGCATATACCTCGGCATCGCCATTCAAATGTTCGGCCACTGCATCAGCCATTGCAGCAAGATCCGCACGGCCGGTACCTTTGAGGTAACGGCGCATGCTATCGTCATAGCCGAACGTACTGGTGGTGGCACCGATCTCAGCGCCCATATTGCAAATGGTTCCTTTACCCGTACAGCTCAAGCTTTCCGCACCAGGGCCGAAATATTCCACGATCGCACCCGTTCCACCTTTCACGGTAAGAATTCCAGCGACCTTCAGGATAACGTCCTTACTGCTCGCCCAGCCGTTCAGTTTTCCGGTCAATTTCACACCGATCAATTTCGGGAATTTCAGTTCCCACGCAAGGCCGGACATCACATCACACGCATCGGCACCACCAACGCCAATAGCGACCATGCCCAGACCACCGGCATTCACCGTATGGCTATCCGTTCCGATCATCATGCCACCTGGGAACGCGTATTGCTCCAGAACCACTTGGTGAATGATACCTGCACCGGGTTTCCAGAAACCGATACCGTATTTATTGCTGATGCTCTCCAGGAAATTGAACACCTCGTTGCTCTTCAACAGCGCTTCTTTCAGGTCTTCCTTGGCACCAACGCGGGCTTGGATCAAGTGATCGCAATGCACGGTGCTTGGCACAGCAACTTGTTTGCGGCCGGTGGTACTGAATTGCAACAGCGCCATTTGGGCGGTCGCGTCCTGCATGGCAACCCGGTCCGGAGCAAAATCGACATAATCCACACCGCGCTTCAACACTTGGGTAGCTTCACCGTCCCAGAGGTGGGTGTAAAGGATCTTTTCAGTTAGCGTAAGTGGCTTGCCAAGAATTTTACGCGCTGCAGCAACACGTGCGGGGTAGCGATCATAGACCGCGTTGATCATATCAAGGTCGAATATCTTGGACATAGGCTTAAGTGGAATGTGGCGCGAATTTACGGGTTATGGTCGGAGGTTAAAAGCGTTAACGCGAAAGCCTTGGGCAGAACTTGCGGGAATCCGCTACAGTCACGTATTCCACATAAAAAAGAACGGGCGGCAAATTGCTTTACCGCCCGTTCCGATCGTCTAAAATGTCTATTACATGCCTTGAATGGAGGTGACAAGACTATCCATGGCCATGGCATTCGGAGCCATACCTCCATGAGATGTCGGTGTAGTCATGAAGTCAAGGCCAGATACCAAGGTTGCGACATCCACGTTCGCGGCCATGGTAAGTGTAGCTCCAGCGACCAATGTTTCATGCACATGGATATGTGCTTCGCGAAGCATGGCATCCGTGGCACAATGGTATTCTACACCAAGGTCTTCCGTATCATCGAAATCGCCATCGTTGTTACCATCAACAATACCCTCGATCACCAAGAATTTATAACCAGCGGTGGGGCTCCAGCTCCAGTGCATCTCGGGTACATTCAGCGGATAAATTGCAATCAACGGATCGGCGTGATTCACGGTGTTGTTCAGACCCAATGAGAAATGAGCCTCGTGGATATGCTGTGCATCCATGGTGCCAAGCGTGAATGAATTACTTGCAGCACTGGCATCCACCAATAAAAAGACATCGTTGAATTCAGCAATGGTCACATCCACATCATCATGCAGTTCAATATCGGAAACGTAGAATTTCACATTATCAAAACGTACATTGTTGCCAGCGCCATCCATATAGGTATTACCCAATGTGAATGGTGTGGTACCGTACATGAAGTTGAAGGACATGGCCGCCGTACCTGTCGTAACCATTGGTGCTGGCGTAGGTTCAACAGGATCATCCTTTTTACAGGCAACGAAGGTGATGCCGATCAATACGGCAATGGTCAAAAGTTTGGTGTTCATTCGAGTTCTAATTGTTGATGTTGTACGTAAGACCGAGGACTACACGTTCCTTGTTCGGCACCATCAACGCTCCTAGGTTATGCGCAACGGCATACTGGAAAGTTGCTGAGATGCCCCAAGAACGCCACCAGGCTCTGGTTCCTAAGTGGGAAAATAGGGTTGAACTACCGGTACCTTGCACGACATTATTGTGCTCAGCATCCATTCCGGACCATTCGTGGTATGCACCAATGGAGGGCATTATCTTCCAGTTGTCACCGATATCGTATCGGCGGAACAACTCTGCGGTAGTACTAAGGCCATGGCCTAACTGGTAAGCATCAGCATTAGCCGTATTGTATCTAGCTACGGCCGAAACACCAGCACCAGTGCGTTTGTAGCGCACCTTGTATTCCAGTGAAGCGAGCAGATCCCACGTCCCTGTTCCGGGCTGTTGGTCCACATCCACTTCAGTATCCTGGTATGTAGCATTTGTATGCCCCAAGGGGATCTTTGCACCTGCACCCAGCATAAGCCTGTGCACCACCTTTTCATCCGGGGTCAGGCACTTCGTATTGACAACTTGGTAGCGCGCAATCAACAAGGGATCACCGATGCCGTAGATGTCTGTTGTACGCACACCGTCTATCGCTCTGTAATTGTTCACCATCGGCAAAGAAGCCAGTATGGCAACTTTGTTACCGATCCAGAATTCTCCACGTAGTTCGGCCACTTGGTAGAGTTCCCGGTAACGGATCGTGCGTTCTTCGGGCGTAGCAACAATACCGTCGCCACCATGTTTCAGCAGACTACCCACATTGGCCGGGACGCGGATATCACCTCCTAAATGGCGGTAGCGGTACATCAAGGAAATGGAGTTCATGCGGTCATTGGGCTGTATTCCGAGGAAAATACCGCACACATCGCAAGCTTGGGCCAAGGTCGGCAGCAAAAGCAGCGACCATGCGACCACTAAGGTCTTCATGAGTAATGATCGAGGAACCTGATCAGGGTTGACTAAGAGAAATGTTGAAAATAGGGTGGATCACGGTGGGCAAGAGCGCTCGGCACATATATTTCCATAGCGTGAACCGTTCCGCTCAATACATCGTTATCATCGACCTAAAAGCCCGGAGTAGGGCCTTGTATTACGATAGCCACGGCACTGGCTCAGAAGTCGGTGGGAACCCTGTGGATACCGCTGCATCCAGATCAGGGAATAAGCGTTCTTCAACGCTGAAAAGCAACAAAGCGGGTGCATGCGCAACGGGTACCTGTGGTTCCAATCGTACGCTTATACGTTCTACAGGGAACTCTTTCTGGGATTCTTGCTCCAGCGCATTGAAGCGTTTGGAAAGTTGGCATTCGCCATGGCATGTACGCATGGTCTCGACAACATCGCGCTGCACACACAGTTCCTTTTCGATCTGTGCCCGATGCACATGAAATTCCACCAAGACAGCCAACGGCGCAACGAGCATACCCATGAACATGAGAAGCACTGCTAAACCGGATGCACGCACCATCGGGCCAAATTTAGGTCCAATATGTGACCTGAGGGCATGATGATCATCATTATTCCACCTGTACATTGCGACCCGTAATAAACCATCATGCACGCTGGACGTAGATACACATTCACTGAGGTCATTCGCTGGACACGGAGAGATATCCTATTCTTCCTGATCTCTGCGTCCATCCCTACCATCCTCTACCACTATCTCGGATGGACATGGCTATCCATCCCATGGGTTCCGATCGCCATGATCGGCACGGCTGTGGCGTTCATAACAGGATTCAAGAACAACGCTTCGTATGATCGGCTTTGGGAAGCGCGAAAGATCTACGGTGGCATCGTGAATAGCAGCCGTGCCTGGGGTATCATGGCGAAGGATCTCGTGACAGCGAAACACGCTACGTCCCCTGTATCTGAAGAGACTTTGCATGCCGTACGGACAGCCCTTATTCACCGCCATATTGCCTGGTTGCATGCCTTGCGGTTCCAGTTGCGCTTACCGAAACCATGGGAACACATGATCAAATCCTATAACAAGGAATATGTGGACAAATGGTATAAACTGGACGAGAGCCATACCAAATTGGAAGCTGTATTGGAAGGGCTGATCCCTTCTACGGAAAAAGCCAGTGTGCTAGCAAAGAGCAATGTTGCCACACAGTTGATCGCCTACCAAAGCAAGGCATTACGCGAACTGTTGGACCAAGGCTTGATCGAGGACTTCCGTCATATGGAGATGCAAGGAATGTTGGTTACCCTGTACGACCATCAGGGTAAATGCGAACGGATCAAGAATTTTCCTTACCCCCGGCAATTTGCTACACTGAACCTGATGTTCGTGCGTTTGTTCGTTTTCATGGTTCCCTTCGGGATGTTAGGCGAATTCGCAAAACTTGGTGAGGGCTTCGTATGGATGACCATACCCTTCAGCGCATTGGTCGCTTGGGTGTTCAACATGATCGAGCGCATTGGCGAAAGCACCGAGAACCCGTTCGAGGGTAGCGTGAACGACGTGCCGATCACTGCACTCACTCGGACCATCGAGATCGATCTGCGCGAGATGCTGGATGAACGCGATATTCCAGCGCCGATCCAACCGCAGAACATGATCTTGACATAGAACGATCACGACTACTTGAAATATAAAAAGGGCCCCGAAAGGCCCTTTTCTATTTCGTATTTCTATTCAGGATCACTCCTCCACTACATCGAAAGGAATGGTGCGGATCACATCGCGGTGGAACACAACCTCCGCCTCGTATTTACCGAGGTTCTTGATGGCTTCACCTTTCAGTTTGATGTTCTTACGGTCCACCTCGAAACCGAGTGCGCGGATGGCATCGGCGATCTGGATGGTGTTAACGCTACCGAAGATCTTCCCTGCTTCACCTGCTTTCGCACCGATCTTCAAAGTCTTGTTCTCCAGTCCGTCAGCGATCTTGATGGCTTCGTCCTTGATCTTCGCCTCTTTGTGAGCGCGTTGTTTCAAGGTCTCGGCCAATTGCTTCTTTTCGCTTGGCGTGGCGCTGATCGCCAAACCACGTGGCAAGAGGAAGTTACGGGCGTACCCTTCCTTCACTTTTACCACATCATTCGCGTAGCCCAAATGTTCTACGTCTTGTTTTAGGATGATCTCCATTGTCGTAGTTCTTATTTAAGCATGTCGGCCACGTACGGCATTAGCGCCAAATGGCGGCTACGCTTGATCGCTTGACCAACTTTACGCTGATACTTAAGGCTTGTACCGGTCAACCGGCGAGGAAGGATCTTGCCTTGTTCGTTCACGAAACGAAGCAAAAAGTCTGCGTCCTTGTAGTCGATGTAGGTGATCCCCATCTTCTTGAAACGACAGTACTTCTCCTTGTTCGTTTCAATAGCGATCGGCGTTAGGTAACGGATCTCGTTGTCTGATGCCATCTTATTACGCTTTTAGGGATTCAACGGGTTCTTTCTTCACCGCTTTGGTGCGGTGTTTCTCTGCGAAATCAACGTGGTGCTTGTCCATCACGATCGTGAGGAAGCGGATAACACGTTCATCGCGGCGGAATTCAGTTTCGAGCTTCGCGATAAGTTCAGCTTCGCAATCGAACTCGAACAGGTAGTAGAAGCCGGTTGACTTCTTCTGGATGGGATATGCAAGTTTGCGCATCCCCCAGTTCTCTTCATGGCGGACCGTGCCATTGCCTGCTTTGATCAGGTCTTTGAATTTTTTTACCGTCTCCTTTGTCTGGTCCTCAGACAAAACGGGAGTTAAAATGAAGACGGTTTCGTACCTATTGGTCATGTTGTTAGGTTGAAATTGGGGCGCAAATGTAAGGGATGCCGGAGGAATTTAGAATGAAGAATGTAGAATGTGGAATGGTCAATTGCGGCGAGACCTACCTCTCCGCAAACAGCGAATCGACCTAAGTATCTGAATTTCGGGTATTTAGATATAAAAATCAATGTTAGCTGTCAACTTGCCCACCAAGGACAAATGCGTGCCTATGACCCCGATCACTATGCACACTTCATTAATCACACACCTCCAAACCGGAATGTACTACCTCCACCTTACCGATGGCACAACATGGCTAGCTGGTAGTGCATTTGTGGTTGAATAACCACCCTTTTCCACACCTGTTAAGATCTATCCTTCGTTGGGCACTTTGTGGCGTGTACCTTCGCTGCGATCCATGGAGCAGTTCGTTGTTAGTGCCAGAAAGTACCGGCCAGCCACCTTTGATACGGTCGTTGGGCAAGAGGCCGTTACCGGCACATTGAAGAATGCCATTAAAAGCGATCATCTCGCGCAAGCGTTCCTGTTCACCGGGCCACGCGGTGTGGGCAAGACCACGTGTGCGCGCATTCTGGCCCGGACCATCAACTGCGAGAACCTGAGCGCGAACGTGGAGGCCTGCGGCACCTGCGCTCCCTGCAAGGACATGGATGATGGACATAGCCTCAACATCTTCGAGCTGGATGCCGCCAGCAATAACAGTGTAGAAGATATCCGAAGCTTGATCTTGCAAGTAAGTATTGCACCGCAAGTGGGTGCCAAGAAGGTGTACATCATTGACGAGGTACACATGCTAAGTCCCCAAGCTTTCAATGCATTTTTGAAAACTTTGGAAGAGCCACCAAGCTATGCAATTTTCATTTTGGCAACCACGGAGAAGCACAAGATCATACCCACAATTTTAAGTCGCTGCCAAGTTTTTGATTTCCGGCGGATCACTGTGGCGGACATCAGCAAGCACTTAAGCGATATTGCAACTAAAGAAGGCATTACGGCCGAGCCACAAGCCTTGCACACCATTGCCAAAAAAGCGGATGGCGGCCTGCGCGATGCATTGAGCATTTTCGACCAGTTGGTGAGTTTCGCTGGGAACACATTGACCTACAAGGATGTTCTGAGCAATTTGAACGTACTTGATCACGAGCACTATTTCCGGATCACGGATAACATCATTGCTGGCGATAGCGCTGCCGCGTTGGTCGAGTACAACAGCATTCTGCAACAAGGCTTCGATGGGCATTTGTTCGTTACCGGACTTGGTCGGCATTTCCGCGATCTGCTCGTGAGCCAAGATCCACGGACATTACCGTTGCTGGAAGTAAGTGAAGATCTTACCAAGCGTTACGGCGAGCAAGCGCAAGCGGCAGACCGAGCGTTGATCATACAAGGATTGGATAAGTTGGCACAGACCGACACCCAATACAAGTTGAGCAAGGAACCACGACTACTGGTTGAGCTTGCATTGATCCAATTGTGCAACGTGAATGTTGCCGCTACAGTGGCTGCACCACAGCCGAGTTCCGCACTACCGGAAGCACAAAAAAAAAGTCCTGACGTAGCGGTAGCGCCAACTAATGGGCGTGTACGATCCGAAACGAACGGTAATGCAACGGTAAACGTGGTAGCGGAGCCGCTCCCGGAGCAAGAACCACCAACCCCAGCGGAAGAAGTAACCGCACCAATTTCGGCGAGCAGCCCACGGTCGGATAATTACGTTCCCAAACGAAGGTTGGCCGGTCAAGTGAGCATTAAACGTTCCATGGAAGCCGTTGCGGAAACGGAACCAGAGATGGCCGCATCGGTGGATACGGAGCATGGCTCTGATGCATTGATCGCTAAAAAGGAGGTCAATCCAGCGCTGTTGCTGAAAGTGTGGCGGGATTATACTGCGAAGATCAAGAATGAAGGCAAGATCAGTGTTGCTTCCACGCTAGCGGGTCGTGAACCTCAAGCGGTAGGTATCAGCAAGATCACGTTCGCTGTGGTTAACAACGTCCAGGAGAACTACATGCGCACGGAGAAACCGGAGCTTTTGGGTTATTTACGGCGGCAGATGGGTGACATGGCGTTGGAGATGGAAGTGATCAAGGAAAAGATCGTTACCAAACCGCGCTACACCACCTTGGATAAGTTCAAACTGATGGCAGAGAAAAATCCAGCGTTGTTCCTTCTGCAAAAGGAGTTGGATCTGGATCTTGGGTAGCCAAGCATGAAGGTTGGAAATACAGCGGATCTTCCAATGCAATTTTTCAGATGATGAAATCAAGAGCCACAGCAGTCATTTGGTCTTTGGTCGCGACGCTTTTCGTATTCGGACAACGCGTCGATACGATGCTGACCAAGAACGGTATGTACGGTGTGTTCCAACGTGATAAGCGCGAAAAACCGATCTATCCGGTCTCCTATTACGATTCGACGGGAGTGCTCAAATACAGTGCTTCGTATGAAAACCAGCAATTGAACGGACCGGTGATCGTGTATGATGAAGATGGCCTTAAGACCATGGTCATGGAATACAAGGACGGATTGAAACACGGTTCCAACACCACTTACTATCCGGATGGTAGGGTGCATGAGATCTGGCCTTACCGCTTTGGTGAGATCGATGGAAAAGCGTATTCGTATCATCCGAATGGCAAACCGGAATGGACCAAGGGATTCCGCAAAGGCAAATTCTTTGGAGAGCATATACTCCGCGACTCGACAGGCGTTCTGTTCAATGGTGAATACACGACCGTTTTCCAAATGGGAAGAGGCCAGTACTCGACCACTTGCATCAACGGTAGACCGCATGGAGAGTTCACGGTGCTATGGAACAATGGTCTGCAAGGATACACCGGACATTATAACATGGGCTATGCGGAAGGAGAATTCGTTTATTACGATAAAGTGGGAAACGTGATCTATCGGGACTATTACGAAAAGGGGAAATTCGTGAACGGTGTGCAAGGGAAATAACCTGTCCAACACGCTATGGATCCACGTGATCTTACCATGCCGCCCGATCCACCCTCACCACTTACCTTCGCGGCCCAAATACAGGAGAAAACATAGAACGTAGTAGCATGTCGAAGATCAAGGTGAACAACCCCGTAGTGGAATTGGATGGTGATGAAATGACGCGGATCATTTGGAAGTGGATCAAAGATCAACTGATCCTTCCTTATGTGGATGTACCTATCGAATACTACGATCTGAGCATTGAGAACCGGGATGCAACAGAGGATCAAGTGACCATCGATGCCGCCAATGCGATCAAGAAACACAACGTTGGGATCAAGTGCGCGACCATTACTCCGGATGAAGAACGTGTGACCGAATTCGGATTGAAACAGATGTGGCGTAGCCCGAACGGGACCATCCGCAACATCTTGGGTGGAACCGTTTTCCGTGAGCCGATCGTGATCAGCAATATTCCGCGTTTGGTACCGGGCTGGACCAAGCCGATCGTCATTGGTCGCCATGCATTCGGTGACCAGTACCGCGCTACGGATGCCGTGATCAAAGGCAAAGGCAAGCTCACTATGACCTTTACTCCGGAAGATGGTAGCACGCCCCAGAACTGGGAAGTGTATCAATTCCAAGGTAGCGGTGTTGCCTTGAGCATGTACAATACCGACGAGAGCATCGAAGGATTTGCGCATAGCTGCTTCAACCTGGCGTTGGCCAAGAAATGGCCCCTTTACTTGAGCACCAAGAACACCATCCTTAAGAAATACGACGGAAGGTTCAAGGACATCTTCGAAGACATCTACCAGAAAAATTACAAAACCGATTTTGCCAAAGCAAGCATTACCTATGAACACCGTTTGATCGATGACATGGTAGCTTCCGCAATGAAATGGAGCGGTGGCTTCATTTGGGCGTGCAAGAACTACGACGGCGATGTGCAAAGTGATACCGTTGCGCAAGGCTTCGGATCGTTAGGGCTTATGACCAGCGTACTGATGACACCCGATGGCAAGACCATGGAGGCTGAAGCAGCGCACGGCACGGTTACCCGACACTACCGCCAGCACCAGCAAGGCAAGCCAACAAGCACCAATCCCATTGCGAGCATTTTCGCTTGGACCCGTGGCTTGGCGTTCCGTGGCAAGTTGGATGGCAACCAAGAGCTGATCGACTTCGCGAACAAGTTGGAATCCGTTTGCATCAGGACCGTGGAATCCGGCAAAATGACCAAGGATCTTGCGGTATGTATCCATGGCGATGCCGTTAAGCCTGAACATTACCTTACCAGTGAGCTGTTCATGGCTGCGCTGAATGAGGGAATGCAGAAAGCATAGTTGGTATAGGGTATTGAGTACAGGGTATAGGGTACTCAATACCCTGTACCAGTTACCCTGTACCATCTTACTCAATACCACAAAGCCATCAACACCTATTTCCATCGTTGGGTTTTTCTGGGGGCGTTGGTGCTCTATCTGATCACGGCGTGGTTCAGTGTAGGGTATCACGGTGAGGACGAGCATCATCAGGTGATCGGGTTTGCGGAGTACCGGATGGGCGACCTACCGGAGCATGAACGTGCGTGGGAGTATGAAGCGAGGATCCGTGCAACGGGTCTGCCGTGGGTCGCAATGGGTATCTTTTCTACTGCGGATGTGCTTGGAGTTTCCAGTCCATTCACCAAGGCATTCTTGCTTCGGGTGTTAACGGCGTTGATCGCGCTATTAGCGATAACGGGTTTTATACGCGCGGTTCTGCCGAGTGTACCGGATGTTCTTCAAAAGGGATTCATTCTGCTCTCATACTTCTTGTGGTTCTTGCCATTCCTAATGGTCCGTTTCAGTTCCGAAACATGGTCGGGGCTGCTGTTCATGATGGGCCTCACCGCTGCATTAAGAACCGACCGCAGCCGCTGGTGGGCCGTGCATGCTGGATTATTGATGGCGCTCTCCATCTGGGTGCGCGTGCCGATGGTGTTTGCGGTATTGGGCTTTGTGGGTTGGTTGTGGCGGGTACAGAACGAACCGCGCAGCATCTTCTTGGAATTTACGGGAGCTGCGCTTGCTCTGATGCTTCTCACGATCGGGATCGACTCCCTGTTCTACGGAATCCCAACATGCAGCGCATGGCGTTATTTTTCCATGGCAGTGCAAGGTGATCCCGGACATGTATTCGACACGTTGCCGTGGTATTACTACGCGCCCTGGATCGTGAAATACTGCGTACCGCCCATCGGGATCTGCATCCTTTTAGCATTTCTCAAACTCGCATTCAAACACCCGCGGCATCTGTTGGTCTGGATCATTGTTCCGTTCGTTGTAGTACACACCTTCATCCCTCACAAAGAGTTGCGGTTCCTGTACCCGTTGGCATTTTGTGTACCGTGGATCCTGATTGCTGGCTACCGCGAATGGAGCAGCATTTTCGAGAACAGATCCGTGCGCGTGATCGGTATAGCAGGACTTGGAGTGCTGGTCCTATTTAACTTGATGGCGTTGTTTGTTGTTGGCAGCAGCCCGGCAGGAAATGGGCGTGTGGCATTGGCCAAGAAGTTACACGAACTCAAGCCGGGACCGGAAACAGAGATCACCTACATCATTGGCGGTATCGACTCGTGGCGCGTTCGACTCCCCCACTTCTACTTACCGGACGGGTTAGTACAAACTTCGTTCGATCGCTCACGGATCGATACGACCTTTCATGTAACGAAATACGTTGTGGCACACGAAGCTGACGCTGCGTTGATCAACGAAAACGCCAACGTGGATCTTGAACTGATCACGACCACGGAAACCGCTTTGAATGAACAATTGTTGCAGTGGTACAGTTGGGGTGAACGACCTTCGCGGTGGGGGCTATATATGGTGAATGGTGATGAGTGAAGGGTGAATAGAAAGTTAAGCCATGTTGTTGCCACTGACCCACTAATAACGAACGGCCCGAAGCGATATGCTCCGGGCCGTTCGTTACCTGAGCAGTATATTTTAATTGATCTTCACCGCACGTTCGGTCACAGGCTTACCATCCATCAATAACGTTACGTAGTATACACCTGGCGCTAGATCACCGGTGTTCCACTCGTACTGGTAATTGCCTTGTTCCAAATTGGCTTCATGTAATTGGCGTAACTCTTTTCCATTGGCGCTGTTGACCATGAGTTGCATACGACCACCTTGTTCCAGCTGGTAGTAGACTGTAGTTTGTGTTTCGAATGGATTAGGCGCAATGCGGAGGTAACGGTCATTTGAGTTCAACGATTTTTCATCGATCTCTACACCACCATTCTGCAATGCCCCACGGTCTGCGCAGCAATTTGAAACACTCTGCTCCATTGCATCCAACCGATCCATGACCTGTTGCAATTGATCATTCAATGCATCATTGGTGGCTTGAGCATCGGCAAGTTGAGCATCTTGTTCGGCGATCCTGGTATCTTGCTCCTGCATTGCAGCCACGACTACGGGTATGATAGATGTGTAATTAATACCTTTAATTACCCTTTCTTCTGCTAAAACTTCATTCGTCTCTATGTCCAACACAGGAGTGATATGTACGTCATGCACAACATCTGGCAAGACATTCTCTACCTCTTGTGCAATAAAACCACGTTGCAACCCAGTTGGCAGGTTTAGGTAAGGATTTTGGTCGGTCAAGAACTGGTAAGTAGTCGGACGTAATTGCCGAATTATTTCCATGGGATCCGTAATCTCTTGCACGTCTGTTTTGAGACTTTCGTCAGAAGTTGTTATCGTTCCAGTGACGTGTAAGTTGCCTTGAATGCGCACATGACCTTGAAAATATCCTGCCCAACTCGTGGTGTTAGTTGGCGCTATTGCGTAAACACCGTAGTTTATCGATCCGGCCGGGCCAGTCGCAGACACCAGGGCACCGTAATTAGTAGTACCATCACCACCAATTGCCACACCCTTGTACGCATAATTAAACGCGGTTCCGTTAACTCCCTTAGAGTTTACACCATAACTGTTGGCGATATTTCCATTTGCTCCATTCGATTCCGCATGCAATCCATAGCCACTTCCAATGGTTCCTGCACCATTGACCAAACCATGCAAACCCCATGCATTCGTCATAGTACCACCCGCAACGGTAGCCACCGCGCCTCTAGTTCCAGAAGCCTTTGTTAGCGTTCCGCTCGTTGGGCAATTTGCTAAACCTGTGACACCAACAATTTCAGTTGATGCACCACCGATTGCTTGGGCTGTGACCTCTCCACTTATTGCTGTTCCGATATTTTCAACCCCCGTTACACTTGACCTTATCCCTGTCACAATACCCATGCTGGAACCAGCCAATGGTTGAACTACGGTATTGATTCCATAAGTAATCCCGGCTGAGTTCCCTAGGTAATTCACCTTTAGACCTCCACTAAAGTTCGCATCAGCAGCCGAATGTTTTACATCAAGCTTATATAGTGGGTTCCATATACCAATACCAACCGCACGATCTCCTTGCGGGCAACCTGGATTCCCTGGATAAGCAGTAGCAACATTCGAATTCGTTCCTGCGCCACCCGGAAGTGTCCATTCACAAGTACCCGGCAAGTCGGTTGCCGGGCGGTGCTCTAGCAACCCAGTTGCCATATCCACCATCACTACCTCGTCGCTATTACTTACAGCGTCGCTTGGTAATTGCCGAATACGAACTTTCCCACTCCCAACATCCAAACGATCGAGGGGTTCACCACTTATCGCATTAAAATCGCCGATACCTACGTTGATCTCTTGATCATTCTTTGGCCAAAGACGCATGCCTTCCAACCCTTCCAATGAATTCATACCGGTTGGTGTTCCCACCAAATATTCAGATGTAAAAATGAAACGCATTCGGTCGGCCCGTACAAAACCAGGGTTATCGCTCCATTGGATCACCATGTCGGAAACGTCCTGACTTCCGTATTTGTGCCCCACGTAACCATGGTCATCATTACCGGTGAAGGTTATACCATTGCGTTGCCAAAGCCTGTAGCCATGTGGTGAGGCGTTTCCTGTTACGCCCTCTGCTAGATGTAACCTACTGTACGGACTGCCAGCTAGGCCGCTTAAGAACGTATTATCCGGACTGATCAACGTAAAACCATGTGCAGGTGCATTCGTAAAGCCGTTCAACGAAAAAGTTCTCGTAGGGTTGATCCGTGCTCGAAACAACTGCGCTGTGTAAAAGTCGATGGGCTGGTCGCTTGCATCGTGGCGAATCTGAAGGGGTACAATGCTGAGATTGTCCGCTCCGAACCACTCGACTCCATTAATAAAATTTCCGGCTGTGTTCCAATCCGGCGGTTGTGCACTCACATTTAGCGCAAGCGTCATAGCTACTATGCAGCTTAACAATTCTCTCTTTTTCATGATCTTCGATGTTTGTGTCGAAGACCGGATATGTGCTATTTCATCACCACGAAACGAACTTGTCTTCTATTCATACTTCCCAATTTCAGGACGTACTCACCATTTGCCAATTGTTGCACTGGAATGCCTAGTATCGTACTTGTACTAACACCTGCCCCAAGTAATCTACCCATAACATCATACACTTGCCACTCAGTGCCAACATCCACATTCACACTTATTCGGTTTGACGACGGGTTGGGCCAAACATATGTGCCAATTTCTTCGATCTCAGGGACAGTCGTTAAAAACTCACATGGTTGCCCACTTCTTCGAACACACACGCCATCAACGAAATAGTATGCACCCAACGAATTTCCGGGAACTATGTGGAACGTATCTGTAAGCGCATTGCTAAAAAAATTACCAATCACCAAATACTGGTAGGCACTATCAGCTACGAAACTACCACTCACCAAACGCCAATCGACTGTATCACTGTTTACTATTGAACTATTCAAATGAGCATAGTTCCTTGCGTTGAAAGGAGGTTGATTAACTCCAGTCCAAACATTTGGTTCCATAGTGAAAAGCATTCCCATGTTATTGCATGCCCAAGTCGGAGCCCAGTAGTTACCACCGAAAGCTACATTTGTGTAACAACTCATTTCATACGTTTCGCCTACTACCAACGCTTCAATGAGCTGGCATCCTAAGAACTCCCTGTAGTCTACATTTCCTCCAGTTGCCCCATATGCATACATCCCAACATAAGCCTCCCCATGCATAGGGTACTGAAACCCAAATCCATTTAGCGGCACAGAGATTAATGTATCCACACCACCTAAACTACCTGCACAAGAGTGGAAGTAATCCGGTGACTGGTTCCAACCATTCCAGTTTAGTGGTTTAGAATTTCCTTGGAAACCAAAAGTGTATGGGCACGTGTCGTTCAATTCGAAGCTTGGGTTCGGCACTAAGTTTTGAGAAGCACTAGGGGCGATCGCAAAGCACAACAGAAAGCCCAGCAGCAACCAACTGTTGCTGCCGAACCTTCCGTTCTCTGTCTCGGAAAAAAACATTCGTTCGTTATTCGTATTGACCGTATAGCATTGTTCCGGTCTCTGCTGCTTCGATGAACCCCTACCTGCGCAGGTTAAGTGGGGTACCCAATTGAACCGCTTTGGTTCGGGAACGCTGCCCGGCGCTGCCGAGGAGAAGTTCTATCTTTGCGCTGTTCTGTTTCGTTTTCCTTTAGTCGGGTTAAGTGGGACATGAGCAATCGGCCCTCGATGTTAACGCATCGGGGGCTTTTTATTGGATGAAATGCAAGGTGTGGCGCTTACTTTTAGCAGCCATATTCTTTCGAAGTCTCGAAGTCTCGAAGTCTCGAAGTCTCGAAGTCTCGAAGTCTCGAAGTCTCGAAGTCTCGAAAGCTCGCGTGTGAGGCGAAGGCAAATGTGAGTCTTGGCAGCAAGTTTTTATGGTGAGCTTGCAACAACATTTTACCGAATGTACATCGATCTTGAACGATCGGTACTTTTTGTTGAAAAAATAGCGAAGGTCCAATGTGGTCGCGCTCACACCGCTCCCAATCCTACTAGCACGTGGTCTTTCAGTTGGTAGTGATCGTAGATCAACACATTCTTGAACCCGCCGGATGAGCGGCCCTGCATGGCGATCTCCTTCGGAATGGAACCGGATCGGATCGCGGAGTAACCCATCCAAACACCGAGCGCGTTGGCCGTATAAAATTCACCGAACAGTGGTTTGTAGCACGCTATCGTTGCGTTCGGGAATTGGGCACGCACGGTGTCATACGCTCGGTCCTGGGTGTGATCGCCGTTGTAGCCGAGTAGCACAAGGTCCACATCGTTCAACGTTCTATTGTTCTTGGCGAAAAGTTTTTCCGCGCGGTCCTTCACGTGTACTTCTCCGGGTTTGAAGAAGGCATCCACACCGAGGATCTCAACTGCATTTTTTCCCGGTTCGCTATCGAGCACGAAGAATGCTGAACCTTCGCCGGCGAGCGCTCCGTTATCGGTGCTGTTCAGCACTTCGAGGTTCTTTACCGCGTGGTTCTTCCAAAGACCCGTTCTGCGGTGCGTGATATAGAAATCGGGCGTAATAACATCCGCCGCACCGACCAACACATTGCGTGCATCTTCCGACCCCACGTGCATCAACCCATCCATCAACGCACTGGAGAATGACAGTCCGCGTTGCAAGTACGTGTAATTGTATGCTTTGCTATTCACGGCCATGGCGATCTGCCCGGCCAAACTGTTGTGCGTGGAACCGATGAATGCCGTAGGATTTGCCACCGTCTCATCGTGATCGATCATGTTGTCAAGAAAGCGTGCTACACTGTCCTTGCACCCATCGCCGGTACCCATGATCACGGCACTGGGTTCTTTTACATCGGCTCTTTTGAGTGCATTCAACGCCGCCATCAACCCGATGCGCGTATGGCGTGTCATGCGGCGCACGCGATTGGGATCAACGTAGCCCGTAATATCCGGCACGATCACGTTAAGTGGATGGGTATCGTAAGCAACCACTTTCTCCAGATCATCACGATCGAAGGTGGGTTGCGGGGAGATCGCAGAAGCACCGGTTATGTAGACCGGTTTCATCACGGTGCGGAAATAACTAGCGAAGAATTGTTTCCACCGAACCCGAACGAATTGCTCAGTACATGTTCGATCCGTTGATCGCGTAACGTATGCCAAACAGGCGTTACAGCAGCTTCAGGCATAGGGTCCGTGAAGCGAAGATTCGCGAAGCACACGTTGTGTTGGATCGCAAGCGTTGCATACACCGCTTCCACCGCACCCGCTGCACCAAGCGTGTGTCCAGTGAACGTTTTCGTACTGGAGAACGACGGGATAGAATTGCCAAATAACCGTTGCAACGCACGCCCTTCGGAACCATCGTTGTTCGACGTTCCGGTGCCGTGTACGTTGATGTAACTGATCGCTTCCGGCTTCAGCTGAGCGACGTTCAATGCATCTTCCATCGCATGCAAAGCGCCATCGCCCTCAGGCGAAGAAGCCGTCACATGAAATGCTTCGTTGCGATTTGCGTAGCCGGTAACACGCGCCAAACTTTTTGCGTTTCGGGCTTTCAAATGCACATCACTTTCCAGGATCACGTACGCCGCTGCTTCGCCTAAATTCAAACCAGTGCGGCTTGCATCGAAGGGTCGGCAAGGCTCCTTGTCCAGGATCATCAAACTATGGAAACCGTTCACGGTAAAGCGCGACAGTGCATCGGCACCACCAGCGATCACCACATCCAATTGCCCGCTCTTGATCATTCTGCTCCCGAGCATGATCGCATTCGCGGAAGAAGAACACGCGGTGCTAATGTTCGTCAAGAACCCGGTGATACCAAGCTCAGCAGCGATGCGCTCGGCATGTTCACCGGGGTCGTGCGTGCCTACGTATTGTGCCACATCATCGGGCAATTCATCGTCGAACAGTTGCTTATAGATCGGCTCGGACTTATCCATGCCGCCTGCGGTTGAAGCGGAAATAAATCCAACGCGAGGTTGCTGCGGATCAACCCCTGCGTGCGCCAAAGCTTCCTTCACCGCTTTTAGCCCGAGCAGTGCAGTGCGTGTCCAACCGTGCATGGATCGTGGATTCGCTAAAATACCCAGATCCTCATCGCTCAATTTCACCTCAGCCGCAGGATAGAGTTCACTGTGGCGTGTTTGCAGTCGGGTGATCGGTGCAATTCCGGTACGTTCGTTCAACAGTGCATCCAAGTTGGTTGCAACATCATTCCCAATAGCCGAGATGATACCCAAACCAGAAATGTGTACCGTGTTGTTCATTTACGACTCGTAATCCGCTCAGCGAAGATGGCGACTGCAGTGCAGATAGCGGTAAAGATCAGCAACGGCATCAGATATGGCCATAGTTCGGCCATGTTACCATCGCGTAGCAGCACTGCGTTGTAGGCCTCCATGCTCCAGTTCAACGGGGTTAATTCCCCAACGGTACGCATAGCCTTGGGCATAATGTAAAGTGGCACCCAGATCCCGCCCAATGCAGAAAGGATCACCACGGATGTAGACCCGAATACGGCCGATTGTTGTTGCGTAGTGGAGAATGCACCGACCAGAACACCGTAAGAAGTTGCAGCCGCCCCAACAGCCAAGGTCACGAGCAATAACATCAACCAATTGATCGCTTGAAGATCCAATGCGGGCAACCCTAAGATCGGCAACAGGAAAACGCCGATCGCAAATATCAAGGTGGCTTGTGACACACATACGAGCAAGAATGCCATCACCCGACCAGCGATCCGTTCAGCGGCGCCACCGGGCATGGTCAGCATGCGTGCCATGATGCCACTATCTCGTTCCTTCACCATGTTACCGGCCATTAAAACCACGCTAAAGAACATAGCGAAGATGGTCCAGGCGGGTACGTTGTGCTGGGTGGAATCGGCTGCTACGTGGGTGCCGCTCAACTCGATGCCGGCCATCCGTTGTTTCACGCGGATGAAAGGCTCCTGTATACGCAATGGTTCCAGATCATTGCCGGTGAGGTTTTCCATTTGCGTGGTCATGTCCTGGAGCATCCGGTCGGCGCTCAGCCCAGCTAGAACGCGGTTCACTTGGGCGTTCATCAATTCGCGGAATGCCTTTTTTACCACGGGGTCGATCAGCACTTCAACGAACGCGCTATCCGGTTCTGCGGCCGTGATACTATCACCTGCGATCTGTCCGAACAACCCCTTCACCACAGCATCGGAACTCTTCACCAAAACCTCCGAAACACCGGAAGGCACGGTAATACCCACCTGGAATTCCCCGGTGCGAACACGTTCTTGAAAAATGGCATCTGTAGTACCGGCATCACCTGTGATATCCGTTACCATGAACGGTCCTGCATCGTTGAGGCCCTCCAACAGTTGTTTGCCGACCACACCTCCATCGAGATCGCGGTAGAGCACCAACACCTGTTTATCCGAAAAATCCTTGAACGGCGCATCTTGCACAACGGCCATGATGCTCACCAAGCACACGGGCATCAAATAAAGCAGCGCCAATCCACCGCGATCACGCAGCAAGAGCAGCAGCTCTTTTTGGATGTGGGCGAGGATTCTGGACGTCATGTCAATGATCACGGTATTCCATTCCGGTCAACCCTAAGAAAACCGCTTCCAATCGCTCCGTTCCGCCTTGACCTTTTGTATCCGTGACTTCACCAACGATACGGCCTTGATCCATGATCACCACGCGGGAGCAAAGCCGTGCAGCTTCTTCCAAATGATGACTGGTGTAAACGATCGTTGTACCTGCTTTGTTGATCTCTTCCAACAACACCCAGATCGCTGTACGCGATTGTATGTCGATACCCACGGTAGGTTCATCCAAAAAAACGATCCCGGGTTCATGAAGCAAAGCAGTGATCAAATTCAATCGCCGTTGCATTCCGCCGCTCCATGTCCCAACGCGTTCATGCGAGCGGGCAAGCAGGCCAGCTCGTTCCAGCAAATGATCACTTCGCTGACGGATCTTAAGGGCACCCATACCATGCAGCTTTCCGAAAAAAGAAAGATTCTCACGCGCCGTAAGCATCTCGTACAGTGCAATGTTCTGTGGAACGAACCCAATGCATTCATGCACAACATCAGGAACGTTCGCAACATCATGATCTTTGATCAACACGCTGCCTGCTGATGCCGATCGTACTCCGGTGATGATGGAGATCAGCGATGTTTTACCCGCACCGTTCGGACCAAGAAGTCCGAGGAATTCACCGGAGCGTACATCCAGGTCGATATGATCCACGGCATTACCAGCGCGGTTGCCATACTTCTTCACTACCCCACGCACACGGATATCAACGTTGCCTTGCATCACTTACTGATGCGCATCAGGTCCTTGAAGAACATCTGTTCCGCCTTACCGATCACATCCAATTTATCGGCCATGGAAGCAAACGTTGAACCGGCTTCCGCGCGGCCCTTTACCATACGCCCGGCTTCAAATGCAAACTCGCGCCAGAGATCACCAATACGGGTCATTTCCTTGGCCTTTTCGCGCAATTCCGGCTTTTCCAACAAGGCAGCTGCTTCTTGCAAGAACGCGGCATACATGAACCTGAAACCTGCACCACCGGTACCGATCTCCTCTTGCATGCGTATCAGATTCCCCAGAAATAGCAAGGCCCTTCGGTTGCCCAATTTGGTTTCATACTTGCGCAATCTCCCGGCGAGATAAGGAATGCCTTTTGCGCCGAACATCGGCAACGGAGTTGTGGCCATATCGCGTGCAACACGTCGCAAACCTTTGGCGGCGGCCTTCTTCAGATCAGGTCCAGTTGGCACGACCGTGGGGTAGTACATGCGTCCCTTCGTATCCGGTGTTCCCTTGGCAAAACGTGCACGGATCAACGCGGTGCGGTGGATGGTCGTAGTTTCATCCATCACGGGATCGCTCACTAGGTATTCATCGCCCTTGCGACCGAATACCACGATGTTGTGCGCATTGAAATGAAAGCGGAATGCCTTGGGCAAGTAGGGCAAATAGAAGACGCTCGTGAGCATTCCAACAGGCAGACCTTGGTCCAGCACACGATCCAATTCGCGCATCGCTTCATCCTGATCACGGAATGACATACGCTTCATTTCCACTCCGATATTCCTGGAGAAACGTTTGAAGATATGCCCTGGCAGGATGCGGTAAGTGGTTACCGGGATCCCATTCAATTTCAAGAACGGCATGTGGCTATAGAACAGACCGGAACCGATACCAAAGGCCATGGGTTCGCTCACCCGCAGACCATGGAACCGCATCAGATTGGAGATCACGCCCGTTTCGCAATGGGCCGATTGTTGGTGATCGAAAGGAACAGTAATGTCTTTTGTCATACAGGCAATTTCTTCAGCTCTTCAACAGAAAGGAGCAGTGCATCGGCATAGATCTGAAGTGTAGATGCATCAAGTTGCGTGAACTCCGCAGGCTCCAAATGCTTCTTCACCGCACGTGCGGAAAGTCCCGTGTGTTTGCCGAGCAATGCGGCATCCATCATGTTGACCTCCATGTGATAGGCCAATGTGCTTAGGGTCCCGGCTTTTACTTTTTTCCGGGCTTCATCCACTTGCTCATGGACAACATCCCACGCCTGTTCGAGTGCCACGTTCTCTGGCTCCCAGCCTACACTTGGCACTTTCTCGTACTCGCCGTTCTCGTTCACGGCATACTTCACCACCTTGAATTTTCCTTCAAGTATGTTCGCATCATCCTGCGGTACATCTTCTTTTTTCATTGGTAGTAGTTGAGTAACAAAGGTATGGACCGGCATTACGACATGCTTTCCGGGTCTTAACCTAGATAGACATTCCTTATTCGTGCTTGTTCGATGAGCTGATCAAGACCGGGTTCTCAGGTCAGCAATTCATTTGTCTTGAAGGACTTCTTTCACAAGATACAAATGGTAGAAAATCAGAAGTGGTCCAACTTGAAATTGACGCCATTTAGTGCCTGAAAATTCAGATCATAGAGATCATACTTATCAGCGTCATCAGCGTTCCGATCAAACCACCTTCATCAAGGCGAAGCCCAGGCTGAAGCGCGCACTTTCGGGCACCATGAGCAGCAGGCGTTGTCCTTTTTTAACCTTGCCTGTGGCGATCAGGTCGCGGAGCATCAGGTAGATCGATGCGGAAGCAACGTTGCCAACGTCCGGTAAGTTCAGGTACCACCGGTCATAAGGGACGTGGATATTCCGCGCAACCAATTCCTCCTGGATCTTATCGCGGAAGAACATGGACGATAGGTGCGGCATGAAGTGGTCCACCGTATCGATGTCCACCTTCTTTTCTTCCAACACCTCGGCGAGCCATTTCACAGCGAATTGGCACATGTGCTTACCAAGTAGGCGGGTATCCTGCTTCATGCTCATGATCGCATTCGGCGCTAATTCCTCAGCGGAGTATGTTTTCCATCCACGGAAGTCACCTTCAGCATCCTTTTCTCCGCCGAAATACATGCAGGTCTCCAACTCATGTGCGAACGATTTGGAAACGACCCATTCCACTTGCAGATCGCATTCGCCACGGGGTTTGTTCTCCAGTAACATCGCTCCGGAACCATCGCTGAGCATCCAACGAAGGAACTCCTTTTCAAATGCGATCATGGGGTTGGCCTCCAACTGCCCGATCCGTTCCGCTTCGCTCTCAAAATTGCGGGAGAGCATCATGGGTGAAAGCAGTTCGGAACCAACAGCAACAGCATTGCGTGAATTGCCGGATGCCACGCTCATGTGCGCATATTTCAATGCACCCATACCAGCGCAGCAGGCACCACTAGGCGAGATGATCTCCATCGGATGCGGCATGTAGCCATGCACCTGCGACGCATGTGAAGGCATGAATTGGTCGGGCGAAGAAGTTCCAGCAGCCAAGACCTCGAAGTCCTTAAGTTCTATGCCATTACCGGCCAGTCCTTTCACTGCTTCAAAAGCGATCTGAGCATTCGTGTGCGTAAGCTTGCCACCTTTTTCCATGGCATAGTACCGTTGCTTGATACCGTTGTTACGCAGCACCAATTTACGCGCTCGGGAGGGCACACCATTGATGTAGCCCAAATACTCCTCCATCTCATCATTTGAAATGGGGGAATTGGGAAGAAAGCCCGATACGCGTGTAACGAAAACGTCTTGCATACTACTGATCGTGAACAGTTTACTAAGAAATACCTACACCTCACAAGGAACCGCAGGGATGCAAAAATACTGCATCATTCTTACCTGAACACCTCAGAAGCCATTTCGTTCAGTACGAAAGCAGTTCATCCACTTCACGTTGGATCGCTTTGCGTCTGAATATTGAAACCAGAAAAGTGGTGAGTGCGGTGATGGGTGAAAGTATGAAGGCCCCGATCGGCAAGGCAACGGAGAAGATCCGCACCCTTTTATCACGACTCGTTGGATCCGTAGCCACTTTGGCAAGCATGAACGAACGGTATTTACCGAACAGGACCAACGCTCTCTTCTCCAGGATCAGCAAGGCAGGTTTGATCTGTGCCGAGCCAAGCTGCAATATCTTCTTGTTGAAACCATCCCAGTTCCGGGATTCCAGTCGAGCGAGGATCTCCGGAGCAAAACGCGCATTCGAAGCAATATCGGCTTCTCGAATTCCCGCAGGTGGAAAAAGAAAGAACGCCTCCTTCTTGCCCCAGAACATCCAACGGATAATGGTAACAAGGCTTACCATATTGGATGCTCGATCCTCCGCTACGATATTACCAACGGGTATACCACCAAGACCCTTCAGCATTTTCCTCACTTTTTCCTGGGCATGCACCCACATATTACGTGCACCAATAACTGTGAGGACCGGTGTGTTCCGGAACAATGCAGGATCCGCTTGTCTTAAAAAGGAGTTGGCCGGTATTGAAGGGTTCAGGTACCATATTGTATACCCGAAAATGATCAGATCATAGTTGCTACTTGGCGCAGCAGCCGGTAGCAATGGAACCGGGTCACCATTCACGGATTCCGGGAACACGCCGAAGAAGCCCATCCGCGACCACGGGAATGGGTAAGGCGTAACGGGCGTTATCGGCAAATGATCCACTTGCACGCCAGCAAGCGTAAGCGGTTGTGTCAGCGCCTTTAGCACTTCGGTCAGCTGCCCGGTCTGTGAGTAATGGATAACTAATATCTTTTTCATACTGCCAACTCGTGACCCTATCCGGAGCACAAAGCGGTCCGCAAATTTAACGGACTAGGATTTCTACGCACTTTTGCGCCATTATTACTTCATCACGTAATATTCATAACCTGCCTCATTCCGGTCGGGGTCATTCGTGTTATCGATCAAGCTGAACAATGGCGCGAATAACACGGAGAGATATAGATCGCTTAGCCTTTCCGGCTATCATAGCTGGTATCGCGGAGCCGGTGATCAGCTTGGTGGATACAGCATTCGTTGGTCGTTTGGGCACTGCGGATCTGGCCGCTGTTGGAATTGCCAGTAGTTTCTTTCTCTTGGTGGTATGGACATTGGCCCAAACACGGAGCGCGGTCCTAGCTGTTGTTGCACGCTATTATGGGGAGGACAAGTTAGATGAGGTAGCGGGTCTTGTTCCTATAGCCGTGTGGATGAATTTCTTGCTTGGCTTTCTGTTCTTCGCATTAACGAATGCCTTTGCGGAACCCATTTTTCGCATGTACAATGCGCAAGGTGATGTCTTGAGCAAAGCCGTTGAATACTATCACGTTCGCAGTTATGGCCATCCGATCGTATTGGCCACATTCGCCATTACCGGTGCATTCCGGGGTATCCAGAACCTTAAATGGAACATGTGGATCAGCATTGCGGGTGCGTTGGTCAATGGTCTTTTGAATCCGATCATGATCTTCGGTTGGGGTCCGGTCGAAGGCATGGGCATGGTGGGCAGTGCATGGTCCAGTTTGATCGCGCAAGGGGTCATGTTCGTCATGGCCGTTTACATTCTACATACCCGAACACCGTTCTCGCTCTTCCCCAAGGGCATTCACCATCCCGAATTATTGAACTTATGGAAATTGAGCGGCAATCTTTTTGCGCGTACTACAGCATTGAACGTATGCTATTACCTCGGCAACAGGTATGCAACAGGGTATGGTGAAGCCTACATCGGAGCGCATAGTATTGCGATGCAGATCTGGTTGTTCAGCGCTTTTTTCATAGATGGTTATGCAGCAGCCGGCAGTGTTCTGGTGGGTCGCTTGAATGGTGAAAAGAATTGGCGCGATCTCTATCGCGTTTCATGGCAGGTCGTGCGCATGTCCGTAACCATAGGAGTGATCCTATCGGTGATCTACCTGGCCGGCTACAATGTGATCGGTGGTCTGTTCACGAAAGATGGTGCAGTGCTGGATCTGTTCCATGCGATCTTCTGGATGATCGTGATCACGCAACCGATCAATGCGATCGCATTCGCTTTCGACGGAGTGTACAAAGGCTTAGGCGATGGAAAGATCCTACGCAATGTACTGATCGCCTCTACCCTATTCTTCTTCATCCCTGTAGCTGTGGGCGGCAATGCGTTGGATGGGAAGTTGTATGCGATCTGGAGTGCATTCCTGGTATGGATGTTGGCTCGCGGCGTTCTATTAGCAGTGCATTTCGAGAAAAACTTTGGAAAAGCAAGCTTAAAGATCCGCGTGCGCACCTAGGACATCGATCGGATGAAGACGCTTCAGCCGGATCCACTCCCTTTCAGCCCCTGTATCTTTGTCACCATGAAACGCCTATCGTTCATCCTACTGATCGCATTCTGTTCAGCACAGGTCATCTATGGGCAGGACACCGACACTCCGTCCACGCCACCACAAAAGGAGCGAAGAGACACCAGGCCTTTGAAGGAACGGATCTGGTTCGGTGGCGGTATTGGTCTCAGCTTTGGAACAGCAACGTCCATCCAGCTCGACCCTATGGTCGGTTACAAGGTGGATCTAAAAGGCAAATTCACCACGGGTGTTGGCATAAGTTATTGGTATAGCAACTATGCAGGATCACCGAGTCCATTCACAGCCTATGGATATCGCCCTTTCGTTCGCTACAGGATCATACCTCAGCTATACACCCACGCTGAATTCCTGCACATGAACCGCGAGATCTACAACGAACCCTATGAACCGGGCACACGACTTTGGGTGCCTCATCTGTTGATCGGAGGTGGCTATGTACAATCGTTGGGTGGTCGTTCTTCGATATTCATTCAAGCCCTTTTCGAAGTGCTACAGGATCCCAACAGCCTTTATTACGGTCGCGGTCCGATCTTTGGCGGTGGAATTGGCATCGGTTTCTAACAATGATATCCGATACACCACGCAAGGGCCGCGCTTGGCGACGACTAGGCAGAATTGTAATTATCCTTATTTCGCTGATCCTACTTGGCGCTATTGGGTTCGCTATTGATGTATACATACCTGCACCGTTAGCGGATGGCGAAGAAGCTAACCTTCCCGAACGAACAACAACAGCCGATGGCAGATATCACGTAGGCAACAATTGGCTGGGCAGGGATACGGCAGGGTTGTACGAAGTGTATATTGAAGGTGCCGACTTGGAACGCGGCTTAGCCTATGGATCCCTAGCTAAGGAGTTGATCGTTCACCAGGAAGAAGTCTTCATCGATCGGATCCAAGCCATGATCCCTGGAAAAGGGAAGCTCACTTATCTGAAGTATTTCTCGGCGTGGTTCGATCGCGATATCGATGAGTACATACCACGGGAATACTTGCGGGAGATCTACGGTGTGAGCCGAGCATTCAGTGATGAATTCGATGCGGTAGGCCCGAAATTCATCCGCGCCTTGAACTACCATGCAGCTCATGATATTGGCCATGCTCTGCAGGACTTGGCCGTAGTTGGCTGCACGTCATTCGCAGCGTGGGGTGACCGAACAGCTGACAATGAACTACTGATCGCACGCAACTTCGATTTCTGGATGGGTGAGGAATTTGCGCGGGACAAATTGATCACATTCATCAACCCTGATGGCGGCATTCCGCATGTGCTTGTTTCCTGGGGTGGATTCATGGGCGCCACCTCAGCTATGAATCTAGAAGGTCTTACCATTACCATTAATGCTTCGCGATCCAGCATTCCTATGGGTGCTCGGTTGCCGATCTCGCTCTTGGCACGCGATATTGTTGAACATGCAAAGAACATGGAAGAAGCGATCGCAATTGCACGGCAGCATGAGGTTTTTGTTTCGGAAAGCATCCTTATCGGATCCGCTTCTGACGGTAGAGCCGTGATCATTGAAAAGGCACCCGATGGCATGGATGTGTTCGACCCGGATAACGGGCTTGTGGTGTGCAGCAATCACTATCAAAGCAATCGTTTTGCCTCCACAGAGGTGAATGAAGCGAATAAGCGGGAAAGCGACTCCATGGCGCGTTTCAAGCGGATGATGCAATTGGTGGATAGCACACCGGGCCTTGACCCTACCAATGCGGTAAGTATTCTTCGTGATCGGAAAGGCCAGGATGGTTCCGATGTTGGTCTTGGGGATCCGAGTACGATCAATCAGTTGCTGGCGCATCATGCAGTTGTAATGCAACCGGAACAACGCAGAATATGGGTTTCGAATGCTCCGTATCAAGAAGGTGCTTTTGTGTGTTACGATCTTCGTGATGTATTCGCGCGTTGCGAAAATGGAATAGTGCGTGGAGCACTTAAGGACACAGCATATACTATTGCAGCAGACCCGTTCATCCTAACGGATGAGTTTGCTGCACACGAACGTTGGCAACGCGTTCGTATGGCAATTACGGAACGGATACTTACCGGAAATTCGTTCACACTAGATGCCAGGGAAGAAACAGACTTCATTGCCGACAACCCGAATAGTTGGCTCACGTATGCGGCCCTAGGTGATCTTCGCAAAGCCGAAGGAAACCATGGATCAGCGGCGGATCTGTACCGAAAGACATTAACGTTACCGATCTCATCCTTGCAGGAAGAAATGAAGATCAAAAGAAAATTGGAACTTTGTTCGACAGAAAAATGACACCCGTTAGAACAGTATCCGCATTACAGGACCAAGAATTAGCGAGTATGCAAGCGCACGTTGCTGATCTGTTCCAACGCTCACCGTGGTACAAAAAGGTACTACATGACGCGGGTGTTTCGCCGCAGGACCTGCGCATCTGGAAAGATATTCAGGATCTCCCGTTCACTACCAAAGAGGATCTGGCTTTGCACAATGAACGTTTCCTGTGCGTACCGATGAACAAAATAGTTGACCATGTGTTCACTTCGGGTTCCACCGGTCTTCCTGTACCGTTCCAACTATCCGAAAAAGACCTTGATCGGTTGGCCAAAAGCGAAGCAGGATCTTTATCCTCCGCGGGAATAACCAGCAATGATGTGGTACAGATCACCACTACAATGGACAAGCGCTTTATGGCTGGATTGGCATACTGGCTTGGTCTACGTCGGATCGGTGCAGGTATCATACGCAGTGGCCCAGGCAATACTGCAGGCCAATGGGAAACCGCAGAACGCTGCGGCACAACGGCCTTGATCACGGTACCGAGTTTTTTATTGCGCATGCTGGAAGAACGTGCATTACACGTTCAGGACATTCGGAAGACAACGATCAAACGCGCCATCTGTATCGGTGAACCGATAACCGATCCAAATGGAGGGCCGAACGTACTGGCAAAGCGCATTATGGCCTTAAGCGACATTGCGCTTTTCGGCACCTATGCGAGTACGGAAATGGCCACGGCCTGCACAGAGACAAAGCCTTTCGGAGGTCACGTGGTTCCGAACGATCTGATCATCATCGAAGTGTTGGACGAAAATGACCAACCGGTTGCGGATGGTGGAATTGGCGAGGTAATAGCTACGCCATTAGGTGTTGAAGCCATGCCATTATTGCGATTCCGAACGGGGGATATTTGCTCGCATCGAATTATCCTCACAGCAGATGGGTCCGAAAAACGCGTTCTGGGGCCGGTGATCGGAAGAAAAGGCCAGCGTTTGAAAGTTAAAGGGACCACTGTGTATCCTCAGCAGATCGTTGATGCAATGAACAATGCCGCCGGTGTGCGATCATTTGTCATACTGCGGGAACTGGATGAGAATTCCCAGGATGTGGTACGTGTTTTGTTGGAAGCGCCACAGGAGTCTTTAGAACTTGTAGGAACTCTGCTTAGTGATACCTTGCGTGTAAAGCCTCTATTGGAAATTGCGGATCGAAAGACCATCGAAAAACTAAGGAACGATCCACGGAATAGAAAGCCTACACCGTTCATAGACAATACCCACAAACCAAAACCATAACCAAATGAAAAGAACAACTCTATCACTGGCCGTAATGCTTACGCTAGGAGCGGCAGTCAACGCGCAGACCATGGCGGATGCGCTGAATAACAAATGTGCAGTAACATGGATCGGTCTGGATTTTTCTGAAGCAACGTTAGTACCTACCGTAGAGTTCGCTCCGGTACAAGCCGACCCCGGACTAATGATCATGAAGTGGAACAACTTGTTGGAGGCGGAAGCCGAGAAATTCAATATGGCAAAGGCTTTGGGAATAGGCGCTTGCACGAACAATACCTCATACGTACAAGGCGTGAATGATGGTTTGACCGGCACCGATCTTTTGAGCCGAAGCGCTGGTACATTGGACAAGGAAAAAGTACCTGCCATGGTAAAGAAGTACAAAACCGAGGATGGTGAAGGTGTTGGTATCGTATTCATTGTGAGCACATTCAACAAAACACAGGAGATGGCTGAGTATTATGTAACATTCTTCAACATGAAGTCCAAGGCCGTGCTTCACTCTGAGCGTATCTCAGGGAAACCTACCGGTTTTGGATTGCGCAATTTCTGGGCAGGTTCTGTGACCAGTGTATTGAAGAACATTGAAAAGGAATACAGCAAAGCCTGGCTGAAGCGCTTCCAATAAGGGAGCAGGTCCTACATAAGTGTCGCTTATGCGTCCAGTGTTGAGAACGAAAGCCGAATTATGAAATGCCCCGTGCAACAATGGTTTCACGGGGCATTGTACTTTTGGCCCGGTTCTACTGAACCAACTTGTGGAACCTTTCCACACATTGAACATCACCCTTATACGGTATCAAATTAATGGAACACGTTGATGCACTGATCATTGGTGCAGGTCCTTCCGGCACGGTTGCGGCCGCTTGGTTAGCTGATAGAGGACATAAGGTGGCGATCGTAGAGAAGGCGATATTCCCGCGTTTCGTTATTGGTGAAAGCCTATTGCCGTTGAGCATGGGGCACTGGGAACAAACCGGCCTATTACCTGCGCTTAAGGCAAAGAACTATGCCGTGAAGGACGGAGCCAGTTTCTTTCGGGGCGACAAGCTTTTCGACCTGGCGTTCGGCGAAGGTTTCACACCGGGCTGGGACTGGACCTGGCAGGTACCACGAGCTGATTTCGATGATACGTTGGCCAAGGCTGTTGTGGCCAAGGGCGTACCGATCCACTTTGGCCATGCTGCGGTTTCCGTAGATCTGGATCATGCGAAAGGCGTGCATCTGGTAGCACAGGACAAGGACGGAAACACCAAAGAATTCACAGCGCCATTCATGATCGATAGCAGTGGCTATGGTGGCGTACTCGTGCGGCTCTTAGGTCTTAGCGATAAACCGGAGGGCAACGGTCGCATGGCCATGTTCACGCACATTAAGGAAACCGACGAGCATCGATCCAACTTCAAGGAACCTATGCGCATCAGTTTCGAAGTACTGGAACGCGACCTGTGGTTCTGGAGCATCCCGTTCAGCAATGGTAGCACTTCCGCAGGATTCGTGGGGCACAAAAGCCATTTCAACAAAGCGATGGAAAGCGGTTGCAACAAAACGGCCATGCACGAAATGCTGAAGCTTTCCAACGAGTTCAGGGAACGCTTCAAGGGTGCTGAATTCGATTTCGAGCCGCACGTGATCAACGAATACACACACTACGCCGCAGACCTTACCGGAAAGCGGTTTGTACTAACCGGTAATTGTGCGGGTTTCTTGGATCCTGTTTTTTCCAGCGGTGTGGGCTTTGCAACGGAAAGTGGCTTGCGCGCTGCCAAGTTGTTGGATCGCCAATTGAAAGGTGAGACCATCGACTGGAAAACGGAATACGAAGCGCATATTAAGCAAGGTGCCGCGGTATTCAAGAGCTACATCGATGATTGGTATAGTGGAGATCTGCAAGAAGTGTTCTTCGCAGACAATGTAGAGCAGTCACACAAAGAACGGATCGTCAGTGTTCTGGCCGGCTACGTGTGGGACCAGAGCAATCCGTATGTTACCAAGCATGATAGGTTGATCAAGGCCCTAGCTCACACCATTCGTATGGTGAAGAGCTAGCTCGCTGCGAGCACCTTGTTCACTAAGTATTCCTTACCTACCAGCTCGCTACAGGTTGCAATGGCGCTGACCGTTACGCCCAGCAACCCATGCAGATTCATGTTCTGTCCAGTAAGCAACAGGTTCGGCACTTTGGTGCGCGGTGCCAAAAAAGTGCGCATGGGATCGTTGCTGTTCTTATGCACACCGTACATGGAACCAGTAGGCGAGCCAATGTAATCTCGGAAAGAAAGCGGTGTACTGCTATGCATGGACTTCACCTTATTGGAGATCCCTGGAAAACGCTTTTCGATCAACGCCAATAACTCAACTTCCTTCTGTTGTTTGAATTCCTCGTAGTCGGAGCCACGCTCGTCCGGCGAGACAATGGTATTGTAACTCCCACCCCATTTCTCCCATTCGGAATAGCGCATATAGGTCATAACGGTCACTGCATCCGCATAGCCCCCAGCGCGCGAAGAAAGCGGTGTGGTGAACATATAACCCGAAGGCCATGGGTCGTTCGCCTTTTCCACTGCGGACCAAACATTGTCAACATCAGTAGAGTAGATATTGTAGTCCATGTACGGAAACTCGCCGGGCTTCATGATCAGATGAAGGGTGAACGACGATATCGTATCCTCCAACGAGCGTATGCGCGATGCATAGGCAGGCCTCAAATGTCCAGGACCTACCATATCCAACACCAGACTTGGATGCACATTCGCAATACAGTATTTGCACGTGTACACTTCGCCTTCTGCAGTATGAACGGCTTTGACACCGTTGCTGCCGATATCAAAATGCGTAACCGTACTCCGGTTGTGGATCACGGCACCTTCTTTTCTCGCATTGGATGCCAAATACTTCGCGAATTGCGAACCTCCGTCAATGCAACGCCATGCACTTTCTATGTAAGTATTGATCACCAACGCATGCACATAGAAAGGTGAAAAATGATCACCGGCATACAACGCGCTGGTTCCTGCGAGAACATTTCGCAAGGTCAAGTTATCGGTCAATGAGGCGATGACCTGTTCTGCGTTCAAATTCAGTTCCTCTCCCAACCATTGCGATTTGTCATCCAAGCGGACGCGGTATAATGGGAAGAGATCGCATACCTCTTGGATCTTTGCGCAATACGTTTCGATGGCTGCCCGCTCGTTCGGAAAATCCTCGACCATGCGCCGGATGAAATTGGGATAACCTTGAGCGTAATGGTATTGTTTGGGATCACTTCCCAGCTCGATCCGATCGAACCCGTCCATATCCATTTGATGGATCTTCACCTTATCCATGATCCCCATATAATTGAGGTAAGTATGAAGGTTCTGACCGGGTTCCAATCCGCCTATGTAATGCACTCCGGTATCAAGGATCGTCTTATCGCGGCTGAACACCTGAAGGCTACCACCTAGCTGATGATTCTTCTCCAGAACGCACACTGAATAACCTTCACGTGCCAAGATCAAGGCACACTCCAGGCCACCCATTCCCGACCCAACGATCACCACATCAAAATCACTATCGTTCATCCCTTTGTCAAGATCACTAATTCATTCGATGTTCGCATTTCCTTGGTGGCCCACTCCACGTTCAGTCCAGCTTCCTTAGCAATGGCCACAATTCCTTCCTTGGTCATGAAATGCAACTCACCCTTGGCTTGATTGAAACCTAGCCCAACGGAGTAACGCTCGGTTCTTTTCGTTCTATCGTGCCGCTCATCGTTCGCTGCAAAACCATCACGTACAAAGATCGCACCCTTGGGTGAAAGTTCCTTAGCGCATGCCAGAATGAGTTCACGCTGTTCAATTGGTGGAAGGTAGTGCAGCACATCCTTCAGAATGTATGCATCCGCAGGCGGCGGTATCAAGCCTTCAAGGTCAGCAACGGAGAATGTTACGTTGGGGCTTCTGCTATATGCGTTGTTGGCGATCGCCACCTTGTCGGCATCGCGCTCGTACCCTTGAATAACTCGATCCGGAGCACTCCAGCCCAATAAAAAACTCACCATGCCGTGGCCGCTACCAAGGTCAACGATGCGGGCATCTATGGGGATCCGCTTGTGCAAAAGATCATGGAGACCAGCATCCATGCGTGCTTTAATACGCGTATGCCATTCCAGCACAGGGCCTTTGTACATGAAGTTCCGCATCAACTGTTCATGGTACCAGACGGGTCCTTCCTTGGTACTTCTGATCTCTTCGTACTTTGCTTTATACCATGCGCTGATCTTCTTGGTGCGTTCACGATCACCTTCACCGAACTGTGGGTCGCTTGGTTGGATCACGGGCAACGTGCGGATCGTCAATAACGCATTCTTCAACAACGCGTCATTCTTGGACATTGCTTTTCCGAAACCATGTAGAACTACGGGAACTATTGGCACTTGCAGTGCTTCCGCAATATGGAACGCCCCTTTATGGAACCGACCGATCGTTCCATCCTTCGTACGTGTTCCTTCAGGGAAAATGATTACTGAAAGACCTTGAGCCATCGCTTCACGAACGCGTTCAGTGTTCACCTCCACTCCATCTTCCGTCCTGAGGTAACCTGCATAGCGAACTGCTCTGCCGAAGAATGGGCTATTCCATACCCAACGGTTGGTCATCATCACCACGTTGGATGAGAACATAAGCATAGCGAGAATGTCGATGAACGAAGCATGATTTGCGATGATGATCGCTGGTTGATCTTTGATCGCCGGTACGTATCCTTGAATATCCTTGCTCGTATTCGCCATCGCATAAACAAGCGACCCAGTGAAGGCTCGTAGCACATGCCGGAGCCAATGCTGCTTTATTCTCTTCGGGGCAGGGAAGATCAATAGCAACAACCAGATCAACGCTGTAAGGATGCAACCGATCAAAAAGTACAGGAATGCAAAACCGGAGATCAGGAATGAGAATAACGTGAACGGTTGCTTACCGGCGGCCGCACGACCACCAATGAACAAGCGGAAAAGAACGGGTTGTACGGTCAACGAAATAACAAGCAGGACCACCATTCCGATCACACTAAGGGTCGCGATGGAACGCAAAGCGGGATGCTCAGCGAAGAGCAGCACACCCGTACCGATGATCGTAGTAACTACCGAAAGTACCACGGCATTCCGATAGGAACGGGTATGATCCACCCCGGTCTTGTATCGCGCAAGCAGGCCTTCCGTCGTGAAAATACAATAGTCATCTCCCAAACCGAAAACGAACGTGCAGACCAGAATATTCACCAAGTTGAATTGGATCCCAAAAAGTCCACAGATGCCCAGGATCCAGAACCACCCAAGTGCCATCGGCAAGAACGTAAGCAGCGCCAGTTCGATACGACCGTAGGTGAGCAACAGCACAATGAATACGATCAGTGAAGTGCGCCAGAGGATCGCATTCAGATCACTACCGACAAGCTCTTGTATGCGCTCACTGAGCATTCCACGATGCAACACGCTGGTATTCTTCATTGAACCGACCATGGGTTCCAGCGCTGCGATCTCATCCGGTGGAAGAAGCATTCGCCCCGCGATCGTTACGCTATCCGATCCATGGACCAATACGGCATCGCCGATCATACGAACTACTTCGGCAGGTCTTCGTACTTGATCCACGTCCAATTGATCAAGGAATGGATCGAAGGCATCAGGAGTAAACCCGTTCTGAATTGCAGCATTCACGAACCATCTTTTGAACCGGTCTCCTCCTTCACCATGAAAGGATGCCTTCCAATTTGCAACTCGAACCGTCGCACGTTCGTTTGAAGGCCAAAGATCCGTGGGCATTGCTGCTTGTTCCGTAATGGAACCGACCATGGTTCTTCGCACGTGATCAACAGAATTTTCGAGGGCTTGCCTTGCTTCCTCTTCATTCGCACCGGTTGCCGACCAGAACAGAGGAACCGCACGTGCCGTGTCACCTTCGATCCTATCCCGAACAGCACTCATTTCCGGCGATATGTAACTTATGTGCTCCGGGTTATTGTCGTAGCTCACTCGGTTCACAAAGGGCAGCAACACGGCAGTAACAGCACCAATGAAGAGCAGGTTCCAAAGCGCACTGCCCTTCTTTGGTTCAGCAACAATTTCATTGACCGCAGCAGTGTGTTGCGGAACCGGAGCAAAATGTGGAAGGACGAACAGAACGGTCAATGCCGCACCGATCAATAAAAATGCTGCGATGAAACCCAGGTCCGCTAAGATCCGGCTACCTACGAAAGAGAGTGCAGCGAAGGCCAGCACGGTCGTAAAACAACCGAGTAACATCGGACCCGCCACGTCCTTCAATGTTGCTCGTATGCTACCTGTATGTTTCAGATGCGTAAAGAAGTGAAAGCAATAATCCAACGCGATACCAAGCAGCGCTGCGCTAGCACCCAATGACAAAGCGGATATGACAGGTCGAACCGCAGCAATTGCACCCAGACCAATGATAAAACCTACTGCGGGAGGCACAAAGAAGAGCAGCGGAATACGTACACTACGATACCTCCAGATCAGCAACCCAATGATCAGTAGAACGGCTACAATGCTGGTCATTGTTGCGTCGTCCGCAATGCGGTCAGCGTTTGCCACAGCCATTGGCACTGCACCAAAGGCAGTACCGGTAAAATTGGTTGTAGGACCATTACCGATCGCGCCGTTGATCGCTTGCATCAATTCCTTTCCCCGGGTGATCCCTGTGGCACTAGGCATCACTACCACCACCGCCATAGCGCTATCAGTTGTGAATAATTGCCCATCGATCACGGCCATTCCTCCGAGTATGGCGGAACGCATAACGCGATCGATCAACGGATCGGACAGACCAAAAGGGTCCAGAACGATCCGGTCCGCATCCATTTCGGCACCAGGCCGAGCGAGATCATTACGCAAGTCGGCGAAAGCATTCAACAGTGCTACACTATCCCAATGCGCCACAGTTGCTATAACACCGCTATCTGCGTACAAAGGCAAGTTCTTCCGAACCTCGGTAACCGCAGTTTGAAAACCAGTGGGGTCCGGCCGAAAGAAAACGCTATCCACGAGATCTCCATTCGTGGTCTGCAAGAAATGAACGGACCGATCGGCATGGGCCGAAAGGCTATCCATAGACACGGTATCATTACCTGAAAAACCAACAACGATCCGTCCGGTACTGCCCGAAGCATCCAACAGGGTCCTGTAGTTATCCAGCGTTCTTTCGCGTGGCAGGGCATCAAATAGGTCCTCGCTGAAGCGTGCGCGGGAAGCTGACCACAACGAGGCGGCAATAACCGCCAGCACAAGGAACACCCATATCCAGCGCAGCCCTTTCGTTCGATCATAAACTCGTGCTACCAATTCACCCATTACCACTGCCACCCGGCTCCGTGGGTAAACTTATGGCAATATCCAAGAACAGGTTAACTTCGCCACCCTTATTAAAAAAAAGGGCACCACCACAAAACGACAATGGCAGTGGAAAGAATGGATCTGAACGGTTTTATCGACATTGTGTTGAAGAACGCATCCTTCAAGCCTAGCAAGGCTGAGCTGGGCGTTGCGGATAAATCGCATGCATATTTGAAGAAATATGCGGAAGGCAAGGTCATCTACGGCATTAACACGGGGTTCGGCCCCATGGCACAGCGGGCCATTCCAGAGGCCGATCGGTCTTCGTTGCAGTATAATCTGGTTCGCAGCCACTCTTCCGGTGCAGGTGCAGACCTTCCGGATGAAGCTGTTCGGGCCATGTTATTGGTACGTGCCGTCACTTTCTTGAAAGGTGGGTCTGCCGTTACACATGGTGTTCTCGAAGGGTTAACGAATTATTTGAACCTTGGTATTTGTCCACGTGTACCTGAATTAGGCGGTGTTGGAGCCAGTGGTGATCTTGTGCAACAAGCACACTTGGGTTTGGGCCTTATCGGCGAAGGTTTCGGAACCTACAAAGACCAAAAGGATACCATGGCAAATATCCTGAAGAAAGCTGGATTGAAGCCGGTTGAATTGGGCCTTCGCGACGGACTTGCCATATTGAACGGCACCGCCTGTATGACAGGGATCGGGTTGCTCAACATTCACCACGCTTATCGTTTGCTGGATAACGCTATTGCCATGGGATCCGTGATGACGGAGATCCTGAATTCATGGGATGATCATTTGAGTGCCAAATTGAATGGTGCCAAATTCCACCTTGGTCAGCAGGAGGTAGCCCAACGCATGCGCGCTCATATCGAAGGGTCCGAATTGACACGCGATCGCAGCAGCCATCATTATGCGGGCAAGGAAGAGGTGAATACAGAAGGCGTCTTCACCGAGATCGTTCAAGAACATTACAGCATCCGCTGCATTCCGCAGATCCTAGGACCAATTCTGGATACCATTCGCAATGCCGAGAAAGTATTGTTGAACGAATTGCATTCTGTGGATGATAATCCGCTGACCGACCCTGAAAGCGGCGTTTACCATGGCGGTAACTTCCACGGTGATCAAGTTGCTTTGGAAATGGATAAACTACGATTGGCCGTAGTAAAAATGTGCATGTTGAGCGAACGTCAGCTCAATTTCCTGATGAACGATAAGGTGAACCAACGTTTCCCGGCATTCCTCAATATGGAACGGCCTGGCATCACACTCGGAATGCAGGGCATGCAATTCACTGCGACCAGCACCACGGCAGAGAACCAGGCACTTTCAACATCGTTGTACGTGCATAGTATCCCTAACAACAACGACAACCAGGACATTGTGAGCATGGGTACGAATGCTGCCAATGCAACGACACGCGTGCTCAATAATACGGATCGCGTAATGGCCATTCAGGCCTTGGCGGTCGCACAGGCCGTGGACATCAGCGGTGAGATGAAAAAGCTCTCTGGACCGAGTGTTGATTTCTACAATAAGGTGCGCAAAGCCAGCGATGCCATCACATCCAAAAGTGCTCCATCAATGTGCATAGAAGCCGTTGAACGAGCGATCTTCCGACCCATCCCAGCATGGCAGAAGTAAAAACAGCAAAATGGGCATTGGTCACGGGTGGATCCCGTGGCATTGGTCGTGCAATTGCACTCGAGTTGGCGCGCAAGCATGGTCTCAGCATCGTGCTGAACTACGCGAGTAACCAAGAAGCTGCTGAAGCCGCTGCTGTAGAGCTGAAGGAGATGGGCGTTGATGTATTCCTTGCTCCCTTCGATGTAAAAGATCCAGAGGCGGTCAAGTCCGGTGTGGATGCGTGGCGATCGGCCCATCCAGAGGCGAGGCTGGAAGTATTGATCAATAATGCCGGTATTACACGGGACAACCTTCTTGTCTTTATGGAGCCAGCCGATTGGCACGAAGTGATCAACACGCACTTGAACGGATTCTTCAATGTAACCACAGCTGTTCTGCAAGGTCTTGTGCGACAGCGCTATGGCCGCATCATCAATGTGGTCTCCTTAAGCGGAACCAAGGGAGTACCAGGCCAGACCAATTACAGCGCAGCAAAGGCAGGCATCATTGGCGCAACGCGCTCATTGGCGCAAGAAATTGCCAAACGGAACATTACCGTGAATGCGGTAGCTCCAGGGTTCATTACCAGTGATATGACCAAGGATCTGGACGAAGCACAACTGAAACAATTGGTACCGATGGGGCGTTTCGGAAAACCAGAGGAAGTTGCTAGCATTGTTGGCTTTTTGGCGTCTGCTGAAGCGGCATATATCACGGGTGAAGTGATCCACGTAAACGGAGGAATGCACTCGTAGAATTAAAGAATGGAAGAGCGCGTTGTCATAACAGGTATGGGGCTTTGGAGTTGTTTGGGCACCACGTTGGCCGAAGTGGAGGCATCATTGCGTGCTGGAAAGTCAGGAATTATTTTCTCCGAAGAGCGCAAGGAACTTGGATATCGCAGCGCGCTGACCGGAACAGTACCAACACCAGATCTGAAAAGCCGTTTGAATCGCAGGCAAAGGATCGGCATGGCCGAGCAGGCCAACTATGCTTACGAAGCCACTGAGCAAGCAATGAAACAAGCGGGGATCGATATTCCGTATTGTGAAGCGAATGAAGTAGGCATCATTTTCGGTAACGATAGCAGTGCCTTGGCAGTGATCGAATCCGTGGATACCATTCGCGAGAAAAAAGACACTGCATTCGTTGGGTCCGGATCTGTTTTTCAAGGCATGAACAGTACGGTCACCATGAATTTGGCAACCATCCTGAAGCTTCGAGGGATCAACTTCACGCTCAGTGGAGCATGTGCCAGTGGATCACACTCCATTGGTATTGGCTACTTGCTCATTAAGCAAGGCCTCCAACACATGGTTATCTGCGGTGGAGCCCAGGAAGTGAACAAGTACACCTTCGGAAGCTTCGATGGCATATCAGCGTTCAGCATAAAAGAAAGTGAACCGACCAAGGCTTCGAGTCCTTTTGATGCAGGTCGCGATGGCCTTATCCCGAGTGGCGGAGCCGCAGCATTGGTCATCGAGAGTTTAAGTTCAGCCAAAGCACGCGGTGCAACTATCCTAGGAGAAATAAAAGCCTATGGTTTCAGCAGTAACGGCGGGCACATTTCGGATCCCGATCTGGATGGTCAGGTCAGGGCATTGAACATGGCGTTGAAAATGGCTGATCTATCACCAGCAGACATCGATTACGTCAATGCACACGCAACAAGTACACCCGTTGGCGATCGTATTGAGGCGCAAGCCTTGGATGCCGTTTTCGGAGCTACGAGACCGTTCGTCAGTAGCACCAAAAGCATGACCGGTCATGAATGTTGGATGGCCGGTGCGAGTGAGGTGGTCTACTCCATGTTGATGCTTTTAGGTGGATTTATTGCTCCTAATATTAACTTGCACACGCCTGACGAGGATAGTGCCAAGCTGAATTTGGTAACAACTACCCTGGAAAAGCAATTCAATAGATTCCTGACCAACTCGTTCGGCTTCGGCGGAACGAACTCCACATTGATCATAGAACGCTACTCGGATTGACCTTATGAGCCTTACACGACAAGACATCGAAGCCACTACAATTAAATTCCTTAGCGAAGAATTCGAAGTGGACCCAAGCACCATTACGCCTGAGGCACCGATGAAAGAAACTTTGGCATTGGATAGCTTGGATTATGTGGATCTCGTAGTGGTCATCGAACAGAATTTCGGGATGAAAATGAAAGGTGAACAGTTCATGAAGCTCGTCACTTTTTCCGATTTCTACGATCACATTGAGGAGGAATTAGCGGCGAAAGCGTGAGTGAAAAAACTCCCAAATGGTCCGGTAAAAGCAAAGGTTTTCCTTTAGGCTACCGGATCTTTATCTTCGTTATTCGAAATCTCGGCGTTCGAGCGGCCTATTTGGTCCTTGGATTCGTCGTGCCATGGTACGTGCTTACATCGTGGAAAAGCAACAAAGCCTTGGGTGTCTATTTCGCTAGACTTCGCGCTATCGTACCGGGGATCAAGGGCCTCAACTATTTCAGGTCATACATGGCGATGGGCCGCAACATCATCGATAAAGTAGCAGTTCAAGCCGGTCTGGAAGCACGCTACACGTGGGAAAAGGTGAATGGCCAAGGTGTAGCAGATTTGATCGGGGCGCACAAAGGCGGATTGCTTCTGAGCGCGCACGTTGGAAACTGGGAATTCGCAAGTCATTTTCTCAAGGGTCATCCGGGAAAAGTGAACATAGTACTCCTTACTGCGGAGGACGAACGCATAAAAGCCGTTATGGAGAACGAGCTCTCACCGGCGAGCTTTAACATGATCCCATTGAGCAAGGACATGTCGCACGTTTTCAAGATGAACAATGCCTTGATGGATGGCGAAGTACTCTGCATGCACGGTGATCGCAATCTACCGGGATCACGGGTTTACACTGCGGACTTCCTAGGGGCACCAGCTGAATTTCCGGCAGGTCCATTTGCGTTGGCCGCAGCACACAAGGTTCCAGTTTGTATCCCGTTCGTCATTCGCACGGGGCCTATGAAGTATTCGTTCTTCGGCTCCGATCAGATCCCACCAGGCACATCGCGCGACGAAATTTTCAAGCGCTATGTTCAAGAATTCGAGGCCATCGTGAAAAAGTATCCACTACAATGGTTCAATTATTATGACTTTTGGCAACATGCAGACCCCACTAGCGACAGGTAGCGACGCTGTTGCGTTGATCCCACAAAAGCCACCATTCGTGCTGATCGACACCTTGGTAAGTGCCACGAACGACACGTTCAACTCGGCGTTCACCATACCGGCTGATCACGTGTTGGTGCATAACGGCGTATTACTACAAGCCGGGTTGATGGAGAATGCAGCACAAACCGCAGCTCTAGGCATGGGCTACACGGCCAAAGAGCGGAACGAACCGCCACCACTGGGTTTCATTGGCGCGTTAACACGGATCGTCTTCACCGGAAAAGCCGCGGTAGGCAAGCGATTGGAAACCACCGTGGTCGTGAAACACGAAGTCATGAATGCGCGTGTGTTGGAGGCAAGCGTGCAATGTGAAGGCAGATCGATCGCCCAATTGGAATTGAAAGTATTCATTATGGATCCCAATGCTGTCAATGGATAGTATCACAGAATGCGCGATCTCTTTCGGAGACCTTGATCCGATGGCCATTGTATGGCACGGCAACTATTTCCGGTTCATGGAATTGGGGCGTGAAGCATTCGGCAAACACCATGACCTCGATGCTATTTGGATGTACGAACAAGGCTACTTCACACCCATCGTTCAAAGTGTGATCGATCACAAATCACCGTTGGTTTACGGCGATACTGTAACGATAAGAACGTGGATGGAACCCAGCCCTGCCGCGAAGATCATCCTGCACTACGAACTGCGGAACAAGGCCAACGATCAGATCGTCGCCACGGCAAAGACCATCCAGGTATTCTTGGACAAGGATCGTAAATTGATGCTTGAACTACCGGAATTCTACAGCGCCTGGAAGTCGAAGAAATTCCCGTGAACATGACAGTAACCCTCGGAGCAGCACACGTTCTTTCGCCCCTCGGTGAAGGACTTGCAGCATCCGTGGAACGCATGCTGAACGGTGCCACGGCACTGCAACGAACAAGCACCGCCTTCGATACACCAGCCGTTCTGGGCATCATCCCCAAAGAGCTTCTACCACAAGGACCACGGCGCATCCAGCGGCTGATCGATCGGTGCATGCAACCATTGGTACAAGAACTCGGCAACCCGAAGTTCACGGACAGATGGGGCTGTTACATCGCAACAACGAAAGGTGACATCGCCGCATTGGAGAATGGAAATGCGAACGGCGCTGCGTTGTCCGTGATCGCTGACCACGTGCAGAAAACCTATGGCTTCACGGATCGTCCTTGGGTGATCTCCAACGCCTGTGCAAGCGGCACATCGGCGATCGCAATGGCCGGTGCTGCCATCGAACGCGGCTTCGTGGATCATGCCGTTGTGATCGGTGTTGACGTACTATCGCGCTTTGTACTCCGAGGCTTCCAAGCATTGCACGCGGTTAGCGAAGATCCTTGCCTACCCTTCGATGCGAAACGAAAAGGCACCTCGCTCGGCGAAGTTTGCGCAGCGGTCGTTCTCACCAAGGACGCATCGATCCTCAAAGAACCCGATCGGCACCTTCGTCAGTGGTGGCATAGCGCACGATGCCAATCATATATCGGGTCCGTCGCGCACGGGTGAAGGCTTGGTACGTGCGATCCAATGCGCCATGAAAAAGGCGAATTTGAGCGCAACGGAAATCCACGCGGTCAACGCACACGGAACAGGAACGGACTACAACGACGCCATGGAATCCATTGCTTTTGAACGTAGCGGATTATCCGAAGTACCCTTGAGCGGTTATAAAGGTTGGTTCGGCCACACGTTGGGTGCGGCTGGCGTATTGGAAAGTCTGCTTGCCTTGCACGCATTGAACACAGGTCTGGTTTTACGGAATGAAGGCCTCACCGAACTCGGTGTACCCAGCAAAGTGAACGTGTTGGCCAAGGAAATGAATGTCGAAGGCGATCTGCTATTGAAGACCTCCAGCGGTTTCGGTGGATGCAACGCTGCTGTACTTCTCCGCGCAAAAAGGCAATGAAGGACCTTGCACATACGAGCTATCGCAATGGCCATTTCACCGTAAATGGCAAATTGCTTGCAGAACCGACAAGTAGCCCGGATACCGACCTGAACAACGCGTGGTCGGCTTTGGGAATTGAATTGCCCCGTTTTCCACGTATGGATCGGTCTTCGAAATTAGTGGCGATCTGTGGATCCTCCTTCTTCATTGAAGGCGGTGCTTTAGCAGGGCATTCAAAAGAAACCATCGGCATGGTGATCATGGGCAAACACGGTTCCATGGATACGGATTCGAAATACCAGGCACAACTGGATGCGGACAACCACGCTAGTCCCGGCCAATTCGTATACACCCTGCCGAACATCGCGATGGGCGAATTCAGCATACAGCATGGGCTATATGGCAGCGGACTTTGTTTACTGAACAATGCCCCGGATCTCTCGCAAATGCGGGAAGCGTGTGTAATACTTCTGCACGATCACGGTATGGACGCGATAGTTTGCGGCTGGTCCGATATCTTCGCGGACCAAGCAACGGCTACCTTTATGGTGGTAACAGAACGAACATTGGCCGATCGGAACTCGGCGGAATTAGAAAAGATCTTCAATGACCACTGAGAAATCGACCGAATTACGCCAAGAATTGAAGGCGCAGATCATACAACACCTCAACCTGGAGGGGCGCACTGTAGAAAGCATTGCGGACGACATGCCGCTATTCGACGAAGGGTTGGGCCTGGATAGCATCGATGTGTTGGAATTGATCGTGCTAATGGACAAACATTACGGCGTACGCATTGCCGATCCCAAACAAGGTCGTGACGTATTCCAAAGCGTTGCAAGTATGGCTGCGCACATCGAAGCCAACCGGTGAAACAAGGGCGGATAGCGATCACAGGCATGGGTGCGATCTGCTCCCTAGGCAACGACGTTTCCGCCATTTCGGATGCCTTGATCAGCGGTAAACGCGGCATTCGTCCGTTACAGAAACTGGATCTCGGATTCCCCGATCTTTTTTTGGGCGAAGTACAATTGACCAACAAGGAATTGGCCGCTTTGCTACGCGATAAAGTGAAGGACCTTCCGCGTTCTCGTACAGCATTGCTTGGTCTGGTTGCGGCTTTCAGCGCGATCGGAAATAGTACGAGCGAAGAACGGACGGTGGTGATCAGCGCGAGTACCGTTGGTGGAATGGATCTCTCCGAACAGCATTTCAGCAAATGGAATTCCGGTAACTTGGACATGATCGCTGATGCAGTAGAACATCCTGTTGGATCGCACACCGCATACATCGCACAGGCCATTGGATCCAAGGCCATGCGCACAACGATCAGTACTGCATGCAGTTCATCCGCGAATGCCATGATCCTAGGTGGTCAGCTGCTTAGAACGGGTCGCGCGGACCGTGTTCTGGTTGGCGGTTCAGATGCACTCTGCAAATTCACGATCGAAGGATTCATGGCATTGAGTGCGATGGATACCACGGGGGTTACCAAACCCTTCAGCAACGAGCGCAACGGCATGAACCTTGGTGAAGGAGCAGCTTATTTAGTAATGCAGCGTGAAGAGGACGTAACCGACAAGATCGAAATTCTCGCGTATTTCCTTGGCGGTTCGAACAGGAACGATGCATACCACCAAACAGCAACATCTCCGGATGGTCATGGTCCGTATTTGGCAATGAAGGATTGCATCGAAAAAGCAGGGCTGAAACCAAACGATATCGACCACATCAATGCACACGGCACTGGCACTGAGAACAACGACAGCACCGAGCTGGCTGCTATGGAAAGGCTCTTCGGGAGTGTTCCGGATTTCACGACCACCAAAGCATTAACCGGCCACACCTTAGCTGCAGCCGGAGCGTTGGAGGCGGTGATCGCAATCATCAGCATGCGCGAAGGAATTATCCCGGTCGGCTATTCCACAACCGCGCCGATCGAAGGTCGTAGCGCGATGCCCGTATCAAAAAGCATACGCAGACAAGTAAAGAACGTGTTATCCAATTCTTTGGGATTCGGCGGTAACGACACATCGATCCTACTTTCATCAGCAGAGTAATCGCGTTGATGAAAACCCTTCAATTTAAGCTTTGCATTTTACCTTTACTGATCAGTGCTTGCATCAATTCAGACGTACACAATTCAATAAAGGATGTCCAACTGGAATTAGTGGATACTATTCAAACCAGAGCGACAATACCATATGACTCGATAAGTGTGACCGAAATTGATACACTTGAGTCAATACAAACCAAAACTGCCAACAAAAAGTTAATTGATGAGGCCAAAGAATGGAAAGGAACACATGACGTAAAACTTGCACTCAATGAATTCAAAGTTACAGACAGCTCATTCTATTCACTCCTTGATTCGATTGTTAGGACTGAGAAATTGTGCTCTAACTCGAGTTTAGACGACCTTCACTGGATATTATTCAAGTGGAAGCATAACGTCTATTACCTTACAATGGCAAGTGATGGTGGAGGCTATGATTACAGCGGTTTCTTTGTTATTGATGACATGCTTTTCTTGACAACAGAAAGTCTACCAGGTAAACTGACATTAACAGACAACATTGAAAAATTCACCTTTGAGGGTAAAAATTATCCTTATCCTGAGGATTACTCAACCTATTTCTTGGCGAATATGAACGGACAAATGAAATTAGTGAAATCATATACGCTTCCTTGCCACTAAAAATAAAATGTACATCCGTGGCCACCATACCAACACAGAACCTGTACCACCACTGGTAATTCCCGCAGGTGCAGCACGTCGCATGGCGAAGCTCCAACGCGGATCGATCGAATACATCCTTCAGCATTTGAACAGCATCGGTCAACCGACCATTGATGGCATTTACGCGAGTACTGCATTGGGATGTTTGGAAGACACGGAGAAGTTCCTGGAAGAGATCACAGGTCCATCCACTTCGCTACGTTCTCCTCTACCCTTCATGCGAAGTACGCATAACACGATTGCTGGTCAGTTGGCGCTGTTGCTGAAGATCCATGGACCCAACATCACCCACTCGCAAGAACTATTCGGATTCCACTCGGCGTTACTGAATGCCTTATTGCACTGCGAAGAGGAACCGAAAAGCACGTTACTAGTATTCGCTACGGATGAGGAGACAGAGCTTTCCGCTAGTCTACTTAACGCGTTGCATCCAGCAGACAACCTTAAGTTAGGTGCGGGCTACGCATGCTTCGTAGTTGGAATTGAACCAAAGGCCAACGACAGAGCCAAGATCACATTGAACGAGCAAGGCGCTGTAAGCGATACAGAGCATTGGAACAACATCATTACTGCATCCAAAGCAGAACACATCTATTGGTCGGCCTACCCGGCCAATGCGGAGTTGCCTGCTTTCCCTGCAAACGCAAAAGCTGAACGTTATGACCTGGAAACTGGTCACCACGGCGCACAAACTGCACAAGCATTGGCCCTATCGATCGAGAATATCGCAACTAAGAAGATCACCGGACCGTGTATGATCCTTGACATTTTCGATGACCGGATCGGCGCACTAGTGGTGGAACCATGCTGACCCATCGTTCCACGTTCTGGCCGTTGGTCGTGGTGCATGTGATAGCATTAGCGTGTTGGCAATACGCCTATTGCTGCGAGTGGGCCCCGGTATTCACCATCGTATGTCATCTTGGTTTATTGGCACACGGAAGTGCTGCGCCCAAGGCCGGGTTCTTCATTCCCATGCAACTCCACGGAGCAACCGGAACCATGGCATTGACGTATGATGACGGCCCAGTTCCGCAGCACACCGAAGCCATCCTGGACCTATTGAGAACCGAAGGCGTCAAAGCCACATTCTTCTGTATTGGCAAACGCGTAGCCGCATCACCAGAAATTGCAGAACGCATTGTTTCAGAAGGCCACACGATCGGCGTACACACCCAGAACCACCATTGGAGCTGGGGATTTTCGAGTAAGAAAAAAGCATTGAGAGAGATCGAGGAATGTGCGCAAACCATTGAAACCATCACCGGCGTTAAACCGAAATTATTCCGCCCGCCCTTCGGTGTAACCAGCCCGAACACCGCCTATGCGATCAATAAAAGTGGCTTGCGACCAGTTGCGTGGGATCTTCGCACCTTTGATACCTCGGCTAACGATGAGAAGGCGCTGATCGAGAAGACCGTGAGAAAAATGAAAGGTGCCACCATCATTCTGATGCACGACCCGGAACCGGTTGCATTGGCATTGACCAAAGCACTGATCAACAAGGCAAAGGAAAGTGGTACGCAGCTTGTAAGTATACGTTGAATGAGGAACGTGTTATTCACCGTTATTGCATCTTTCGGGTTGTTGTGTGGTTTCTCTGCACAAGCGCAGGACCGTATCCCGATCGATCGAAGCGATGCAACCGTTCAAGCGTTGTTGGAGCATTCAAGAACGACCACCAGTCTTAAAGCAGATTTCGTTCAAGAGAAACACTTGAAAATGTTAGCAACGCCAGTGGTCTCCACGGGTATCATCCGGTTCAAGAAACCGGGTCAATTACGCTGGCAGGTTGATACCCCGGAACCAAGCGTTGCCGTTGTTGATGGTAAGACCGTTATGATCAGTAAAGCCGGAAAAGAGGACGACGTTACAGCGGCGGATCGACAAGCATTCAGCGCAATAACCAATTTGATCGAAGGGATCGTTTCAGGCGAGTTGCTCGATGGTAAAAGCATGGTAGCAACGTTCTTCACAACAAAAGAAGGACTGCTTGTTGAGCTACTCCCGACCGATCCGCGCATGGCGAAACGACTGAAGCAAGTGACCCTTTTGTTCGATACCACTACCCATATCTTGCGCGAACTCCGCATGGAACAACCCAGTGGCGAATTCACGTTAACGCGTTTCAGCAATGCGAAATTCGGTGTGGCACATGGTGCTACGACCTTCAAACTATGACCGGTCTAAAAGGACTCTTCACGCTGAAAGACACACCGGCAACGGGTAGCCTCGAAAGCGAAGTATGGGTCGAGATCGATCCAACACATCCGATATTTGAAGGACATTTTCCTGACCAGCCGGTATTGCCAGGTGTATGTATGGTGCAGATCGCACTGACAATTGCAAGTGCAATGCACGGAAAACCGTTGCGCATGCTGAATGCACGCACCATCAAATTCCTGACACCTGTGGATCCTCGCATTTCACCGGAGCTGCTTTTTCGCACTACTCTAACAACATTGGAGAATGGCATCAAGGCAGAGGTCAATGCAACCGCAGGCGAAGCAAGTGTGCTGAAACTAAGCGCCGAATTGGTTCCGGAATAGTACACGAATGGGATCGACCTCGCTTGGAGATGGTATTGGCGTGCTGATCCCTACGTACAACAACGCGGTAACATTGGAAGGAGTGTTGCATCATGTTCAGCAATACGCAAGTTCGAATGTGTTGGTGGTGAATGATGGCTCCACGGATGGAACGCAGGAGATCCTGGCCAAGTTCCCGGACATTAATATCGTTAACCTTCCTACAAACAAAGGCAAGGGAAACGCATTGCGCACGGGTTTTTCTGAGGCACGTAAACTGGGTTGGAAATATGCCATAACCATTGATAGCGATGGCCAGCATGACCCCGCCGATCTTCCAAAAATGGCCAGCATGGTCCGCGAGAACCCGACCGCCATGGTCATGGGAGCACGCGACATGGGCCAGAGCGAAATACCCGGCAAGAGTTCATTCGGGAACAAGTTCAGCAACTTCTGGTTCAAGGTCGAGACCGGTATCACCTTGCCCGACACCCAGACCGGTTATAGAGCTTGGCCGCTCGAGGCATTGGGTAAATTCAAGACAATAAGCAATCGCTTTGGGTACGAGATCGAGAGCATTGTAAAACTGGCTTGGCGCGGCACACCCTTCAAAGTCGTTCCGGTAAGTGTCCGTTATGATTTTCCGGAACGTGTATCGCACTTCAAGCCGTTCCAGGATTTTTCGCGCGTAAGCGTAACGCACACGTGGATGGTTACCGTTGCGTTGCTCTGGTTCTGGCCGAAGCAGTTGTTCTTCAAAGGTGGGTTGGTCCGGATTTTAAGAGAGGAATTCAATCGTCCTGAAGAAAGCTCCATTCGGAAATCGCTATCTGTGGGCTTCGGGTTTTTCATGGGTATTGTACCGCTTTGGGGGTTTCAATTATTGATCGGTATACCGGCGGCAATCTTCATGAAGTTGAACCGCGTCCTGTTCATTACAGCGGCCAACATCAGCATACCACCCATGATCCCGCTGATCATTTTTGCAAGCTATATGGTCGGCGCTCTGTTCATGGGCACCGACGCTGTCACTATGGAATTCTCGCAGCAACTCACCCTAGGTCGCGTGCAAGAACACCTGATCCAGTATTTGATCGGTAGCGTAGTCTTAGCAGTTACTGCTGGCATCATTGGGACGGTGATCACGTTCATTCTCTTACGACCGTTCCGCAAAAGGTAGGATCGTTCCACAGTATCGGAAACTGACTTTATGGCCGTAGGCCTCTCCGGCATTATCTTTGCGAAACGTTCTTTCAATGGGGCCGATCTGGATTCGACAGCGGCTTTTGTATTTCGAGTAAGCATGTCGGGCGTGAGGTGCGGCCCGTATCCCAGTGCCTCAACGCTGTAACAGGCAACACAGACTACGCTCTCGCAGCTTAATAGCCCAAGGCTATTCGGCTTAATTCGTGCGAATCATAGTACCACGAACGAGTACCCCTCGGTGAGGCCCGTCAACCTCCTTGCCGATCACGGGGTGTCATTATGGAAGACTGGCTTGTGCGGTGATCCGTAGTACAGGTAAGACAAAGGATCTAAGCTTTCGGTGGGGTGCCGCTTCCCAGCTGAAGGTCGAAAACCAATAAGTCGGCTACACATGTAGAAAGCTTGTTATGCGGTCGTTTGGACGAGGGTTCGATCCCCTCCGGCTCCACAGGAGGCGGAGCCGCCACCGATCTTTCGGTGGCGGCTCTTCGCTAGAAGAACATGGATCGAGGTTTACCTCGGTGAAAACCGGGGATCTCCTCCTCCCGCAATGATGCGAGATCCACAGAGACGGACCCCGGTTTACCGCATGGCAGATCGGGGTTCTTTGTTTCAAAGAATAGGGAGAGAAGTTTATCCCGTTCTTCGGATTGCCTCATATTGCTCGAAATTGGCCTTTCCAGAATAACAGTGAAAACGGCTATATTCGTAAGCCTTATTCAATTGAGGCGCAACTGACCAAACATGTTCATCTCAAGAATCACTGGTCGCATTTTTATTGTGACGTTTGCAATGTCCCTCATCCCTATGCTTCGGGCACAGGTCATCGATCCTTTTCCTCCTGTTGGTGAAAACATAAATTGGATCTATCAGCGGAGTAACAACAATTTGCAGGGTTTGCAGGAGTTCTACCATGCTGGCGAGGACCAAGCGATCGATGGCAATACCTATTCTGTCATTCGATCGAACCATCGGTATGTGACCACATTGGGAATGGGCAATACATCCATCAGCGAGAGTTATGGCGACCTGTATTGCTACCTCCGTCAGGATTTAACAGGTGTGGTCTATGTTCGTTCAACACCGAGCGATCCAGAGTTGATCCTTTTCGACCCCTCGATCGAGATCGGCGATACGGTGCCATCCACGTGGCGTTGCGTCCAAAGTGCTTACTACACCAATGTGGTCACAGTTTCGGCAATCGATACGATCCTTGACAATTTCGGTACGCCACATCGTGTGCACCATTTCAATGCACCCGGATATCCCGTTCCCACTTACTTCACCAATGGGATCGGCTGCGGTAATGAATTCTTGAGTCTGTTCGCCAGCAGTTCTGGCGCGCCACTTTCCACATTCCGTTGCATCCGGGTTGACGAGGAGACCCTTTTAGGTAGTAATTGCGTTTCGCTCACGGTTGGTTATTCCGATCATAGTGGAACGCACACAAGGTGTATCGCAGCCCTTTCTAACTTAGTAACGGATGTGCTAATAATAACCGGTGACCTTCCAACAGATGCGCAATACTTTATGCTTTCGCCCTTGGGGATAGTGCTAAGCAGAGGCGCATTGCGTGAAAAACGGATCGATGTAGCCGACCTACCGGCTTCGACGTACACGCTTGTGGTAACAGATCGCAGTGGTGTCAGCATTGGTACGCTCCGGTTCGCAAAGGTGTAGTTTTACAATTGACCACCTCTTTCGTAAGCGGTAAGTTTGCGGCCCGAAAATGCCAACAGCTTACAAAAAGATCGGTGTCATCCGTGAAGGTAAAACACCTGCGGATCGCCGCGTACCGTTGACCCCTGCGCAATGCAAAGAGGTCATGCAGCGCTTTCCCGACGTGGACCTGGTCGTACAACGCAGCCCCGTTCGTGCCTATACGGATGCTGAATATGAGGCGTTCGAGATCCCGATGGCAGATGACCTGGCCGATCGCGACCTGATCCTGGGCATCAAGGAAATTCCGATCGATATGCTGGTTCCGGGTAAAGCACACCAATTCTTTAGCCATACCATTAAAAAACAGCCCTCGAACGCAAAGCTCCTAAAAGCCGTTCTGGATAAAAAAGTGCGATTGATCGACCACGAGCTTCTAACGGATGTGAACGGCGACCGTGTGCTTGCTTTTGGCTATTGGGCAGGCGTAGTAGGTGCATACAACGCATTCCGTGGCAGACAATTTTCGCGCGGTGGCAAGCCCATGAAACCGGCCAACGAATGCCACGATCTGGAAGAACTGGAGACGCAGTTACGTGCCTTTTCATTTCAAACCGATCTGCGTGTGGTCTTAACAGGCGGGGGGCGTGTAGGAAAGGGCGCAATGGGTGTTCTGGAACGCGCCGGAGTTACCCGCGTTGATAATGATGTCTTCATGAAGACGGATCATCCAGGTCCGGTCTATACCGTTCTGGGTAGTTCTGGAATGTTCGAGCGTATGGATGGAAAACCATTCGACAGAGAAGCGTTCCACGCAGACCCAAGCGGACACCGATCCAAATTCCTGCCTTACGCGAAACGCGCTCACATGTACATTGCCTGCCATTATTGGGATGCACGCGCTCCGAAGATCCTAACGGCTGCGGATCTGCGCGAACCCGGTATCAGTTTGGATGTGATCGCAGACATTAGTTGTGATATTGGTGGCCCTATAGACAGCACATTGCGTGCAACTACGATCGCTGATCCATTTTATGGTTACGATCCAACAACAGCAAAGGAAAAGCCTGCGGGCAGCGAAGGCACGATAACCGTAATGTCCGTGGACAACTTACCTGCTGAATTACCCCGCGATGCTTCCGAAGCCTTTGGGCGTGATCTGATAGAACGTGTAATTCCTAGCTTGACCGGAATAGATACCAACGATCTTATAGCACGGGCCACCATCGCTAATAATGGTGAACTGACCAACTCGTTCAAGTATTTGGCGGATTATGCGAATAGTTAGGACCGTTCGACCTTGGATCTGTCCTTGAGTTGAATTGATACTATTCAACCCACGCACAGGGACCCTCTACCGTAGCATTTGTTCGTACGTTCTTGAAATTCAAGCATGTCCATGATGGACCATGCTGTGTTGGGGATGATCGAATAGTTTGTTCTGTTGTGTGGAACGATCCTTTTGAGGCGTTATATTCGACGCCATACCCACAACAATTATGGAACGTTTTTCCGCCCGCGCAGGGACCATATTCATAGCTGCCATTGCGATCTTGTTCTCGTCATTTGAAGCTTCAGCGCAACAAACGATCACGATCGGAACCGGAACCGTTACTAATTTCTCCAACGAGTATCCTTCGCCCTATGGCAATTTTCAGCGCGGAGCGAGGCATCAAATGCTGATCCTGGCCAGCGAGCTACAAGCTGCTGGAATGACAGCTGGTGACATCAGTAGTGTGGCTTTCGACATTGCGCAGGAAGCAGCGAACCAGTTGGAAGGATTCACTGTAAGCATAGGTGCGACCACGGTCACGCAAATGACCGCTGCGTGGACCACAGGAACTACTGCGCTATATGGCCCTTTGAACTATGTGGACCAGAACGGATGGAACGTGCATCCGTTCACATCCGACTTCACGTGGGATGGCACTTCGAATATTGTAGTTGAGACCTGTTTTTACAATAGCCAGAGCAACTTCAACCCACAATTCAACCAAAGCACCACATCATTCACGAGCACGTTGGCGCGGAGCACTCCTAACCCGAACATTTGTACCGCGGCCACCGGGACCTTGATCACCTATGACCAGCGACCGAACATGCAATTCGAGTGGACCGTTGCTGAAGCGCCACCGATCGGCAACTATGATCAGAATACAGTGTTCAGCTGTGATGGCATTGTGCAATTCACGGACCTTACCACATTCGCGCCAACAGCTTGGATATGGGATTTCGGAGATGGAACTACCTCAACGGATCAGGACCCGGAGCATACTTACGTGACCGACGGCACGTTCACGCCGACACTAACGGTCACCAATGCATTCGGAACAGATACCTATAGTGGTGCTTCGATCACGATCAATGTTACTGGACCTGTACCGGTTCCGGCATGTACACCCGCCTCAACGGGCACTGTCGCTGGGTTCGGTCTTACCAGTGTTACGATCGGCAGTATGACCACCGCCAGTGCTGGAGCCGCGATCGAAGGATATGCGGATCGTACCTGCCAGATCGAAACGGTTCTTTTAGGTACCACGTTGCAATTGGCGTTGGTCACCGGAACATCTGCGACGCATAATGTCCGGATTTGGATCGACTGGGACAACAGTGGCACATTCATTAGTACTGAACTTGTCCTTTCACAGAATAGCGTGTTCACCGCTTCCGGTTCTGTGACCGTACCAGCATTTGCGACGCTCGATACGCCGTTGCGAGTGCGCGTAATGGCGGATTATGATTTCAGTCCATTGCCGCAACCTTGTCTTGATCTACAATACGGTCAAGCTGAGGACTATGCATTGTTGGTGCAGGAGAACGTATCCGCTCCAATTGCTTCGTTCACTGCAGATCCGCAATTCAGTTGCACTGGAGATGTGCAATTCACGGATGCATCACAGAACGTCCCGAGCAGTTGGACCTGGAGTTTCGGTGATGGTGGATCCAGCAATGATCAAGACCCTTTTCATACATACACCACCAGCGGAATATACACCGTGCAGTTGAGCGTTACCAATATCCATGGAGACGATCTCATCGTTTTCACGGACCTGATCACCGTGGACCTGACCGGTCAATTGACCGCAGCATCGTGTACACCAGCGACCCAAAGTTATTGCTGCGGGTTTGGACTGATGGCATTCAATTTTGCAGGTATATCCAGCACGAGCGGAGATGGAATAGAGGGGTATCAGGACCGTTCATGCGGCAATGTTGGCACGGTCACTGAAGGCACTGCGTATCCCATCAGTGCTATGACCGGGGGCACCCTCTCGCATGATGTGCGCGTTTGGATCGACCTGAACAATGATGGCGTTTTCACTGGTACGGAACACGTATGGAGCGCATTGGACCAAGTCAATCCCAGTGGTACGGTGATCATCCCTACCGCAACTGTTTTCGGCACTGCGGTACGTGTTCGTGTGGTGGCAGATGTTGTCGGAGAGACCACAGATGCATGTGAATCTCCGTTATACGGACAGGTGGAGGACTTCGCTGTGATCATCTCTCCGAACCAGAACCCACCAACAGCTCAATTCAGTGGTTCACCAACAAGCACCTGCACTGGTTTCGTTCAATTCACGGATGCCAGTTTGAATGCACCTACAACGTGGACCTGGGACTTTGGAGATGGAGGAACAAGTATGGAACCTTCCCCACTCTATCAATACATGAACCCGGGCAACTACACCGTTTCGCTAACGGTCACTAATGCGAACGGATCGGACATGCAAACGAACACGAACTATATCACGTTCAATGAGCCTTGGTCATGCGATACGTTAGAGATCCCGGGGTTCCAATCAGATGAGAGTAACGCATGCCAAGGTGTTCTTGCTGATGATGGTGGGCCTAATGGACCGTATACCAGTTTCGGAGATGGCACCTTCACGATCGCGCCCACTACCGGCGATGTGGTTGTTCTGAGTTTTTCTCAGTTTGCGTGGGGCAACAATCAGAACCGCTTTTTAGCGATCTACGATGGTCCGGATAATACAAGCCCATTGATCGGACAATATAACGGCAACGGATTGATCCAATTACCCAATAACGGTGTGATCACTTCCACCGGACCGAGCATTACCCTTGAACAAGTTAGCAATGCCGGTGGACCTCAGAACAATGCCGGATTCCTGTTGACCTGGAGCTGTTCCTATGTTGGCATTGAAGAGAGTGTCGGTCCACTGGGTGCTGTTTGGCCGCAACCTGCGGATAACGTGTTGAGTTTGAGTTTTAACCAAGAAGCTGGTTCCGGATGGCGCATTGTGCTAAGCAATGTTCTGGGTGAAAAATTGCGCTCTGAAAGCGTTGCGATCGGGAGCACATCACATACGTTGATCACCGAAGATCTCCTTGTAGGTAGTTACATACTTAGCCTTGAAACACCGGAAGCACGTTGGGGTAGAATGATCATCCTGAATTGATCTGTATATCAATTGACATTTACATGAAGATACTGAACCGAATACTGATCTTACTGACCTTGTCACTAGTAACTCAGCAGGTAGTGGCCACTCACTTGGTAGGTGGGAATCTGGGGTATACCTACCTTGGAGAAACAGCACCGGGCAGTCAGATCTACAGGTACCAGATCAACATGCAGTTCTACATGAACTGCGGTGACAACAGTAATTTCGAGACATTCCAGGATCTACTGAACACTTCGCAGAATGGTACGTTACCCGTTGGTGTATACTTACAGGATCCACAGAACCCGAATTCAGATAAAGTTCAGCAAGCGATCGTGGAATTGGCATTGATCAGCGACATCCAGATCGTACCGCCTTTTCCGCCCGGATGTGATGTGGGCGATGGCCTATGCACGCTACTCGGTGATTTCCAAGGAACGGTGGACCTACCCTTGAATTTCAACGGTTACCATCTCTATTTCCAGATGTGTTGTAGAAACCTGGACATCAGTAATCTGAACAACCCCAATCAAACAGGAATTGGTTACTATGCTTACATACCACCAACGTTGGTGCAGAACAGTTCGCCCGTTTTCTTTGGTGTTCCCACCCCCTTCTTATGCACCGCCGATACCTCTACGTTCATCAATAGTGCGAGTGACCCTGATGGAGACCAGTTGATCTTTTCATTTGAGAGACCATACAATAGCATAAGCATTGCTGGTGGTGTTCAAAACCCACCTGGAACACTTCCATGGCCAATTCCTGAAGTTACCTATGGCGGTGGATACAGCATTGCACAGCCATTCGGTGCCGGAGGCTATTCGTTCATCAACGGAGCAACCGGATTAACGCGTTACTTATCACCAATACAAGGAAACTATGTGATCGCTGTGGAGATCAAGGAATTCCGCAACGGTCAGTTGATCGGAAGAACGCGACGTGATCTGCAATTACAAGTTGTTCCATGCGCACCGAATACAACACCAGCGGTTTCTGGAACGTTGCCATTAAGCTATACGGTTGACGCCGGCGACCAGTTGTGTTTCGATATGAATTTCGGAGACACCGATGTAGATTCTCTTTTCCTTACTGCAAGCGGCACCATATTCGATGGTACTCAGTTCAACCCACCTGCAACAATAACGCCCATAGCCAGTGCTATTGGCACCGCTGCTGCGCAATTCTGTTGGGCTACCGCATGTGAACAAGGTCAATCCCAGCCTTATTTATTCAGCGTTACGGTCGTTGACAATGGGTGTCCGCCGAAGAATCTTGATGTAGTGTTCCAGGTCAATGTGGTCCCTTTTGTAGGACCCACAGTGATCAACGGACCATTGCAGATCTGTAGTGGTGTAACCGGATCCGTTTATAGCACGGATGACATTTCCGGTGCGACATACAATTGGGTCGTGAACGGCGGCACGTTGGTCTCCGGACAAAGCACCTCGGACATCGTTGTGGACTGGGGACCTTCGGGAGCAGGTTCCGTTCTGGTAAGTGCAACGAACAGTTTGGGATGTACGAGCGACCAGATCAGCACAAGCGTATCCATTGCCGCCTTACCTGTGGCGAATGCTGGAGCTGACATAACGATCTGTGATGGAGACAGTATTGCGATCGGCGGTAGCCCGACCGGGCCAGGAGGATCCAGTTTCTCATGGTCACCGAGTGCAACACTGAACAGTGGTTCCAATGCAAATCCAGAAGCAACTCCGCTTATAACGACGGATTACATCGTTTTAGTAAGCAACAGCGGTTGTACGGATCAGGATACGATCCGCGTCAATGTATCCGTACCATCTGTTTCAGCTGGAACTGACCTTGCGGTATGCGTAGGTGACAGTGTGCAGATCCAAGCACAAGGAACAGGTTCAGTGGTATGGTCACCTGCTGGTGGACTGAGTGCGACCAATGTGCTCGACCCTTTTGCGTTTCCAATCGCCACAACGGATTACATCGTAACACTCACCGATAGCGCAACGTGTATTGCACAGGATACGATCCAAGTATTAGTGAACCAGTTGCCCGTTGCTAATGCCGGAGCGGATACGAGTGCATGCACGAATGAGATGATCGTGATCGGTGGAGCACCTACGGGGCCTTCCGGAAGTACGTATACATGGAGTCCTGCAGGCGGGTTGAGTGATGCGAACAGCGCGAATCCTACTGCGACCATTACTGGAACACAGATCTACACGGTTACTGTGACCGATAGTAGTACGTGCAGCAGTACGGATGTCATCACGATCAATGCATTGGCCATACCGAACGTTGATGCGGGACCCGACACAACGATATGTGCAGGTAGCACAGTGCAGTTGAATGGAACAGGAAGTGGAACATTACAATGGACACCGATCTTCGGATTGAGCGATCCCGACATCGGTAACCCATTCGCAAATCCAGAAGCAACTGTTACCTACACGTTGACCGTGACCGGTGGAAATCTATGTGTGAATACGGATCAGACCACCGTAACGGTGAACGTACTTCCGAATGCGAATGCAGGTCCTGATCTTTCAATTTGTGCCGGCGATTCCATTCAACTGCAAGCAACAGGACCAGGTACATACAACTGGTCTCCTGCAAATACCTTGAGCGACCCGAATGCACCTACACCGTTTGCATCTCCGTTGGTTACTACGACGTATGTGCTCACGCTTAGTGACCCGATCGCTTGTGCCAACACGGATACGGTTGTTGTAAGTGTAAGCGTACCTGCAAATGCTGGAACGAATGGATCAACCACATTGTGTGGAACATCCGGCCAGCCTATAACATTGATCGACCTCGTTGGTGGAACGCCTGACCCCGGTGGTATATGGACCGGACCGAATAATACAAGCAGCGATGGCACTTATGTTCCCGGTACAAGTCTCGAAGGTGACTATACTTATACATTGCAATCACCAGCACCGTGTACGCCAAGCACCGCGGTCGTTAGCGTGATCGTTATTCCGGATGCGAATGCTGGGGACGATTCAACCCTGAACATATGCAATACGAGTCCAGAGATCAGCCTATTCACCGTTTTAGGAGGTTCACCGCAATCCGGTGGTTCATGGGTCGATGGGAACAGTATGCCGAACTCGGGCATCTTCGATCCCGCAACAGGTACTTCACAGACCTTCACATATACCGTACCTGGAATTGCTCCATGTACGGATGATCAATCACAGGTTGTTGTCAATGTGATCCCCGCACCGGACCCAGGAACTGATGCTTCGTTTTCTACCTGCACCAGTGGCGTACCATTTGACATGACCAGTCAACTTGGAGGTACACCGGATCCAACTGGAACATGGACATCGCCTTCGAATGTATCACACGGAAGCAATTTCGACCCGGCTATTGATGAAGATGGTGTCTGGGTATTTACCGTTCCGGGAGGTGTAGGCTGTCCTGATCAACTTGCTGAGCTCACCATAACGGCAACAACCCCGAACAGTTCCATATCCGGCGATGACACCATCTGCATCGGTGACACAACACAACTCTCGAACAGCGGAAATGCCATCTACTTATGGACACCTGCAACCGACATCAGTGATCCAGCCATCGGTGATCCGTTGTTCTTCCCGACCACAACAACCGTGTACACCTTGACCGTTACGGATACTGCTGGTTGCATTGGAAGTAGTGACATTACGATAACCGTCAATGCGCTACCTATGGTCGATGCCGGTCCGGATGCAACCGCTTGTACCGGGCTTTCAGTTACTATCGGCGGTTCACCGACCGGGCCAACAGGTAGTACATACACATGGGAACCGTCGGCAGAATTGAACGACGCGACTTCATCAAATCCTGATGCTGACCCTACCCAGACCACAACATTCATAGTCACGGTCTCTGATGGGAACCAATGTGTGAATAGTGATAGTGTTGTCGTGAACATTGTCCCGCTACCAACATTGGATGCAGGTCCGGATAGTGGGCTCTGTATTGGTGGTTCTGTGCAATTGAACGCAACTGGCGCCGGTCAATTCCAATGGACACCGAATGATGGATTGGATGCGGACAACATTGCCGACCCTGTTGCATCGCCTGCTGCAACTACCCTCTATACCGTAACACTAACGGATGGAAACAATTGCGTGAATACGGATGACATCCTTGTTTCCGTGAATGCGATCCCAACGGTCAGCGCTGGAGATGACCGCTATCTCTGTCCGGGCTTTGCTGCTCAATTAAATGGAAGCGGAACAGGGAATGCAAGCTGGTCACCAACAACAGACTTGAACGATCCTGCCAGCCCAACACCGCAAGCGTCACCAGTGATCACCACGACCTACACGCTGACCATCACGGATGGGAACGGCTGTACTGCGAGTGATGCTATGAATGTTCAAGTAAGCACGGACCCTCCGCTTGATCCCGGTCCGGACCAGACCATTTGTGATGGTCAACCTGTTATCCTCGGAGGCAACCCAACGACGATCCCTGGCGTAGCGATCTTCTGGAATCCGGCTTCGGATCTGAACGATGCCACTTTGCTGAACCCAACAGCTTCACCGACCGGAACAACGATCTATACAGTAACGGCGCAAAGCGATACATGTACCAGTCAGGGTTCGGTCACGGTAACAATTCAAGGTAGTCTTAACGTCCAGTTCGACATTACACTGGAGCCGAATTGCGACGGTGTGCGTGCCTTCTTCACGGATGCATCATCAGGTGCAACGAGCTGGTTCTGGGATTTCGGTGATGGCGCGACCAGCACGCAACAGAACCCGCAACATCAGTTCGCATACGGTGGATCCATCAATGTGACCCTCACAGTTTCCGATGGCGTGAATTGCGATGGCATGCTTACACAAACAATAGATCCGGGAAACTTCTCCGATCACGTAAGCTTCGATATCCCGAACGTATTCAGTCCGAATGGTGATGGCGTCAACGATGTGTTCACCTTCAATACCGACGCAATTCTTGGCGCGTGTACTTCCATGGAAGTATTCAACCGTTGGGGACAGGTCGTTTTCCAGAATACAGGGAACAACATAATATGGGATGGGCGCAGCTTAGCAGGTGAAACGTGTGTTGATGGAACCTATTTCTATACCATCGTAATTGGCAGTACCGAATTGAAAGGCAACGTATTCCTGAGTACAAAGCGGCGGTAAGGAATATGTGGCTGAACTAGTGGTCAGATCCTTATTCCGGTAACACGAAGAAGAACCAATGGTGAAAGGTTGGAGCGGAATTGCTGTGATCACTTGTCTCGTTATGAGTTGCACGAACGAAGCACCCAAGAACGCGAACACACCTGAAGATGAACCTGCTCTGAATGGGTTTTCCGGTCCGTTGGAATACGCAGTGGTTCCGGACAACGTAGTACACGATACGCTTCTCGTGCAAGTAGCCTTGAACCTTCAGGACGGCACCAATATCATGGTTGCATCGAACATCGAAGAGAAATTCGAAGGGTTGCGGCTTTATCATTATCGTGCGCTACCGGACAGTTCTGCGGAGGTCCTATCCGTATCGGTACCAGCTTACGACAGTTGGTCGATGTTACCGACCTTCTTCGGTCCGGGAAAGGGTATGAATGGCTCATGGATGGCAGCCAATTTCGGTGAACGCGAAAGCTGGGGGCAAAAATTATTCTGGTGTGAGAACGGATTTCAGGACCGTGGTTTCATTGACCTGGCATTTCCTGAACACGTAGTTGAGGAGGACACCTCCTATTTGAAGCGAACGACCATTGCGCCATTTATGCGCGTTGGATACAGCAATGACACCACGCTTTTCATGTTTGATTGTGATAGTGTCTATATCTATGATGACCTCAAGGGCCACGCCGATTATGTGGTTCCTTCAGCTTCCATTCGATACACGTATCATCCGACTACCGGACTTGTACTCTGGATGAACGGTGTCCCGCGAACTCCAAAGCCGAACACGTAATACCAATTCGAATTCCAACATAATGAAGACCAAGTACGTCGTCATTTCTTCAGTGCTCCTCATGCTACTGAGTTTGATCGGCCCTGTTGACGCCTACGGCCAAAAGAAGAAGATCAAGGATCTGCCGACGGTATCGGACCCGGGTGGCAACTGTGATAACAACACATACAAGCTCGTCTTCCAGGATGAGTTCGAGGGCAACGAATTGGACCGGACGAAATGGATCACCCATTTCCCTTTCAGCGATGACGGAAGCGAAAATTGCGAATCATGTCGCTATCTAGGAAGCAACAACAGTGTCTTCATGGACGACCAAGTAAGTGTGACGGATGGTATGCTGAAACTTGCCGTAGAACAAAAAGAAACCACGTGGTATAGTAAAACCACGCAGCACAGAGGAAGTGCTATCCGCTCGATCGGCAGTGCTGAATTCACGTATGGAAAATATGAGATCCATTGTCGCATACCCAATGGCCGTGGTCTGTGGCCTGCATTCTGGATGTTCGGCGGAGAAACAGAGATCGATGTGTTCGAGATCTGTGGCGAACGCCCAAAATGGCTCAAAGGATCTTTGCATCAGTGGGGTGATACACGCTACTCCAACACCGGAAAGTATAAAGGTGTGGATCATAGTGCCGACTTTCACACGTACGCCGTTGAATGGGACCGCGATGAAATAAGATGGTATCTGGACGGAGAGGTCATTTATGTGCGCGGTCGGTATGTTGACCGAAGAGGCAGACCTTTGCCGGGATGTGATCGCCCCTCGGGTTCGAATCGCATTGCGCCCTATTTTCCAAGACCACAGGACAAGGTCAACGTGCTCGCAGACAACAGCGTGGACAAACCGAAAGGATATTGCAACGGACCAAAGAAACCGGAACCCTGGCCTACCGAAAGCGCAATGCTCGTTGACTATATCCGAGTGTATCAACGCGTGCCGCAGGAAGGGTTGAGTGATCTCTGCTCTGCACCGAAGAAGCTGACATTATCGCCGTCAAATGCTGTGCTGAAGAATTCCGATCAACGCAATGTAGAACTCACCGGAGCGCATGGAAGCTTGCTTTGGGAGTGCAGCGAAGGATTGCAGATCACAGAACGGACCTACAACGGAGTTACTGTGAAGGCAGTGGGCAAAGCAGGGAAACAATGGATCCGCGTAGTATCAACGAATGACCCTTGTTCAACAGAAACCGTAACGCTTGAAGTGCCTCTTGAGATCGTGCTATAGGCAAGCTCACTGTACGATCGGGATAAGACCGCGGATCCCCATATCTACCACTACATCGCCGGCCGCCGGTTCAAAGTATCCATCGCCATTATCGATCCATTCGAAACTTTGGTTAGTGGATAACGACACCACGATCTCGATATCCTCGGTTTCATTTCCGGTGATCACCAACGGTGTTGCAAAACCTCCGGTGACCAAACAAGAACCGGCAGGGATCGGCGAAGAGTCGAAGATCGGGTTGGGAACGGTGGTAACGCCGGGTGCTTGACCGACCGTTGGAGCTGGCGTCGGAATAGGAGCTGGCAACGGATCCACCTCAAAGGCCCAGAAACCTTGGAGCTTATCGTCATTCACCGTTACACTCTGCTGCCCCACATTGAACGTGCCGATGTATGTATTGAAGCCGATGAAGGAAGCCAAGGTTCCTGTCAGATCCATCGCACCCTGGCCGAACTGGGTATCCGTGTATCGGAAGTTGATGTTATAGTTCTGATAAGCAAGTGAAACACGCAGATACTCATACGTTCCGGCAGCAAGTTGCGAGAGCGGAATGTTCAGGAAAGTTCCGTTCTGTCCCGCGTTCACGCTTTGGTTAAAGTCGATCGCATTAGCACCACCCGCCGTTGTTTCTGGAGCATGGTACACTACCGAACCCGTTCCGGGCAAAGTCCATGCAGTTGGTGCGAACTCCACGTAATGGCTGCTCATGGTATTGAAGCGCGGGTTCTGGGCCGCATGGCCTGCTGGCAAAGTCAGTTGCGGTTGACCTTGCCCATTCAAGCGAACCTGCGTGCTGTCGAATCGGAACTTCAGGATCAAACGCGGGCCGTTGTCCACTGGTGTTGGCGTGGTTGGTACGGGATCCGGATCATCCTTCTTGCAGGAGCCGAATGTGATCAATGTGATCGCCAAGAACAGTAAGGATAACTTTCGCATGGTGGGAGTCTGTTTGAATATGGAACGCAAACGCAGCCGCTAAAAGTACACGGATGATCCGTTCCGTGATGACCGCCGGTTTTTTTATACGTTATGCGTGCATACCATTAGTCATTACCTTAGCCCTTCGCATCGCATGAAACCCGAAGAGACCATCGACTTCCCGATCCGCAAAGTGTGGAGCCGCATCTCGCGGATGTACAACAGCGAGGCGAGCAAGTACGGCGGCACCATGGCGATCGGGCAGATCCTGTTGAGCATTGATCCAGGAGGCACACCAAGCACCAAGCTCGGACCCAAGATGGGCATGGAAAGCAGAAGCCTAGTGCGCATCCTTCAGAACATGGACGTTGAAGGATTGATCAAACGCGTGCCGTGCGGTGATGACAAGCGGATCGTTCGGATCCACCTTACAGCAAAAGGCAAAAAGATGCGCGATGTCAGCCGCGATACGGTGATCAAATTCAATGAAGCCGTTCAAAGTCGCTTTACGAAGAACCAACTGGATAGCTTTCGAGCGGTAATGACCGAACTTGATCGGATACTGGAAGAAGAACAACTATTCTGAATTGAACCGCAACGGCTCGCCATGCGGCGGGCGACGATAACGCAACGTAGATCAACAACCCAATAGACAAGCGATGATAACTCGACCTCTCAACAACTCCTTGGCATTTCGCCGCGGACCCGTTGCGTCGTTGCGCCGTCGCGGTCAAATGCATTCACACCAATGAATAACCGCAACATCAAGAAAGTAGCCGTCCTCGGCAGCGGCGTTATGGGCAGCCGCATCGCGTGCCACTTTGCTAACGTGGGATGTGAAGTCCTGCTGCTGGACATCGTCCCGAAGGAGGGTAACGACAAGAACAAGATCGTCAATGACGCCTTGGCCTTCGCACTGAAGAACAACCCCTCTCCTATCTACGACAAGAAATTCGCGAGCCGTATCAGAACCGGAAATTTCGACGATGACCTGCCGAAGATCAAGGACTGCGACTGGATCATCGAGGTGGTGATCGAACGCTTGGACATCAAGCAGCAGGTGCTGGCGAACGTGGAGAAGTACCGAACACCGGGCACTTTGATCACGACTAACACGAGCGGCATTCCGATCCACGCGATCGCGGAAGGACGCAGCGACGATTTCAAGAAACACTTCTGTGGAACGCACTTCTTCAATCCGCCGCGCTACTTGCAGTTGTTGGAGATCATTCCTGGTCCGGGAACAGATCCTGCTGTACTTAGTTTTCTCGAAGACTACGGCCAGCACATCCTCGGAAAAGTAACTGTGCTCTGCAAAGACACGCCCGCGTTCATCGCCAACCGCATCGGCGTGTTCGGCATCATGGGCCTGTTCCACTTGGTGGAAGAAATGGGCCTAACTGTTGAAGAAGTTGATCGCCTCACTGGCCCTGTTTTGGGTCGTCCGAAAAGTGCCACCTTCCGCACTGCGGATGTGGTTGGATTGGATACGCTCGTGAAAGTCGCGCAGGGCGTGAAGGACAATTGCCCGAAGGACGAACAGAACGCGCTCTTCACCATACCCGGCTACTTGCAGCAGATGGTGGACAAGAACATGCTTGGCAGCAAGACCGGCAAGGGCTTCTTCTTCAAGGACCGCGCGGCCAAAGGCGAGATCATGGCGCTGGATCTGAAGACGCTCGAATACCGCGCGCAAGTGAAGCCCAAATTTGCGACAATGGACGCTGCGAAAAAGGAGGACGACCTCGTGAAGCGCATGCCGATCCTCTACACCGGCACCGACAAAGCAGGGGATTTCTACCGCAAGAGTTTCCACGGATTGTTCGCCTACGTGAGCCACCGCATTCCAGAAATAACCGACGACCTCTACAAGATCGACGATGCCCTACGTGCCGGTTTCGGTTGGGAGCTCGGGCCCTTTGAATTATGGGATGCCGTTGGTGTGAAGACCGCACTCGATGCGATGAACGCAGCCGGAATGACGGTTGCACCATGGGTTGCTGAAATGTTAAAGGCAGGCAATACCAGCTTCTACAAAACAGAGGGCGGCAAGCGCATGTACTACGATGCCGCGAGCAAAAGCTACAAGCCGATCCCGCGTGCCGAAGGACTAATCGTTCTCGCCGACCTACCGGAAAGCAGCGTTGTTTGGAAGAACAGTCAAGCCGTGGTGCGCGACCTCGGCGATGGCATCCTTAGCGTGAGCTGGACCAGCAAGATGAACACCATCGGCGCGGAAGTCATCCAAGGCCTCAACAAAGCCATCGACCTTGCGGAAGCAGGCTACAAGGGACTCGTGGTCTACAATGATGGCGCCCTCTTCAGTGCAGGAGCCAACGTCGGCATGATTTTCATGATGGCCGTGGAGCAGGAATACGAGGACCTCGACATGGCCATCCGCACCTTCCAGAACACCATGATGCGCATGCGCCACAGCAGCATCCCCGTGGTGGCCGCACCGCACCAGCTCTGCCTCGGCGGCGGCACCGAACTCTGCATGCACGCGGACAAAGTGGTCGCGCACGCCGAGACTTACATGGGCCTCGTGGAATTCGGCGTCGGCGTGATCCCCGGCGGCGGCGGCACCAAGGAATTCGCGCTGCGCCTCAGCGACGAACTGAAGGAAGGCGACATACGCATCAACCGCATGCGCGAGCGCTTCCTCACCATCGGCCAGGCCAAAGTGAGCACCAGCGGCGAGGAAGCCTTCGACCTCGGCTACCTCCGCCCCGGCCAGGACGAAGTGATCGTGAGCCGTGCCCACCAGCTCGCCCACGCCAAGGCCTGCGCGCTCGACCTCTGGAGCAAGGGCTACACCAAGCCGCCCATGCGCCGCGACATCAAGGTGCTCGGCAAGGAAGGCCTCGGCATCGTCTACGTCGGCGCCAACAGCATGCAAAGCGGCAACTACATCAGCGAGCACGACGCGCTCATCAGCGAAAAACTGGGATATGTGTTGTGCGGTGGGGATCTTTCAGAGATCACCGAAGTGAGCGAGCAGTATTTGCTGGATCTGGAGCGGAAAGCGTTCTTGGAATTGTGTATGCAGAAGAAGACGTTAGAGCGGTTACAGAGCATCATTACTACGGGGAAAGTGCTTCGAAATTGACCGAGATGATAAATCCTCGGAAATTATTGGAGAACAATGCGGAAGACGTCCGTATGTTGGTGAGATATGAAGAATTCGTAGCGGCACTTGTTGCCTTTCGAGAAAAGTTCGAAGATTTTCCCGTTTCTCAAGTAAACAGTGAAGATTCCTTGAAAACGGTAATCCAAGAGATCGATTCCATCATAAAAGAGCAACAACTCTATGTTACGGAGAGTTGCACACCCGATTTAGCGGGAACGCTTGATCAGCTATTGCGGACAAGCGTTGCCTATGGTGCAATGGGTAAGCAATCACTTGCTCAGCGAATAAATCGATTGAAAGATAGATTGACTCAACGTGTGCGTTCTATCAATTACGTTTTGGCGATTGTCTCCATCAGTGATCCGCTAACTCTTGGTCAAACATTCATTGAGGAAAGAGCGGAACTGACAGTTGATGCGAAGGCGATATTCCTTCTCGAAAAGCTCTATGCACTCAGAAAGTTAGACCAGTTCTGGGATACCGGATTGATTTTCTACCTGAATCAAGTTGCACTCGACTGGTACGATGACTCTCGTAACATTGTCAAACTACTGGAACGAGACGGATACGTTGACGTATTTCCAGCGTCAATGCGAACAGATGCCAAGATCACAGTTGATGGCAAGGCATACGTTGAGAGACGGTTAGCGGCTTCCAAGGCAAGTTCAGACGATGAGGAACAGACCTCTGACTCGCATCCCGACTTTGTCAATTCAAACCGGGTCAAAGAGCTTCAGAATATTTCCCATCCGAACTTCGACTTTACTCGTCTCGTTCAGCTGTGTCGCGAACTAAACGACAACTACGAGCGAGGTAACTACCTCAGCGTTGCAATGGTCGGTCGATCAATAATCAACCATGTTCCACCACTCTTTGGTCACCAAACCTTTGACCAAGTAGTCGCACAGTACGGCGGACGAAGCTTTAAATCTCTTATGTCCCAGTTGAACACTTCACTCCGGAGCATAGCCGATAGTTATTTGCACTTGCCCATCAGAAAGACCGAAACGCTGCCCAACGCCACCCAAGTCAACTTTTCACATAATATGGATGTGCTTCTTGAAGAGGTTGTGCGAATATCCAAGTGACCGATGAACATCAGCACGAACAACTCTTGCGTGAGGGATAGCAGCGGAAAGCCCGGAGCGGCGTCTTCGCCGCGAGGACTTGCAGCGAATAGCCCGACGGCGTTGCATTTGAACGCCTGCACGCCCAAACAAACGTACTAAAAGCATTAGCACATGAACGCATACATCATAGCCGGATTCCGGTCCGCAGTAGGAAAAGCCCCACGTGGCAAATTCCGTTTCACACGTCCCGATGACCTCGCGGCGAACGTGATCAAACACCTGATGGCCAGCGTGCCGAACCTAGCGCCCGAACAGGTGGACGATGTGATCGTGGGGAACGCGACGCCCGAAGCCGAGCAGGGCCTGAACATCGGCCGAATGATCGCGCTGATGGGCCTGAACAACGAGAAGGTGCCGGGCATGACGGTGAACCGCTATTGCAGCAGCGGCAGCGAGACGATCGCCATCGCCAGCGCCAAGATCCACAGCGGGCAGGCGGACGTGATCATTGCCGGTGGCGTGGAGTGCATGAGCCCGATCCCCTTCGGTGGCTGGCGCATTGTGCCGAACCACACCGTGGGCAAGGAGAACCCGACGTACTACTGGGGCATGGGCCTTACCGCTGAGGCCGTGGCACGCGACTTCAAGGTGAGCCGCGAAGACCAGGATGCCTTCGCGCTGGCGAGCCAAGAGAAGGCCTTGGCTGCGATCGCCGCTGGGCGTTTCAAGGACGACATTGTGCCGGTGGAAGTGGAGCGCGTGTTCCTGGATACCCAGGAGAAGCGTCAAGTGGAGAAGTACGTGGTGGACACCGATGAAGGTCCGCGCGCGAGCAATTTGGAAGCGCTGGCGAAACTGCGTCCGGTGTTCGATGCGCGGGGCAGCGTAACAGCAGGCAACAGCAGTCAAACCAGCGATGGCGCGGCTTTCGTGCTGGTGGTGAGTGAGCGCATGCTGAAGCAACTGAACGTGAAGCCGATCGCGCGCCTCCTCTCCTACCACGTGGCGGGCGTGGATCCGCGCATCATGGGCATCGGTCCGGTGGCGGCGGTACCGAAGGCGATCGAGAAGGCCGGGCTTAAGCTGAAGGACATCGAGCAGTTCGAGTTGAACGAGGCGTTCGCGAGCCAGAGCTTGGCGGTGATCCGCGAGCTGGGGCTGGACCCTTCGATAGTCAATGTGAATGGTGGTGCCATCGCATTGGGACATCCGCTGGGGTGTACGGGCGCGAAGCTTTCTGTGCAGTTGTTCAACGAGATGCGGAGGCGGAAGCAGAAGTATGGTGTTGTTACGATGTGCGTTGGGACCGGGCAGGGCGCGGCTAGTGTGTTTGAGTTGTTGAACTAGCAAAAGCACCAATGTCCGGACCGAGCATCACACTCCTCTTCTTACTCACCGCTACTCTTGGACTGTGCCAGGGGCCCCCGAGCGACTCGCTGTTCCAAAAAGCCAAAACACTAGAATTGGAACAAGAGTATCTTGAGGCATGTATCATCTATGACACACTGGTACAGCGTGGTTATAGAGTGGACGAGATCCAATCAAAACGGCTCTATCGCCAACACCGAGAAATGGAGGACAGATTTCTAAAGGAGATGGAGGCGGGCGATGCTGCCTTTGCCACGTCCAAGTTCATCGAGGCTCGCGAGGCATACTACCGGGCGAATAGCCTGCACCCCGAAGACACGTATCCAAAAGATCAGATCAAGAAGATCAACGAACTGCTCAAGGCAAAAGAACGATGAGGACGACAATTGCTTTCTTAAACGTGAAGCTGAGCGTGCAGCTCTTCAACGAGATGCGGCGCAGGAAACAGAAATATGGTGTGGTAACGATATGCGTAGGGACCGGGCAGGGGACAGCGAGTGTGTTTGAGTTGTTGAATTGAGCAACATGGGTCCCTACAATTTCATGACCGTTACGCTGAAGATCGAGGATCAGACTTCCCTGGCCATCCTCATGCATAAGGATGGCACGATCAACCGCAAAGGCGATGGCTCAATCAACATTGACCGTAACATGTTCATGGGCGTTGCGAAGGAGCCATTGTTCGACAGATTCATTGCGACCCTCCACCCTGACCTTGACCAGATCCTTGGTAAGTCCGGCGAGATGCCTGACCAGAAGGGAAAGAAGTGCAGTGTGGAGATCGCGCTGGGGGATGGGAAGGAAGGGACCGGTTCACTGATCACATATGGCTCCGACTCAATGGGGCCGCCGCTACCGATCGTCGAGTTCGTGAACAATGCGGTGCGGATCACTGATCCGTGGTACCGTGAGCAACAGCAGGTCATCAGGAAACGCGAGAAGAAGTGGTGGCAATTCTGGAAGTGACCATGAACCCTGCGCTCAGCATCGTATGTTGCTCAATGCGCGTTGACGAAGGAACCATCGCCGCTGAAAAAATGGAATGCAGCATTTCATTTCTACCGTTCTAAATCGATCACCAAATTCGATTATGCCGCAATTCAAACAACACCGACCCGCTCCGATTTTCACACCCGACGAGTCTTGATATCACATTTGGAACTAAAGTTATGCATGCATAACTTTAGGCCGAACAATGACGTAGTGTAATCCGTAGAACGCATTCAGCAGGCATTCGATCATCAGATCGTATGATCTTCTGTCCATCTGATCGAAACCATGGCAACTGAAACAAAAAACAAGGCCCTCCAAGGAGGCGAATTCCTGATCCGCGAAAGTGATCCGAAGGATATTTTTATTCCTGAAGAGTTCAACGAGGAGCAACACATGATCGCGCAAACTGCGACCGATTTCCTGTTGAAGGAGGTGTGGCCGATCCTGGACCGGATCGATAGCATGGAAGAGGGCTTGATGCCAAGTCTGCTGGATAAAGCTGGCGAACTGGGGTTGCTGGGCGTATCAGTACCGGAAGACCTGGGTGGTTTCGGTAAGGACTTCTTGACCACCATGCTGCTGACGGAAGTCACCGGTGCGGGACACAGTTTCAGCGTAGCGATCGCTGCGCATACGGGAATCGGTACACTACCGATCCTATACTACGGCAACGAGGAGCAGAAAAAGAAGTACATTCCAAAGCTTGCCTCGGGCGAGTGGAAGGCTTCGTATTGCCTCACCGAACCCAACGCTGGCAGCGATGCTAACAGCGGAAAGACCAAGGCCGAGCTTTCGCCGGATGGCAAGCACTACATCATCAACGGCCAGAAGATGTGGATCACCAACGGTGGTTTCGCTGACATTTTCACGGTGTTCGCAAAGATAATTGATCCTAAGACCGGTGAAGCTGATGAGAACCTGAGCGCGTTCATCATAGAAAAGGATTTCGGTGGAATTACGCTGAACCCGGAAGAGAAGAAGATGGGCATCAAGGGCAGCAGTACGCGACAGGTGTTCTTCAACGATTGCAAAGTTCCCGTTGAGAATTTGCTTAGCGAACGCGGCAACGGATTCAAGATCGCGGTGAACATTTTGAACATCGGCCGGATCAAGTTGGCCGGAGCAGCATTGGGTGGGGCCAAAGCAGTTGTGGACCAAAGCGTGAAGTATGCCAACGAGCGCCATCAGTTCGGAAGGCCGATCAGTTCGTTCGGTGCGATCCGCCAAAAGCTGGCCGACCAAGCGACCTATTGCTATGTGGTGGAAAGCGCGACTTACCGCTGCAGCTACGACATGGAACAAGCCATTGTAGCCTTGGAAGCTGGTGGTGCGGATCATGCAAAAGCATTGCTGAAAGGTGTAGAGCAATACGCAGCCGAAGCTGCCATTTTGAAAGTGGCCGGTAGCGAATGTTTGGACTACGTCTGCGACGAAGGCGTGCAGATCTATGGTGGCATGGGCTACAGTGCCGAAAGCCCTGTAGAGCGCGCGTACCGCGACAGCCGGATCAACCGGATCTTCGAAGGAACGAACGAGATCAACCGCATGCTCACCGTGGACATGCTGTTGAAGCGCGCAATGAAAGGTCAGCTTGATCTGATGGGTCCTGCTCAGAAGGTCGCGTCGGAATTGATGGGGATCCCTGATATGCCGGAGCCGGATGAAACACTGCTCGGCGACGAAAAGCGGATGGTGGCGAATTTCAAGAAGGCCGTGCTGATGGTGGCCGGTGGTGCTGCGCAGAAGCTGGGCTTGGAACTCGCGAAACACCAAGAGACCTTGATGCACATCGCTGACATGGTGATCGACACCTACCTTGCTGAGAGCACCTTGTTACGCACGTTGAAATTGGCCGATATGAAAGGCGCCGATACGGTACAGGAGCAGATCGCAATGACCCAGCTCTACATCCACGATGCTGCTGATCGGATCCACAAATTCGCGAAGGAAGCAGTGAACAACTTCGCAGATGGCGACGAGCAACGCGCGATGCTGATGGGTGCGAAACGCTTTACGAAAGCGACGAATTTGAATACCGCGGAGCTTCGGAAGAGTATTTCGAAGAAGATGATCACAGAGGGGAAGTACTGCTACTGATCGATCAGACAGTTGAATAATTGAACGCCGGAGCAGAGTGCATCTGCTCCGGCGTTCGTGCATTCAGACCAGCTATTTCTTCTATTGGTCGATCGCCTTTCAAGGTGCAACAATTCCTTCAGGATCGCAGTCTGCCGCAGGTGGTAATGCGATGGTTCGTTGATCTCTCTTCAGGTCGCGGGACCGATCTGGCATTTCGAACCCGTCTGTTCCCAATAACGTTTTCACCGTGCATTCGATCATTTCCTTATTGACGCTTTGTATCTTGCAAGGCCATGCGTAACGCACCCTACTGGATCATAATAGCACTCATCCTACCCAGCGCGGTTTCCGGACAGATCAACGTTGAGGTCGATGCAACGAATGTTATCGGCACGGTGAACCCGCTTTGGGGCGATCATTACGATGTGCAATTATTGTTCGGTACAGGAGGCAATCCTACCGTTGAAGGGCCGAAGGAGTTATACATCGACGATCCCGATTTTATGCCTTTGATGAACACGTTGAAGCCACGGAGCATCCGGGTATCCACTGGGCGATTTGATGATCCGCACAGCGCCGACTACTATTCCTCGGACACAGTGGTCCTGCGTAACCTACCGACCGAATGGTATCACGGCCCGAACACGATGGCGGGTGTGAATGATCTTTCGAATTACGACTTCACCTACATCGATTCGTTGGTGGATGTAGTGCGATCAATTGGTGCGGAACCTTTCGTAGAATTTGCAGCAATGCCCTTCGACCTGAGCAGCGTTCATACACCGACCTATTTCGGATGTATAGAGTGGCCTATCCCCTGCCATCTGTTCGGTTGGGACAACGCGATCCGCACGGCACCACCCGCCGACAATGCGGTATACGGACGAGCAGTTTACCAGCTGATCAAGCATTTGTACACCACACGCAATGTGACCTGGTTCGAAGGGTGGAACGAACCCGATCAGTTTCCGGGACTCACGCCATTCTGGGATGGGGATGTTCCACAGCTTCATGCAATGTATGCGGCAATTGTCGCAGAAGTGGAAGCGGACCCTTTGCTCTCGCCGAATATTGAATTGGGCTGTTGTTCTTTCGCGATGCAGAGTTTCCTGAACTTATTTCCGATCCAATTCCTGAGCACCGTGCAGCAGGAAGGCACGCGCATGGACTTCCTTTCATTCCACCCCTATGACGTGATCAACGGTGGGTATGACCACGTCAAGACCGAGATCGCACGCACCTGGCGTGACACTTTTGTACCCAATGCGGAACTGGTGAACGGTGAATGGGGCATTCTCGATCCGGGCTTCGGCTCCGCCGGTTGGAATAGTTTGGATTATGGCTTGGATCGGATCAAAGCGATCATTGGGATGCAGGACGCAGGGATCACTTACGCGCATGCAGCAAGCATGTCGGACAACGATACCACAGTGGGTACGTGTTGCCTTGGCATGTTCTACACCAAGCCGACCTTTAGCGCTAAACCTGCAGCGCATGCATACATGGCCATGAACCGGATCCTTGGTGCCACGGATCGATTGCTGTCCCAAGTGGATACGCCTTATGCAGCATTGGCGTGCAGTACGATCGATCAAGATACCATCTTCGTAGTGGTTCCTGCGGATGATCCCGGTGGAAGTTCCGGTACTATTTCCATTTCGATCAGTGATCTTCCGTGGAACACAGGCACTGCCACGCGCTTTGAATTGACGATGACCGACTATGCGAACGGCGAAGTGCTGGTCCCAACTTCTATGCAACCAATCCTATCCAACAGTTTTCAGGACAGCCTTTCATACACATCCGACCAAAACAATGGGCGGCTATTGATCTGGGAATTGGTACATGAGAATGACATGAGTGTTCCGCAAACGCAACACCCGGCGATCCGCGTTTACCCGAACCCCACCAAGCAGGAAGTAACTATCGACGGACCGTTCAACATCACTCCGCACGATGTGTGGATCACGGATGAATTAGGCAGACCGGTCACAGTGAAGTGTACGGCTGTAGCCCACGGAATGGTCCGTATGGACTTACCTAGTTCCGGTGTGTATTCGATCCGGATCGCTGGTCTGGAGCAGTTCCCGGTGCGGGTTGTGGCACTGAAGTGATCAACACAACAAATTGTAGCGCACCAAGAGGCGTACGCCATCACGCCAGCGTATCCAACCGGTCGGAGGCATGCGGTCTGCGAGTTCCGATGTTCCCACCATCAACCATTCACCGCGAACGGCGAGCGGTTTCAACAAGGCGTCAGCGCCATCGGCGAGGACTGATGCATGGTCGAGTGGTTTGATCCGGATCGGGTTGGTTTCCGGATCAATGATCTCCACTGTATTGACCGTGCTGATGAATTCCGGCCAAAACACAATACCCAGTTCCTGTCGGTCCACCCAACGTGTAGTTCCATCGAAGGTGTTCACCTCAACCTCCACCCAGTTACGTGAGAGCGTGATCATCTTTAAAAGGAGGAGGTCATAGTCCAACTTCATATGGGCCGGAACGAACCATGGTGGCGCCGAGGTGATATTCGTGAAGTGCTCGCCCTTTGCGAAAGTGAGGCTATCCAATGCCTGGAAGGTTGCCGGTAGCTGGTCCATATCCGGTGCACCGTAGAAGTGGAGGACACCGAGTTCCATGATCGGTGATGCCATACCAAGACCCAGCACTGGTTCCTGTTGCTCGGTGGCGTTTCCAAGAACGTCCAACGTAGAACGCCGCGATGCGAAGATGACCGGCGCTATTGGCGCAGTTGGTTCCAATTGCTCATACCGCTCTTGTTCTTTTTGCCATTGTTCATCCTGCTCGGCCTTCATCTGCATGAACCGCCAAATTCCAAACACCACCATTATTAACGCTAACGGACCAACAACAAGCAATGACCGAACGATCCTCCGTCGGGAAAGTTTCTTCACCAGAAAAATACCAAGCACAATGAAAGCGATGGATATGACCAGCATATAACCGAGCACTTCGGCGGCGCCGGCAAGTCCATCCGAATTGGGTACCGCGAAGCGTCCAATGATGCCACCGACAAAAATCCCTAAAAGAGCAAGACACAACACGAATGTGAACCCCGGCAGAAGTTTGGAACGATGTGTAGTCTTGGTCATGATGCGCTCACCATACCTACTGCATCACTTTCTGCAACTGTTCTATCATTTCCGGATCCACCCCTTCCATGCCACCTTCCATCATGGCTACCTGCATACCCAACTTCGCTATGCGCATTCCATAAGTTGCACCAATGGTCTTAAACTCGGACCAACACTTTAGGCCCAACGCCTTTTCACCTCGTTGTTGAATGCGATCACTGAGGTCCTTCGCCTTGGCGGAAAGTTCCTTTTGCTTTTCCGCATCCACTTTCTTAGCAGCGACCATTTCAGTCAAAGCTGTTTCGTACTCCTCCATCAGGTTGCGGAATTCACCGACCAAGGGGTCGCATTCCGCTGCTTCATCCATTACGCGTTCTTCTTTCTGCTCAGGCGTTTCATTCTTGGGTTCGCTGGAACACGCAGCAATAAATAACATGGCAAACGAGAGGATGACGATGTGCTTGGTGGATCTCATGATGGTCGGCGTTAGGTGAGCGAAGTTGGGTGATCCGACCGAATCATCCAAATCAAAAGGAAATTGCAGGAAAGTGAGTTGACCGCATCGGAAGAGTTCACTTTTATCAACTTATCGCCTCACTGAAGACTGAGCCTTGTTCTGAAATGGCGCGACATGTAGTGGAGGTCATGTATGAGCAATAAGCCTCACTCACTGGCCAGCCCCTTCTGATCGCCTCGTCTACCTTTACAGAATGCACCACCTCACACTACTGGCATTCTTCACCTCCACTGTTTGCCAAGCGCAATGGACCCAACTCCCTGATTTTCCTGGAACACCTAGGGATGATGCTGCAGCATTCACTGTTGGCGGCAAGATCTATGTTGGTACTGGATATGCCGTCGGCTGGGTGCTGATGAATGACTGGTTCTGTTATGATCCGGATATGGGAACATGGACTACCATTACACCCTTACCTGCTGATCCGCGACAGTATTGCACCACGTTCACACTTGCCGATACGGGATACGTCTTCGGTGGTCAGGGTCCGAATGGCGCATTGGACGAATTGTGGGCCTACCATCCTGCAACGGATCAATGGGAACAGAAAGCATCATTACCAGCGGAAGGGCGCTACGCTTGTGCTGGTATGGGTATGATGTGGGCCGATGCCATCATTGCAACCGGCATATTAGCGAGCGGAGTACCAACGAACGAAGCATGGAAGTACAACTCTCAAACCAATTCATGGACGGCAACCGGTGATGTGCCTGGCCCTCCGCGACACCGCGCTGCATCTGTTCGTGGAAGTGGCGAAGGATTGTTATTGATCGGTGGAGCGGACAGTGCGTACGTTGGCATGCGCGATGTTTGGGAGTACCCTAGTGCGTTTGAAACCGGGACATGGTACCAGCGCGATAGCATTCCGGAACCGCGATGGGGTGCGGATGGCAGCGGCAGTTACGTTTCCGTAATAGCGTGCGGCGCAACAGAGCAAGAGATATTCCATGATGACGTTTGGGGCGGTTATAGTTTAACGGAACCACTACCCGCATTTCCTGCTGGTGTGCGGCGTGGCGGCGTTGGTGTTGGCATAAGCGGACCACAAAGCTGGGCCGATGCGTTCTACTATGGCCTTGGATTAGATGGTGATATTATGCGCCGAAACGACTGGTGGCGATTGGATATGGTTGTGGGGATCGAAGAAGAGGACCCGATCAACTCGTTGCAAGTGTATCCTGTACCAACCTCCGATCAACTCACCATTACCATACATCCACATATGATCGGAAGCGAACTGACCATATCGGCAATTGATGGACGGGTCTTGTATCGCGTTCGCGCTGGATCGGACACTGTTCAACTTGCGACAACGAATTACGTGAACGGCGTTTACACCATTTCTTTGCACACGGCTGTCGGCAGGGTTACTCAACGCTTTTCAGTTCAGCATTAAGTCATGCATTTTCTATCTCCGGACCTTGAGGCGTATGCCGAATTGAATACTTCTCCGGAACCGTCATACTTACAAGAACTAACGGCAGAAACCAAAGACAATGTGGAACTTCCGCAAATGCTTAGCGGCCACCTGCAAGGCCGATTCTTGAGCATGATCAGTAAGTTGATGTCACCGCATTTGATCTTGGAGATAGGCACCTTTACGGGCTATTCCGCCTTGTGTTTGGCTGAAGGGCTTTCCACAAAAGGCAAACTCCACACGATAGACATCAACACACGTCTTGCAGGGATGGTGGATAGGTACGTCCGTAAAGCGGGTTACCATGATCGGATCCATCAACATTTGGCGCCTGCAACGGAAGTGATACCGACCATTGGAGGCATCTTCGACCTGGTCTTCATCGATGCCGATAAACCGAGCTATTGCAACTACTTCGATCTTATAATTGACCGCATGCGACCTGGAGGGTTGATCATTGCTGACAACATACTATGGAGCGGCCGAGTGCTATCACCAGAAAGCGAAATGGACAGTGAGACCAAAGGTTTACATGCTTATGCCGAGAAAGTAAAAACAGACGACCGCGTGGAAAATGTGCTGTTGCCAATACGGGATGGGCTTATGGTGAGCCGAAGGAAATGATCAGATGAAGCGCGACCTAGTAACGATACGTTTCTACGATGACCCGATTGAAGCACACTTGGCCCGTTGCATTTTGGAAAATGCGGGCATCGGTGCATATGTGAATGATGAGCATACCATCAGCTTGAACCGTCTCTGGGGTTATGCGCTTGGAGGAGTAAAATTAAAAGTGAGTACTTCGGATCGAGAGTCTGCAATTCTATTGCTGTCAGAAAGCGAGTCTTTGCCTTATCTTGATGAAAATGAAGCGGAGATGAAATGTCCGCGGTGTGGCTCAGCCGATCTAACCAGTGGGGTCAGTCGTCCACGGGATTGGAAAAGCATAGGGCATCTTTTGGTCTCATTCATTTTTATCACTTATCCACTGGGATTTCAACGCGGCATGTCCTGCGGCCAGTGCGGTCATTTTTTCGACATGAATGAACAATAGCTCCGATCCAGTTTCAGAACGACCAGTTCAACAGTTCCAAGATTGAACTTTCATCCAACTGCAGGTCCTCATTCCAAGATCGTTTTTACAGCATTACTGCCCATTAAATTGATCAAAAGGCATTGAAGGCACCTTTTACATGTTATGCGTCGATACTGATCAACTGAACTTCTGTAACTAATTCGATCTTGAGTTCGAGCACTAATGGATCTGCTTATGGTGAGCCGTAGAAGGTAAGCTCTCAATTATCTTGCGCTCCACTATGATCGACCTACGCTCCGACACTGTTACCAAACCCTCTGCTGCAATGCGGAAGGCCATGCTGAATGCCGCCGTCGGCGATGATGTTTTCGGCGAGGATCCAACGGTCAACTCGTTGGAAGCACGTGTTGCTGCACTCTTTGGACATGAAGCCGGTCTGTACTGCCCAAGTGGGACAATGACCAACCAGATAGCGATCAATATACACACGCATCCCGGTGATGAAATTATTTGCGATGAAGGCGCGCACATTTATAGATACGAGGGAGGTGGAACAATGGCCACGAGCGGTTGCAGCGTTAAGTTCGTACCAAGTGATCACGGTCGGTTCACTGCTGAAGATGTAGCGGCTGCGATCAACGACCCGAATGCGCAATGGTTGGCACGAACACGTTTGGTGAACATTGAGAATACCTGCAATCGCGGAGGAGGAGCTGTATGGAGTTTGAAAGAGGTCGATAAGATCCGAACCGTTTGTTCATTACATGGATTAGCAATGCACATGGACGGAGCGCGGATCTTCAATGCGTTGTCGGTTACCAAAGAAAAGCCGGAGGAATGGGGCAAGCGGTTCGATACGATCTCGATCTGTTTAAGCAAAGGATTGGGTGCGCCGGTCGGCTCCATACTTGTTGGGAACAAAGTGCTAATGGCCAATGCCCGTCGTGTACGAAAGCGATTGGGCGGTGGCATGAGACAGGCAGGAATACTGGCAGCAGCAGGTCATTATGCGTTGGATCATCATGTGGATCGCTTGGTCGAAGATCACGTTCGTGCTACAACCCTTGGCGATGCGATCGCCGATCTTCCGTATGTGGATCATGTTATGCCAGTGGAAACCAACATCATTATTTTCACGCTGGCCGGAGGGCGTGAAGCAAGCTCAATGCTTACAGAACTGAAGGGATCCGGGATCATTGCTGCTGCATTCGGGCCCAATATGGTGCGCATGGTCCTGCATTTGGATATCGATGATACCGACGTGGATCGTACCATTGCAGTACTCAAGAAATTACAATGATCGCGGATCAGCCTTGCACGTATCATCGCATTTGGTAGGAGAGTTCATCCATGAAGAAGCGCAGAAAGTTCGAACGTTGGTTGGTGGTAGCCATAATTGTGCTACTGGTCTCCACGCTCGGATTCATCGGCTCGCGTTGGATGAAAATGGACCAGCGCGTAATTGTCGTGGCGGACCTGGGTCTCGAAAGTGCCCAACAGTTGTACCGCGTCCGGTTGGATGCCATGTTCCACGAATTGGGTACGGACCTACGGGAAGAATGTGCTGCGGTCCAAGAGTTGGATTCACTTACACCTACTGATCATATAAAGCGATGGCGGCCATTAATGAACTCACAGTGGCCGATCCTTGCGGTACGACTTGCTGATGAGCGCGGAAATGAGATCGGCCTGGTAAGAAATGGTCTGGACTTTCAACTACATCTTACTGATGAAGGATCCAACGGAGGTTCGGTGATCCAAGGCCAAGTCGCCAACAACGCTCAGTCAGGCAGGATCGACAGCGTTTGGATCTCGGACCTGGACTATGACCCGCGTGATCAGCCTTGGTTCAGCAAAGCACTGGAGGATGCGAGGAATGAACCTGCATGGAACATGTACTTCCCTTCGGGATCGGAAAATCCGGTAATGCAGCTTTCCATGTTGATCCGCGGACGGGAGGATGCGGACCCGTACCGCATTCTGGCGTTCGAAGTGGACCTATCCAGATCGGAAGCATTAGTGACCCAAACCACAACACTGCGACATTATGGAGCAATGATCCTAAGCAATGATGGTCGTCGGATACCAACGCCGGATTCTGCACAAGTGGACCCCATTCTACGTGAGGTTGAGCAAGAAGCTGGCCGCACGTGGACCACGGATCAGATTCAATGGCCGCGCACATTCAGCCATGGGGGCAAGAGATTCAGAGGCCTGATAACGCCTTATAAATTGAACGGCCAGACGATCTGTACCGGAGAGATCATCGATCTATCCACCATTCGCAAATTGATGGCTCCTGAACGGAACACGTTGTATGGCATGCTCATAGCATTGGCCGGTCTCACCTTTCTCTTGGGTTGGGTCCGTGTACGCAGAGGAGTTGAGATCTCCTTGATACGAAAACAGGAAAAACGAACACGGGCACAGGAAAAACGACTAGCAAAGGCGCTGGGTGAGCGGGATGTGTTGAACCGCGAAGTACATCACCGGGTAAAGAATAACCTACAGGTCGTAAGTAGCCTGTTGAACTTACAAAGTGCCCGTTTGGAAGAAGGAGAAGTAAAGGAGGAGTTCATGCGCGGCAAACAACGGATCGATACGATCGCGCTTGTCCATCACAAACTGTACGAACTTCAGGACCTACGGAACGTGGATCTTCAATTGTTCTTCACCAACCTGATCACTTCATTGGCTGAAATGCACAAGCCTGAAAGTAACGCTGTTAGTTACGAGGTAGCGACCTATGGGTTAAAGGCCGATCAGGACACAGCGATCGAACTGGGTATCATCGCGTGTGAATTGGTAAGCAATACGTACCGTCATGCGTTCCCATATGCTACAGGTGGCCACGTGGATATCCAAATAACGAATGTTGAAGGAGATCTGTTCCGTCTCGTTGTCAAGGATAATGGTCGAGGTCTATCCGAGGATCAACGTCAAGGTCCTGGAAAACTAGGTTTGGAGATCGTGGAGGCCATGGCCGATCAACTGGATGGGTCATTCCATGTGCGAACCAATGGTGGCGTTACGTTCGAGGTGCTCTTCCGGATGCAGTACAAGCCTTCTGACCTGGAAGAAGCCGAAGACTGACCATACCTCAACGCGCCAACCACTCGATCTCCACGCGTCGTTCATCCGGCGCTCGGCCCATACTGCGGCTATCTCCGTAGTAATTCACCATCAATCGTTCGGCATGAATGCCTCGTTCCAAGAGATAGTTGCGTACCGCCTTAGCGCGTAGTTCACTCAACTTAAGGTTCACACTTGGCGATCCGCTGGCATCCGTATAGCCGGTGATCAGCACACGATCCTGCGGTAGGCGTGCCAACTGTTCGAAAACCTCGTTCAGAAGCACAAAATGTTCCTGGCCCAATAGTGCGGAATTACGATCGAACGATACTGAAAGATTCTTACCGGCCAGCTCACTGAGCTTGGCAAGTGGATTTTCCTGTTCAGGCTGCGGTGGATCGATCTTATCGCGCACCTCCAGTTCCAATCCAACAATACGATCCTCAATATCTTCCAATCGATCTCGCAATTGCCATAGTTCACGACGTTGATCAAGATCATCCAGACGTGAGTTGATCATGTCAAGTTCCGTCTTTAGCCAACGGTCCCGCTTGCGGATCTTGCCGGTGTAAGAAACAACCTCGGCCGTATCCTCTGGTGCAACCTGAGTTTTCGGTACATAAGCCTTCAAAGCGGTCAACCCGATCGATGGGTCGACAGCAGCCATATCACTATCAGTCAGTTTCAGGTCAAGTGCACACAAGAAATTATCCTCGTCGAAAACAGTACCGCACGTAGATGCAATTCGATAGACATTTCCTCTTGTGTCATTCGGTTCTCCCCATACCAGAACGCTACCTAGCTCCATAAGATCAGCACGTATCTGTCTATCCAATTCGGTGCGCTGCGCTTTCAGCGTATGATAGATCGCCAAGTATTTATCGTCGCTGGAACCCGATGCAGTCTGGGATGAATTCCCGCTCCAATCCATGCTCGCAAAGTGCAGAAGTTGCGTTACAGTAGGCACTGTAAGTCCAACAACTGGAAAGGATACCTGAAGTTCCTCGGCAGCGGCTGCGATCATGGAATTCATCTCCAAGGTCATTTCCGTAACCGAAATGTCCGTAGTTACTCCTGATCGACCAAATTGAAGATGGGCATCGAGGTACGCACCCAGTCCGGCTTCCACAAGGCGATCCAGCATTACACGAACATCAGCGCGTGGCGCACTTGTTCGTTGCAATTGAAATACAGCCAATGCACCGGGCACACCTCGCCAAACGCCTTGGAATACTGGTTTTGGAGCTTCCGGATCATCGATACTGGCACTAACGATGACATTGCCTCGCTCCACGACGGACTCCATGGTCAGCACCGGTTGTGCGATCATTGAGCCATGGAGAAAGCATGAGATCAGCGCTGCTGTGACCAGGCCGAACCCGTATGACGGACGATATGGAGCGTGCTGTTGCACACTACAAAATTACCCCGTACAGAGCTGATATTCCAGACCAAGGTCGTAGAAAATGCAACACGCTTTTCAACATTATCAAAGGAAACGGCCAGCGAAACGGCCTCGAGCGAACGGTTCAAACCGTTTCCTTCACAAGCTCTTTATGCTCTTGGGCCCATAACAAAGCATCCTGGCGCCATTCGAAAACACGGAACGGAAATTCCGGTCTGCTCATTTTCTGGAACATCACCCCTTGACGCCTGCTCTTCTGGTCATGCGTAAAAAATGCAACCGGATGACCTTGTGCCTTGCACGCTCTTTTCAATAGGATCCTAGCGGGTTCTTCCGCGTAAGCATTTTCCGGGAACTCCAACAGAACAGGTGCGGTACCAGAAGGATCCAAAGCCGAGATCAACCGGATCATCTCCTTCATATCGCGGATCTGCAACCGGGCTCCTTTTGCAAGGACCAAATGGAGTAGACCATCCTCACGCCATAGTTCGAAAGGACTTCCAAATGCGGGTTTTTCCCAAGCGATCATGGCACCAAACTAATTATGTTTTTCACGATAGAGCCACATGGAATTGTCAAAAAATTAACAGGTCTTGGTGGGCAAGGGTTACAGCACGTTGGATCTCTGACCTGGTATGATCGGGATCCGGTCCATCAAGATACCGCGTGTTCGATCAACCCTCATACGCCCTCATTCGTTGAACGAGTATGCATTCACTTTAGTGCCCTTTCCACCACATTCCCTGATGCGGCATTGGGCAATGAAATTCCAACAATAGCACAAACCGTTGGCACGATATCCGTAATGGACGTGCGTTCCATGATCTCGCCTTGCCGTATGCCCTGGCCATAAAAGATGACAGGCACTTGGGTATCGTAGTTCCATGGGGTCATGTGCGTTGTCCCCTTCGTAGTTCCGTAATAGGACTCCAGATAATTTGGCCGATATACCATCACTACATCTCCACTGCGCTGAACCATGAAGCCCCGTTGAATTGTACGCCTTACACCGTCGGTATATTGGTTACGTGCCAGATCCGTAGCGGACAGCGCGACAATGACATTTGGATCCAACTGCATATGGTCTACCGTTGCTCGTTGGATCTCTTCCGGAATGATCTTTCGGGCCTGCATGAGAGAGTCGTTCAAGAAAACCTGGCCACGGCGGATCGATCGTACCCATTCACCTTCACCAAACCGCTTGGCGAGTGCCTCGTTCAATCCCTTTCTTGCACTCTTCTTATCAATATACCCAGCACTGCTTTTCAGGTCCTTCAGGTATTGTGGCACATCCACTACACCATGATCCGCTGTAAGGAAAACTGTGTATTTGCCTGTTCCAACGCGCGTATCCAACTCGGCGAACAAACGCTTCAGCTCTTGGTCCAATCGAACGTACATATCTTCCAATTCCACGGCGCGTGGGCCCAATTCATGGGCAAGTTCATCCGGACTACCATAGCTTAAGGCGAGCAGATCCGTTACGTCATCCGCACCAAGCTCTTCCCCCGCAATAGCAGCTAGCGCCAGATCGGTAGTAAGCGTATTTCCCCACGGAGTATACTTGATCACTTCGGCTGAGCCGGTTGCCTTGAACATGGCCTGTAGATCCATGGGGAGGGTGGGCGATGTGGTTCCGGGGATGGGTTCTTCGTACGGGTTATCATCCGGCATCACTTGGCGATACCGTTCAATAGGAAGCAACAGATCCCACTTGTTCTGTAGATAGTTGATCTGTCTTTTTTCAGCATTGAAGGCCATAAGCCATTCGGGTAATTCATTCCGGTACCATGTGCTGGTGGCGAACGCACCTTCATCATCGGGGATGAACCAATATGCGGCATCCCCGGTCCTGCCGATCGGAAGAATGGCACTGCGGTCCTTCAATGCGATACCGATCGTCTTTGACCTGCGCTCAGTGGCAAGTTCCAGTTCATCCGCTAGTGTAGAAGCGATCAAATTCTGTGGAGAACTGTGACCGGAGGCTTCACCACAACCAACGCCCTTCACACTCTGATCCTTAACACAATAGTTAAGGGTATCATCCGTACCGAAGAACATATCGTTGAACGTGATGCCATGATCTGCGGGTGTGGTTCCAGTATAAATACTGGCATGTCCGGGTCCTGTCTCTGTTGGGGCGTAGTCGAATTGTGCATTCCGCTGGAACGAACCTTCGTTGATCAACCGCTTAAAGCCGCCATCGCCGAAATTATCCCAGTACCGATAGATGTAATCCACGCGCATTTGATCCACGACGATGCCAACCACCAAACGCGGCGGTTCTGTCCATGCCGGATCTTGGCCGTACATTCTCATACACGCTAACAAGCTTGCACAAAATAGGATCGAATTGCTTTTGATCCGATCGAGATTACCCATCATGTGGTACGTGCAAAAAAGTAAAAGATCAATAGACCGGCCAAGACACTTACGAGGATGTTCATCGCCGCGAAACCATAAAAACCATCACGCATTAATTGATAATTCTCAAAATTGAATGTGCTCATGGTACTGAACCCACCGCAAAAGCCGATAGCCAACAAGGCCATCCAGTGTTCACGTCCGGGTAAATGAGCATGCATGCGGATCATGACATACGCCAAAAGGACGGTTGCAAGTAGATTACTCGCGAGTGTTGCCCACGGAAAAGAAGCCCTTAATGCCAGTGACAACACCCCACGAGAAATGGCGTAGCGTAACAGACTTCCCGCTCCACCACCAAGAAAAACCGCTAACCACGTATTCATTTTCCGGACTTGTTGAAATTGAACATCAGTTGCTTGTACGAGAATGCACACCCAAAGCCAATGATGCCACCGTATAACGCCCCTACCACCACATCAGCAGGAAAATGAACACCGAGATAAATGCGACTGTAACAAATAATGCCGGCCCACAAGAGGAGTGCAGGTGTGATCCACTTGCGCATACCGGATAATAATCCGGCCATGAAAACAGCGATCCCGAAATGATTGCTTGCATGCGATGAAACAAAACCGAACTCACCGCCACGGTACAATTGGCCATCACTTCCGGTCAGCAAATGGATACTATTGTTGAACGCATCCACATGACTTGGTCGCAAGCGCTGAACCGTGTTCTTGAACAGCATTACCGAACCCGTATCCGTAAGAAATATCATCAGCGCTATCACTGGTACCGCAATGCCTAGACCACGCCATCCATATCTCCGTTGGATCAGGTACAGGAAAAAAACATAGAGCGGGATCCACGTGAATAGATCACTTATCTGCCACATGACGGCATCCCAGAACGGTGAATGAAACCCGTTGATCACAAGAACGCCTCATGATCCAGTGAGATGATGCTGTTTACAAGATCCATAGCGGTCAAGCGTGCAGTTTTTCCCAGAGCTTATCCTTTAGTACATCAAGACCCATTCCGGCAACGCTGGAGATCATTACGTGCTCAATGTCCTTTGGCAATTCTGGTGCAAGTTGTTCCATCATTTCCGCATCGAGCATATCGCATTTGGTAATGGCCAGCACGCGGTCCTTATCCAGGAGTTCCGGTGAGTATGCCTTCAATTCGTTCAAGAGAATGGTGTATTCCGCCTTAATATCCTTGGAATCCGCAGGAACCATGAACAGTAATACGCTGTTCCGCTCGATATGCCGAAGGAATCGCAGGCCCAATCCTTTTCCTTCGGATGCGCCTTCAATAATACCGGGGATGTCCGCCATAACGAAGCTCTTATGATCGCGATAGCTCACGATACCAAGGTTCGGGACCAAGGTTGTGAACGCATAATCGGCCACTTTGGGTTTCGCTGCACTCACAACGCTCAACAACGTGCTTTTGCCCGCATTCGGAAAACCGACCAGACCCACATCTGCAAGTACCTTCAACTCCATGAGCACCCATTGCTCAATACCGGGTTCACCGGGTTGGGCAAAGCGCGGCGTTTGGTGTGTGGCCGTTTTGAAATGCTGGTTGCCCTGCCCTCCTCTACCGCCGGGAAAGAGTATATGTTCCTCGCCGTCGGTCACTACTTCGCAGAGCACCTCACCGGTCTCTTCGATCTTGATCACGGTGCCTAAAGGCAATTCAAGGACCTGGTCCTTGCCGCTCGCCCCGGAACTTTGGTTGCTATAGCCCACTTTCCCATCTTCGGCAATTACGTGCTTGGTGTAGCGCATATGGAGCAAGGTCCAAAGCTGTCCGTTTCCACGCACGATGATATGACCACCACGGCCACCATCACCACCATCCGGGCCGCCTTTGGGCATATACTTTTCCCGTCGCAAGTGGCTACTTCCTTTGCCCCCAGCACCGGAGCGGCATTCTATACGGATATGGTCGATGAAGTTCATGGAGGCGCAAATGTCGGGATTGTGCGGTTGGCAGCTCTTTTCGAAATATTCACATTCTATTTCGCACTATTTCGTTAACGTGCAAAGTGCAGGGAGTAAACTCTATATACGAGCATCCCCATTTCGTGGGATATAAAGGGTCCATTTGGGTCGAGCGATCGAAATAGTTCTATTTTTGAGCGGTTAAGACCAGATCAAAACCACCTAAAAACAAAAGCACTCACCCAAATGAAATTGTTGAAGTACACCCTAATGTCGATATTATTGATCGGCAGCACAGGCACATTCACCTCCTGTAAAAAAGATCCGTGCAAAGACAAGAACTGTGAGAACGGCGGTACTTGCGCGGATGGCACCTGTGTATGCGCTGGTGGTTATGAAGGTGAAGAATGCAAAACTCAGGTCCGGAGCAAATTCATAAGCACATATAATGTTTCGGAAAGCTGCCCAAGCGGTAACTTCTCCTACCAGATCACGATCTCCACATCGTCATCAGGTGTTGACCGTGTATTGATCAGCAACTTTGGTGGATATGGTGCAGCTGTTAATGCGTCTGCGAGTGGTAGCCAATTATCCGTTCCAAATCAGCAAGTAGATATCAATGGTAATAGTGCCACGTTCTCAGGCAGTGGTCAATTATCGGGCAACATCCTTACGATGACCTATACCATCGGAGGTGGAGGTGGTTCGGAGACCTGCACAATGACCTGTACGAAAGTGTAACCAGCACTTGGTCTTTTTCTTGTTGAACGAAGAGCCAGACTCGAACGAGAAGCCCCTGTATCCGTCGGATACAGGGGCTTCTCGTTCATCGAAATTCAGAGTTCCGGCGTTCACGACCTACCGATCGCCTCAACCAATCGTTTGGTGATATCTTCCACGGTCCCTACACCATCAATGGCTACAAATTTTCCTTGCTCGCTGTAGTAGTCCTTAAGGCGTGCTGTTTTCTTCTCGTATTCGCGGATCCGGTTGCGAATGATATCCTCCGTGGAATCATCCTTACGATCACTGGTGGCACCGCGACCTAGCAACCGTTTCACCAACTCCTCTTCGGGAACTTGCAATGCCAGCATGGCAACGATCGGTTCTTTGCGGAATTCGAGCATCTCATCCAACGCTTCGGCTTGTGCCTTGGTGCGCGGAAAGCCATCGAAAATAAAACCGTCGGCTTCCACATGTTCCTCGATCGCGTTCTTGATCATACCGATCACGACCTCATCCGGTACCAGTTCACCTACGTCCATAAGCTCCTTGGCTTTTAGCCCCAATGTGGTTTCCGCTTTGATCTCAGCGCGTAAAAGGTCCCCTGTGCTCAGGTGAGCCAAGTTGTACTTCTTGATAAGGAACGCGCTTTGCGTGCCCTTTCCTGCACCCGGTGGGCCGAAGAGTACGATGTTCAGTTTGTTCATTTTCCGTTCTGGATGATCTGGTATATGCCCGGCAGATTCCTACCAAGGCCATCGTGGTCCAATCCGCTACCCACCACAAAAGCGTTGGGGATCTTCAGGGCCACATGTTCTATTTCGATGTCCGGTTGCTTATATGCATCCGGCTTGAAGAGTAACGTTGCAATGCTCACACTGGCCGGATGATGATCCTTCAGTGCATCGAGGATGTGGCGTATCGTATTGCCGGTATCCACAATATCCTCCAATACGACCACATGCCGGTCGGTGATCCGTTCGTTGAGCCCGATCAGGTCACTCACCTTCCCTGTGCTGCTGGTACCGTGGTAGCTGGCCACCTTTACGAAGGTGATCTCACATTCAATATCCAAGCGTTTCATCAATTCGGCAGCAAAGAAAAAAGCGCCGTTCAACACACCAACGAACAAGGGTCGTTTGCCATCGTACTTTTTCCGCAATTCGCCCGCAAGGCGGTCAACAGCGGCGTTCACATCCTGTTCGGTAATGAACAGTTCGAACTCGATATCATGCAAGCGAACGCGTGCCATGGTGTTGTATATGCTCGCTTTGGTGAATACGTCTTCCATGAGCAAGGCGCGAAGGTAAGGATCGTTACCGGGGTGACAGAACAACAACGCAGAGCGATCGCGTCGTAAATCATTCACCACTAAAGCTCTGCGACCCATTCTGGGTCGAAACCCGCACTTGTCAGGGGTTTTGTCTAATTTCTGTGACCCTTCCAGGGTCCATACATGAACTTTTTCTGACCCTTAGATGGGTCGCAGAAATTAGAAATACAGGATCGCCCTAAGTGCTTTTTGACCCGCAACGGGTCACAGAAACAGAATGCTCGAAGAATATACATTTCAAGACGCGATAGCCTTGAACCATAACGTAACAGGATCATTTCATGCATCTACTGTATACCACAAGAAGATGAATTTTCATCCACTTACACCTCACTCCATGTCTATACCCTACTTTCGGAGCGATGCGACCGATACTTGCTATCCTTTTACTACTTAGCTCACCACTGATCCGTGCAGGTGGAGAGGATCTGCCCATGGGCGCTCGTTTTGCCGGAATGGGTTACTCCGGGTTAGCACTGAGTGACCTCTGGAGCATACGGCTTAACCCCGCAGGACTTGCCGCACTTGAAGTTCCCGCGGCTGGAATATTCTATCAGCAACATTTTCTTTCACCTGATCTCGCGCATCAAGGATTGGCGGTCGCCATACCGTTGGGCAAGGGTACATTGGGGATAGGTGCGGACCGGTTCGGTTATTCGTTGTACAACCAGAGCAAAGGCAGTTTGGGTTATGCCATGCGCTTCGGAGAGAGCATTCGCGTCGCCGTGCAATTCGACTATCTGAGTGTTCGGTTAGGAGAGAATTACGGGAGTGCAAGTGCGTTCACGGCCGAGATCGGAATGCAAGCCAAGCTCACAGATCAATTATGGGTAGGAGCGCATGCATACAATTTGAACAAGGCGAAGATCGGAGGCCCTTACGATGAAACGATCCCGACCATTCTACGGGCTGGGCTGGTCTATACGTTCAGCCCAAAATTCTTGCTGACCGCGGATGTGGAAAAGGACATTGATCGCGGTGAGCAATTCAGATTCGGTGCGGAATATCATCCCAATTCCGTTCTGTTCCTCCGCACTGGAATAAGCACTGGTCCGGTACAGGGCCACTTCGGTGCGGGCATCCGCTACAAGAAATTGGATATTGACCTGGCTCTTGCCGTTCGTTCACAACTGGGCGCAACACCAATGATCGGGTTGACATACAGGTTCAAATGAAAAAGGCCTTAGCAGCCATAGCCATGTTCTGCGGCTGTATGCATGTACAGGCGCAAGAGGATGTGATACCACGGGATATTATTGAGCAACGGATCGAAGCCGCCAGTGATCAATTAGGCGATGATAGCAGTGTGGACCTTACCGCGCTGGTAGATCAACTTACGGATAGGCTGAAGAATCCGATCGACCTGAATCATACCGATGCTCAGGAGCTGAACAGTTTGATCTTTTTGAGCGATGTCCAAGTAAGTGCAATATTGGAACACATCAGAAAATTCGGGAAGCTGCAAAGCTTCTATGAACTGCAAACGGTCAATGGCTTGGATGCAGAGACCATTGAGCTGATCAGACCCTTTGTCACGGTGCGCGAAAATGCGAAGAGCACGCGAGCCAATTTGAAAGAGATCTTTTCCAAAGGCGGTAGCGAAGTACTGCTCCGTAGTACCATGAACATTGAGGAACGCAAAGGATTCATGGATCGCGATAATCTGTTCGGCAAGGAATATTACGACCCTGATGGAGAAGCTCTTCCGAATTACGGCGACCCAACGGTACGCGATTCATTGCGTGCGAACAACAAGGTTTATCTGGGAAGTCCTTACCGATTGTATGCGCGTTACAGATTCCGTTATCGCCAGAACGTGAGCTTTGGTATCACGGCGGAAAAAGATGAAGGTGAGGAGTTCTTCAAGGGGTCTCAAAAAAATGGTTTTGATTACTACAGCGCACACCTTTTCCTACGTGATATCGGGCGTTTGAAGGCAGTGGCTATCGGCGATTATCAAGCGCAGTTCGGGCAAGGACTTACTTTCTGGAACGGCTTAGCGTTCTCCAGTAAGAGCAGTTTTACCATGAACGTGAAACGCAACGCCGTTGGTCTATCGCCCTACACAAGTGTGAACGAGAACCTTTACCTGCGCGGTGGTGCTGCTACGATCGAACTAGTGAAGAACGTCGAACTGACCGGATTCTTTTCGCGCAAAGCGATCGATGGGAACGTATCCGCATTGCCCACCCAGAATGACTCCATCGGCACACAGATCCAGGAGGTGACCTTCAGTAGTTTCCAGGAAGACGGATTCCACCGCACCAATACGGAACTGCGAAAAAGCAACGGGATCAATGAGCAGATCATTGGCGGACATGCGCGTTACAAGCGAAGCAATTTCAGCATTGGTGCAACAGCTGCGAACGTTCTATATGATGCATTCCTACAGCCGAACACACAACCGTATAGCCAGTTCAATTTCAGAGGCAAGACCAACACCACGGCGGGAGTTGATTGGAACTACCTCTACCGCAACTTTACCTGGTTCGGTGAAGTGAGTACCAGTTCCAATGGTGGCAAAGCAATGAATACGGGTGTGCTGGTCTCACTGGACAAGCGCGTAAGCATGAGCCTGCTCTACCGTAATTATGGAAGGGATTATCACGGTCTGTACAGCGTGGCCTTTTCGGAAGGTGGCAGTCCTTGGAATGAGCATGGCCTGTTCACTGGATTGGAGATCCGTCCGAACAGGCATTGGACCTTCAATGCATATTTCGATCAATTCAGTTTTCCTTGGTTGCGTTACTTGACGGATGCACCCAATTCTGGATTTGATTGGTTGGCACAGTTGAACTGGAAACCGAGCCGTGGCGTGGAGATCTACATACGCGCACGCCATCAGGAACGCGCAAAGAACACGGCATTCGATGTTGACGGTATTGACAATTTGGTGAGTGTTGACCAGACCAACTACCGGTTCAATGCCACGTACAAAGTGAGTCCATCCATAAGTCTTCGCACGCGTGTAGAGACCGTGGATTTCCAGCGGGGATCCAGCCCTTTGGAACATGGTTTCTTACTCTACCAGGACATTGTACACAGGCCGTTGAGCAGTCCGTTCGAGACAACGTTCCGAATTGCACTATTCGAGAGCGGATCCTACAATGCGCGTTTATATGCCTATGAGAACGACCTGGTCGGAGTATTCTCCATTCCACCCTACTATGGTCGTGGGATCCGCGCTTATGCCATGTTCCGTGTAACACCACTGCGGCGTATGGATATCTGGGTGCGTTATGGTGCGTGGATCTATCAGGACCAAACATCTAGCAGTAGCGGCCTGCAAGAGATAGCCGGGAATACACGGAGTGATCTTAAGATACAGCTGCGGTATAAATTCTAAGTAACGATCGATAATGATCTGTTATCAGGTAATGATCGAAGCGTACCTACGAAAACCGAATACCGACCACAGTCCTACCTTTGAGCCTCGTTGATCCAGCAATGCGCCAATTCCTACTATCGCTAACCTTTCTTTTCTCTTTCCAAGGGTTTACCCAGCTCAACAATTGGGATCCATCGTGGTACGCTACGGATTCAGCGTTGGTCTTTCATGACGATCTGGACTTCTACTTGAATGCATATACCAAGAAGGAGATCAAGAAAATGCGCAAGCAGGTGAACATGTGGCGTATGAATTTCGACAAGATGATGCGCACGACGATCCGCGAGGTGCGTAGTTACAGCGAAGGCGGGGGGATGGTGCCAAAAACACATGATCTGGAACTTCCAGTGGTGATCAGCGGTGGCACCTATTCTTTAAGCGGAAATGCGGGTAGGATCAGGGCATTCATGTTCGTCAGCATTACCAGTCCGCCGGCGCGTGTGCAGATGGAACGCTGGACCGCATTGGCAAAGAAATATGCAAATGAGGACGTGGACCTGTTCGTAGTTTACGGCAGGGAAATGCATCCATCCGACAAGGGTGATTTCAAGAAATTTCCTATCCCTACCACGATTGAACAGAAGACCCAGTACGCTGCACAGTTCTCACAACTAGGCGAATTACCTGTGCTGTTAGATGGCATGGACGATGCAACGTTCAACAACTATGGCCGTGCACCCAATGGCGCCTATCTGGTGGATAAGGATGGCAACCTTGTTTTCCGCAGCACTTGGGCCGATGCACGGAAGATCGAGCACATGATCGATACGTTGTTGAAGTGGTACAAGGCCGGAAAGCCGAAGAATTTCATTCCGAAGTAGTACGGGGAACGATCGGTGAAGAGCAATCAGCTACATTGAATTTCCTTAGTGTATTAAACTGCGGAACATAATGATGCGTCTTCTTGTACAGTCATTCATAGTGTTGTTCCTTTTTGGATGTAACCACGTGATTCGATCCATAGACCTAGAACAAAAAAGCAAGACGGATGAAAGCATTGTGTCAGGCCATAAAACCTACGTCATTCGTGGTACTATTCAAACCACAAGAGGAGAGCCTTGCTCTGGCGTAATCGCTTGCGTTTCAGATACCGGTATCTACACTGGAACGCAAACAGGTCCTGTTTCTGACTTTTTCGAGATCCGTCTAAGGCCAGAACAGTTCAAGATGCTTCGCGCATTACAAATTACTGCAGCTTGTTGCGATACGATCATTGAAAAGTTCAACGGAGCAACGTACACGGATTCGATAATTAAGAGAGGATACAGGCTCTACATTGAGCCGCAAAAGTTTATGGTCATGTACCGCCAATCAGATCATCCCGCTGAATCGGAGCCTGTTGATACAATCTGGTTCAAGCCTCCAATTACCAGCCCCTTCAAGACCAGTTTCATTATACTCCCCAAATACATCGAACAAGACCACGATTTGAGAATGCCGGTTGACACACTATGGCCTGCCAAGGATGGCACCTTTGAAGTACCGTTCAAGAAGAAATAGTCGAGACCAAAGGCAATTTGAGGTCTAGGGAGATCGATCGCCGATCACACCTGCATCAGTTTCCACTTGCCGCGTTTGAACAGCACAACGCTTAACACCGCAAGCGCACTTTCGCTGATGGCTATCGACGCGAATACACCGTGAGGTCCCCATCCAAGTGTCTGGGCAAGGAACCAACCGAGCGGGATCTCCAGCATCCAGAAGCAGACCACATTCATCCACGTGGGCGTAAGGGTATCACCTGCACCATTGAATGCCTGGGCCAATACCATTCCATATCCGTAGAAAAAGTAGCCTAGGCAAATGATGCGCAATGCGTCAACACCAACGCTGATTATTTCTTGTTCAGTGGTAAAAAAGCTGACCAACCACGGTGCAGTGATCCAGAAAAAGATCGCGACGCAGGTCATGAAGATCATGTTGTAATGACCACATAACCACGCGGATCGTTCGGCGCGTCCCGGTTGTGCCGCACCGAGGTTCTGCCCTACTAACGTACTTGCGGCGTTTGCCATTCCCCAAGAAGGAAGTATGGAGAATATGATGATCCGCACTGCGATGGTATACCCTGCAACCGCCGCACTCCCGAATGCAGCAATGATGCGGACCATGAACACCCAACTCGCAGACGCGATGAGGAATTGCGCGACTCCCCCGGCAGAGATCTTCAGGATATTCAGCATAACGCTCGGGTCCAAAGCGAGGGCAATGCCGCGTACGGTGATCCGCCCCTTGCCGCTGAACAAATGGTACAATTGATAGACCACTCCACTACCTCTACCAATGGTCGTAGCAAGTGCTGCACCTGTAACGCCGAGTCCTTGGATCGGACCAATTCCATAGATCAACAAAGGGCATAATATGATGTTGAGACCGTTTGCCAATGCTAGTGATCGCATGGCCATGGCTGCATCGCCTGCTCCGCGAAAGATCGCATTCACCGCAAAGATCAACAGGATAACGATGTTACCACCGAGCATGATCCGCATATAGGGAGTGCCCATTGTCACCACTTCTGGTTCGGCTCCCATGATGCGGAGGATCTTCTCTGGCATTATCAGACCGGGGATCGCGATCAGTATCCCTAACAGTACGGTAAGCAACATGCCTTGCATGGCTGCACGCGATGCCCCTTTAGGGTCCTTCTCGCCTACCCTTCTTGCTACCAACGCCGTAATGCCCATCCCCAGGCCCCACGCGAGGGAATAGACCAACATCATCACCCCTTCCGTAAGACCAACTGTTGCGATCGCTTCTTTGCCGAGTTTGCTCACGAAGAAAATATCCACCAATGCGAACACAGCTTCCATGCCCATTTCAAGGACCATCGGAATACAGAGCAGAACGATCGCATGCCTCACTCCGATCTTCGTGTAATCACGCTCCTCGTTGCCATCGAAGCTTTCGCGGACAAGGTTGAATATTCTGGCCAAAGTCATTTAAGGGGCGCAAAAGTGCGAAGAAAAGGAGCTATATCCAGTTGGCAGTTGGCCGTGGGCAGTTTGCAACTGCAAACTGCAAACTGCGCGCTGCTGGTTTCACACTGCCAACTTCCCACTACAGGCTGCGACCTAATACAAGACGAACTTATGGGATGACCCTTTGCCTTGTTGATCAATGATCTTTACCACATAGGCGCCACGATCCCATGCGTTCATTTCGATAAGAAGATCGGCATTGATCATGCGCCATGTACCCAACGCGCGCCCGGCAACTTCAAAGACTGTTACTTGAGCCGACGAATGCTTCGGACCCACCTGTTGGATGCTTAAAAGACCAGAATTTGGATCCGCAAAAACAATGAATCTGTTCTGCTGTGGTTGGGTATCTAGCTCGCCCAGATAAAAGGCACAATCCCCTGAACCGCCTATGTTGCTACCGAACTGCACGATCCCGTTATAGGTCATGCAAACAAGTTCGCCATTGCCTGAAACACTTCCGCATGTATTGGTGAATTGAAATCCTCCTGTGCTACCAATTCCTTGGATCCAATAATCTCCAGTCCAACCTGGTGAAGATGGGCAGGACAAGGCAATTCTCTTCCGTGGGGTTCCATTGATCGTTATCGTATCAACATCATGAATGAGAACATCTTCCATCCACCAAGAGAAAACAGATAGCACAGTATCTCCAGGCATTACATCAAAGTCGCACCATATGGCGGGTGTAGTACTACCCTGATCACAAATGAATACTTGGCCTGATCCATTGTCGCGTAATGCACCAATGTAATCACTGGGACCACCGGTATTCGATGTCAAGAACAGCTTTTTGAATACATCACCTGCAATAACTGTATCAGGATCGGTTTGATCATAGTGGTAATAGTAACCCAAGATCGAAGCCCACGGGTATTGTAAATATGTGTTCAACCATGTAGCATTTGAATCCGGAATGGCATCGAATTGTGCATTGCCAGAAAGAATCGATAGCGATGCTATCAAAAATGTCAATGGGCGTAAGTTGTTCTTCATTGTGCAATTCTTTCAGGCCATCAAGATAACGAGTAATAAGACTATGATGCCTTTTATAAAATTCACTGAACAAAGTGTGTAAAGCGAGAATGAGTGGAATCTGCTGTTAACAATAAATTCTCGTCATCGAAGCATTGGCGCGCTGAACGTTTGCCATGCTTACATCCTCACTATGTTCGCTACTACAGCTATGGTCTTTGAAGTGCCCACGGCCAACTCATCACCCACCGATCAACGATCCATAGTTAAAACCCAGCTCCGGTTTACACAAAAGAGCAAGAAACACCCAATAAATTTGACCTTATGTGTACTCGATCATTTTTCATTTCTCTTGGTTTGGCGACCCTGTCTCCGACCATATCCGCACAGAATCTTCTTCAGCGGGCGCTGCAGAACGACACGATGCCGAATCTGGTTGTCAATCCTGGCTTTGAAGGATCACAACGCGTGTATTGCGGTTGGACACAGGATGTCGCCAAGTTCAACACGAACATGATCGGATGGAGCAGCCCTACGCAGACCACGCCGGACCATTTCAGTACCAAGAACGAGAACACCTGTTGGGCGCATCCGAGCAAACATAGCAATGGCAAACAATCAACACACACTGGTGATGCCATGATCGGGATCAAGACCTACGGCCTCGGCAACACGCCTACATTCTGGCACGAATATGTACAGGCTGAGTTGCCCGAACCCTTGATCGCTGGTACCCGTTACATCGCCGAATTCTGGGCATTGCGCGCTGTGCGGAGCAATGAAGCCAGTAATAATATCGGTCTGCTTTTCACTGATACGCCCATAAGCACACGTGATTGCTTGCCGCTGTACCTGACACCCACAGTGAACGAGGAAAAGACCGTAAAAGGTGGATGGCATAAGGTGAGTGGCGTGTTCGATGCGACCGGTGATGAAAAGTTCCTGGTGCTCGGAAATTTCTACGGTGATGAAGCTACGAACATTGAGAAATTCGACCAAGGCGAGCGCGGGGCATACTATTATATCGATGATGTGAACATACGAATTGCGCCGGAAGGTGCAGCCCTTTCGCCGAAACCAAAGGAAAGCATACCGCCTCCACCAAAGATCGTTGTGCCACAGCACACAAGCAGCAAAGAAGTCGCTATCGAAACCGTGGAACCTACAGTTGGTACCAGCGTACGTTTGGACAATGTGCAATTCGAGTTCGATAAGGCCGTTCTGCTTCCCGGTTATGAGGACGAGCTCACCAAGTTGGTGGACATGCTAACTGACTACCCATTCCTTCGCGCAGAGATCGAAGGGCACACGGACGATGAAGGCACCGACGAATACAACATGAAGTTGAGCAATGATCGAGCTAAAGCCGTAGCTGACCATTTGCTTAAAAAGAAAGTGGAAAAGGAGCGTATCACGTGGAAAGGCTACGGTGAATCGAAGCCGCTAGTTCCGAATACCAATGATGCGAACAAAGCCGTGAACCGCAGGGTAGAGTTCCGGATCATTGAGCGATAGTTGGAAGTTGATCGACCACAGGTCTTCAGACCCAGCCTTGCCAGAATGCGAGCCGAGCGAATAGCGCCAATGCTGCCAAAGTGAATGCCATCAACATGGCCACGCGCCAACGACTGCTGTGGTATCGCCGTGCGAATAGTAATGCAACAATGCCTAGGACGATCAACACGGAACTTGCCGCTTTGAGCCAATAGCCATCCCAAATATCAATTACCGAAGCGGCACTGGCAAGCACCAATAGAATGATCACGACCGTACTACGCCATCTATGCTTTTTCGCTATATCGTTCTCTGACTTCGTCATTACATCCCTGCACGATCCGGATCAAGCCCTCTGGATCACGTATACCTTTTTGCTGATCGGTAGAAAAAGTGAACGGCCCACCTCAGTAGACCGTTCTCTTATTTTTGGAAAAGGTTCAGGCGTGAACGGGCTTTTCGTTCAAGATCCTATGCGCAATATCCAGGATCCGCGTATCGTCCAAAGCGATCACACCTCCGTCTGGTCCTTCTTCAACATGCACACCCATTGGTCTTCCATTGGCGTAACTGTATCCACCGAAATAGTTCCAAACGGTCTCTACGTTAAGCTCAAGTTCCTTCGCAATGCGATGGATGCTTCCATCAGGTAAAGTATCCTTGATCTTGCGCAACTCATTGAAAGTGATGTTCATAATGGGAGCTGGTTTTTATTTGTGAACCCTAAATCTAAGTCTCAAATAGACAGATCCCAAATGGGTTTGGCACAAATAGTGTTGGCGCGGGTATGAGCCGCGCCAACACTGAACACCTACTCCAATAGCCTACTGAGCGCGAACGAAACGGCTGAACTGAGCAGTTTTGTCCAAGGCAAGCATGTAAACCCCTGGACTTAGTCCACTCACATCGATCGTTGCGTTGGATGGGATCTTTCCGGATAGAACTACGCGTGAAGCTGAGTCCATGATCCGATAGGTGCGCGCATTGGTCGTATTGGCGATCTGGATCGTGTTCGTAGTTGGATTCGGCGAAATGGTAAGTCCTCCGATCGCGCTTAGATCAGCAACTCCTGTTATGCAGTCATCAACTGTTTCGAGCGTAACGGTACTGGTGGATGTATTCGGGATACAGATCAGTGAATTCACTGCATCAAAATCAATATCCGCAGGATTCGCTACTGTCCAACCCATATTGGTCTGTGTTCCACTGGCGATCTCCAGGCGCGTAATCGCATCCGGCGTCCATGATGCGAGGTAAAGGTTACCAAAACAATCGCGCGTGATCCCGTCGATGTTGGACAATGTCGTAGCGAACGTTTGCCCCGGCGTGCCGTCCAATTCATAAGCTTTTACCGGTGCATTCGCCCCCCAGAAAGCGACCCAAAGCAGATCGGTATCCGGATCATGAACAATGCCATTCGGTGTGCCATTGGTATTGGCCACTAAGGTCGAAGAGGTAGCCGCATCCACATCTACTTTAAAGATCTTGTCCCCGTTGAAATCCGTGACATAAATGAACATACCATCCGTTGCGATGCCATTCAAGAATGTACCTCCTGTATTCACATTGAACACTTCAGCACCCGTAGCCAGATCGAACCCGCGAACACGGCCACCAGCACAGGCATAAAGGGTATTCTCAAGGATCTCCAGACCGTACGGTCCGGAAGGGATACCAGTAGCGAAAGAAGTGATAACACCCGCTTGATCACGCGCAACGATCGTACCATCACCGGAATTGGAAACGAGGTAACGATTGTATGCCGGATCATATTCAACGCTTTCCGGGCTGGTGAGGCTTTGGGCGTTGAGAGAAAGCGCTACGAGGGTGGCAAAGGACAGAGTAAAGAGTTGGCGCATCAAGGTTCAGGGATTATTTAGTTCGGCGAAAATAGGGCATTGATGATGGACTGTATCTTATGAAGATGTATGCAACATGCTGTGATAGCTTCAAAAAAAAGAAAACTCGCCACCAACCTAATACCAACCCAAGAAAGCATGCTCAATTCCCTGACACCTCGTCGGAGTCATCTTCACGATCATCCGATCCCGACACCACTACGCCTTTGATCGGCATTTCGGCATAGCGGTTCCAGTTGTAAACGGAAGTTTGTTTCTGCTCGCGCGCAAAGCGTTCGGCGTTCTGCATGTCCGTGAACAAGCGACAGCTGGTGTAGATCACATGGCCATCCGGCTGGCGTTGCCCACTGACTATGCTGTCGTTATCGACAGCATGTGCGAGCACTTTCGCAAGGTCCACAGGACCATCTGCGCTGTCGATATTGTAGGCCACGACAATGTCGGTTATCACATACGAGTCACCGCGTACATGGTAGCTGAAACGTTCTTTGCGTGCTCCAATGGCGCGCAGGCGTTCCATCATCAAGGTAGTGGTTCTATCGCTCATAAGTGACATGTAGTTCTTCGGCTTGCCCCATGTAGAACGGGACCGCTAAGGTTGATCCAGAGCAGCGTTCAAAAGCTTGAATACTAGCGCGATCCATTAACAACGATCTGTCGCTAAGTCATCAACCCACTGGATCACAGGCCGAAGGAAATTCCTGCTCCGTGTGGAATGACCATCTTCATTGCACCTGTTTCCGAACGATCGGATCCAGAAAAAGACCGGGTATAGGCATAACCGTAGTTCCACGTATCGGTGATCGTGATCGTAATGGTATCAGCTGGCGGGTCGACTTTGACACTTCCTTCTTTCTTGACACGGGGGTTTGTAAGCTCGAGAACGCAATCACTTATCCAGCGCACCGTGTAGCGCACTTTGTGCCGCGTGGCCCTGTTCGTTTCCACATGGCTATTGCCGCGTCGCAATATCCGTATACCTTCCTTATTTCCGCTAATTATTTCTTGTTTGGTACGAGTGCCTTCCTCGAATGTGCCGTGTATGAACGTGCGGCAAGGTGGCGCTTGAGCGAGAACAATACCCGTTACCATGAAGACCATCGCGCAGATGGTTGACCGTACCAGCATGTTCGAACAAAGATCAACATAACCAGTGACCGTTACTTTAAAAAGGTCCATGCATTCTCTCTTTCGACATCCAACCCTATTCACGATGAACCTGACCAAGCAAACCATGAAAACCGCAGAACGTTCTCTCCTGATCATCGCCCTACTTGGCTTCGGCATGAAAATGCTTCACCTTCCAACGGCAGCGATCGTATTGACCATTGGATCCGTGCTCTTGGCAACGCTCTATTTCCTTCGGGGAAAAACCATGATACCTGAAACGAACAGAGATCGAAGCCACCTACCGATCATTACCCTGGGCAGTGTTTCACTTGGCGTAAGTGTACTTGCGCTTCTACTGAAGGTTCAGCATTGGCCATTTGCAACCTCATTCGCACTGTTGGGTGTTGTATTGTGTGCTGCAACCATCTTCGCCGTTACGACTTCACGGAAACCTTCACCACGTGAAACGTTCAAGCGTTTGCTCCTTCGTGTGGTACCAGCTTTGTTACTTGTGGGTGTTGTCGCACTGATGCCGTTCATCTAACAGGCGGCTCGCATTGATCACGACAACCCGGTAACCACGCCGTTCTCGTCGATGTCCATGTGTTCGCTTGCAGGCACTTCCGGCAAGCCCGGCATACGCATCATCTTTCCGAGGACAGGTACCACGAAACCAGCTCCAGCGGCGATCTCGATATCATTCACGGTGATCTCGAATCCAGTAGGTGCTGCAAGAAGTTTAGGGTCGTCGCTGAAACTGTATTGTGTTTTGGCGATGCATACCGGCAGACCTTCCAGACCGAGGTTCGCGATCCGCCGGAGGGCCGTCCGCGCTGCCTCGCTGTAGTTCACTGCATCGGCGCGGTAGATCTCCTTCGCAACCACCGCGATCTTCTCCTCGATGGTAAGCGCCAGGTCATAAAGCAATTTGAATTTGGAACCACCAGCTTCCGCAACTTGGATGACCGCTTTTGCCAGATCCTTCATGCCTTCGCCGCCTTCAGCGAAGCCTTTCGCTACGACCGCTTCGGTGCCGCGTGCACTGCAATACGCTTTGATCAGTTCGATCTCATCTGCCGTATCCGTTGGAAAATGGTTGATGGCCACCACGGCCTTCACACCGAATTTCTCCATATTCTCAATGTGTCTACCCAAATTGGCAAGACCTGTCTTTACACGATCGGGCGCAGCATTGTTCACTTCCTTGATATCCGAACCACCATGGAAACGCAGCGCACGGACAGTCGCCACGATCACCACGGCATTGGGTTCCAGACCAGCTGCACGGCATTTGATATCGAAGAATTTCTCAGCCCCGAGGTCAGCGCCGAAACCGGCTTCAGTAACCACATAATCCGATAGGCTGAGACCCATTTTCGTTGCCAACACGCTGTTCACTCCTTGAGCAATGTTCGCGAACGGACCACCGTGGATGATCGCAGGGTTCCCTTCCAAGGTCTGCACCAGGTTCGGTTTGATCGCATCCTTCAACAAAAGCGCCATCGCTCCTTCTGCTTTCAGATCGCGTGCATACACATATTTTTTTCCTTCCGCGTTGCTATTCCCAACGAAGATGTTACCCAACCGAACTTTCAGATCCTCGATGCCCGTAGCCAAACACACGATCGCCATCACCTCACTGGCTGCTGTAATGTTGAACCCATCTTCCCGTGGAATACCGTTCCCGGTACCTCCAAGTCCGATCACGATATCCCGCAGTGCGCGGTCGTTCATGTCGATCACCCGTTTCCAAGCAATGGTCCGTGGATCGATCCCAAGATTTCGTTTTTTGCTCTGGATGTTGTTATCGATCAACGCGCTCAACAAGTTGTTGGCCTTTTCGATCGCCCCGAAATCACCCGTGAAATGCAAGTTGATATCTTCCATCGGCACCACTTGCGCATAACCGCCGCCGGCAGCGCCACCCTTCATCCCGAATACCGGACCGAGTGATGGTTCACGCAGTACGGCCATCGCTTTCTTACCCACTTTATTCAACCCTTCGACCAGGCCGATGGTCGTGGTGGTCTTGCCCTCACCGGCAGGCGTAGGCGACAACGCGGTAACCAGGACAAGCTTACTTTTTTTGATCTTGGCCTCATCGATCAAGTTCAATGGAAGCTTGGCCTTGTACCTGCCGTATTGCTCGATCACCTCAGGGTCCACACCCAATGACTGCGCAATAGTGTTTATGTGTTTCATCTGCGCTTTTTGCGCGATCTCAAGGTCTGAAGGGAATGCCATATTTTTCACGGAATAGATCAAGTACCAATACATACGACCACCTATCCGCGATGGTCGCGCAGCTGGTTCATCCGTGCGAAGATGGGGATGATCATCGAAATGGCCAGTGACAATCTTTCGATCACCCGAACTTCACTTATCATTTCGTTACTTTTCACTTGAACCCGAATTATACATTGAAAGCGAGCAAATGAAACCCCTCATCGCGTTCTTGATCCTATCGCTGTTCCAGTGCAGTGGTAAAACGGAACATGAAACCCCAAGCACAACCACCACACGACAGGTAGGCGGACCATGTGATGGGTGCGACCTTTTGTATGAAGGCCAGCCACCGCTAGCAACGCTCGTCCCCACACTTGAACTAGCGTCGGGATCCGAACCCGGTGATCAGCTGGTGATCAAGGGTAAGGTGGTCCAGATCGATGGGAAAACACCAGCTGAGAACGTCATACTTTATATCTATCACACGGATGAGAACGGGCGTTACAGCCCGGGAAAGCAACAGACCTTAGGCTTGCGCCATGGTCATTTACGCGGTTGGCTGAAGACCGGAGCTGATGGCCATTTCACGTTTAAGACCATCCGCCCTGCCGCATACCCGGAAAGCAAATTCCCTGCACACATCCACATCTTTGTGAAGGAGACGGATAAGAACGCATACTACATTGATGAAGTCCGATTCCTTGACGACCCAAAGCTCACTACAGAGGAAAGGAACAAAGCGGAACAGCGCGGTGGTGACCTCAATATTCCGCTGGAAATGGACAGTTCTGGTGTGTGGCAGGGCAACCTATAGATCACGCTAGGGAAGAATGTTCCAGGATATTGATGATCAGGAAATACGATAACCTGCCTGTCGCAGATCCTCCCAAAAACTCGGGTAGGATTTATTCACCACCTCGGGATCGTGGATGGTCACTTGGGGTAGAACAAGTGCCAACGGCGCAATGGACAAGGCCATGCGGTGATCGATATTCGGATCGAAGGGTAACGGGTGCTTGTTCTTGATCGACCCACTAAGTGAAAAGGTGCCATCGGAATGGACGGCAGTGCAACCCAATGCGTGCAGAACGGATGCCACTTCTTTTAGGCGATCGGTCTCCTTTACGACCAAGTTATCCAATCCGGTCAGTGTGGCATTGCATCCGCGTGCAGCGAGCGTAAAGGCCAAGGGTTGGAAGAGATCCGGAACGTGTTTCATCTGCACGGCTTGGTCGGGCCATTCATCGGGTACTTCGCGGTGCGTTAATCGCAACCCATCCGTTTCGAATTCCGCATTCACCCATGGTGCCCACAAACGCATGGCTTCACGATCGCCTTGGAGCGTTTCATCGTCAAGCCCTGTCAGGAACACATCAGCGCCGCGATCCATTGCGACCTGTTCGAACCAAAAGGCAGCGCTGCTCCAATCGGGCGGCACATTGTAGGTCACCTTCTTGTATGCACCGGGAAACACGCGTACACCATCCATTTCCAACCGTGGAAAAACCCCGAAGTGGGCAAGCATTTTCAACGTCATACTTACGAACGGTTCGCTCAATCGTGTTCCGGTCCAACGCATATCCAGCCCTTCTTCCATCATCGGTGCGATCAATACCAGCGCACTCAGGTATTGGCTGCTGATCGGCGAATCGAAATGTACTTTCCCGCCCTTCAGTTTCTTGCCCTTTATCTTGAATCCATTGGGTAGTTCTTGAATGTCAGCTCCCAAGGTGATCAATGCATTCACGAGATCCTCATGTGGACGTTCCAACAGGCGTGAAATGCCTGTGATAACGTGCTCTTCACCTTCCTGCACGCTGGCCCATGCAAGCAAAAATCGCAATGTGGTACCACCGGCGCCGCAATCCATTGTATGTGGTCTATCGCGCAACAATTGATGCAGAACGCGGGTATCATCACCCTCGCTCAAATTCTGTACGAGGTCCAGGTCTCCGATCAGCGAAGCCATGATCAACGCCCTATTGCTCACACTCTTGGAACGTGGCAGGTTGATCGTTGTCTTCAGCGATCCTGATGGTCGCTTGATGGTAATGGAAGTATGCATGTTAGTGAACCGTGACCCGCAATGGATCCACAAAGATCGCTCATCGGCGGTCACGCACAAGCAAGCGATAATGCTCCAATGCTTCACGTGCCATTTTTGCGGTTACAGGAACATCGGTGACCGCACTACCGATACGATCGATCAGTGTGAATCGGAATTCACCACCCTTGCTCTTTTTATCATTCCGCATCAGTTCCACCACGCGATGATCCGCAGCACCATCGATCAAATATGGTTTGTACAGTTCGATCAGGAAAGAGGCAATTCGATCATGATCCTCGCGATCAAGGCCACCGACCCTACTACTGATCCATGACTCCGTGATCATCCCGATCGCAACGGCTTCACCATGCAAAAGTGCGCGGTGCTGGCTTTCCCAGGAATACGCTTCAATGCCGTGCCCGATGGTGTGGCCGAAATTGAGCACCTTCCGATAGCCGGCCTCAAGGGGGTCGCGTTTCACCACTTCGGCCTTAATGGCTGCTGAGCGATAGATCAATGGTGCCAACGCATCCAGATCATGCAACGGTGCTTTTGTGATCGCTTTCCAATGGTTCGCATCCTCGATCAGACCGTGTTTCAACATTTCCGCAAGCCCGTTCAACAACTCGCGTTTATTCAATGTACGCAGGAACGGAGGGTAGATGAAGACCGCAAGCGGATCATGGAATGTTCCGACCATGTTCTTTGCCCCTCTCAGGTCGATCCCGGTCTTACCGCCTATCGCCGCATCGACCATGCCCATGAGCGAAGTCGGCAAATTGATAGAACGTATGCCTCGCTTGTAGGTTGAAGCAATGAAACCACCAAGATCGGATACGACGCCGCCACCCAGATTCAAGAGCACAGCACTCCGGTCAGCCTTTAATTCAGCAAGGTGTTCCCAAATATCTTGGCAGACGGGCAAACATTTGGATGGTTCTCCACTATTGACCGAGATCAGTTCCGCTTTCTGAAGGGATGGAACATGGGCCTGAACCTCAGGAAGACACTGGCTGATGGTATGTTCGTCGCCAAGCACAAAGCATTGCTTTGGCGCAAGCATTTTAAGCATCTTTTCCAAGAAATGCAGTGCGTCATGACCTGCGAACACGGGGTGTCCACCAGCGTCGATCTCTATGACCGCTTTCTTGATCCTGCCCATTGCTACTTTTGCTACCCTCAATTCGGTAGAGTTCATTGGAATGACCTCCACCGATGTTCAAATAAACGAAGGAACCAGTTACCTCAGCCCATCTGATGCCCAAAACCTTACTATCCACTGACCGATTACCTGACCTTGGAGATACCCGGACCGCCTTCGCTCATAAAAGCAATAGCGACCTTTTCAAGGCCTATTGGCTGTTCCGCATCATTGGTACGCCGTGGCTTACCGCTGCGGGAGCCAGTTTGACCAAGCTTGCCTTAGCGCTGCATTTACCGATAAAAGGGGTGATCAAGGCCACGATCTTCAAACAGTTCTGTGGTGGAGAAACAGTGCGTGAAAGCTTGTTCACGGCGGAGAAATTGGCCGAAAGTGGCGTTGGCACCATCTTGGATTACAGTGTGGAGGGGCAAGATGACGAAGCCACACTCGACGAGACCACGGAAGAGTTATTGGTCGGGATCCGTGCAGCGAACGGACAGAATAAGATACCGTTCGCGGTGTTCAAAGTAACCGGATTGGCACGTACCGAGCTGTTGGAAAAGGTCAGTTCCAAGGACCAGCTCACCTTGATCGAGACCGAGGAATGGAAACGTGTTGAAACTCGTTTTGCACGGATCTGCAAAGCTGGATATGATGCCGGCACTCCGGTACTTATTGATGCGGAGGATAGTTGGACCCAACAGGCAATTGATGACCTTACCGAAAGGCAGATGGCCTTGTACAACAAGCAGCGCGCAATGATCTTCAACACGCTTCAATTGTATCGCCATGATCGACTGACCTTTTTGAAGGACAGCTTTCAGCGTGCGGAACAGGGAGGCTATCACCTTGGCGTAAAGTTGGTGCGTGGTGCATACATGGAAAAAGAACGTGAACGTGCGGAGGAAAAGGGTTATCCCGATCCCATTCAACCGGACAAGGCAGCATGTGATCGTGATTACGATGCTTCGTTGGCATTCTGCGTGGAGCATTTGGACAGGATGGCCGTAGTGGCTGGAACGCACAACGAAAAGAGCACTTTGTACTTAGCGCAGCTGATGCAGGAGCGGGACATTGCATTGAACGACCCTCGCATCTGGTTCTCACAACTGTTGGGCATGTCGGATAACATCAGTTTCAACATGGCCGCAGCGGGATACAATGTGGTGAAGTATATGCCCTATGGCCCCGTGAGCAAGGTCCTACCCTATTTGATCAGAAGAGCGATCGAGAACACCAGTGCCCGTGGACAAACAGGTCGTGAACTAGGGTTGATCATTGCGGAACGGAAGCGGAGAGGGAAAATATAGCTCGGAGTTATGTGCTATGCAAAGAATGACATACGATGAAACAGGAATATAAGACACTACTATTCGGACTAGTCGCGGTTGGATTTCTTGATACACATGGTTCAATTACTTCAAGTCAATTTGACTTTAACTATTCACTTTTGTCCCTTATTTCATTTATCATTTACGGTACGACAGCTTTTATCGCAACCAGACAGAGGGACATAAAAACAGGAATGATCTACGCAGCAATTTTGGGACTATTTGACACGACAGTTGGATGGAAAATATCAATGTTGCTTGACGCAAACACAGGGGATATTGAAAATCAAGCAACGAGAGGACTTTGGATCATAACTGCAATAATTGGGACTGGAGTTGCTGCATTATTCGGACTACTAGGTAGTGGACTGACCAGAATAACAGGAAAGTAATTCGCAAGCGCATAACACGGTGTATTAACAATAGCTCGCGCAAGCCAAAGCTCAAAAGCCGCTACTTCTCATACACAAAACGTTGATTGGATTGTGTTGTTCGTGGCTTGTTTCCATTGAGCAGATACAAGTAGCACCAACCAACTCACACGATCATCAGCGCTCCGGGACCAATTATCAACCCGGACAGCCATTCAACCTGAAAGACCTTTGGGCTATGTGGCTGTGTGCTATCATTGCTTCATAAAACCCAAACACAATGCGCAATCTCTCAACCATCTCGATCCTGCACTATGTATATGGTGGCCTTATTTGTCTTACGGCAATCGTTCTCGGGTTCATCCTATATGCTGTTGGTGGAATGATGAACAGCGATCTTGTGCAGCATGATATGGATGCACCGCCAGAGGTCGTCGGGCACTTAATGCAGAGCATTGGGGCCGGAGTTGCATTCGCCGTACTTGCTTTTGGGGTATTCGTGATGCTAAGCGGTTATTGGATCTCCCAAGCACGGAACCGAACCGGATCCATGGTCATTGCCGCGTTGTGCTGTCTAAGCATCCCCTTCGGAACCGCACTCGGTGTTTTCACACTGATCACATTGAGCAACGACGAGGTAAAACAGCATTATAGCGGGATAGGTCCTATCTAATACATTGACCACCTATTGGACCAACACAATACGTTGAAGTGTCGCAGTGGTATCCAGGTCAAAATCGCGGAGCACAGCGATCGTTAGGTCAGCGTTCCGGCCAGCAACGATCGTGCGCATTGAATAGAAAATGCTATCTGGTGTGCGCTTGCTTGCACCTAGGTCCAATGATGCGCTATCCAAAGAAAGACGCACTGCATTAAGGTCAGTTGACCATTGCGCAAGTTGCTGATCTGCTTCCGGTGATGCCTTTATCAGGGTACATGTCAATCGTTGTTTCACTTTGTTCTCCGGCAGCCATTTCCCATTGGTGACGCGGTCGCCATAGAACTTATAGGCCATCATTCCACCGAGGATCAAACCTATGAGGTAGAGCGTTAAGCGGCGTTGAAGAGACATTTGTTTTTTAGAACTAAGTAACTGGTATTGGGTACAGGGTACGGTTCTGTACTAGGTACTCTGTACCCAATACCTATTAGAATGCTGCAAGCAAAATATCCAAGTCCTTGAAAGGAAGCTTGAATGCTTCACCCAATATAGCGCTGGTAACATGACCATTGTACAGGTAGACGCCATGGCGAAGACCAAGATCGCGTTTGATCAGTTCCTCGAAACCACCTACGTCTCCCATATGCAGAAGCATGGGGCCGAAAATATTACTGAGGGCTGTGCTGGCCGTTCGGGGTACGCGACTTGCGATGTTCGGTACGCAATAATGCAACACTCCATATCGCTTGTACACAGGATCGGTATGTGTGGTGACCTCACTGGTCTCAAAGCAACCACCGCGATCAATGCTGATATCCACGATCACCGACCCGCTTTTCATCTCCTTCACCATCTCCTCGGAAACCACCATGGGTGTGCGGCCATCTTCGGAGCGAACGGCACCAATGGCAACATCAGCATTCTTCAGTGCTTTACCAAGTTCATTCGGTTGTATCACGGATGTCCAAACACGACTTCCGAGATCATTCTGCAAACGACGTAAACGATAGATGCTACGGTCGAACACCTTGACACTAGCACCCAGGCCAAGGGCGGCTCGCGTAGCGAACTCACCGACGGTACCGGCTCCAACCACGACCACTTCCGCAGGGGCAACACCGCTGATACCACCAAGCAAAAGACCTGGTCCGCCCTTTTCTGCACCGAGGTATTCACTTGCCACTTGGATACTTGTAGTTCCGGCGATCTCACCCATCGCACGAATGATCGGATAGATCCCTTCACGATCTTTTATATAATCCCATGCAACAGCGGTCATGCGCTTTTCCATCATCCGGCGCAGGGTATCCTTGGGTTGAACGGTAAGCTGCAGTGCCGAAATGAGGATCTGCTTATGGCGCAGCATTTCGATCTCCGTATGGTTGGGCGGAGCGACCTTCAGGATCATATCCGCCTTGAAGACCTCTTCCGCACTTTCGACCACCATGGCACCGGCTTCGCTATAGTCGTTGTCCTGGAATTGTGAAGAACCTCCGGCACCACGCTCGATCAGCACTTCATGACCGCGCCCTACCAATACGGCCACTGCAGAAGGAGTTAACGGAACACGGTGTTCTTGGAAGGATATCTCTTTCGGGATACCTATGAAGAGGCTTTTCTTCTTACGACCCGTTGCTAATGCTTGCTCTTGCGGGAGCATGGTCATCTCGCGGACCAATTGTTTCGTGAGTTGGCTGGAAAAGCTCATTCGGTTCGGCCACTGAGAGAAGATCGATAAGGCGCTGCAAGATAAACCATAAGCTCACTTTGGCACAATAGCAAAGAACAAGGGTTTTGAACGATGACCTCGGAACATGTGCCAACGAACAAGGCAGATCACGGTGTTGGGCCTATTTGTAATCTGCGCGTGCCGTTGGCAGATACACTGATATCAATAACAACGGCATCACTCGGCAACAGGTCCAACGCCAGCTCAGGCCACTCGATGAAGCAGTATCCACCACTGTCCACATATTCCACGAATCCGATGCCTTCCAGTTCTTCGGCTGCCCGTATGCGATACAGATCGAAGTGGTAGAGACGGTCGCCGTGTTCCGTTCGGTACTCATTCACGATCGAAAAACTGGGACTACTCGTACCCTCGCTGACGCCAAGAATTTCGCACAGCCCTTTGATCAATGTTGTCTTTCCGGCACCCAGATCACCCTTCAAAGCGAACACACGATGATCCTTATAACTATTCAGGATCAACCGGGCGATGTCCGGGACATCAACGGGTCTGCGCAGAAGTAAGGTGGAGATCACGGGTAGTGGGTTTTCAAAAGGGAAGCTGCCTTACCTCGGCTTAAGTACCGCCCACGGGATCAGCATCTCTTCCAAGGAAATGCCACCATGCTGGAACGTATGCCTGAAGTAGGACACGAAATGATTGTAGTTGTTCGGGTACACGAAGAACCGATCGCCTTTAGCAAAAATATAGCTCGTGCTCATATTGGCTTTCGGAAGGAAAACAGAAGCTGGGTCCTTGATCTCCAGAACATCGCGTTTTTCAAACGTGAGGTTGCGACCATGCTTATAGCGCAAGTTGCTATTCGTGTTGCGATCGCCCACCACTTTGCTCGGTTCATTCACGCGAATGGTGCCATGATCCGTGGTGATCACCACACGCCCCCCACGTTCTGCAATTCCTTTTAGAATATCGAAGAGCGGCGAGTGTTCGAACCAACTTTTCGTAAGACTGCGGTAGGCCGCATCATCTTCGGCAAGCTCACGGATCACCTCCATTTCAGTACGCGCATGACTTAGCATATCCACGAAATTGTAGACGATGACATTGAAGGGATTCTCCATCAAATTGTCCAAACTGTCCGCGAGTTTTCGGCCGGCATTCAAGTTCAGGATCTTGTGATAACTGTATTTCACCTTCTTACCCAAGCGTTGCAAATGCGCACCAACGAATTCATCCTCATGCGCGTTCTTGCTGCCTTCCTGGTCCTCACTGATCCATTTACCGGGATGGCGCTTTTCAATATCACTCGGCATCATACCAGCGAACAAGGCGTTTCGTGCATACTGCGTTGCCGTCGGAAGAATGCTATAGAACATTCCTTGTTCCTCGATGCGATAGAATTGGCCTAATATCGGCTCCAGCACACGCCATTGATCCAACCGCAGGTTATCGATCAGTACCATGAACAATGGACTTCCCTTCTCATCAATGTGCGGTGCGATCTTGGCCTTGAGAAGTTGGTGTGATTGCAATGGAACATCATCACCTTTACCATTCACCCAATCCACATAATGATCGATCACGAACCGGCTGAACTGCTCGTTGGCCTCGGCCCATTGGGAACGTAGAATATCGGTCATTCCTTGGTCCTGATTACCACTCAGCTCCAACTCCCAGCGCACCAATTCATCGTAAAGTGTTATCCATTCTTCGGTACCGAGCCTGTCGCCGAGGCGCATGCTCAACTGCCGGAATTGCTGTTGGTAGCTGCTGCTGGTCTTCTCGCTCACGAGCCTGCGCCCTTCCAAATTCTTTTTCAATGAAAGCAGGATCTGGTTCGGGTTCACCGGCTTGATCAAGTAATCACTGATCTTACCACCGATCGCTTCTTCCATGATGTGCTCCTCCTCACTTTTGGTGATCATTACGATCGGCACGTGAGGATGGATCACTTTGATGCGACCAAGCGTTTCAAGACCGCTGATGCCAGGCATGTTCTCATCCAAAAAGATGATATCATACTCTTTGGCCTTCACTTTTTCAATAGCATCCAACCCGCTATTAACGGTATCCACGACATAGCCTTTTTGTTGCAGGAAGAGAACGTGTGGGCGCAATAGATCGATCTCGTCATCAGCCCAAAGAATGTTAGCGGTCATGTTCAAAACGGTTGCCCCAGTAGGTCGGGACGGTTCCATGGTACGTGTGGTCATAACAACCGAACGCAAAAAATACGCAGGTGTTGCTTACTGATCTCTTGTGGGTGCAAAGTACGAGGGTTCTTAGCGTTAATGTTTGTTAGCTAATGAAGGCTTCTACCTACTAACGGCTGAAAGCGTTGGTCTTACCCGCGAATTCACGACCTTGGCACCGGCTTGCATGAAGATCCTGAACGACCCCATCTACGGATTCATCACGGTAGCGCACGCGGAGGTGTTGCGGTTGATCGATCATCCTTGGTTCCAGCGGCTGCGCTACATCAAGCAATTAGGGTTAGGGCATCTCGTGTATCCTGGAGCGTTGCATACGCGCTTTCACCATGCGTTGGGCGCAATGCATCTCATGGGCGAAGCGATCCACACGCTCCGCAGCAAAGGACATGAGATCACGGAAGAAGAAGAACTAGGAGCCACCATCGCCATACTCTTGCATGACATTGGGCACGGGCCATTCAGCCATGCGTTGGAACATAGCCTCGTTGATGGGATAGGACATGAGGACATCAGTGCCTTGGTCATGGATCGCCTGAACGAAGAATTCGGTGGAGGGTTGGAACTTGGACTTCGGATATTCAGGGATCAATATCCGAAGCATGCATTGCATCAATTAGTGAGCAGCCAGCTCGATGTGGACCGCATCGATTACCTGAACAGGGATAGCTTTTACACGGGCGTTAGCGAAGGTGTGATAGGCGGCGAACGCATTCTGAAGATGTTACAGGTCAAGGACGATAAACTTGTAGTGGAGCAGAAGGCGGTTTACAGCATTGAAAAGTTCATCGTTGCCAGGCGATTGATGTATTGGCAGGTTTACTTGCACAAAGCGGTAGTGGCGTGTGAGATGATGCTGGTGGAAACACTTCGGCATGCCAAGGAGATGGCTTTGCGCGGAACCGTACTCTTCGCTTCTCCTGCCTTGCAACAATTCCTTACGAACAGGCACGATCGCGCATCGTTCCAGAAACCGGAGGTGTTGAATGACTTCCTGAAACTGGACGATCATGACATCATGGGTGCGATAAAGGTCTGGTGCGATCATCCGGACACCACACTATCGCGCCTTTCCACGGATCTTGTGCAACGCCATAACCTCCGCATCAAATTGCAGGATAAGCCATGGCCTGCCGAGCGGATCAATGATCTGAAGCGACGTGTTTCCAAGGCACTTCAAGTACCGCTACCCGAAGCGGACCGGTTCGTACTGCACGGCAGTATCATCAACAATGCCTATGATCCTAGCAAGGACCGCATTGAGCTTCTGTACAAGGACGGCGCCTTGGTCGACATTGCTGAAGCCAGTGATAACCTCGGCATAGCCGCCATGGCGAAACCTGTGGAAAAATTCTACTTGGCCTGGCCGCGGTGGTTACAAGAGGAAGCCTAAAGGTCAGACGGAGGCTAGATCGTTGAAAACTAGGCTGTTTTGTTGAAAAGTAGCCACTTTATATAAGATCAAATCTTTTCAGTCTCAGGACCTTTACGCTGCCGAATCACACAATGCCAAGTACAAAAAATACTCCGACGAACTATCTTCGCGATGAAGAAATGGCTTCGGGTAGTCTTACAAGTTCATTGAATAAGACACCGAAGGATCTCTTAACTGAAGTGACGCCTACTCTCCCAAATAGTGTCGCGAGGCAAAGATCTGAGCATCGCACCGGAAGTACCTATAAAGGTATTCCACCACTTATCCATTACGTATGGTTCGGTGGGGAACCGCATTCCGCAGCTATGCAGAAGCGCATCTCGAAATGGCACGATCTTATGCCGGACCATGCGATCATTGAGTGGAACGAGAGCAACTTGGACATTGACTCCCATCCATTCATGAAACGGATGCTTGAGGCCAAGCAGTACGCATATGCCAGCGATGTTGCACGGCTATTGGTCCTTAGGGATCACGGAGGTCTATACTTGGATACTGATGTGCGAATGAAGAAAAGCCTTGCGCCTTTCTTCGATCGCCGGACCTTATGGTCATTCGAATACGACCACTTCCTATCCACCGCAATAATGGGCAGCGTTGCGGGTCATCCATTGATCACGGCGTTGCTTGCACAATACGATGAAATGGTGGAACCTGAGGTCAATAATGTCATTGTAACGAAACACTTCATCGAAACCTACCCGAAATTCCGCTTGAACAATAAGGAGCAGATCATAGGTGGCGATATCCGAATTCTGCCGAAGGAGTATTTCATTCTACCCTCCTTCCGTCCAGGCAAGAATTTCAGCGTTCACCTTGCTGATGGACAATGGCGCAAGAAAAATGGGTCCATGGGTATTGGCACCATAGCACGCATGATCCTCGGAGACGTGCTATTCTTCAAGCTCTACAATCTCCAAATGGGCTGGCGCAGTGATTTTCCGGCCATGGAAAAAGCCAGACGAATTAAAGGCAGATCCTCTGCCCCGGAATAGGTGATCCCATAGAATAGCATCATCAATTTCGCAACGCACGATCATCTCAATGAATGAGTTCGGCACTTCGCAAGGTCCTAAAGATCCCTGCTACCGAAAGTTCATAGCATGCCATTACCTTCGGCACCATGAATACCAACTGGGCCAAGATCCTACTCTTCAGCTTGATCGGATCCGTATTGGGCTTCCTCGTGTGCAGGGTCAGTTGTAACGGAAATGCGAAATGCGATCGCAACAGCATGTGCACATCCGCCTCGGCATGTGGCCATGGAAACGAGGGTAAAGAAAATTGCTGCAAACGCGGCCACGAAGGTCATCAACGGAATGACGAGGATCATAGCGAGCATCCTGGCGATGCAGAAGCTGAACGGATCGTGAGCGAATTGGAAAAAGTTGATTTCATCGGTGATACCACGATAGCTATTGACGATGGAAAAGTGCGTGTATTGCGGGACGCCAAGAACATCAGCGTACATGTCGATTTGGTAGATAAGGCGTCCGTTGAAAAAGAAATTGAGATCGAAAAGACCCATTGAGCCATCATGTCGAAAACAGTAAAATGGACAGTGATCATTGCTGCCGTGCTCGGAATTGGGGCCTATGTTGCCCTGAAATTCATGAAGGTGCAGACCAAGCAGGCAAGTCCGGAAGTGGAGCAGACCTATATCGTTGGTGACTTGACCGCAGTTTTGCATTATAGCAGGCCAAGCAAGAAAGGCCGTGTGATCTTCGGATCCTTGGTTCCCTTCGGAAAAGTTTGGCGAACCGGTGCGAACGAAGCGAGTACCATCAGCTTCAATGAATCCATCACCTTTGGTGGAACTGCGGTACCGGCAGGTACCTATACGTTGTGGACCACACCGGGTGCGGACCAATGGAGCGTCTACCTCAATAAAAAAATGTACGGTTGGGGAATTGATTTCGATGGAAATGCCATGCGTGACCCTTTGGAAGACGTTGCCGTGGCTAAGGTTACCCCGCAAACACTGACCACACCGGTTGAACTGTTCTCAATATCGGTCGGAGGTACACCGGCAACATTGGTCCTGGAATGGGATCTGACACGGATCGAGGTGCCATTGGATCAGTAATTCGCCTGAGCCTTACCTTATGGAACAACAAATGCCAAGATATCAACGTCCTATCTTCGCACGCAAGTAAACCGCCCATGCAGTTCTCCGCCGGACAGATCGCCGATTTCCTTCAAGGAACAGTGGACGGCGATGCCCAGATCCTGGTATACGATGTGGCCAAGATCGAAGAAGGCAGAACTGGCACGCTTACTTTTCTTTCCAATCCCAAATACACCGAGTATTTGTACTCCACGGCTGCGAGCATAGCCATCGTTGAGGACAGGTTTCAGCCCAGCAAGCCGTTGGCCAAAAGCCTTACGCTCATACGCGTGAAGGACCCGCGCGCTGCTTTCGCGAAGTTGTTGGAGATGCACGATCTGCAGATGCACAACAAGATCGGTTATGAACAACCCAGTTATATCAATCCAAAGGCCAAGTTGGGCGATGACGTCTATGTAGGTGCCTTCACGTATATCTCTGAGAACGCTGTCATTGGCAATGATGTAAAGATCTACCCGAACTGTTTCATCGGTGATGGTGTGATCATCGGATCCGGTTCGCGGCTTTATGCAGGCGTGAAGGTGTATGCCAAGAGCGCGATCGGCGCGAACTGCATCATACACAGTGGCACTGTGATCGGAGCGGATGGATACGGTTTTACTGTAACTGAAGCAGGTACGCAAGAGAAAATGGCCCAGATCGGCAATGTCATCATCGAGGATGACGTGGAGATCGGCGCCAATTGCACCATCGACAAGGCAACACTCGGGTCCACATTCATCCGACAAGGCGTTAAACTGGATAACCTCATTCAGATCGGGCACAACGCGGACATTGGTGCCCACACATTGGTGGTGGCGCAGACCGGGATCGCTGGTAGCACGAAGATCGGCACGCATTGCATGATCGGTGGTCAGGTCGGGATATCGGGCCACCTGAACATTGGTAACCGGGTGAAGATCGCTGCCCAAAGCGGGATCGGATCCGATATTGCGGATGATTCCGTGGTTCAGGGTTCTCCAGCATTCAACATCGGCGAGTACAAACGCAGTTACGTGGTATACCGCAATTTGCCGGATCTCAGAAAGCGGTTGGAGCTTCTGGAGAAGGAACTGGACGCGTTACGCAAGGCGGCGGAATAGGGAGTTAGCTCCTGCACGATCACACCTTTTCAAAGGAACGCTCCCAGATATTGCGCGGGATCCTACCTTCGCGGAGCACTTGCATGATCATGTGCAAGCGCGTAATGCAACCCATGAGCGACCAACAGCATACATTGAAAGGCAGTGCCACGCTTAAAGGCGTAGGGTTACATACCGGCGAACCGGTCACTTTGAGTCTTCGTCCTGCGCCCATTGGGCATGGCTACAAGTTCCAGCGGACGGACCTGGATGGTGAGCCCATCATCGATGCCGATGCGGACCTTGTGATCAGTACGGAACGCGGAACGACGCTTGGCAAAGGTGATGTCGTGGTGAACACCACCGAACATGTATTATCCGCACTCTACGCCTTAGGTGTGGACAATTGCCTGATCCAAGTGAGCGGTCCGGAGATCCCGATCATGGATGGCAGTGCCCTGCCTTTCGTTAACGCCATTGAGACAGTTGGATTGGAAGCACAGGACGCCCCACGTAATTGGTTCGTATTGAAAGAACCGCTCTGGTTCGAGACCAAGGAAAAAGGCACCGAAATGCTGGGCGTACCAACACCAGGCGGTGAGTTCCGGTTAACGGTGATGGTGGATTACAACAGTCCGGTCCTTGGAACGCAGCATGCCAGCATGTATCGTTTGGACGAGTTCAAGGAGGAAATTGCACCGTGCCGCACGTTCGTTTTCCTGCGGGAGCTGGAACACCTCGCCAAGCTGGGCTTGATCAAAGGCGGAGACCTCAATAACGCCATCGTATTGGAAGACCGTGAAGGCACCACCAAGGAGCAATTAATGGAATTGGCCAAGACCTTGGGCCGCGAGTACGAGGAAGTGGAGATCCGCCGCAATGGAGTACTGAATACCACGGACCTGAAGTTCTTCAACGAACCGGCACGCCATAAACTGTTGGACATCATTGGTGATCTGGCTTTGGTGGGCCGCCCGATCAAAGGTCATATTCTGGCTGGTCGTCCGGGCCATTTCGGCAACACCAGTTTTGCAAAGCGCCTCAAGGAAAAGATGCGCGAAGAGGACAAGAATCCGGTATCGCATATCGACCTAGGCGCAAAACCCCTCTTTGATATCAACGACATCCAGCGCATGCTGCCTCACCGCTACCCGTTCCTGTTGGTAGATAAGGTGATGGAGATGGATGAGACCACGATAGTAGGTGTGAAGAACGTAACCATGAACGAGCCTCAGTTCACGGGCCACTTCCCCGGAAACCCCGTAATGCCGGGTGTTCTACAACTGGAGGCCATGGCGCAGGTGGGTGGCATATTCGCATTGAGCAAAGTTCCCGATCCGGAATTCTACACCACCTACTTCCTAAAGACCGATGGCATACGGTACAGACGCAAAGTGATCCCGGGCGATACGATCATATTCCACTTGGAGCTTATCACCCCGATACGCCGTGGCATCGTTCACATGCGAGGCAAGGGATACATCGCGGGCGTGCTGGCAGTAGAAGCAGAAATGATGGCCCAGATCGTAAAGGATAAAGAAGATCCAGCGGCTACGGCCAAGCAAGCAACGGCTACTGCGCAATGACCATTTCCAAATTAGCGTACATACACCCGGATGCCAAACTAGGCAAGAATGTCACTGTAGAGCCCTTTGCAGCGGTATACGGCGATGTGGTCATTGGTGATGGCACATGGATAGGCCCGAACGCAATTCTGATGGATGGTGCACGTATCGGAAAGAACTGTAGGATATTTCCTGGCGCGGTGATCAGTGCCATACCGCAGGATCTGAAATTCAGAGGCGAAAAGACCACTGCCGAGATCGGTGATGGAACAACGGTTCGTGAATGCGTTACCGTTAACCGGGGAACAGCCGACCGAGAGCGTACTACTGTGGGCGAGAACAGTCTTCTCATGGCCTATGTGCATTTGGCACACGACTGCATGCTTGGCAGCAATGTTGTTATTGCGAACAGTGTAAACCTTGCGGGACACGTTACCATAGACGATTGGGCCATTCTGGAAGGCAATGTCGCGGTGCAACAGTTCATCCACATTGGTGCGCACAGCTTTGTGGCGGGAGCAAGTCTTGTTCGCAAGAACGTACCACCCTACGTGAAGGCGGCACGTGAGCCACTGAGCTACATGGGCGTGAATGTTGTTGGTCTGCGTCGGCGCGGCTTCAGTGATGATGCAGTGATCCGGATCGAGGACATTTACCGGGAGATCTTCGTGCGCAATACGAATGTTGACAGAGGCGTGCAGAACGTGGAACAGACCATGCAACGCAGCCCTGAACGTGGTACCATTCTCGATTTCATCCGCAACAGTCCGAAAGGGATCATGCGTGGATTGGCGGAATAGCGCGTTGCATTCCAATGCACGTCACACTCCACGATATCGCCAAACAATACGGTCGCGAAATTGTATTCCGAGGGGTTGACCTTTCCCTTGAAGCGGGCAGTCGCACAGCGATACTAGGACCGAACGGCAGCGGAAAAAGCACCTTGCTCCAGATCATTGCCGGTGCCATCATTCCCACGCAAGGCACCATTCTACATACTTTGAATGGCACACGGCTAGAGCAGGAACAAGTGTACACTCACATCAGCATTGCAGCACCCTATTTGGGATTATATGAAGACCTAAGCCTGCGCCAGACCATTGCGTTCCACGCGCGTTTCAAACCATTCCGCCAAGGAATGGCCCCGGACGCCCTTGCCAAGCTTGCGTACTTGGACCATGCCCTGGAAAAACCAGTGAGCCACTTCAGCAGTGGCATGAAACAGCGCTTGAAATTGGCCCTTGCGATTTTGAGCGATACCCCCTTATTGCTCTTGGACGAACCCACAAGCAACCTCGATGCCGAAGCCATTGCGTGGTTCAGCCAGCTGCTACGCGACCACGCAGATAACCGCACGTTGGTCGTAGCGAGCAACCGACAAAAAGTTGAATTTGAATTGTGCGAGGGGGTTGTGGAAGTTGGCAGCTACAAGTGAAAGCCTTGTGGATACTGCTTTAAGTTTGAATTGGTCCTGCAGGTTTTTTGGGTTGAAGAGGCCTGTACTCAATTCAACGTATCATTCAAACAAACCCTTGAACTCCAGGTTCTCCGTGAACTGATCTTTTCCGAGCTCCATGATCCTGAGCGCTTCTGCAGTGTCGCCGGTCTCTTTCTTGAACTCTGCGTAGTGGGTCATTCCTTCGCGTAGTAAGCGTTGCTGGTCCTTGCGTAAACGGTCGATACCCGAAATGGCATCATAGGCTTTTTAGAAGGCTTTCATGCTTTCACCCGCGTCCCGTGCAAGTTTGGAGCGGTATTGGACCGTGGCCAGCATTAACCAAGCCGCTGCGTTCTTCAGATCATAATTCAATCCTGTTCAGCTCAACAACATCGGTACTGAAGCGCTATTTGACGTATGCGTGCATGCAGTGTTTTGCGTATCAGCGGCAAGGCGGGTCGAAAAGCATATACAATTCAATTGGTCCGGGATATTCCGAAATCCCTAAATTCGCGGCCCTCATACACAGCAAGCGCAACCCATGGCCACTTCCTCAGACATCAGCATCGGCACCTACCTCCGCTTCAACAATGACATTTGCCAGATGATGGAGTGGCAGCACCGCACACCCGGCAACCTGCGTGCCTTCTACCAAGGTAGGATGCGCAACCTACGCACCGGTAAGCTGAACGAGCATCGCTGGCGCAGTGGTGAGGTGATCGACATCTTGCGAGTAGAGATCCACGAACTGCAATACCTCTACCGTGAAGGAGATAACTTGGTGTGCATGGACCAGACCACCTACGAGCAGAAGCATATCCCCGTAGTGTTGTTCGGCGATGGGTTCCGTTTCATGAAAGAAGAAATGATAGTGCAGGTAGGCTTCGAGAGCGACATTGCCATTTTTGCCACTCCTCCTAAGACCGTTGAATTGGAAGTGACCTACACGGAGAACGTTGTGAAAGGTGACACCAGTAATAAAGTGATGAAGTCCGCAACCTTGGATGGTGGTGCAGAGGTGAGCGTACCCAGTTTCGTGGAGATCGGAACCGTTATTCGTGTAGATACCGAAACCGGTACGTACATGGATCGGGTGAAAAAGTGATTCCTGCTTCCTGATTCCTAATTCCGACGCAAGGATCAGGAATCAGGAATCGAGCGTAGCGAGCAATTAGGAATTAGGAATGTAAATTAGCCCTCGTGGACCTTACACCATCCAGTACCGCTAAAGACATCGCTCAATTACTGGGCGCAGAAGTGAAGGGCAATTCGGACCTCGCTGTTACCGGGATCAATGAGATCAACCGCGTACGTGCTGGAGATCTAGTATATGTGGACCACCCCAAGTACTACGAAAAAGCACTGAACAGTGCGGCTACCACCATCTTGTTGGACAAAGATGACATTGTCATACCGGACGGTAAAGCCATTATCATCAGCGATGATCCGTGCCGCGATTACAACACGTTGATCATCCATTTCAACCCGCGTAAAGCGTGGGGAAGTATTGAACCGTTGATCGGAAGAGGTTCCGAGGTGCACTCAAGCGTGGTACTAGGTTCCAATGTGCGCATTGGAGTTGACTGTTTGATCATGCCTGGTGTAGTGATCTATGAGAACACCACGATCGGAAACAACGTGATCATCCATGCGAACACAGTGATCGGATCGGACCCGTTCTATTACAAAAAGCGAAAGAATGGCTATGAAAAGATGGTGCCCGGAGGCAGCGTGGTGATTGAGGATGATGTGGAGATCGGAGCGCAATGTGCCATTGATCGTGGTGTTAGTGCGGAAACACGGATCGGCCGTGGCACCAAGATCGATAACCACGTACACATTGGTCATGATACGCTCATAGGCCGCAATTGCTTGTTCGCTGGTCATGTAGCCATTAGTGGGGCCGTTGTGATCGAAGATGATGTAACGCTTTGGGGCCAAGCAGGCGTACCCAGTAAATTGCGGATAGGCAAAGGCGCCACGCTATTAGGCCAAAGTGCCATCATGAATTCAGTAGAAGGCGGCAAGACCTACCTAGGTAGTCCTGCGGGTGAATGGCGCCAGAAAATGCGGGAGATCGCGTTGATCGCCAAATTGCCGGATCTCTTTAAAAAGATGGAAGGCTGATATGGCCCGTCTCGATAGGATCATAGAACGATTGGACCTGAAGGAGTTCCAGCTTCGTGCATTATTGGATGTCACCAAGGCGATCAACAACAACACGGGGCGTGAAGACTTATTGAAGCTGTACGAACACTCCTTGCGCGAAGAGCTCGGGATCACACGACTGATGCTATTCGAATTCACGGAAGGTGCATGGAGCCGCATTCTAGCTTATGGAACGGATAGTGGAGATCCGGACATTGATGTCATGGCCTTATTCGGCGAGAACAATGACATCCAAGTGATCGGTACTGAGCACGCGATCAGTTTAGGTTCCTTCGATATCGCAGTACCGGTGCATCATCAGGATAGGCCGCTGGCGTTGTTGCTTATTGGTGATATCGACGAGGAAGAACAGCGGATGAGTCCCGCAGTGAAGCATCTGAACTTCATTCAGACCATGACCAATTTGATCGTGGTGGCCATGGAGAACCAGCGCTTGGCGAAACAGGCCTTGCAACAAGCGCTCGCAAAACGCGAACTGGAACTGGCTGCGGAAATGCAGAACATGCTCGTGCCACGTGATCTACCCAACAACGAGCGCATCAAGGCTGCCGGCTGGTACCAGCCACACAGTGAGGTAGGTGGCGATTACTACGATGTGATCAGCTTGAACGAGGATGAGGTGGTCATTGCGGTTGCGGATGTGAGCGGAAAAGGAATTGCAGCGGCTTTGCTGATGAGCAATTTCCAAGCGAACCTACATGCAAGTGTTCGGCATGGTAATGATCTTACTGCCGTGGTGAACGACCTGAACGATAAGGTCTTCCTTAGTGCTCGCGGTGAGCGGTTCATCACCCTTTTCCTTGGACATATCAATCTACGAGCGCGGCGGATCAGTTACGTGAATGCTGGTCATAATGCGCCTCTGGTCTGCGATGCGGATGGAATTCGCACGTTGCAGGATGGAAGCATTGCGTTGGGCATGATGCCGAAATTGCCTTTCCTGAACGTGGGCGAAGCAGCGTTACCTAAACCGGCGACGATCTTGTGCTATACCGATGGGCTGGTGGAACAGGAGGATATCCACGGCAACGCGTTCGAGACCACTATGGTCGAACGCATGATGGTGGAACTTGGCGGCAATGGTCCTCAATTCCTCAACAAAGCACTGATCAAGTCCTTCGAGACACACCGCGGCACGCAACCGTATCTGGACGATATCGCGTTGCTTACGTGTCGGATCTATTGATCTATCGGAGCCGAGACAGCAGGCATTTTTCAGCCTCAGCACCTTCGTATCAAATTAGGTCTTTGTGGCCCTCGGATACTTCAGATCCAATAGGACGATCATCGCCGTGAATGCCCAGAACGGTACCGACGCTTTATCGGTATCCAGGAAGTTATTCAACCCGCCGTGGAGATAGTAGGTTACCAGCCCAAGTATCAAGGCCATGAGGATGGCGCGATCAGCACCCGGCGGCATGCGATAATGCAAGTGTACCGCCGTGATCAGCGTTACCAGCACCAGAGCTGCCATCAACAGGAACCCAAGCACCCCTTGTTCTGAAAGTGGGCCTAAGTACTCACTGTGCGCATTCCCTTGTACCCCGAAATTAGTAGAGATGATCGTACGATCCTCCGAAGCTTGGAACGGTGCATACTGGAACATGTAAGTACCCGGTCCCCAGCCGAACAACGGTTTCTCCTCGAACATCCGTAATGCGGAATTCCAACGATTGATCCGTTCCAGGTTCGATGCATCGCTGGAAATATTGGAGATGGACTGCACATGCTGGCCAAGATCGTCCGACGACTCTTCGGTGTTACTTGCCAAGGCCAAGGTTATCTGTTCCTCGTTCGCAAAATAGACTCCACCACCAATGATCAGAACCGCAGCAACGGACCAAAGTGGGATCCGCAACTTCATAAAAATGAAAACACCGAGTGCACCTACTAGGCTCACCCATGCTGCGCGTGTATAGGAGAATATCAGTCCTGCAGTTAGCAACACTAACATCAGCAAGGCAAGGCTTTTCCAAACTGCGGATCGCCCCGGAAGCCACAGTGCGGTGATCCCGAATGGCAGGAAGAATGCGATGATGGCACCGTAGCTCGTATGGTCCTTGAAGAAGGGTTCCATCACCCAATGCGCAGGTTCGTGTGCAAAGGAAAATTGCGCATGCTTCGTCAGCGTATAGATGATCACGATACAAAGACCGCTGATGTACGCCCAGATGAAACGTTGCATGTTCCGTTCATCCTCGAACACTCTTGTGACCAGAAAGAACATGGTGACAACGAACCATAGGCGTGCCGTGAAATACTTGAACGATACCAGCGGCATACTGCTGGGGAGAATACAGATGAACATCCATGTCAACTGAAGCATGATCACCCAAGTGATGGGATGCCGGAGGACCTTGCCACTGATCACATTCCTTTCCACGGAGATCTTCAGTAGCATGAGCAGCATAAGCCCTACCAGCAATGGTTCCGTGGGCAGCGCAATACCCAGACCACCAAGGTCCATCTCTTCCAGATTGATGGAGAGCGGCGTTGCGAAAGCGATGAACAGGACCAGGTTATTCACCGAAGTGAACATGGCCCAGATCACCAATAGAACCGCAGGAAGCGCACTGAACCAGTAGATCTCCTTCGCTATGAACGCTGCATTGATCAGAACGAACAACACGCATACGGTGGCGATCCAATGTACTTTCAGCGCTTGTACCATTTTCTATTCAGGATCACCGTTCCCTTTGCTCCGCTCCTTGATCATGAATAATGCGAAACACAGTAGCTCCGCTGCCACGACCGTGATCAGTAGGATCAGCCACCGGATGGGATATACCTTTTTATCACTCACTTCAGGGTAGGTCACCACATTGGTATAGGTCAGCTCTTTGGTAACATCATTCACTGCAACCTCATATTCCGTGAGCAGCCGGTTGTAGTTATAACGGAACATATCGCTAAGCCCGCTCAAATAGCGGAACTCACCACCCTTCTCTTCAAGTTCCTTCATAAGCGCCTCCAATTGCTGTTTTTGTGCTGAATTCGCTCCTGGTGATGAAAGAAGCTTCACATATCCTTTGGTCACTTCTTTCGCCTGGACCTCGTATGCCAAAAGTCCATTCCCTTGTCTTAAATGATCCAATCGCGCCTCGATGGAATCCAGCTTGTGGCGTTCGTTCTTCATCGCTCTAAGAGCCATGCGTTCCACTTCCCTGGATTTCTCACGTTGTAAGCGACGCGCCAAAAGGTTGGCTTGGTTCAACATCTCCAGCACCATATCACGGGCCACTCTCGGATCTTCATCCAGAACCTCGATCATTACGGATTCATACCGCGTCTTACTGATCTCCACACGATCATTGAACTCGTTGTACAAAGCGAAGTATCCACCATTCAGCGCTGTATCCACGTCATAGGACTTGGCAAGGTCGAAACGGGTGATCAGACTATCGCGGATAATATTGCTCTCCAACAACTGCAGCAATTGATCGGTGCGGGTCTCCTGACTGTAACTGTTCAGATTCACCGGATAAACGGTGGCTTTTGAAAGGAATTTCGGGGGAATGAAGGTTGGGCCGCTGAAGACATAAGCACATGCAATTGCAGCTGCGCCAACTATGGTGAATGTTCGCCAATTGGAGCGTACGATCCCAAAGAACCACTGAAAGGAGAGATCTTTATCAGCCATTGCTCGCACGGATCTTTTGAATATTTGCTTGAATAACGATCAATAGCAGTGCCAGTAACAGACCGGCAATAGCGCTAATGGCAACCACAAGCCACCGTATCGGATAGCTCTTCTTGTCGGCCGGCACAGCACGATCCACGATGAATTTATGCGGCAGCGTACTTTTCAGGTCTGCTTCTGCATGTCTCATCTTCATACGGAGCACCCCAAGCCTTACCGTTTCCTCGCGGATCAGATCCTGAAGGGTAACGTAGGCCCCGCCATACTCAGCAAGCACACTGAACCGATCCTCCAATTCGCGCACAGCTCGCTTATCCCCTTTCAGGATGGCGGCACCCATGTATTCGTTGTACCGTTCGGTCTGTGTGTGATAATCGTGCACACCAAGTTGGCGCAACACTTTCATACTGTCCTCCAAGAGTGAAATGACCTGTTCCATTTCAAGAACATTCTTCTGTACGATGCCATAGCCGACCATCGCGCGTTCATCCACCATTTGCGACCACACCGTATCCACCTGATCGGCAATGAAATTAGCCATATCCGATGCGCGTTGAGGATCATCATCCATAACACGGGCCTTGACACTTCCGAATTTGGTGTATTCGAACAGGACATGATCCAGGTACGCGTCCTTCAGTTCAGCTTCGCGCGTTTTGCTGTCCGCCTCGATGTTGTACACATTGTACAGGTCGAATTGCTTGGCTACGTGGTTCCGTACCATATCGGAATAGAGGATCTGCATCAACTGCTCGCCATCCTCTTCATCACCAAGTGCAAGAATATCCTCGGAGGTTCCGGAGTATTCATACAGCAACGCTTTGGAAGTGGATTGCGTGATAGCAGGGAACATGACCACTTCACTTTTATAGAGCGGAGTGATGACGTAGGCGGCAACGGTACCGCAGATGATGGCCAATGCGGTTATTCCGATGATCAATTTACGGTGTGCCCATAAGAAGAGCGCGAGATCATAGGAATTCTGTTCCTTGGGTTGAGAGGTCTGCGACATGCGAACGAACTACTTAAAAAAGGTCGGCTAAAGTAAGCCTTTGGCCCGGTGAACGTGATATACTGGAATTTATTGGTGCGGAGCACCACTTTCCGCTCAATTCATGTCATGATCAGTGTCGGTTCCGCTGTATTTCACGGCAAACAACGTTCGGATAGCGCGAAGATCCAACATACCGGTTACCACGGCAAGCCCCAAAGCTCCTACGCCAAATATGGCAAGTGACAGAACAAATGTGGTTCCGGTCCACAGAAGTACCCAAGCCATGCCAGCTAAGGCCAGCGTATAACCCAATGCCCTGCCAAGAACCGCGAGCGGCATACGAAGCTTGTATATGCGTATGGCAAGTATTACCTGCGCCGCTGCCGTCGCCATCTGCGTTACGAGGCTGGCCCATGCTGCACCTTCTGCTTGATAACGGGGGATCAGGATCGCGTTAAGGCAGATATTCACCACAGCACCAATACCGGCCAACCAGTTCAAGGTTCGCAGATCTCCTCCGGCGGTTAGCAGCGTACCAAAGATGTAGGTGGTGCAAACCCCAACAAAGCTCCAGATCAGCAAGGCGAAGACCGTTCCGGAGCGGACCGTATTGGTACTATAAAGAAGTTGCATAAAGTCGATGGCATGCACCGAGCCGATCACAGCAATGGCCAATGATCCAGCCAGAACAAGTTTGAATGCCATGCCTACCAACGGGTCCAACCCTTCGCGTCCACCGGGACCTGGAGCAGCCTTCGGAGAAAGCATGCGGCTGAACAGGGGCAAGAGCAATCCGGCGAACAGGTACCCGATCATATTGAACGCCTCGAAGAACCGGAACCCTTGGTAATAAACGCCGGCTTCGAACGCACCATCCGGAAGCATCCGCTCCAACATCAACGTATCGGTTCTGTAGTAGAAGGTCATCAACAGGATCAGCAGTGCGTAGGGGAAGCTTTGCCGCAGGACTACCCGTCCGAATGTCATATCCCACTTCGGGATCACCTTTCCACTAAGTCGCAGGACCAACACCAGAGCCACCACGGTCGTAATACCATATGAAATGGTCTGGGCCCAAACGAACCATTCGATCCGAAAAGGCGCGCCACCTACCCTGCCCCAAAGTGCCCAGCCAACCATGCCGATCAATAACAGGCGGTCCAACACACTCAGCAAACTATCGGTACGCAAATGTTGGGCACCAGCGATATTGCTACGGAAATAGAGAATGGTGGCTGCTAGGATCTGGTTCAATACCAGCCAACCGAGCATACTTAATTGGTCACCGGAATAACCCAATAGCAACCCGACACCCAAAGAGAGCACAGCATACAGACCAGCCAATACAAAACGAACACCCACCACCCCACTGAAGTACTTGCCCATGAGGTGGGTGTGTTGCGCGATATGGCGCGTATTGTAATTGGTAATGCCCAGATCCAACACGATGTTCAGCAAAAAGCCAAGACTGAGCAATGCCGCGTAGCCACCATAAGCCGTAGCACCTACAGCCTCCTGCACCCCGGCATCAATACCCAGAATGTAGAACGGCTTTACCAGTAGGTTCAACACCAGTATCAGGCCGAGGTTAGTGAGGAAGGTGCGTTGCATTAGCGGCCGTGAAGATGAGAAGATGATCGGAAAGGTGAGCAACGGCTAACTTGGCCGCTTTCTTATCCAGCATTATGAACATAACCCGAAATATTCTTATTGCCCTTGTTCTCGTGATAGGTTGAACTGCCAAAGCTTACAGTTCTAAAGAGAGGACGATGAGAACACTAGTGTTGCAGAAAGGAATAAGGTTCATTGAGTGATCTCAGGTATAAATTCAAGACCGATCCAATAACATTGCTACCTAGCAAATGCGCATCGCCATAAATACACGCCTTCTACTACCGGATAAGCTCGAAGGCATCGGCTGGTTCACGCATGAGATCATATCGCGCATAGTAAAAGCGCATCCGGAACATACGTTCATTTTCATCTTCGATCGCGCATTCGATCAACGGTTCATCTACGCCGAGAACGTTGAACCGGTAGTGATGTGGCCTCCCACTCGCCACCCGTTGCTCTACCGCATCTGGTTCAATTGGCTCTTACCACGAAAACTGAAAAAGCTGAAGGCCGATGCGTTCATAAGCCCGGATGGATACTTGGCGCTGCACAGCACGATCCCCACCTTGGCGGTGATGCACGACATCAATTTCGAGCATTATCCTGAAGATCTTCCTGGAGCCTATGGCAACTATTATAGGAGCTACTTCCCACGGTTCGCAAGGCATGCAACACGTTTGGCTACGGTGAGTGAATTCTCGCGACACGATATCGCCACTACCTATGGTGTCTCAGAGCCACATATCGATGTGGTCTACAATGGTGTCGGTGAAGTTTTCCGACCACTGACTGCTGAAGAGATAGCGAATTCGCGAACCGAATTCGCGCAAGGCCATCCGTACATCACCTGTGTAGGGTCACTCAATCCGCGGAAAAACATTGCACGTTTACTATTGGCGTTTGATGGCTTGATCACGGAACATGGATCCGAACTGCGTTTGGTGATCGTAGGCGAAAAATTCTGGTGGGACGGCAACATGAAACAAGCGTGGGACAAAGTCATCCACAAGGACCGTGTGATCTTTACCGGGAGGCTCGGCCAACCAAAACTACACAAGGCGTTGGGTGGTGCAGAATGCTTGGCGTTCGTGAGTTATTTTGAAGGTTTCGGAATTCCTGTTGCGGAAGCAATGCAATGCGCAGTGCCCGTAGTTGCTGCCGAAGCGACCAGCTTACCGGAGATCGCCGGAGATGCCGCGTACTACTGTGACCCCTTCAGTGTAAGCGACATTACGCGAGCCTTGCATGAGGTGTGTACCGATCCAGAGATCCAGGAAAAGCTTCGCGCAGCGGGTCCTCTTCGCGCAAAGCGCTACACATGGGACAAAGCGGCGACCGAACTTTGGAACAGCTTCGAAAAGATGTTGGATGATGCGGGTATTTCACAATGAAACCTTAGCCTGATCAACTCGGATCATTCCTGAAAAATGCCACTCGCACCTTACCATACAAAAGAGCTACTGGAAGCCGGTTGTGACGAAGCAGGTCGCGGCTGTTTGGCAGGCCCTGTTGTTGCCGCCGCTGTGATCCTACCACATGGAGTGCGCTTGCCGGGTTTGAATGACAGCAAAAAGATCTCGCATGCGAAACGCAGCGAACTTCGTCTCTTGATCGAAGAGCGCGCGATCGCTTGGTCCGTCGCATTCGTTTCCCCTGAAAAGATCGATGAGATCAACATTCTGCGGGCTTCCTTTTTGGCCATGCATAAGGCCATTGCAGTACTGAAGATCGCCCCGCAGCAATTACTGATCGATGGTCACCTATTCGACACCTACGCAGATATTCCGCATGTGTGCATGATCAAAGGGGACGGACGTTACCGCAGTATCGCAGCGGCCAGCATACTCGCCAAGACACACAGGGACGCCTACATGGCAGAATTGCACACTGCCCATCCGGAATACAATTGGGCCGTGAACAAAGGTTACCCTACTGCTGATCATCGCGCTGCGATCGAACGGATCGGATCATGCGTACATCACCGAACGAGTTTCCGGTTGATCAAGATCCGCTAGTTCAAAAAGCGACCAGCGGTATCCACACGCAATTGTGCGAAAGGACAACGGCATTCAACAGCGTTGGTCGAGCATCACGATACCTTCGCTGCCACCATGCGCCGCATCCTTACCATACTGATATTGATCGGGATCGTTGCCGCTGCCGGTTGGACACTTTATCGCTGGAACGGACCCTTGACCAGTGTAAAGGATCCGTGGAGTGCGATCCCTGCACAGGCCGCTGTGATCGTTGAAGTTCCGAATGCGTTGTCCACATGGGATCAATTCACCCATACCTCACAGCTCTGGAATGCAGTTGAACAGGTTCCGGGCGTGGCGGCCAGCGGAAAATTAGTGGCACAGCTCGTGGCCCAATTGGATACCGATGAAGCCTTTTCGAACAGCTTAAAGAATGTACCTGTTCTGATAGCTATACTGCGCGACGGAGGTGAGCAGATCGGCTCACTGTTCATCCTTGCTCCACAAACACCGGACAAGGGTTCCGTAGCAACCATAGCGCGCATTCTGCATGCGGATGAGAACGCTCTTGTAAGTGGAACACAACTGGAAGTTCGCCCGGATACCGCGTTGCCTGCGCTCTCCGTTCGGTTCACGAATGGGCTGTGGATGATCGCCTCATCTTCCAACGTATTGGATGAATCGGAATTCCAATTGGACAAGAACACATCGATCCTCTCGGATAGTGTGCTAACACGTGCGATCAAAACCTTGGGGGGCGGCACGGACGCTCACGTGCTGGTACATACAGGACGTCTGAAAAGCTTGATGAACACCTGGTGGAAACCGGAGGTCATGGAGCAATTCGACCTACCCGTTGGTTGGGCTGCTTTGGATCTTAATTCAAGGCCTGAAGCGCTTTTGCTTAGTGGACTTTTCGTACCCGAAATAAAGCATCCAGCGCTAGTGGCCTTGCAGAACCAAGGAACGCAAAAGATCACCCTATCACGCGTGCTGCCTTCAGCTGTCAATTGGATGGATGCGATGCAGGTGAAGGACCCGATGCGTTACCTCACCGATCGCTGGGGAAACAATGTGGAGGAGAGCAGCACAACGACCGCGCTGTTCGGCTGGGTGAATGGTACCGTGACCTCGGCCCGCAGCGCAACACAGAAGAACACCGATGAACACTGGGCCGTATTGCAGATGAGTGATCCGGGTCTAGCGCAGCGATCCTTGGTGAGCTTATGCGCAGACTCGTGCGATACACTTGCCTATCGGGGCGTGCAGATCACGCAGCTACCGGTGCAGGACCCCTATTCAAAATTGCTCGGGAGCGAATACACGTTCCAACAACCATGGTGGATGATCCTTGGCAACGCTGTGATCCTTAGTGATGATGTGAATTCATTACGAAAGAGCATTGATGGCTGGAATGATGGCAATACACTGGCTGAAGAACCACGAGCTATCGCGTGGTTACAGCAGATCGGAGCAGAGGCGGGAAGAACGATCTGGTGCGATGTGGCCAGAGCAGCACCACTGTTGAGCAGAGGCTTGCGCAAGGGACCATCGAATACGTTCGCCACGTATGATTCGCTCTGGACGCGATTCGGTGGGCTTAGCATGCAGGTCTCTCCGGGACAGCATGGCATGCAGCACATTGCACTGGGTGTCCAACACGCACCGATGGAAGCTAGCGGCACCCGTGAATTATGGAGCGCAACCGTGGGTCCATTGATCCAACGCAAGCCGACGATCCTCATCAATCACACCAACAACACACGAGAGGTCTTCGTGCAAGGCACGGATAATAAGATCCACCTGGTCGGCAGCACCGGCAAACAGCTTTGGTCGCGCGATGTGGGTGGAGCCATCATGGGCGATGTCCATCAAGTGGATCGCTTCAAGAATGGCAAACTGCAAATGCTCTTCAACACAGCTGAGCGGATCTATCTGATCGACCGAAACGGGAAGGATGTGGGTGGGTTCCCGGTTCCACTTACCAGCAATGCAACGGCACCACTAGCTGTCTTTGATTACGACGACAAGCGCGAGTATCGCATTCTATTGCCGACCGCGAATGGCAAGATCATGAACTTCTCGATGGATGGTGTTCCCGTGAGTGGTTGGGATCCAGCGAAACTGAACAATCCGTCGCGCGAGATGATCCAGCATGTTCGTATCAAGAACAAGGACTATTTGGTGGTGGTTGATGGTGACGGAAAAGTTTTGTTACTGGATCGCCGTGGCGAACAACGCGAGCGCGCTTCCTTAGCGCTGAAGAACGCAACCAACGTATTGAAAATATTGCCAGGGCTGGACATATTAACGACACGTGCGATCTGGAGGGACAGCACCGGTGCATTGTTCGAGAGCCAATTGAACGGCACAACAGAGCAGCTGGCTTCCGGAGGAAATGGCCAACTTTCGCTAGGCAACTTAGCAGACGATGGGCACTTCGATCTGATCAGGGTCGTTGCGGATAGTTTGATCGTTTCGCACACGGGTAAGCCAGTTTTCACCAAGACGTTCGGAGCGCCATTAACGATGGATCCCTTGTGCTTCGCAAAAGGAAGTACAGCATTGATCGGCGTTGTAATTCCATCACTCGATCAGGTCCATCTCATCAACGATCGCGGTCATCCACTAGACGATATGCCATTGCAAGGATCCCTACCGATCACCATTGAAGATCTCAATCGCGATGGTCACAATGAACTCATAACGGCTACAGCGGATGGCGTGCTAATGGTCTACCAGCTTTCACTCAGTAACGACCGAACAAAGTGAGCAAGGAAGACATCAAGACCCGAGCGGAGATCCGCAACCTGGTTGATCGGTTCTACGACAAACTTCTGGTGGACCCTTTGATCAAACACTTCTTCGTCGACCTCGATCTGGAGCATCACCTGCCAAGAGTAGCTATGTTCTGGGAAATGGTCCTGTTGGGCGATGCCGGCTACACCACCAATGTCACGGACGTTCACCTTCGGCTCAACCAACAAAAACCAATGAGCAAGGAACACTTCGACCGTTGGCTGGTACATTTCGAAGCCACAATGAATGAACTGCACGAAGGTCCTAAGGCCGAAGAAGCGATCTCCAGAGCACGGTCCATCGCGATCATCATGCACATTAAAGTAGAAGTGAATAATTAGGAGTCGGCAGCCTACAGTTGGCAGTTGGCAGTCCTAGAGCTTCGCGTTGCTAGACTCTGGTATTTGCGAGGTAACAAACAAGTCTGCAGTTGACATCCTACTTTACTCCTTGATGGTTGGCAGGAGCAATATGCAGTCGCGGTAGTTATTTCTTAGTTAAAATGTAGACTTCGGAAAGCGAAACCAGTCATAGCTAGCAATCAGCAAAAACCCAAAATCCGTGTTGATCCCTTCTTTCTGCGTTATCTGCGTGCCATCCCTTCCACCATCCCCGGTTGCAGTCATACGGATCACCGCTGCTTCTTCAACCAGACTTTTTGCCCTACGGTTAAAGGCGCATCCTCACTCACCGCATTGTACTTGGCCAGGCGTGAGAGCTTAACACCATACTCCTGGCTAATGCCCCACAGCGTTTCGCCCTCCTTCGCCACGTGCACCATAGGTCCTTTTGCTGCATTGCGCTTGGGTTGAATAAAGATCATCTGCCCTTCTTCCAACTGGCTATTCTTATCCATATCGTTCCAGCGCGCCAGCATGCCGTGGGTCATTTCCAGTTCCTGCGCCAGCTTGCGGAAATCCTCGCCATTCTTAGCACGCACGTATTTGATACGCCCTTGGAATTTCTCCACTGATCGGCCCATGGCCAAGGTGACGGTGCCACTTTCCACACGATTACTGCGGCCTGAATTTCGTGAAGATGGCTTCTTCCCTGTTGAGGCCGTCGTGTTCTTTGAAGGCTTGTAGGCCACATCGATACCCTTATCCAAATTATCCAACTGATAGCGTTCGATCAACGCGATCAACTTCGATGGATAGTTCGGATCGGTAGCATACCCAGCCTTTTTCAATCCTTTGGCCCAACCTTGGTAATCCGTCGATCTCAGCTCAAAAAGCGCAGCATACCTTGACCGTTGCAGGAATTTCGCATGGTCCTCATAACTATCGGCGGCATTCTTGTATTTCCGGAAACAATCGTTCTTCTTGTCGTCGTCGTGGTAGGTCTTTCCACCGGTCCAGTCGGGCGTGCACTTGATACCGAAGTGATTATTGCCTTCGCGGGCCAAGAGGCTATTTCCGTTACCACTTTCCAGCAACCCTTGAGCAAGCGTAATGCTCGCCGGAATACCATGCTCCTTCATTTTTGTCACGGCCACCTCCTTCCAGAGGGCGATATATTCCTCAGCGGTATACCGTTGACCACTGGGTTGCGCCTGGGCATACGACAAGCCAGAAAGCGCGCAAACGCACGCCAGCACCAACAATTTCATTGATCTGAAGAAGGACATGGATTCCAATTTGGAACGGTATCTCACGAAACTACTGGACTATGCTACACAGCGTATGCCCCTAGGCATCCCGCTATGAACCGCCGATCGTGAATAGTTAACGTAAAAACCAGCCATCTTAGCGCCCAATGGATAAGTCTCATCTACCCGACCCTAACGACCCGCGCAGTACTCGGCTAAAAGAACAGGGCTACGTGGATGGCGATTTCTACTTCAGCCCGGAAGGCTACGTGGTATTCACGGAACAATACCTACTGCGCCGCGGATATTGTTGCCAGAACGGTTGTCGGCATTGCCCGTATGGGAATTCCCCGGTGGACCGATAAAAAAAGAAGGCTCCGTAGGGCGATCCCACAGAGCCTTCTTGAACAAAAATGGAACCTAGCGTTCCAACAGCACCTTTACAAGGCCGACCTTGCCTTTGTACTCACTGCGGACAAGGTACAGGCCAGCGGAAAGTCCGGTGATCGGGAGCTGAACTTGTTCGCTTCGCACATTGTTCTTCCGCGCCACTTCACGTCCCGTGGCATCCAGTAAGCGCACAGCACCAAGCTGTTCAGAACCACGCACTAGAAGTGTTCCACTTCCATCCACCCACGCATTTATCGTGCTGGTACTTGTGTTGGTTTCGGAGATACCCACCACGCCTTCCGTAGCGAACAGTTCCACTCCAACTTCTTCACTGTTGGCAGCGAAAACGAAATGACCATCGAACGCGATCATGTTGGCATTCGAAGGATTAGGGCCTCCGTTCACTACATTCGGTTGGAAGTTGCTGATCATCACAGTGCCTGCTTCGGTACCATCGCTCCGCCAGTACTGACGGTGCGAATCGCCTTCGATCCCGAAGAAATAGAAGTGTGCACCCACCACACGGAAGCCGTAGAAATTCTGGTTGCTACCGGACCCGTTCGTAATGGGACCAAATGCCTTCACCGTAGTAGCTTGGCCCGTGGCCGGATCGAGCCGCAGAAGCGACGTATTGATACCGCCGGTGGTGGCGAAAGCGTAAAGCACGCCATTCAGTTCCGTCATGTATGGGTAGACCTGGGCTGGCACACTGGCATCCAGAACAGTTTCCGTAGTTGCCACGGTTCCTTTGGTCCGGTACAAGCGCCAAGGGCTTTCCGAGGCCAAGAAATACATCCAACCCTCCGCACTTACGGAGTAGGTCAGGCCGGGGATCTTTACGCTCACGTTACTGGCAGGATGCATCAATTCCGTGGTGGTCCCATCCGATGCAAGAACACCTTCTGGAGTGGTTATGATGAAATGATCATCGTTCTTGGACCATTCCAACGTGATGGCTCCGGTTTCGCCCGGATCATTGACCACGGCGAATTGGGTAGTACCCGCTTCGGTTCCATCACTCACCCATAACTGCATGCCATTGCTCTCATCCTGACCAAGGAAATAGGCCCTCCCCTGAAAATCGAATCCTTGGAAAAGCGGAAAGGGATCACCCAAGCTAGTGGAAGCTCCGGGCATGATGTCCTTCACCATATGGGTGCCGGTCAACGTACCGTCGGTCACCCAAGGTTCGTGACCATTCGCTTCGCTATGTCCGGGGAAGAGCAGCTTGCCGCCGGGAAGTGGGATCGCGGCAAAGTAGAACACGATAGCGCCGGGAAAAGTGCCGAGCATCTCCACCGTACCGTTGCGCACTACATAGAGCGAATAGTCGAACACATTGGGAGTGAAAAAGTAAATGTTCTCACCGCTAGTGATGATGCCGCCGTTGGTGGTGGTATAGCCCGCGGGCCCACCTACATGAGCCAGTTCTTCCATGTTTCCGGAAAGGTCGTCCAAGGCGAAAAGCTTCCCCAGTCCATCGCCTTCATTTGCAAAGAGCAACAAGCGATCGTTGTGAATGCGGAAACTGTTGGGCAGGCCGCTATTGAGGATGGTGGGGCCAATGCCACCGGGATAAAAATCACGGACGAGTGTAGGCGTTTGGGCGGTTGCGATCGATGTCTGAAGCAACAAGGCTATCGTGCCAAGGGAGGTAATTAGTTTCATGTTAGCTTGTTTTTGAGTGCTCGCAAGATCTTTCATCCACACCATTGAAAAGTGGTTCTTCACCAAAGTGATACACGATCATTTGTGGAAAATGCGGCAGTTTGTAAGGGCCGTGCAGCGTTTTGTTCGTTCAGTATATCTTGTACTTTAAAGAACAATGCGTTACAACATCCTCATACTCTTCTTGTCGATCGGTGTTCTGGCATCCGCCCAGAATTGGGCACTCATCAATCCCACTTACAAATACAACTATAGCAACGATGGCACGGACACCATCAGCAACCAGATCTTCGTAACGCACGTTGATACGTTGGGGGTTGATAGTTTCAGGTATGAGTTGAATAAGATCGCTAGAGTGTGTGATACTTGTAGCTCAATTGCTCAGATCCTTCTTCTCAACCAGCCGCAATTCATGGAACGCAGGGTGAATGTCGGGCCAACCATTTGGCACTTCCATGATCCGGGTTCCTTGGTTATTCTTCCTCAAGCTGGGATTGGAGAAACATGGGTCTTTGACACGCTGGCGGCGATCACAGCTACAGTAACTTCAGTGGATGTTGCACAAGTCTTTGGGAATGACGAGCAACTCAAATTGATCAGTTTATCAACGGGTGACTCGATCGTGATCAGCGAAACGTACGGATTGCTTAGTTGGAATGGCCGCGACCTCATTGGTGTGAATGGTCCGGATCTGGGGAGCTTAACACCTTCCTTGGAAGAGGTGTATCCTTACCAGGCTGGAGATATTATTGAGTATTCAACATTCGCTAATGAATTTGACGGGACTTGGTACTACAACGGATACGGCAGTAACTACAAGTTCACTTTTGGAGACGGTTTGCCGGGAACGGGTTCGATCACATTCACTGGCATGCGGATCACAAATACATGGGCTTGGACTACCCATTCGTTCGAGGGGGTGGAAATAGGAGCAAATAATTTTCAGGTTTCGTATGACAATACATGGATCGCGGGACCTCAAGAACTACCATGGGCACTGTTGGCAACATCGTATCCCGGTCAATTGGTGCGCTCTCAGCGAGACTTGACTTATGGAGTTGATACTATAGCCTGCATAGCTGAACATAAAATAGATTCATTAGGACGTTACACTTTCGGCTGCCGGTTCATTCCTTACGAATTAGGAGGTAGCTCGCCCTTTGGAGGGAACTTGATCAACTTTGATCCAGCTTTGCTGGAGTCCGCCGACCCCGTGCCATTCATTATTGAAAGTTCAGGAGGTGATCTCGGGCCGGTGCAGTATGCCGCTGGTGTCGGATTGGAATGGCTCGATGCTGGTTATTTCGAACGGTACGAGAATTACATATTGACCGGTGCAGTTATTAACGGCGACACGATCGGCACGGTCCACTCCGATGAATACCTCATTGGTCTATCTGTAGAGGAACATGGTGTTACATCCTCTGTTATTATCGGTCCGAATCCTGCCTCATACTTTATCCAGCTTTCATCCGCCACCCCTAACTCCATCTATTCCATCTTCGACCTCAATGGCCGGGTCCTTGCTACCCAAAAGATCAGGTCCACCAACGAACGCATCAATGTGGAGCAACTGCAACCAGGCGCCTACACGTTGAAAGTTGATGGCTCACTCCCCCAACGATTCATGATCATACGATGAAACTCATCAGGACACTTGCTACACTTTGTCTCTTGTTCATGATCAGCAATGGTCTAGTTGCGCAGAACTGGGCACTCATCAACCCGGCCTATAAATACAACTACAGCAATGATGGCACGGACACCATCAGCAACCAGGTCTTCGTAACGCATTTGGATACGTTGGGGGTTGATAGTTTCAGGTATGAGCTGAATAAGATCGCCGTGCAGTGTGATACATGCAGTGGTGGAAACTGGGGCGTTCTTATGCTCTTGGATGAACCGCAGTTCATGGGTGGGCATGTAACAGTTTCTCAAAGCGCTTGGCATTTCTCTAATGGACTATCCTACTTAATACTGCCGGAGGCGTTGGAGGGATCAACTTGGTTGTTGGATACCGCAAATGGCATTTGGGCCGAAATGGGCCCAACAGAAATTGGTACGATCCTCGACCCGGTAGAACCGCGACGGTCGATATTGCTTTCCGATGGCGACAGTATCGTCATCGGAATAGATCACGGTATTGTTCATTGGCCAGCGAACTACGACCTGCTTGGGATCAACGGACCGAGCTTAGGATCTACGATCCCTGGTATGGCAGATCTATTCCCTTACGCAATTGGCGATGTTTTGGAATACCATTACGGCGTTGGACGTTGCGATAGCGGCTTTGGCTGCTGTGGCGAAACTCATAAATACAAGTTCACAGTTGGGTCCGAAGGTGATCAGCAAGATAGTTCGATCGTATTTGAAGGGTCGACAGTGAGCTGGACCCAATTCCATTATCAAAATGGAGTTCAAAATCCCACGACCTATATAACTAGCCATGGCATTGGTACGAGCCCATGGACAGCTGGTATCCCAACATTCCCTTGGCCAGAACTGATGTTCTCTTATCCTGGACAGCTCATTCAAACCTCACGCTTAGTTCCGCACGAAGAAACTGGACCGTTTGCATGTTTCGATGTTCCATTGCCAATGGTCTGTATTGCGGAACATGGAATTAATGAAAATGGACAGTACATCATAGGATGTCGAAATTTGGGAGAAGGCTTCTTCGTCCATGGATATTCACCTCAACTGCTTCCGAACGGATATACCGAATTTTCCGGACCTGTTGATTATTTTCCCGGTACCACGGAGCCCGGTTGGGGGGTTCGATATGCGGCAGGTATTGGGTTTGAATGGTTCCGTGGAAGTTATTTCGAACAGTGGGAAGAGTACCAGTTGATCGGTGCCGTGTTAGGAGGAGACACGATCGGAACGCTCACTCCGGACGGCATTCTATTGTCGATCAACGAGAATCAAAAATCAGCAGTTGCGCCATATCCGAATCCGGCGAATGACCAGTTGACCATTGACGGTATTTCCCAAGGAACAGACAACTTGATAATTCTAGATGCTATTGGCCACACCTGTAGATCCATTCCTGTAAGTACTCAAGATCGGGTAACCGTCAATGTCTCGGACCTCTCGCCAGGACTTTACTTTTTGCAAGTTGGATCGAGTTCAGTTCCCCAACGTTTCATCGTCGCACGTTGAACTCAACTTCTTGCAAAAGGCGCCACTTCCTCACTTGGCCCTAGCATCGTAGCTTTGTATCCTGTCCTGATCATGACAAAAAAAGCCATTATAGAACGCACAGTTGCGGCATTGGATAAACTACCTCAGCAAAAAGTGGAGGAGATATTCAATTTTGTTGAGTACGTTCTGAGTCAGGTCGATGAGAACCTATTATCGGAAGGGGTCCAAAAAATTGCAGCTGAAGGAAGTTCTTTTGACTTTCTCCGGACGGAAGAAGATCTCTATTCCCTGAAAGATCTTAAGGAGGTTTACAATGGCAAAGGGTGATATCGTTCTGATCGCCTTTCCGTTCACTAACAAATCATTCCTTTAAAAAACTATTGCGTTATTAATCACTTAAGCGAATGCCTGCAATTTCCAGTGACACTGCTCTACTCCAAACCTCCATCCAAGAAGGAATCTCCACAACCCTTCCACCTGCACAACCAATCGATAATTCCGTGAGCCACGCCCCGGTGCGCAAGGACATTCTCAACGCGGAAGAAAAGAAGCTCGCTTTGCGCAATGCTTTACGCTACTTCCCTGCAGCACATCACGCCACACTTGCTCCGGAATTCGCGAAAGAATTGAAGGAATACGGTAGGATCTATATGCATCGGTTCCGTCCGGCGCATGAAATGAAAGCTTATCCGATCGACCAGTATCCGGCCAAGTGCAAACAAGCTGCGGCCATCATGCTGATGATCCAGAACAACTTGGATCCGGCCGTTGCGCAACATCCGCATGAGTTGATCACCTACGGCGGTAACGGGGCAGTATTTCAGAACTGGGCGCAGTACAGGCTCACGATGAAATACCTCAGCGAAATGGCCGATGACCAAACGCTGGTCATGTACAGCGGGCATCCGTTAGGTCTGTTCCCAAGCCATACCGATGCACCGCGTGTAGTGGTCACCAACGGCATGGTGATCCCCAATTACAGCCAACCCGATGATTGGGAACGCATGAACGCATTGGGTGTATCGCAATACGGCCAAATGACCGCTGGTAGCTACATGTACATCGGCCCACAGGGCATTGTGCATGGCACCACCATCACGGTACTTAATGCGTGCCGAATGCTCAAAGGCGATGACAAGACCACCAAAGGCAAACTCTTCGTAACTGCTGGCCTAGGCGGTATGAGCGGAGCGCAACCCAAAGCGGGCAACATCGCCGGCGTAGTTACCATCTGTGCAGAAGTGAATGCCACCGCAGCGCACAAACGGCAAAGCCAAGGTTGGGTGGATGAAGTGATCGAAAATGTGGATGCTTGCATCGATGCAGCACAGGCTTGGCAGAAAAAAGGCGAAGCGCATAGCATTGCATTCCTTGGTAATGTTGTTGACCTCTGGGAGCGCTTGGCAGAACGCAAGGTCAAGGTGGATCTAGGTAGCGACCAGACCAGTTTGCACAATCCGTGGGCCGGTGGATATTACCCCGCAGGTCTGAGTTATGAGGAAAGCAATGTGCTTATGGCGAAAGACCCAGCAACCTTCAGAACAAAGGTGCAAGAAACCTTACGCCGCCATGTTGATGCCGTGAATACACTCACCGAAGCGGGGATGTATTTCTTCGACTACGGCAATGCATTCTTGCTGGAAAGCAAACGTGCCGGAGCATCCATCGGCGGTTTAAATGGGGAAGAGTTCCGTTACCCGAGTTATGTGGAAGATATCATGGGGCCAATGTGTTTCGATCACGGATTTGGCCCATTCCGTTGGGTGTGTTCAAGTGGAGATGCGAAAGATCTGGCCATCAGTGACCGCATAGCTGGTGATGTATTGGAGGCCATGTTGAAGGAAGCGCCAACAGAAATAAAACAGCAGATCGCCGACAACCTGCATTGGATCCGCAACGCGCAACAGAACAAATTGGTAGTTGGTAGTCAAGCACGCATCCTGTATGCCGATAGCGAAGGCCGGATCCGCATTGCTGAAGCGTTCAACAACGCGATCAAGAGCGGCGAGATCAGCGCACCGATCGTTCTGGGCCGCGATCACCATGACGTAAGTGGCACCGACAGTCCGTATCGAGAGACCAGCAATATCCGAGATGGCTCACGCTTCACCGCAGATATGGCCGTCCAGAATTTCGTAGGCGATGCCTTCAGAGGAGCAACGTGGATCAGCTTGCACAATGGTGGCGGCGTGGGCTGGGGCGAGGTGATCAATGGTGGATTTGGAATGGTACTCGATGGCAGTGCCGATAGCGACCGAAGACTAAAAAGCATGTTGCTGTGGGATGTGAACAACGGCATCGCGCGCAGAGCATGGGCTCGCAACCCACATGCGGTCTGGAGCATTGAACAAGAGATGAAGCGGACCCCTGGCTTGAAAGTGACGTTGCCGAACGAGGCAGATGATGGGTTGATCGAGGACTTGATGAACTAAATTTGTGTCACCACCCAACCTTCAATGAAAACGTAACGTGTATAGAGACATAACCTTCGATCTCAACTAAACTACACAACATGAAAAACACATTCCGCTCACTCACCTTCGGAATAGCGACGATGCTTTGCATCGCTGCATTCGCTCAACCCTTACCTCCCTACCCGGTGATCCTTAGCGGGCACGTAAATGGTTGCTCACCAGCGAACAGCGTAGTGACTATTACCACCGTTCAGAACACACAACCGGCGATCACTATGACCGTGCAGCTTGATGCGAATTGTAACTACTTCGAAGTGTACTACATGGACTCGCCGTTGGGTTGGTTCGAAGTAAGTATTCCTTGCCAAGGTGCGATACAGAGCGGAAGCGGCTCGTACACCGTGAATTCCTTCGACACGATGATGGTCGTGATCGATCTGAATTGTGGTGGATCCACTGTCGATTGCCTTGGCGTACTGAACGGTTCCGCACTACCTGGAACAGTATGTACCACAGCATTCGGCTCCCAAGGAACGTGGAGTTCAGCTTGCAGCTGTGTCGCGAACACAGCAAGTTGCCAAGCTTGTTTCACGGTTGAACAAACCGGCACGCCGGTAAACGGTACTGTTCCATTCAGCGCGAGTTTCAGTAATTGTTCCATAGGTGGCGTTGCTCCATTCACCTATGCATGGACATTTGACGGTGGCGTCACGTTCGTTAATGATGCGAACCCGGTTATAGTGTTCACTGCGGGTACGTATTTGGCCTGCCTTACAGTTGCGGATGCGAACGGTTGCGTGAATACGAGCTGCGATAGCTTGGTAGTTGATTCCGATGGCACCATCAACCCAACGAATACCAATGTGGATTGCCTAGGCATACCGAATGGTCCGAATACCCCCGGTTCTGCGTGTTCGCTCACGTTCAACGAAATTGGCACATGGGACAACAATTGTATTTGCCAACCGGATTCAAGCGCAGTATGCGAAGCTGGGTTCTGGGTTTTACAAGCTTATACCATAGATAGTTTGAATCCCAATGGTTCCGGCACACCGATACCGAATGAAGTGTGGGTCTGGAATCTTAGTTCAGGCACCGGAAACATTTCCTATTCATGGGATTTCGGTGATGGAACGACATCATCGGATGCATTCCCAACACATATCTATGCAGATGGAGGCCCTTACCTGTTGTGTTTGACCATGACGGACGCTTCAAATTGCACGTCGACTTTCTGTGATACCCTATCCGTGGATAGTGATGGCTTACTGAGCGGTATGATCGGTCACAACGAAGACCGTGCTGCATTCACCGTGAATGTGTTGCAAGAACTCCCGACTACTATCAACGAACAAGAGCGTATAGAAGAGATCGCGTTATGGCCGAACCCGGTAGCAGATGCTATTACCTTGTCATTGCTTAGCACAACCAGTGGTCGATTGGATGTTAGCATTCTGGACCTCAACGGACGGTTGATCAATACCTTCAGTAACATCGTAAGCACCGGTAAGAACAGCATATCCGTTCCAGTGGAGCAATTGGAAAGCGGCATGTACGTGGTGCGCATCAGCGATGGTAGGACCACGGTAAGTCGTCGTTTCGTGAAGCAATAGGCTTAGTGAACACCTATTAGAAAAGGCCGTCCTATCTTGGTAGGGCGGTCTTTCTGTTTTAGCCATCCACTAAAAATGAAAGTCGGGCTAAAACTATTTTCAATCCCTACCCAACCTATTGCCTCGATGCTCCGTGTATAGAGTTGAAATCCGAACTTCCATTAAACTTTACAACATGAAGATCTCGATCCGCTCCCTAACCTTCGGCCTTGCTGCAACGTTGGCTAGTGCCGTCATGGCCCAAATGCCCTATACTGTAACACTGAATGGCATAGTCCCTGGCTGTTACGCTGGGCAGACCGTGAACTTACAGACCCTACAGAACACAGTGCCCGCGTATAACATAGACATTCCCGTGGAACCCAATTCATGCACATGGTCCGTTACGCTAGGGTTGACCAGCAATTTTATCTGGTACAGATTAAGCACCCCGTGTAATGGAGCCTTGGTCACTGTCGAGCAATCTTTATACTTCAACGGGCAGGACTCACTCTCTCGATTTGAGCTACTCTCCTGCTCTGGTGTTGCGGATTGCAACGGTGTTTTTGGCGGCTCTATGGGCCCTGGAACTTTATGTGGAGATGTAGGCAGTTATGGTCTTTGGAGTACTTCATGCATCTGTGTCACCGATAGTCTTAACCCGATAGACTGCATGGACGTAGCCGGTGGATTGGCGCAACCTGGAACGGATTGTACTACAGCACTTGGGCTACCCGGAACGTGGAGCGTAAACTGCACCTGCGAACCTCTTTCATCCATCTGCCAAGCTTGTTTTACGTCTACGCAGGCCAGCAACAACCCAAATGGCACTGACCCCATTCCCTTCACGGCAAATTTCAATAACTGTTCCCTTAGTAGCCTATATCCTCCATATGCGTATTCATGGTCTTTCGATGGTGGCCTTAACTACACCAGCTCAGAAGTCTCACCACAACACACGTTTAGCGTCGGCACCACGTTGGTATGCCTTCAATTCAGCAACTCAGATGGTTGCACATCGACGATATGCGACAGCGTTGTATTCGATGCCGCAGGCACACTTTTCCCGACTAGCGTCAACGAATGCAATGCAGGTTATTGGGCGATACAGGCTTACCAGAACGTGGATAGCACAGGTAGCAACCCCGGTGGAGTAGAACCTATCCCGAATGAAGTGTGGATCTGGAATACGAGCACAGGATCAGGTAACTATCAGTTCCTCTGGAATTTCGGAGACGGCACAACATCAACTGAAGCGTTCCCTACCCACGTGTATGCCAACGGTGGCCCATACGTGCTGTGCTTGACCATGTCTGATGATGCCAATTGTACTAGCACATTCTGCGATAGCCTATCGATCGACTCCGATGGTTTACTTGAAGGAATGATCATTGATGGCAACCAACATGGAAATACGAACGCCAGCGATCGTGCAGGTTTCACGCTGAACGTAATAAGTGAACTGCCGACCGCGATCACTGAACGAGAAACCCTGAATGATGTAGCATTGTGGCCGAACCCGGTTTCGGAAGCGATCACACTTACATTGATGAGCAGCCATAACAGCAAGTTGGAGCTAAGTATCCTGGACCTGAACGGACGGTTGGTCAGCGTAACCAATAACACCATTAACTCCGGGAACAACCGCTTAACGCTTCGAGTAAGTGAGCTGGAAGGTGGCATGTATATCCTACGGATCAATGATGGTTCAACAACCGTAAGTCGTCGCTTCGTAAAGCAATAACAATGATGGTTGTTTCCAAAGGGTCATTGCTGAAAGGTGATGGCCCTTCGGTACATCCTTGATCATGGTAAGTGAAGCCCTCATAGCCCGCTGCATCCGGGAAGAACCCAAGGCGCAGTATGAACTGTACCGGGTACTTCATGGGCTGATGATGTCCGTATGTAAACGATACGAACGCAATGAACAAGATGCAGTAGCATGCATGAATCAAGGTTATTTGAAAGTACTGAAGAATCTAAAAAAGCGCCGTCCTGAAGTACCCTTCGAACTCTGGGTTCGGCGGATCATGATCAACACCATGATCGATGCTTTCAGAATGAACAAAGAGCGAAAAGCACACGAAAAAATGGAGACGCCCATCGAAGAAAGTCGGTCTTCCGATGTGAACGAGTACCTGAAGCAAATGGAATCGGAAGCCTTTGCACAGTTACTTGACCGCGTCCCGGACATGTCGCGCAAGGTCTTTAACTTATTCGTGATGGATGGCTTTTCGCACAGCGAGATCGCGGAACTTTTGGGCATCAGCGCAGGCACTTCAAAATGGCATGTAAGCCATGCACGTCAAGTATTGCAGCAAGCTATTTCCCAACTCGCCGGCCGCAGCACTGTTAATACCGCTACCCTATGAGTACAGAGAACGAATTCGACGAATTGGCAAGGCAGAAGTTGGAAGGGCGCAGCATCCCTTTCGATGAGAACCACTGGGTGGAAATGCAAGCCGTACTGAATGCGCAGAAAAAACGCAAGAAACGGTTTGGTTTCTGGTTCGGTGGCGGAGCTGCGTTGTTGTTATTGATCGGTGGTGCTTGGTATTTGAATGGAACGTACAAGACGGATGATGATATACGGAATGAAGTGACTGAGTTGATAACGAAGAACGCGACCAATGCGAAGATCGAACCTTCGAATACTGCAGTAGACGGAGAGAACAATGGCAATTCAAGAACTGAAGGGAATAACCGCATCAGATCAGAAAATGTGGGTAGTGTTGATTCGACCTCAGCATCTGCAACGATTACGAATATTGAGTTGAATGACCGGCATGAAACCGCACCATCCAAGCAGGTGAACGTACCAACATTAAAAAGCGAACGCAGTACTGAAGTAAAGGCTAGATCACATCGTACTACAGGATCATTGGAGAGTAAGCCAAACTCAAACAACATACCTCGCGCTTCGATCGATCCTTCCATTGAAGAAGGAAACGGTCAAGTACGTCCAGATCCAAAAGTTGCAACGATCAAAGAACCAACGTTCAAGAAAACCAATGACCCAGTGGATAGCGCAGATATGAACCCTACAGACAAAAGAGTTAATGGTGATCCCGAAATTGATCACACTGGAACGGGTTCAGAGGTTCCACGTGCTGGGAACACCATTCGACCAGACCCTCAGATTCCGAATCCTGGATCTGCTGTTGGGTCGGACACTGTGACCAACATGAAAGAGCCCAACATTAATAATGAAAAAGGGTTCACGGCCAATACTGAAAATGGCGTTCCACCTGCTTTTGCCGATAGCACGTTGACGGAAAGAACAGAACTGCAGGTGGACAGCCCGGCAGTCGAACAAGCAGCAAACGATACATCACCAAAAACGCCTATGCCCACAGTTCAATTGATCACGCCAGCATCACCATGGGAGGTCAGTGCACTTGGAGGCATAATGCGCACCATCACACGATACACAGGCGCGAATAGTGATACCTGGAACAGCGGAGTACAACAACAATGGTCCATGAATGCGGGTATTGAAGTCATGCACATGGGCAGCCATATCGGTTTGGGTGCCGGTCTACATTACGGTACTTATAGCGAACGGATCAATGCTAATGCGGTCGACAACACGACATTCAACGTCACCAATTTCTGGTACTTGGTGCCTGTGGATACGACCATACTTACCATCACCGGAACCACAACGGTGGGCACGAACGAATACTTCACAGGCATTTCCATTGATACTACGATCAATGTGATAACGCGCGGCTCGGATTCAACGGCCGTGACAGAGCACATGCGGGACGCACGAGAGATCGCGAACAAGGTCAGTTACCTTGAAATACCCTTGCTGTTGGATGGTCATTTGTTGCAAGGCCGTTGGAGCCTCGGCCTACGCGGTGGACCAACGATCGGTTTGCTCACAGGGCGTCGAGGGTCATTACCGAACGGAACAGGAAATGGGTATACTGACTTTGCCGACCAGGCCTTCCGAGAAGTGGTATTCGGATGGACCGCGCGGGCATACGTTCGTTATCGGTTCAACGCCGCTTGGTCCATTGGTGTTGAGCCTATGGTGCGTGGCCAGTTCAACAATACACTTGGTAATGGCGATCTCATGCGCAGATCAACGGCCTATGGCGTTCTGTTGAGCCTAAGCTATCGGTTGCGTTGAGCTACTTGCGAATTTTCTGGGTTTCCTGTTAGCTAGAGCTACTTCAATGGAAAGCTCAGAAGTACCGCGTTGATCAGCCTCTCAACACTGCACCCACTTCCTTCTCCAATGCTTGGCGGATCCTTCCCATGGACTTATCCACTACCTGATCCGTAAGCGTTTTGTCCGGATCCTGGAGGATCAAACTCACTGCGTAGCTCTTCTTTCCGTGCGGCAGTTTATCACCTTCATAAACATCGAAAAGGTCAACGTCCACAAGTAGCTTCTGCTCTGCATGGAAAGCTGCTTTTTTGAGCGACTCGAATTTCACTTTCGCGTCGATCAATAGACTAAGATCACGCCGCACTGCCGGGAACTTGGACAACTCACTAAAGCCGATCTTTTGCCTCTTGCACACCTTCAAGAATACCTCTTCCGCTAGTTCAGCGAAGAACACCGGCTGAGAAATATCGAAGGATCTCAGTTGTGCTTTAGCCACTTCGCCGAGCACACCAGCTTTTCGGCCATTCAAATTAAGTGTGTACGCATTGCTCAGGAGCGGATGTCCGATCTCTTCCCAACTCGCTATTCCCATAATGCCCATTCGCTCCAACAACGACTCCACTTCTTCTTTCAGGTCAGCCAATTCCACTTTGCGATCAACACTGCGCCAGCGCTCACGGAAGCGATCTCCGGTAATGACCAAGGACAACGACTCTGTTTCAGTGATCACTTTTTCGCTCTGCACATAAACGCGTCCGCGCTCGAAGAACCGCAGATCACGTTGTTGCCGATTGATGTTGTAACCCGCCGCCTGCAGTGCACCATGCAAGAGCGTTGGACGCAACACATCAAGTTCAGCACTCAACGGATTCGCCATACGGATCAGCGCATTCATTCCGTCTGCAGAAGCGTGCTGCGCCTTTTCTCCGTTGGTGAGTGACGGTGTCATGATCTCCCGAAAACCACGTGCGGCCAAATGTTGACCGGTTCGTTCACGCAAACTTTCCAAGGTGAGCGCATCCTCTAGGATCGGTGGGCACAACAAGCGGTCAGGAACTGGCACTTGATCGAACCCATGTATGCGAAGGATCTCCTCGATCACATCTGCCGGTCGGGTTACATCTGCTCTGAACGAAGGCACGGTCACCACTACACCTTCATGATCGCGCTCTACGATCGTGAAATCCAGCAATTCCAACGCTTGTATGATGGCGTTGTGCGGTATCCGTATACCGGTCAGCGCATCACATTGTGCAAAACGCAGGTCAACTTTACGATCCACGTGCTGTCGTTTATCGACATCAATGATCTCCGAGACAATGCTCGCCCCCGCTACTTCCTTCAACAATAACGCAGCACGTTTCAAGGCATAGACAGTGATCTCAGGATCAACACCGCGTTCAAAACGGAAAGAGGCATCAGTGCTGAGTCCATGGCGGCGTGCAGTACGTCGTATGGTCGTCGGCTCAAAATAGGCGCTTTCCAGAAAAATGGATGTCGTTGACCCTGTTACGCCGCTCGTTGCACCACCAAAAACACCTGCAATACAAGCTGGTGCAACTTCATCCGCGATCACGAGGTCCTGTTCGCTCAACTTACGCTCCTTCTCATCCAATGTTGTAAAGGCTTCATTCTCGGTGGCCAATCGTACAACGATCTTTCCGCCCTTCAATTTATCCGCATCGAAAGCATGCAATGGTTGCCCTAGTTCATGCTGAACAAAATTGGTGACATCCACTACGTTATTGATCGGCTTCAGACCAATTGCTTTCAATGCACTCTGAAGCCATTCCGGTGACGGATCGACTTTCACATCCCCAAGTGTAACACCAGCGTACCGCGGGCAAGCAGTGCTATTCTCTACGGTCACTTCCACCGCTTTACCATCGCCATCCTTTCTGAAACCATCAACATTCGGCCATTTCACGCTAACATCAGCACCAGTGCGATAGACCATGGCAGCAACGAGATCACGGGCTACGCCGACGTGGCCCATTGCATCCGTTCGGTTCGGAGTTAGACCGATCTCCAAGAAATGATCGCTCTTCAAGCCCATTTGATCCACGGCGGGGGTACCCACTTTCGCCGATGCGGGCAGCACAAGAATGCCATCATGGCTTTGCCCAAGTCCTAGCTCATCCTCGGCACAGATCATTCCGTTGCTTTCCTTGCCGCGGATCTTGCTCTTTTTGATCACGATACAGGTACCATCCTTCATACACAGATCAGCGTCAACAGTGGCCACCAATACTTTCTGACCAGCTGCAACATTGGGTGCACCGCAAACGATCTGCACAGGATCACCGGTTCCAAGATCCACTTTACAAACGCTCAACCTGTCGGCATCCGGATGTTTCGCACATGCCAGAACATGCCCCACAACTACACCACGTAACATACCCTTGATCGGCTCATGCACTTCCACACCTTCAACCTCAAGCCCTGTGCTGGTAAGTATTTCAGCGGCTTTTTGAGGAGAGATATCGGTATCGATGTATTGCTTGAGCCAATTCCAGGAGATGCGCATTCGGGATCAAATTTTTACCGCTGGTTGCCAACGGGGCTGCAAAGAAAGCGGATCCGGCCGGGTGTTGATCCGTAATTTCGTAGCAGCACTAACATGGACTACATCGTTTATTCCATTCCCGTATTCCTCGTATTGATCCTGATCGAGCTCGGCTGGAGTGCATGGTCGGGCAACAAGGTGTACCGTTTCAATGACCTGATCTCCAATATCGGCTGTGGTATCGGTTCACAAGTGGTAGGAGCATTCACGAAGACCACGATCTTCACGGCCTACCTCTGGACCTACGATAATTGGCGCTTATTCACCATCGAGAACTCCATTCTCACGTGGATCGTCGCATTTCTACTTGTCGACCTGCTTTATTACTGGTTCCATCGACTAAGCCATGAAGTGAACTTTTTATGGGCGGCCCACATCGTTCATCATCAGAGCGAGGAATACAATCTAAGCGTGGCATTGCGCCAAAGCTGGTGGCAAGGTTTGTTCAGTTGGTGGTTCTATGTGCCGATGGCGATCATGGGTATTCACCCATTAATGATCGTAACGGTCGCTGCATTCAATACGCTCTATCAGTTCTGGATCCATACGAAGGCCATATCAACCCTTGGTCCATTGGAGTTCATCTTCAACACACCAGCGCATCACCGCGTACATCATGGAAGCGACCCTAAATACATTGACCGCAATCACGCAGGAACGTTGATCATCTGGGACAAGCTCTTCGGAACCTTCCAACAGGAAGAGGAAGAACCGGTTTATGGGATCACTGAGCAACTCGGTTCGTGGGATCCGGTCAAGGCCAATTTTCATTATTGGGGCGATCTTGGCGTACTTGCTGGCCAATGTAACAATTGGTGGGATAAAGTGCGCGTGTTCCTGAAGCCTCCCGGTTGGCGCCCGCTTCAACTGGGCGGGTTCCAAGGTCCAAAGAAAAAAGACCGGGCTACCTATCAAAAGTTCGATACGGTAACGGCACGTGCCATGGCCATTTATGTGCTTGTTCAGTTCATATTCTTACTTGGTGCAACATCCTTCTTTCTATTCCAGCAAGATCAATTGCGAACATGGCAGCAATGGGCGTTTTCCGCCCTGATCGTGTTATGGGTGATGGACCTTGGCCTGTTGCTGGAAGGAAGTCGAATTGCTAATTGGTTGGAGGTCTTACGGATCGCTGCGCTTGCGCTGCTTCTACTAAGTTGTGGCAACATGTTCCCTGATCCGATCACTTTCGGGTTGAATGGTGGTATAGTTCTGGTTTCACTTGCAATGCTTTGGTTGGGGATACGGAACCGATCGAAGATCACCTGGATCAATAAAGTGAAGGCCTTAGGATCCAGCCCTTAACAGACCCCTGTGAATGACGGGCCGCGAGTGATATTGACCTGATCCTACACAGAACCATACATTCACTCCCCGATCGGCTCTCCTCAACAAGCTCCGATCATTTTTCCGAATGAGAATTTTTAAGAACGATCTGGTCATCGGCATATTGTTCGCGGCAATTACGTTGAGTACGATAATTGCATTAGTACAGGGTTGGCATGGCCTGCTCTTTGTCAGCAAACCATTGCTGATGATCACGCTTTCGCTTTGGTTCTACTTCAAGAGCAGACGCGTAGGCGATCGATTCACCATTCTGATCCAAGCGGGGTTGTTCTTTTCCTTGATCGGTGATGTAACGCTGATGTTCGAGCACCTTGATGAATTCTATTTCATGATCGGTCTGGGAGCATTTCTGATCGCGCAGCTCTGTTATACCATCGCCTTCGCGCATAACATTGCGAATGCCGCAGCGCCGTTCTCTTTTCTGCCCTGGTTGATCGGAACCGGAATAACTGCCTACGGCGTATTTTTCGCAATGGACCTGATGCCACGCATAGATGAAGAGATCAAGGTTCCGGTGAGTGCTTATGCAGTTGCAATAACGTTGATGGGCCTCGCTGCTACATTTCGATTTGGACGCACATTCCCCCGCAGTTTCGTTCTTGTATTGATCGGCTCATTCTTGTTCATAGCATCGGATAGCCTACTCGCAACGAACCGTTTTCTTCGCAACCTTGATCATGCATCGTGGTCGATAATACTCACGTATGCCGTTGGTCAATACCTGATCGTTGCCGGATGTTTGGCGCACGTACTGGACCCCGAAGAGATCCGCCGACGCGCGTCCCTGACCACGTGAACCCAGAAGCACTTTAACTGATCCGCCCCCAAAGTGGGCGCGACTTCATGATAGCGCGTAATGTTCCGGAGATGCGAACATTGGCGGGATCTTTCAGGTCAGGATCGCGATCAAGGATCCGCAAAGCCAGTTCCCTTGCTTGTTGAAGAAGGCTAACATCCTTCACCAGATCAGCAATATGCAATTCGGGCAAGCCGCTCTGTTGTGTGCCCATTAGGTCTCCGGGCCCACGCAAACGCAGATCCGCCTCCGCGATCTCAAAACCATCGTTGGTGCGCACCATTGTGGAGATCCGCTCACGTGCATCATGTCCCAGTTTATCGCCGGTCATAAGTATGCAGAAACTCTGCTCCGCACCGCGGCCCACCCTGCCGCGCAATTGGTGCAATTGTGAAAGGCCAAAGCGTTCTGCATTCTCGATCACCATCATACTTGCATTAGGCACATCCACGCCAACTTCAATAACAGTGGTGGCAACAAGCACATTGGTCTCGCCTTTCTTGAATCGGGCCATTTCGTAGTCCTTGGTTGCTTGATCCAAACGCCCATGCACCATGCTCACAGCATATCTCGGCAACGGAAATCGCCTTGAAATACTTTCGAAACCATCCGTGAGGTCCTTCAGTTCCACACCGCGCATTTTTTCAGGATCCCCTTCCTCGATCAAGGGATACACCACATACACTTGGCGGCCTTTGGTGATCTCTTCTTCCATGAAACCGAAGACCGCATTGCGCGAACCATCGAACCGATGCACGGTACGGATCGGTTTGCGACCTGGTGGCAATTCATCGATCACACTGGTATCCAGGTCCCCGTACAACGTCATAGCAAGTGTGCGTGGGATCGGTGTTGCCGTCATGACCAACACATGAGGCGGCACAGTGCTCTTCGCCCACATACGGGCACGTTGGGCTACTCCGAACCGGTGTTGCTCGTCGATCACGACCAAGCCAAGCTTATCGAACACCACACGATCCTCGAGCAGCGCATGCGTTCCAACAATGATATGGATCTCGCCAGCTTTCAGCGCCATAAGAATGCTCCTACGCTCAGCGGTCTTTACACTACCAGTAAGCAACCGAATGGTGATCGGTAATCCTTCCAGGAACTTGACCAGCGTGGTATAATGTTGTTGGGCCAGGATCTCCGTGGGTGCCATGAATGCGCTCTGGAAGCCATTATCGAGCGCTATCAGCATACTCAATAATGCGACCAACGTTTTACCACTGCCAACATCTCCTTGAACAAGACGGTTCATCTGGTGACCGGTCACCATGTCCTTTCGGATCTCCTTAACCACACGTTTCTGCGCTTCGGTAAGTTCAAAGGGCAAATGATCGCTGTAGAACGAGTTGAAATGGTCACCAACATTGCTGAATACTTGTCCGCGGAGGCTCTGTTGCATCAACAGTTTTTGCTTCAGCAGTTGTAGTTGAATGAAGAACAGCTCTTCGAATTTCAAACGAAGAACGGCTGCATCCAACGCGGCTCTTGTTTGTGGAACATGGATCTGTCGGAACGCATCTTCGCGTGACATGCCACCTTGCAGATCGATCAAGTGCTGATCCAAAGTTTCAGGGATCAACCCTTCGCCTTGCAATAGAGCGGCTTTTGTGAGTTTACCGATCGCCCGACTGCCAAGCCCTTTGGCGGTCAATTTCTCCGTAGTGCTATATACGGGTTGTAATGCAGCCTGAAGTGCGGGCTCCACTCCTGCGGTCAGTTCCATTTCCGGATGGGGAATACTGTATCGCCCATTGAAATGGTTCGGCTTTCCGAAAACGATGTATTCCTGTCCAGGTTTCAGGGACATTTGCAACCAACGCGCACCTTTGAACCAGACCAGTTCTATTGAACCAGTTGCATCTTTAAGCGTTGCAGTTAATCTCCGGGAACGCGCTTCACCAACGGTTTTCAATGGCCCTAGCACACCTTTCAACTGCACTTGTTCCAGGTCGGCATTTATCTCCTTCACGGTATGGAACACGGTGCGATCCACATACCGGAATGGGAAGTGGGTCAGCAAATTGCCGATGGTCGCTATGCCCAATTCCTTCTCGAGCAGTTCAGCTTTTTGAGGGCCAACCCCTTTCAGGAACGCGATCGGTGTGTTAAAGAGATCCAGCACGCGGTGAAATTACGAGCACGCGCCAGAAAGTATTCTTGAGTTTGGCATCAAGCACCCGCTCACCAAACGAATGGGAACAAACGGGCAACACCTTTCATCAATTTCGGATATTCCGGATGAACTGTAGTTAGATGCTGTTCTTCAAAACGGATCTTCAATACCAGAACTACAAGACAAATCGCGAGCGCAGACCAACGCCAAACACTTGGAGCACCAAATGCCATGGCGCTTCCGCATATCAGCACAGCCGTATACATCGGATGCCTGATTACGCTGTAGACACCACGCTTCGAAAGGCTGTTCCCGGCTCGCGGGATCGGCATGATCGTGAAATTATTGGTACCGAGTGATGTTGCCGCTGCGAGAAAGACGACCAATCCCGTGCTGAAGATCAGCCATCCCCACCATGGCAATTCAAAACTCCCGCCGAACAACAATACGGCAATGCAGGCGAACTGGCAGAATACGAGAAGTCGGGATATCATTTCAAACTGGATCGGATCGAAACGTCCACTTTCTACAGTGGTCCTATGGACCGCATTACACCACACCAACCGAGAACAACAACGCCGGCTCCTCCATAAAGCTCTTGAATGTATTCAAGAAAGCAGCTCCCGTAGCGCCATCCACCACACGGTGGTCACAGCTCAACGTAACTTTCATGGTATGGCCAACAGCAAGTTGACCATTGCGCACAACGGGTTTCTCAATGATACCACCGACTGCCATGATACAGGCGTCCGGCGGGTTGATGATCGCAGTGAACTCATCGATACCGAACATGCCCAAGTTGGAAATGGTAAAGGTATTTCCCTCCCAGTCCGCAGGTTGCAATTTCTTGTCCTTGGCTCTGGCGGCGAGATCACGCACTTCACTACCTATATCACGCAAGGACTTACCATCTGCAAAGCGGATCACAGGAACTAGTAATCCCTCGTCAACTGCAACAGCTACGCCAATATGTACATGCTGATTGTAACGGATGCGGTCACCCAACCAACTGCTATTCACCTTTGGATGCTTCTTCAACGCGACAGCGGCAGCTTTTACGACCAGGTCATTGTAGCTGATCTTTTCCGGCTTTATCTGGGCATTGATCGCTTCACGCACTTGCATACCGCGATCCATATTCATCTCAATGGTGAGGTAGAAATGCGGCGCAGTAAATAAGCTTTCGCTCAATCGCTTGGCGATCGTCTTGCGCATTTGGCTCACGGGCACCTCCTCGAACGCTTCTATCTGTGGAACGCCATAGAGCGCACCGCCAGTAAAGTCCTCTATATCCTGTTTCACCACGCGACCATCATCACCAGTGCCTTGAACGCGCGCAATGTCAATTCCTTTTTCCTCTGCCAATCGCTTAGCTAACGGACTCGCTTTTACACGACCATTGGAATTTGCTGCGCTGCGAGCTGCGGGCTTCGCGGGCGCACTTGTTGTAGCTACCGGCGCACTAGTTACTGGACCTGGTGCTGCCTTTGGTTCTTCTTTTACTTTTTCAGCAACAGGTTCCGGTTTCTTGGTCTCTTCCTTCGGCGCACTGGCCGCTGCATCTGATAACAACTTGGTGATATCCTCACCCGCTTTTCCAAGGATCGCCAATATGCTATCCACGGGTGCGGCCTTTCCTTTTTCCACACCGATGTGAAGTAGAACGCCATCCGTGAAACTTTCGAATTCCATAGTAGCCTTGTCGGTCTCGATCTCCGCCAGAACTTCACCGCTTTTCACGGTATCACCCACTTTTTTATGCCAAGCTGCCACAACCCCTTCGGTCATGGTATCACTCAATTTGGGCATACGTACGATCTCTGCCATGGTCTAGTCTTGATCTATTCTGAATGCGTTATTCTTTTCGTAGGCGATATCATCAATCAATGATGAACGGGTAATCCCGCTCGAAATAGACATCATTATAAAGTTCATCAGCAGTTGCCATAGGGCTTTCCTCGGCGAACTTCACCGCTGCAAGAACTTCTTTTTTCGCTGCCTCGTCCAGTTTATCCAACTCAACTTTGGTAGCGTACTTTTTTTCAAGAATGGTATCTCGCACGTTCTCGATCGGATCCTGCTTTTTGTAGCCTTCCACCTCTTCCTTGGTGCGGTACTTCTGCGGATCGCTCATGCTGTGCCCCTTGTAGCGATAGGTCTTAATATCCAATAGATATGGCCCATTGCCGGCGCGGGCATGCTCACAAGCCATGCTAATGGCATCGTGTACATCTTCACAGCGCATACCGTTCACACTAAGGCCAGGCATGTCATAGCTCTCACCCAGCGTACTCAGGTCATGTACATTGCTTGTGCGCTCCACACTGGTCCCCATCGCATAGTTGTTGTTCTCTATGATGAAGACCACCGGCAATTTCCAGGTCATTGCAATATTGAACGTTTCGTGAAGGATGCCTTGGCGTGTGGCCCCATCACCCATGAAACAAAGCGTTACATGGTCTTCACCGCGGTATTTGTCCGCGAATGCGATCCCGGCACCTAGACCGATCTGTCCACCAACGATGCCGTGCCCTCCGAAAAGGTTCCGTTCCTTACTGAAGAAGTGCATGCTTCCGCCTTTGCCCTTGCTCGTCCCGGTGGTCTTGGCGTATAGCTCAGCCATTACGTTCTTGGGCGAAACACCCAGAACCAACGGGTGCGCATGGTCACGATATCCGGTAATGAAACGATCCGTTGTTCGCACCGCTGTGATCATACCGGCAAGAATGGCTTCCTGTCCAATGTATAGGTGGCAGAATCCACCGAATTTCTGCATTGTATAGAGCTGACCCGTCTTCTCCTCGAAGCGGCGCATCATGATCATTTCCTTGAACCAACGCAAATACGTTTCCTTACCGAACGTAGCTTTCGCTGGCGCTTTGATAGGTTTGTCCATTTTGCTTTTTAATACGGTCTTCGTGGTCATTTCAATCTCTGCGTCGATAGTGTACAAATATAGCCCTGCCTAAACAGCCGTTCTTCGTGTTGAACTCAACCTTTCAAAAAGGAGACGTCGAAAGAAAGAGGCAATAACGCTCTTGCGCTGGCAACTTCCTTCACCGGACCTTTGGGTAGACCCATGATGATGCGCATGGGTGCATTCTGTCTTACCTCCTGCTCCAATAAGGCTTGCCTACAGATCCCACAGGGCGACACAGGATCCTGTCCATGGGCGGTGGTTACGACAACGGCGATCTCCTTCACCACGGCATCAGGATCAAGGGACATTGCGGCATGAAGAGCTGTACGTTCAGCGCAGATACCCGCTGGGAACGATGCATTCTCCTGATTATTTCCGGTAACGACCTTGCCATTGGTCAAGCGAAGCGCAGCCCCAACATAGAACTTCGAATACGGAGCATAGGCACGCATTGCAGCCTGCTCTGCTTGATGCAGAAGATCGCGGTCCGCTTCTGGCATTTCTGCGCTGGATGCGTATTTGAGAAATTGTAATGTTAGGGAACCGTGTTCAGCCATTTTTCAAGAAAAGGATATCAAAAGTAGCAAGCAAGTAATGAACGCGTATCATGGTGGGGTGCGAACCAAAGGGTTCCATTAGCTTTGGCCTCCTTCACCGTGGATATAAAACACCAACATATCGCTGAATTCGACCCCATTTCATTGGAAGAAATGGATAACGTGAAGCTCCAGGATCGTGTGGACACCAAGTATGTTCTGGGAGCTGCTGAGCTTGATGACGTGTTGAAGGCAATGCTTCCGGATTATCGATTACTGGAGGTAAAGGGTTTGCGAGGCACCAATTACCGCAGCTTGTATTTCGACACACCGGACCTCAAGCATTATCAGGATCATCACAACAAGCGCACGTTCCGGGTGAAGGTCCGTTTCCGTGAATATGTCGGAAGTGGCCTCGCATACTTGGAGGTGAAACGCAAAACGGGGACAGGCCGCACGGATAAAGCAAGAATCAAGGTAACAGGCATTCCGGAAATGTTGGATGCTGTACAAACGGAGTTCGTTACGAAAGCCAGTAATTCGGATCAGGCGTTGCAGCCTTCGATCTGGAACAGTTTCATGCGCTACACGTTCGTGAACAAGCACACTCCGGAACGGTTGACCATGGATGTGGACCTAAGGTACAGCGATGCGGACACGGAAAAACAATTAGGGCCTATCGTAGTAGCGGAACTGAAACAATCACGTGCCGATCGAACATCACCTTTCGTGCGGATCATGCGATCGCGCGGAATACAGCCCAGCGGCCTGAGCAAATATTGCATCGGCGTTTTGATGCTTGGCAAGAACGTAAAATACAACGCATTCAAACCGGTCCTGCTCATGCTCGACCGTATCCGCAAAGCGGCTTAAATGAACACTACACGTAAATGAAGATCTTCGGTATGCCTGTTTTCCACGCGGATATGTGGGAACTCCTGTTCAAATTCGGGTTGGATGCAATTGTGCTGTTCATCCTGATCCGGCTGATCTACTATCCTATCCATCGCAAAAAGGATTATTTGTTCACTTATTTCCTGTTCAACATATTGATCTTCTTCCTGTGTGTTCTCTTGAACAGCGTGAAGTTGAGCATCGGTTTCGCGTTCGGTCTTTTTGCCATATTCGGCGTTCTGCGGTATCGAACGGAACAGATCAGCATCAAGGACATGACCTACTTGTTCGCGGTGATCACTGTGGCAGTGATCAATTCCTTGGCAAGTAAGAAGATCAGTATTGCTGAATTGGTGTTTACCGATGGCATGATCCTGATCTTGACCTATGCTTTGGAGCATTTATGGCTTACGCGTCACGAAGCGGTGAAGTTGTTGATCTACGAACGCATTGAGTTGATAAAGCCAGAGAATCGCACAGCACTCTATGCTGACCTGCATGACCGCTTAGGTGTAAAGGTTTCCAGGGTAGAGATCGGTAAGATCGATCTGCTTCGGGACACTGCGCAAATGCGTGTCTTCTATTTCGAAGATGAACAGGGGCATGGCTCGTTCAACGAGATGCCTACGGACGATGATGATTGAGTGCGCAAAGCACTAGTGGACCGAGCCGACCTACTTACGCTCTATCAGCGCCACTGCGTGCGCACAAGCGCCTTCTTCACGGCCTACAAAGCCCAGCTTTTCATTCGTTGTGGCCTTGATGCCGACCGCATCTTCTCCAACACCTAGGATCGCTGCGATCACAGCGCGCATGGCAGGTACATGAGGCATGATCTTCGGGCGTTCCATGACCAACGTGCTATCCACGTTTCCCACGGACCAACCTGCCTCAGTGAGCTTGATCATGACCAGCTTAAGAAGTTCTTTGCTATCCGCACCTTTCCATTCGGCAGCGGTATCCGGGAATTGAGTGCCGATATCGCCCATTCCTGCAGCGCCTAACAGCGCATCGCACAAAGCGTGAAGCAATACATCAGCATCGGAATGCCCTAGCAGACCTACGGAATGTGGAATTAAAATGCCACCTAGCCAGAGTTCACGGCCTTCTGCAAAGCGGTGAACGTCATACCCAAGTCCAACACGGATCATCCGTCCGTGCCTGGCTTCTTGGTGCCTTTATCGAATCGGAAACCGAGCGTGAAGCGCAGCGTGTTCGCAAGTGGGCTACGAGCGGTATTTGCAATGAGGTAACTGAGATCCAACGAGAAGACCTTGTAGCGAAGACCTGCTCCCAAGGTGAAATACTTGCGATTTCCTTTTGTGTAATGCTCCCAGAAATAGCCTGTACGGAAGGCGAATTGATCGGCGTACCAATACTCCAATCCACCAGCAACATTGATCTCGCGCATTTCCTCGCGGAACTTACTGCCTGACTCCACCACTACATTGCCATCGTCGTCATAACTCACGTTCCCAGGTGCATCGTTGAATGAACCGAAGATCCCAGTTGCCACTCCTACGTCCGGGTTGCGACCGCTTGCTACTTGCGGACCACCAGTTACCGGGTCTATCACCACAGCTCCATTCTGATCCAACAAATAAACCGGCGGGGTTGGCACAAGCAGTTTATTTGCGTCCACGTTGATAGTGATGCTGTTGAAATCATCAAGGTCCACCTTGAAAGAAGGTCCCAAGCGGAGGTTGATCGGTATGAAATTCTGCACGGAGGTCTCGGAGTAGGACATTTTTGCTCCGATGTTGCTCACATTGAGGCCAAAGTTGAACGTACCCTCTTTATCCCCAATTTCGATCTCCGGTTTATGATAGAAGAACGAAACATCGGCCGCGACCGTTTGGCCGGCCTTCGTATTAGCACCAGCAACACTAAGACCACCGGTGAGGTTGCTGTTCACATAGCGCAAGGCAAGTCCTCCCGCGAAATGATCACCGAACTGCTGTGCAAATGAAACATCAACCGCGAATTCCGCAGGTTTGAAATCACGAATGGCGGCGCCCGTATTGTCCGTGAAAAGGATGCTCCCCAAGTTGAAATAGCGCAACGAGAAACCTATCGCACTTCGCTTATTCTTCAATCGCTTGTAACCGGCCAAGTATGCCAAGCTCATGTCCGGCACAAGGTTCCTGAGCCATGGACTGTAGCTTGTAGTGAATTCAGCGTCGTGCTCCGCAAATGCCAATTTGGAAGGATTCCAGTGAATGGAATTCGCATCCGGCGATAGAGCTACTCCGGCGTCGCCCATACCACCAGCGCGCGAATCCGCATTGATCAGTAAAAAGGGGACAGCGGTGGTGATGGTATTCAATTGGTCGCCGCATTGCTGTCCAGCGGACTGGAATTGCGGATCACAGGGCTGAGCATGAAGTGCACCAGCTGCTGCAAGCACGAGAAGGGAACTGAAAAAGAAACGCTGCAAAAATGATCTCATAAGGGTAGTTCGGGCAAAAGGACGGCAAATATACGCCGGAAGGGGGGCGCTTATTGTGCAGCCTATCGTAGGATCACCAGTTTCTCAAACTTATCGGCCTTTTCTCCTTCGGGAGTCGTAACGCTCAATCGGTATACATAAACGCCTCTTCCGATCTTGTCTCCCATATCATCTCGCCCGTCCCAGGCCATCGGATCAGCACGGAACCCTTCGCATGCAATTTGACGACTAATGGTCTTTACCAATTTACCACTTACGGTGAAGACCTGCACCTGAACATCCAAGGATGTGCAAGCGCGGTTGTGCTCGAAATAGAACTCCGTATGTGTTGTGAACGGGTTCGGATAGTTCAGAACATGGGCCAATGCAAGTTCAGCGCTTTCAGCGACCACGAACTCCGTAGTGGCATCGGAAGAGTTGTTGAACACATCCCAAGCCTTGAGGGTCAGTGTATGTGATCCTTCCTCAAGGTTCTCGTACCTGTATCTCACCTCGCCACTTTTGTAGGCATCCAGATCGGCCTCGTACAGATCATTCAGAACCACGGCTTGTTCCGTGTTCACATCCAATGTTGCCACCAGGTCATGCCCAATGCTGTTACCCACCGTATTGATACCATTCTCGTCGAACAGTTTAGCATAAAGCATAGGCGACTCATCGGTCAATCCACCATGAACGAATTGATCGTCGTTCAAGTAAAGGTCTATCTGCGGCCCCTGCTCATCCAACGCCACGTCCGTTGCAGTGCCGCCCACCAAGGGATCATTCGTATATCCGCTCGCGTTGTACCATCCGCTTTCAGCATAACAGCTAACACGGCCAGGACCTATCTGGTAATTGATATCCTTCGGAACCACGAATGTGAAGTTGAACGTGCCATTGGTCACAGTGGCTTTTCCACGGTAAATGACATTCTTACGGATCTTGAACTGGAACGGTGTGGACTGCGGCGTAGGGTCGTTCACCAACGTAAGTTGAAGCTGTTCCTTATCATAGACCGTTGGCATTACAATTCCATTGAAATCCGTAAGTGGCTGGCCTGAACCGTCATCCACGAACCCACTGATACGGATCGTGGAAAGCGCTTTCAAGGTATCAACAGGGTTCCCAAGGGTATCCGCGATGGTAGTAATTCGAACATCGCCACGGGGCATGGCCAGTCGTTGACTAGGATCACCGAGCAAGCTGAAGTTCCGATGATTCACGGATCCGCTCACTGCCGCGGTTATATCCCGCTTCGTTTGCTCAAAAATATCTCCAAATCGTTGGTCCCTACCCAAGGCATCCTGGGTCACAAGCACGTGATCATAGAATTTTTGACCGAGAAGAAAATTATCATTGGAATACGCCAATCGTGTAGTGGTCATCAACGCAATGCCCCCACCATTCGGATTCAACAGGACGAGCTCGCCTGCTGAAGTACGCGCGGGGTCATCCCAACGGGAGAATTCACAGGTCGCGGTCATGAACAGTGGCAGACGGTCCTTATTGGTCCATCCTTGGATCGTACCATTATCCAAAAAGCGCTCATGGGCCCATCCTACCTCACCACCATGGCCAACATAGTTAACGATAAGAAGCCCTTTCTGAACTTTGTCCTTCAGGTCATCAGCACCTTGAGGATAGCGCTGGCCACCAGGGGTGCTAACTTGTTGATACGCATCCAAATAAACCTTGTCCACATTGAATTTCGGGTACGCGATCTCGATCTTTGATGCTAAGAAATCGCTTTGGAACATGTGAATATGCCCTTCATTGTTGTCCCCATCCTGATCATCCGATGCGAACAGAACATGCGTGCGCCAATCGGCTATACCCCCGTCACTAGCATCGGAACACACCGCTCCTGTAGCTGTAAGGAGTCTCAAACGATCATAATTCAGGACTTTGTTGACCACTTCATTTGCTTGTTGAGCGCTAGAAACACAGAACCGACCAATGCCGATATCAACCATATCCGACGGTAATTCTCCCTCACTCACATCCAATAGGCCGAAATAATCATCTGACGTATATGATCTCGAAAGATCAAGTGATTCCGCGGTCTGATATGCGGGTAGCCAATTCTGATTGACCGCACTGGTAGAGACGGTATTATAGGACCCATCACCGAACAACAATAAGTATCTCGGTAGTAGCACTGGATCGGTCCCTGCATTATCGTACAACAAACGCATGTACCGTTTTATGGCCGCCGCATCCCGGGTTCCACTGGAGAACTCGTTGTAAACCTGCTCAGGGGTCACAACTACCACCGATAGACCTTCATTGGCTCGAGCATCTGCCAACCGCATAGCATGAGAGATGAAAGGTGTAGGGCATACGATCACAAGGTCGGTAGGCAGTGAAGTAGCATGGAGGTTCTGCGCAGGAACCCGGCCAATTTTTACGGGGGTCAAATAACCACCATCCCGAAATGCAATGAACTGCCTTAGTGAATCCGAATTGAAACGGAACTGTTTCTGGCCACCATTGTCATCGAAATTCACGTTCCGAATAGCTGTAGGATCGGTTATTTCCCAAACACGGTAAACACTCTGTGCTTGGTCAAGGACCATCTCGGCCACGTTACCCATACCGATGGAACTAAGGTCCCGGAATGAAAGTTGATCCCCTATCATGCGCAGGTCCCTGCGGCAATTCAACTCCAGATAGTTCAACCAACCCTTGGACGTTATGGGGTCGTTCTTCGTGAATGTGATGGATACCGGCACGGCGCCTCCGGTAGGTTGAAAAGTGAATTCTTCATTGAATGGTCTCGCCTGAGCGTTAATGGAACTATTTGAGATGCCGACCACTGGGAAATCTTCATTCAATGCCGAGCCGGAATTGATATTGAAACTACTGCTACTTCCCGTACCAATGGTGCGAGCAATTCCATTGAACACAAGTACGGCATCTTCGCCTGGCGTAAGAAATGGTGTCGGGAACGAGAAATTATAGTTCAGTACGAGGTCGAACAATTCTCCATACCACGTACGCCCACTTTTGATCATGTTTATCAGATCGCGTTCAATGAACTGACGGTCATTGAAGCTTGTAACCGTATGCGTGGCTGCATCAGAAGAAAGCAAAGCTTGTTCGATCCGCTGTGGCAGATCCGTTCCGATCCCTATGAAGTAATGGGCAGAATCAGAGTAAACATGTTTGGTATGAACGAATAGGCCGTTGACCAGGTCCCAACGTTGCGGACCGGACGCATAGAATAAGATATGATCACCTTGACCAAAGACACCATCACCACCGTCTTCCACCTGTATGGCATTCAACGGAAGATCAGTAGGGCGATAGACATCATTCCTGAAAGGTAATAGACCCAAATGCCCTCCGTAGATATTGATCTGATCGGATGCCAGGTCAGACGACCCTACTCCCAATGACTGCAAGAACTCATAGGTGAGCTTATGAACGCCATCAGCTGCAACACTGAACTTGTACCAATCGCCATTCGCTAGTTTCGAATTTGCCGGATAGGCTTTTGGCGAGCCCATACCACCGCCTTTAGTGGTATTCACTTCCAACTGGAACGCAACTAATTTTTGAAGTTGTCCATTAGCTGGATCCCTACGGAAAGGCACGATATCGATCAACGCCTGAGGAATTTTCTTATGGATACCGACCATAGCGGTGATCACAGGTTCTGGACCTATGGAGTCCAATGCTGGCCACAGACCTAACTCTTCCTTGGTGAGCGGTTCAAATCGTGGATCGATAAGGCCAACGGCAATACCGGTAATATTACCTGAAAGCGGCATTCGTTCGTGATAGAATGGTAATCCACCACGTTGAGGATCCAAGAATGCGCCTTGAAAGGGTTCCACGACCAGTAAATGATCTTGTTCGGTCAACTTTTCACTTTTTGATGCAATCGCATCGTTCTGAATGCGTTCTTTGCTGACGATGTCAGAACTCTTCCACATCAACTTTCGGTCCGAACGAAGCTGCGCAAATGAGCCGAATGCTAGGCCCATGGCGAGAAAAGCAAGAAAAATGCGTCGGATGGTCATATGGTCTTTCAACAAGTTATCAACAGCGTTGGAGCGAAAGTACTACCTTCGACCCTTGTGTTCGGAATACCCCAACAACGACATGTTAAATGGATTATTGCGAAAGGAAATTGGAACCGAAATGCAAAGTGATCCGTATACTTGGCGCTGGCTTCCGAGCCCTGATCGATCGAGCATGAAGGAATGGACCGTTAGCCGTGCGGTACTCGGCTTAGTACTGTGCGTGTTTGCGAGCTTCACAGCAATCGCACAAGACCCGCAATTCACGCAATTCTACGCGAACCCGTTGTACCTGAATCCGGCGTTCGCAGGTACGGCCCGTTGCCCGCGTGTCACCATGAACTATCGTAACCAATGGCCTGCTCTTACAGGAACGTTCGTTACCACCAGCGCTAGTTATGACCAACATGTGGATGGGCTTATGGGCGGTTTGGGCTTTTTGGTCACCAATGACCAGGCTGGAAAGGGAACTTTGAACACGACGACCGTTAGTGGCATTTATTCTTATCAACAAGCCATCTCTCGAAAATTTTCTTTGAAGGTGGGCTTCCAAGCCACATACTTCCAAAAATCATTGGATTGGAGCAAGCTCACTTTTGGTGATCAGATAGACCCTCGCCGGGGCTTCATTTACAATACGAACGATGTACCACGGGGCGGAAGTGTTGGCAATGCCGATTTCAGCGCAGGTGTATTGGGTTATACCGATATTTTCTTTGTTGGAGTTGCAGTTAACCACCTTACCGAACCAAATGAATCACTGATCGTAGGAACCAGTAAGCTACCTATGAAGATCACCGGCCATGCTGGGGCAGCCATCCCTATCGGTCAAAGAGGAAAATATGGCGATGCACGCACAAAGATCTCCCCCAACGTACTATTCCAGCAACAAGCTGCGTTCCGTCAATTGAATATTGGTCTTTACGTGGACCATGGACCGATCACTGCGGGCGTTTGGTACAGAACGCGTGATTCGTTTATCGCATTGGTCGGTTTCCACACGGAAAAGTTCAAGTTCGGCTACAGTTACGACGTTACAACAAGCAAGTTAACAACCGCTACCGCAGGCTCTCATGAGATCAGTCTGCAACTTCAATTCAACTGCAAGCGTAAACAAAGAAGGTTCAGGCAGGTTGCTTGTCCTACCTTCTAAACCATTACCAAACCACAGGACCATGAGTTTTGTAAGGAATATAGGTATCGTAATAGTCGGGGCGACGCTGTTCAGCAGTTGTCAATTCGAAAAAAGCGGTGCCACAGGATGGAATTTCAATGATTCCAAGAATGGCGGATTTGAAAAGACCGGGTTTGAGGACCAAGAGACCGGTCCTGGGCTTATACTGATCGAAGGTGGCCAGTTCACCATGGGTCGTGTGACGGATGATCTGCGGCATGATTGGGACAATATCCCACGCACTGTAACGGTCTCGTCATTCTATATGGATGAAGTGGAGGTGACCAATCATTACTGGTTGGAATACCTGTATTGGCTGGATCGGGTGTTCGCGGCCGACTTTCCGGAGATCTTTAAGAAAGCACTACCCGACACCTTGGTATGGCGCAGCAAATTGGCATTCAATGAACCTTATGTTGAGTACTACCTCCGTCACCCTGCATACCGTGATTATCCGGTGGTCGGTATCAACTGGTTGCAAGCGAACGATTATTGCGCTTGGCGTACCGATCGCGTGAATGAGGTGATATTGATCCGTGAAGGTCTTTTTGAACACTATCCGAACCAGATCAACGAAGATCATTTCACAACGGATGCCTACTTGGCCGGCCAATATGAAAGCGGTAAGAAAGTAGATGGTGTAAGCGATTTCAATCCGAACCGTGATACGCGTAATATCAAGATCGAGGATGGTATTCTTATGCCCCGCTACCGCCTACCAACTGAAGCGGAATGGGAATATGCTGCATACGGTTTGGTTGGCAATACCGTTGATGAACGCGTCGTGGAGCGCCGTATCTATCCTTGGAATGGCCATTGGGTGCGTTATGATAGCAAAAAGAAAGGCGGTTCATTTTATGGAGATTTCCGTGGAAACTTCATGCGCGGCCGTGGTGACTACATGGGTGTAGCAGGAAGCCTTAATGACAATGCGGATGTAACAAGCCCTGTTTTCAGTTACTGGCCTAATGATTATGGTCTGTACAACATGGCAGGTAACGTGAGCGAGTGGGTTATGGATGTCTATCGCCCTCTAAGCCCAGAGGACAAGGATGATTTCCGTCCATTCCGTGGAAATGTATTCAAGACCAAGGTTCTTGATAGTGATGGTGCGATTCAGGACAAACATGATCTGGTCGTGTACGATGTGAATGGTATCAAATATTACCTCACTGAGTTCCAAACAACTATGCAAGGGCGCGCCACGGATGAGGAAGCAGCACTTATTGATCAGCTGTTGACCATGATCGAAGAGGCGATCGAATTCGACAACACCCGCAAACATGATCAGGGGATGCAGCGCGTGCAAGAAATGGTGGAAATGGTAAAATCATCGGAGATCCCGAGTGACATTCAACCAAAGTTGCTCAGTGGCATTAGCGATTACCAAGCTGACCAGCCCGGTGATATCCGCTGGAGGAACGTAACGCAAGAAGAGAATATCGACCGTCGTAATTACCGTGCTGCTGACAATATCGATTTCCTCGATGGGGATGTGGAAAGCAGCATTTATTTCGATCCAGGTGATTTCGAGGGTAATGCGATGTATGACTGGGGAAAGACCTCCTTGGTGAACGACCGCAGCCGGGTATACAAAGGCGCATCATGGGCAGATCGTATCTACTGGGCGAACCCGGGAACACGTCGCCACTTGGATGAACGTCAAAGCACTGCAACCATTGGTTTCCGTTGCGCGATGACCCGTGTAGGAAGCCCTGTTGGAATGGGTGATGATAAACGCCGTGAAAAATTGAAGAAATAAGTTTCTGCAGGAACCCCTAATTATCTTGGACCCCATCCGCTGAAAAGCAGATGGGGTCTTTAAGTTTATAAAAAAGGCATGCTTTCGATCGAACAGCTCCATTCCAAATTTCATGAGTGCTCAGGAATAAGTACCGATACTCGTTCCATTGCACCCAAGAGTCTGTTCATCGCACTCAAGGGTCCTAACTTCAATGCCAATGCCTATGCATCGGAAGCGCTACAGAAGGGCGCTCTTTATGCGGTTGTGGATGATCCGAGCGTTGTGAAGGACGAACGCTACCTCCTAGTAAATGACGGATTGGAAGCATTGCAGCAATTAGGACTTTACCACCGTCGAACCTTCGACATACCGGTCATTGGCATAACAGGCACCAATGGAAAGACCACAACAAAGGAATTGGTTCATGCGGTGTTAAGTTGTGACCGACGTACACTCGCTACATCCGGGAACTTGAACAACCACATCGGTGTACCGTTGACCCTGCTGCGGCTTAATAAAGAGCATTCCATTTCCATCATTGAAATGGGTGCGAACAAGATCGGGGATATCGCAGAACTTACCTCACTGGCAGAGCCTACGCATGGTTGCATCACCAACATCGGAAAGGCACACCTGGAAGGGTTCGGGTCATACGAAGGCGTTATCAAAGCCAAAACAGAGATGTATGCTTTTATTGACCACCACAAAGGCACCCTGTTCGTGAATGCCGATGATCTAGTGCTAATGGCGAAGAGCGAAGGTTTGAAACGAACCACCTATGGAAACGGTACCAATTCCGACTTCTCAGGAAAGATCACCAGCAACGGTCCGTTCTTGGGTATCTCGTTCATGGGAAAAGATGCAAAAGAGTATGCGGTTCAGACAAAACTGATCGGTGCCTATAACTTCAGTAATACGATGTTGGCCGTTGCGATCGGCCAGTACTTCGAAGTACCAGACGCAAAGATCGCTGAAGCGTTGTCCACTTATTCGCCTAGTAACAACCGCTCTCAGTTCACGGATACAGGCAAGAACCAATTGATCCTGGATGCGTACAATGCTAACCCAACAAGCATGGTGGCTGCGTTGGAGAATTTCGCTGTGATGCACAGTGAGCGACCAAGAACAGTGATCCTCGGAGATATGCGAGAGCTCGGCGCGGTGAGTAGCGCGGAGCACAAAGCCATTGTGGCATTGGTCGATCGGCTGAATTTGAAAGCGATCTTCGTCGGGACTGAATTTGGAGAAGCAGTGCAGCAAAGTGACCACGCGCATTACGCTACTTCGTCGGAATTGCTCTCCAACCTTGAAGAAAAGCCTGTCTCGGGGGAATTGATCTTGATCAAAGGCTCGCGCGGGATCAAGTTGGAAACGATCGTACCGGCACTATAGGAGGATCTGGCGGGGTAGCCACAGGCTACCTTATTCTGATCGTATTTCGCGTAGCCAAAGGCAACGCGATGTACCGTAACCGAACGCAACGCGCTGTTCCGCAGCCACAGGCGAAACACTGCAATGAAGCCTCCGAAGCGGTCTGAGAAAAACCAAATAAGATTCATACTACGAAGGCGGGGTCACAAACCGAGCCATCCACCAACAACAACCAACTAGTCCTTCAGCACACCGCGTGAGATCACGATCCGCTGAACCTCGCTGGTACCCTCATAGATCTGTGTGATCTTGGCATCGCGCATTAAGCGCTCCACGTGGTACTCTTTAACGTATCCGTAGCCACCATGCACTTGAACTGCTTCAACCGTGGTTCTCATCGCTACTTCACTGGAGAACACCTTTGCCATTGCGCTGGCTTGGTCGTAATTCAAATGTTGGTCCTTCAACCAAGCTGCTTTCAGGCATAACAAGCGAGCTGCCTCGATCTCAGTAGCCATATCCGCCAGTTTGAATGCGATCGCTTGGTGCTCGCTGATCGCTTTACCGAATGCTTTGCGCTCCTTGCTATAGGCCAAAGCCAATTCATATGCACCGCTCGCAATTCCAAGGGCTTGGGCTGCAATGCCGATCCTTCCACCACTCAATGTTCTCATTGCGAAGGTGAAACCGAAACCATCCTCACCAATACGATTTTCCTTGGGAACTTTCACATCGGTGAACATCAACGTATGCGTATCGCTACCGCGAATGCCGAGCTTGTCTTCCTTAGCCCCAACAACGAAACCGGGCATCCCTTTTTCAACGATCAAACAATTAATGCCTTTGTGCTTTTTGCTGGCATCCGTTTGGGCCATCACCAGATACGTGCTTGCACTGTTGCCGTTCGTGATCCAGTTCTTCGTACCGTTCAACAGATAATGGTCGCCCATGTCGATGGCTGTAGTGCGCTGACTGGTTGCATCACTTCCCGCTTCAGGCTCGCTCAGGCAAAATGCGCCGATCATCTCACCCTTGGCCAACGGCACCAAGTACTTCATTTTTTGTTCTTCGTTCGCGAACTCCTCCAGGCCCCAACAAACGAGACTATTATTCACGGACATCACGACTGAACAACTCGCATCCACCTTACTGATCTCTTCCATGGCCAGCACGTAGCTCATGGCATCCATGCCGCCACCACCGTATTTAGGGTTCACCATCATACCCAGAAAACCCAACTCACCCAATTGCTTGATCTCATCCTTCGGAAAGCGTTGCTCGCGATCACGGTCAATGACACCGGGCTTCAGCACGTTCTGTGCAAAATCGCGCGCAGCATCGCGTACTGCGATCTGTTCTTCTGAAAGTTCGAAATTCATTCCGGCTTGAGTGAGGGTCTCTGACATGGTATTCTTTTTGATCGAGGGATGCAAAAGTAGCCGATACCTTCGCCCAAAGAAAGCCCTATGAAAAAGCACTACCAAGCCATCGGTGTAATGTCCGGAAGTTCACTGGATGGGATCGACCTTGCTTGGTGCGAATTCGTTGAGGAAAATGGGCGTTGGGAGTATAGTATCCGCGAGGCACGGACGATCCAGCATACCGCGCAAATGCGACAGCGCTTAACGGGGGTCATGCATGGCTCCGCATTGGATCTGGCCCGGTTACACCGTGATCTTGGTATAGTAATAGGTGAGGAATGTGGAGAGCTATTACAGGGGGAGAAAGTCGATGTGATCGCGTCACATGGACATACTATTTTCCATAACCCGGATGAGGGGCTGACCGCTCAGGTCGGCTGTGGAGCACAGATCGCGGCTTTAAGTGGCACCAACACGGTTACGGACTTTCGTACGATGGATGTAGCTCTAGGTGGCCAAGGCGCGCCATTGGTACCGTTGGGTGAAGAGTTGCTCTTTCCGCAACACATGGTGTTCTTGAACATTGGAGGGATCTGCAATATTGCGCTGCACCACACTGATCGGATCATGGGTTACGACGTTTGCATTGGCAACCAAGCTTTGAATTACTTGGCAGAAGAAGCTGGAGAGCGCTACGACGCCGAAGGAACGATCGCACGTTCAGGAGTGTTGAATGGTGCGCTGTTGCAAAGTTTGAACGCCCTACCCTTCCATGAGCGTGCAGCACCGCGTTCGTTGGGTCGTGATTGGTTCAACGAAAACGTACTTCCATTGATCAAAGACCCATCGACCCCACTCCCGGACCGCATGCGAACGGTCGTGGAACATATTGCCATGCAACTGGCCACTGCCCTGAAGGACTCGAACTCCAACTGTTTGGTAACCGGTGGAGGTGCGTACAACACTTTCTTGATGGATCGCATCCGCGCACATTCCGGTGTTTACCTGGATATCCCCGGGCCTTCGGTGGTTGAATTCAAAGAGGCCTTGATCTTTGCGCTCTTGGGTGTCTTGCGATTGCGCGAAGAGAGCACCGCGTTGGCAAGTGTTACGGGAGCAAAGCGGGACAGCGTAGGTGGGGCGGTATATTTGGGTAACCAAGATCCGAAAGAATGATCAGTCATCTGAATAATTGGGACGTTGTAAAACAACAATGCTCTGCTATTATCGCGTGTGCGGCATTTCTAATTCTACCAACGGTAGGAAAAGCATCACATAATATCGGTGCTGAGATCCGATTCATCGCACTTAGCGCATATACATACCAAATAGAGGTGGTCCATTATAGTCGGTTAGCCGCTGTTTCCGCCGACAATGAATGGTTGTTAGTAGAATACGGTGATGGATCCGTAGACTCTATTTTTCGAACCGGTCTTATTGATTATCCGGAGTACGACCTGAGGGTATCATATTATGCTTCCCAACACATGTACTCTGGTAACGGCGCATTCACTATATCATGCCGTATTCCGAATCGAAATGTCGGAATCATAAATATCCCGAATTCGGTGACCGAGCCTTTGTCGGTAGATGCATTGATCGTGATCGACCCAGTTCTCGGCATGAACAACTCCATTCGTTTCGATTCGCTCCAGACCAATTGGTACATGACATGGAACACGCTCGTACACGAACCCGGCGCGTACGAAGTAGATGGTGACTCCGTGGCCTATGAGCTAGTAACACCCCTTGGCACGGGCAACTCACCTATCCCCGGCTATGCATATCCATCGGTTTTTGCCAGTAACTACGTTTGGGTGAACCCCTTGACCGGGAGATTACTCTGGGACCAACCTACCTTGTCTGGGGAATACGTGGTCGCCATCCGTGGCAGCGAATACCGCAATGGACAATTGATCGGGCAGGTTACACGGGATGTGGAGATACAGGTAATATTCGACATGTTGATCGTCGGCGTTACAGAACTCGAACCCTCTGAGCCATTGACCATTCAACCATCGCAAGCTTCTTCAGTGATCCAATTCGACAGCGGTTCCGCTGGAAATTGTACAGCACAACTATTCAATACAACCGGCGCATTGGTTTCCACACTATCGATAACCACCAGGCTGAACACATACATAGTGAACGATCTTGACCCAGGCATGTACGTATTGCGTATTCACACAACCGAGGGCAACACGCAGATCGGCCGATTCGTTAAAGAATAAACGCCGACGCTATTAACACCCCTATTGGATAACCTTGCCCAGTTGGCAAGTAGGCCCCGACCCCACTTCGCTACATTTGGCCGTTACTAGCCAAGGAACTGTAGATGCGCGATGCCCTGCGCCGCTTCGAAGAGCGCGCCCCTGAAATTGTTTTTGAATGGACCGATACCCCCACGGGTGCTCGCGGCTGGGTTGTGATAAACAGCCTGCGCGGTGGTGCTGCCGGTGGTGGAACCCGCATGCGCAAAGGGTTGGATAAGCGTGAAGTGGAAAGTCTGGCCAAGACAATGGAAGTGAAGTTCAGTGTTTGTGGCCCAGCGATCGGTGGTGCCAAAAGCGGTATCGACTTCGACCCAGGAGACCCGCGCAAGAACGAAGTATTGGATCGCTGGTACAAGGCGGTAATGCCTTTACTGAAGAATTACTACGGTACCGGTGGAGATCTTAACGTGGATGAACTGCACGATGTGATCCCGATCACGGAACGCTATGGATTGAGACACCCCCAAGAAGGCGTGGTGAACGGCCACATTGGCGGCACGGAGAAGAGCAAACAACAAGTGATCGATCAGTTACGCATAGGCGTAAGCAAATTGGTTGACGACACCACATACGTTCCCGTAGCACATAAATACGCCGTGGCCGACATGATCACGGGCTGGGGAGTTGCTGAAAGCGTGCGGCACTATTACCGCGTCTATGGCGGTGATCTGAAGGGCAAACGGATCATCGTGCAAGGCTGGGGCAATGTGGCTGCTGCGGCAGGATATTATTTGGCACGTGAAGGCGCAGCGATCGTGGGCATCATTGATCGTCACGGTGGTATATTGGAGCCGAACGGTCTTACTGCAGAGCGAGCAAAAGTCCTCTTCGAAGAAAAGGATGGCAACAGACTAAAAGCCCATGAAGCCATGCCTTTTGAGGAAATTAACGCTAAGATCTGGGATATAGGTGCCGATGTATTCCTACCCTGTGCGGCCAGTCGGCTCGTGACCCAGGAACAAGTGGATCGTATGACCGCCAAAGGTTTGGATGTGATCAGCAGTGGAGCGAACGTACCCTTTGCGGACAGCGAGATCTTTTACGGCCCGATCGCCGAACACGCCGACTCCAAAGTGAGCGTGATCCCTGATTTCATTGCCAATTGCGGCATGGCCAGAGTATTCGCTCATTGCATGCAACTCGGCGCAGACCTGAGTGACTATGGAATTTTCCAGGACGTAAGCAAAGTAATTGGTACGGCTTTGGAAGAAACACATGCCAAGCATCCGGAACGCACTTTTTTGACCCGTACAGCCTTCGAGATCACCCTTCAAAAACTATTGTAGAAAATTTTTCGGAGCCTTTCTCCGTTATACCGAACATGCCGATGCTACCAACCCTTTTCGCCCAGATCCAAGAAGGCACCGATGCTGCCGCACAAGCTGCACAAGCCGCTTTAGCAGCGCAAACGATAGTTCCACCAACACAACCACTTCCGGACACCATCACCCTCTGGGATCTGCTTTCCTACGGCGGTTGGCCCATTATGGTACCGTTGGCATTGATGTCGCTTGCGGTGGTGTACATCACCATTGAACGCATTCTCGCGCTGGGCAAAGCACTGAAAAGTGACAAGGACATGATGGCTCGTGTTCGGGACTATGTTCACGAGGGCAAGATCGATTCGGCATTGAACGCCTGTGCATCCAATCCCACCCCAAGTGCGCGCATGATCGAGAAAGGTCTGCAACGCGTTGGCAAACCGAGCAAAGAGATCGAAAGTGCAATGGAATCCGTAGGACAGTTGGAACTGGCTCGATTGGAAAAAGGGATCGGTGTACTAAGCTTGGTCGCCAAACTTGCACCCATGTTCGGGTTCATCGGAACCATTATCGGTGTGATCAAGATCTTCTACGACATATCACTTACGGACAACATCAGCATTGGCGTTATCTCCAGTGGTCTTTACCAGAAAATGATCACCTCTGCAAGCGGTCTGATAGTTGGTATCATTGGTTTTGCATGCTATTTCATCGTAAGCAGTATGTTGAACCGCGTTGAGACCAAAATGGGCACAGCGGCATTGTCGTTCATGGATATTTTACAGGAACCCTTGAAAAAGTAACCGCATGAAGTTCCGCAGAAAACCACGGGAACATGCCGAAGTGAGCACAGAATCGCTCAACGACATCATGTTCTTTTTGCTCCTGTTCTTCTTGATCGTGAGCACGCTTGCCAATCCTAACGTGGTAAAGCTTACCCTTCCGAGCAGCAAGCAGAGCATGCAAATGAACAAGCAGCCGCTCACGGTCTCGGTAACAAAAGACAAGCAATATGCCATTGATAAAGTACCTATTGCCTTTGCTGATCTTGAGAACGAATTGAAGACCCGTTTGGTCGGATTGGACCAAGCCACGGTGGTGTTGCGGTTCGATCAGGAATTGAGCGTACAGGATCTTGTCGATGTGCTTACGATCGGCAACCGCCTGAAACTTAAAATGGTGTTGGCTACGCAGACACCGAGCTAATGGCTTACGCAATACCACAGGACGAATCAGGTAAACGCAAGAGCGTTGCGCTCACGATCTCGGTCGTGTTCCATGCCTTGTTGGTGTTGTTCTTTCTGTGGTGGAAGATCATTACACCTATACCACCATTCCCTGAATTAGGAGGAGGTGGAGGTGGTCTGGAGATCGACCTTGGCTTTAGTTCAGAAGGGATGGGCGTGGATAACACGAGCATGCCCACACCGCAGAACAACACTGCCCCACCTGTAGTAGGCACCGAAGAGTTGTTGACCGATGAGGACCCGGAAGCACCCGAGATAAACGTACCAAGTAAACCCGACAAACCCAAGCCGGACAAGCCCAAGCCCGATAAACCGAAACCCGAGAAGCCAAAGCCTACGGAAGCGGAATTGCAACAGGCCGCGATCGACCGTATGAACGCCTTGTACAATAACCCGGGCAGTGGTCAAGGCAATGGGAACAAACCGGGCAACCAAGGTAGCCAGAACGGTTCCGCGAATGGTGGTGGTACGGGTACTGGTGGCGGAACAGGAACCGGTTCAGGTACCGGAACAGGAACGGGCGCCGGCCCAGGCTCGGATGGCATTGGTTACAGCTTAGGTGGTCGTTCCATGCGTTTCAAACCGCCCATCAACGACAAGCCTGGAGTTGCTGGAACCGTGGTTCTGGACATTTACGTTGATAAGGATGGCAACGTAATGAGCGCTGAACAGAACCTGAGCCAAAGCACTACCATGGCGCACAACTTGGTACAGATCGCGAAAACAACTGCGTTGCAGTGCAAATTCGAAAAACGAACAAGCGGCCCTGACGAACAAAAGGGAACCATCACCTTTAAGTTCAAGGTCAGTTAAGATCCTCTTGCAACGCTCTCATCCGTTTTCCTGATCCAACATGCTAGTGAGAAGCGGTCAGGTATCTCGAAAATGACCTACGCTGAAACGCTCGACTACCTCTTTGCACGCCTGCCAATGTACCAACGGGTGGGTAAGGCAGCTTACAAAGCAGACCTGAGCAATACACATGCCCTGATGGAGTTCACCGGTCATCCGGAACGAGGCCTGAAATGCGTGCATGTCGCAGGCACCAACGGAAAAGGCAGCACCACCCATTTCATCGCAAGCGTACTGCAAGAAGCTGGGTACAAAGTGGGACTGCATACAAGCCCGCATTTAAAAGACTTTCGGGAACGATTCCGGATCAATGGTGTAATGATCCCGGAACACATTGTAACGCGTTTTGTCGAAGAATACAGGACGGCCTTAGAGCCGATCGATGCATCGTTCTTCGAATGGGGCGTAGCATTGGCTTTCTGGTGGTTCAAGCAAGAAAAGGTCGACATTGCGGTGATCGAAACAGGCATGGGAGGTCGGTTGGATAGTACCAACGTGATAACACCGGAAGTCAGCGTGATCACCACGATCGGTTTGGACCATATGGAATTCCTGGGTAATACACTGGAAGCCATTGCAGGTGAAAAGGCAGGGATCATCAAACCAGGCATAGCCGTGATCATTGGCGAAGCAGATGGTCCTGTTGCAGATGTGTTTCGTACTAAAGCGCTGTCGGTGAATGCCCCCATCCTGTTCGTGGATCAGTCGATACCATTAACGGAAAAGATCGGGTTACACGGAGATCATCAGCAACGCAATGCCCGAACGGCAAAGGCCGCAATTGCGAAATTGCAAGAAAGCCACTGGCAGATCAACGAAGCAGCAATATCCGCTGGTCTACAAAAAGTGGTCGAGAACACTGGCCTACAAGGCCGATGGCAGCAGATCACACCTAACACTTACATAGACGTCGCGCACAATGCGGATGGCTTCCAAGTTCTCCTGCAATTGCTGAAGGAATACACCTATGATCATTTGCACATCGTCCTAGGCATGGTAAATGACAAGGACATCGCCAAAGCACTGGCTATACTACCGAAAAATGCCACTTACTACTACTGCAAAGCTGACATTCCCCGAGGCTTGGACGGAAGAGCCTTGCAGGAAATGGCCTTGGTACATGGGCTCTTTGGCAGGGTATATTCATCTGTTAGTGAGGCCTTCAGCGCTGCCCGGACGATCGCAACGGATCAAGATATGATCGTAGTTACGGGAAGTGTTTTTATTGTTGCTGAGGTAATATGAAAGGAACATCTATATTTGCCGCCCGTTAGTTAAGAATGGAGGCATAGCTCAGCTGGTTTAGAGCATCTGCCTTACAAGCAGAGGGTCGCTGGTTCGAATCCGGCTGCCTCCACCCTCAAAGCCATCACGTGAAACCGTGGTGGCTTTTTCTTTGCTACTCAGAAAAGGCATAGCTCATCTCACAAGGTATTAGAGCATCCCGCATACCTGCGGGAGGGTCGCTGGTTCGTCCCGCAAGAATATGCGGGACCGGCTGCCTCAGTGCAGACTTTACAACATTGAAGGCAGATCTGGTCGCTACGAACCGATAGTGCCGAAATGTCAGGTTATCCATTTTTGGGTGTACAGGATATTACCCATTTATAAATGATTGATAAACAGATATTTACAATTTACCAGATTCCATTGGGCAATTTGCTCCACACTATATGCGCCTTCCAGAAGTTCCATCACTGCCAGACCGCTAGTGATCTTACGCGATCTGCAATGGAAAATAGAAGTTGACGTATTGCGCTCAACTCCACTGTTTCCGGGCATTCAACCCAAATTCGACGCTTTTGCAGTTCAGTACGGGGTTAAATAATGTGAAGGTTCAGGTAACAGGATACGATTCGGCAAGCTATATGCGTAGTCCTAATCACAAGCGCAAAACCAGTCTGGATGCGACGGATTCATGGAAAAACTGAATGATCCTGGTTGCGTTTGTTAGTTAGGAAAACGAACAAAAACAAAAAATAAAATGCCACGTAAGAAAAAACAGCTTATCCTTACCCAGCCGGTGAAGGAAGGACTCAAAGCCATAAAGGTCCGTTTAGATGCTAGAACCGTTATCACTTTAGCGAGTAAAAAGGCGCTCGAATTTTGGAAACAACGCTACCCGAAGCTGGAGATCATTGGGTGAATCTCCTAGAGGGAAAAGAAGAATGCCACGTAAGAAACCACCGATCATTTTGGAACGTCCGATAAAACCAGGCGTGAAAGAGATCAAAGTGCGATTGGATTCGCGCACGATAATAACCGTATCAAGCAAAAAAGCGCTCGCTTCTTGGAAGGAACGCTATCCGAAGTTAGAGGTGATCGGTTGATCAGCCTCCTACGACCTGCGGCTTTAATGCTGCCGAGATCACACAATTTATTGACGTTTACAGAATCAGTAACGCGGACCAAGCCCTGTTTCAGGAATTGTGGCCCGCGTACTTTTTTGGATGGTCATGAATTTCCTCAGCGGTGTGGCGTTTCTTACTTTTGAGCATATTGTGGGTTCCATGCTGCAACGGATCACGAGCTACATCGGGCATTGGGGCACAGCCACCGATCGCCACGGAGTGCACAGTCCATTCGTGTACAGGTTGATCGCTGAGGTTCTCCGCAAAGATGAGTTACGTCCCGAATTTGTAGCCATCGAAGCACTCCGAGAAGAGCTGTTGCAGAACGACGAAAAAATTCGTGTACACGATCTCGGAGCCGGATCGACCAAGCTGAAGAAACCGGATCGTCGGATCTCATCGATCGCCAGAACAGCACTAAAATCACCCAAGGAAGCAAGGCTCCTTAACCGGTTGGCACAATTCAGCTCCGGATCAACGGTGCTTGAACTAGGCACATCTTTCGGGATCTCCACGTTATACATGTCACGCGCATTGCCTGATGCCAAGGTGTTCACCATTGAAGGTTGCCCCAAGACCGCATGCATTGCACGATCGAATTTCCAGCAATCGACTGCATCGAATATCACTTCCGTGGTCGGTGATTTCAGAACTGAACTACCTAAGGTCCTTGACCAGATCGATCAATTGGATCTTGTTTTCATTGATGGTCACCACGCGCAAGAACCTACACTAACCTATTTTGAACAATGCCTCGCGAAAGCCCATAACGACACCCTATTTGTATTTGACGATATCCACTGGAGCAGCGGGATGGAAGCGGCATGGGAACATATCAAAGCACATGAACAAGTAACCGTGAGCATCGACCTTTTTGATCTTGGATTAGTATTCTTGCGCTCTGGGCAAGCTCGAGAGCATTTCAAACTGCACTACTGACAATTGGACCGATCGTTCTTCCCAACCTTTGCACCCCATGAAGATCTATACCCGTACAGGTGATAAAGGCCAGACCAGCTTATTGGGTGGCGACCGTGTACCTAAGGACAGTTTGCGCATAGAGTCATATGGTACGGTCGATGAGCTGAACAGCCACATCGGATTGTTACGCGACTTTGCGAAAGGCGAACTGGATGCGGAACTGATGCCGATCCAAGCAACGTTGTTCAGTCTAGGATCGCGGTTAGCAAGTGGAACCGAAGAGCAAGCCGAGAAATTCAAAGTACCTGCGATCACCGAAGCGCACATCACGCAGTTGGAATCCGAAATGGATCGGATGGATGCCGAACTTCCACCAATGCGGAATTTTATTCTTCCGGGAGGCGACATGACATCGTCACAGGCACATGTTTGCCGCACCGTGTGTCGAAGAGCGGAGCGGTTGATCGTAAGACTAGCTTCGGAAGAACCTGTTCCCGAGATCCTGGTACGGTATCTGAACCGTCTCAGCGACCTCTTTTTCGTACTTGCCCGCAGCATTGCTCACCACAATGGAGTGGCAGATACGCCATGGACCCCGCGCCAGTAGCGGATCTCAGGTCGGTTATCAACGCCTCGTCGGGCGAAATAACATAGAACCTATATTTGCGGCCGATTTCACAGACGCTAAGAAGGCGAATACATGTACTGGACCTTAGAACTTGCTTCATATCTGGAGGACGCCCCTTGGCCTGCCACCAAGGATGAACTTATTGATTTTGCAATGCGTACAGGCGCTCCATTGGAAGTAGTGGAGAACCTTCAAGCAATTGAGGACGATGAAGAAGTATTCGAGACCATTGAGGACATATGGCCGGATTACCCATCGAAGGAGGACTTCTTCTTCAATGAGGACGAATACTGAACATACATGATCCACAAAAGCCCTCTCGCCATTGGCGAGGGGGCTTTTGCATTTAGATGCTGACGCCTTGGCAGACTCATTGTTCCGGCAAGGTCTATGCACACCCTGATCCCGTTACCTTTGCCATCCTTAAAAAGGAGCCTATCATATTGCGATACGCCCACCAACACCAATACACCATCGATCCATGTTCGGTACATTGATAAAAAAAGTATTCGGCGATAAAGCCACTCGCGACCTAAAGGAAGCCACTCCGATCGTGGAACTCACCAATACGGAATTCGTGAAGTTGGCTGGTTTAAGCAATGATGAATTGCGTGGACGGACCGCCACGCTGAAAGCACGTATTGCTGAACGCACCAAGGAGAGTGATGATAAGGTGGTTGCACTTCGAAATGAGATAGAGGCGGATCCGCATATGGATATCCAGGATCGCGAACAGCGGTACGAAGAGATCGACAAGATCCTGGAGCAAAGTGTAAAGGATATTGAAGGAGTATTGTTGGAGATCCTACCAGAAGCATTCGCTGTAGTAAAGGAAACCGCGCGTCGTTTCAAGGAGAACAAGGAGATCCGCGTGCGGGCTACTGACATGGACCGCGAGTTGGCGACCAAACGACAGAATGAGATCCGCATTGAGGGTGATCAGGCCATTTGGAAGAATTCATGGATGGCCGCCGGCGTACCTGTTACCTGGGATATGTTGCATTATGATGTGCAGTTGATCGGTGGTTGGGCCATGCATAAAGGCAAGATCGCGGAGATGAGCACCGGTGAAGGAAAAACACTGGTGAGCACACTACCGGTTTACCTGAATGCCTTACCAGGTCGCGGAGTGCATTTGGTTACCGTGAATGACTACTTAGCGAAACGTGATGCGGAGTGGATGGGGCCATTGCACGAGTTCCATGGGCTTAGCGTTGATTGCATCGATAAGCATGAACCGAACAGCGCTGAACGCCGTAAGGCCTATTTAGCCGATATCACGTACGGAACGAACAATGAATTCGGCTTCGACTATCTGCGTGATAACATGGCACACGCGCCAAGCGCGCTCGTACAACGCAAGCACCATTTTGCGATCGTGGATGAAGTGGACAGCGTACTTGTGGATGATGCGCGTACACCGTTGATCATTAGCGGACCTACTCCGAAAGGCGAGATCCATCAATTCGATGAGTACAAGCCACGCATTGAGAACTTGTACAATGTGCAGAAAAAACTCGTGACCAAATTGCTTACGGAAGCAAAAGAGAATCTCAAAGGCATCAACGACGGCACGGCAACAAAGCAGCAGTTGGAAGTTGGGGGGATGGCATTGTTACGTGCGCACCGAGGTTTGCCGAAGAATAGTGCGTTGATCAAATTCCTAAGCGAAGGAGGCGTTCGTGCGCATTTGCAAAAAACGGAGAACTACTACCTCCAGGACCAAGGCAAGGAAATGCCGAAGGTGGATGCCGAACTGTATTTTACCATCGATGAAAAACAGCACGGCATCGAGCTCACGGAGAAAGGTGTTGATCTGATCAGCCACGATTCGAACGACACCAATTTCTTCATCATGACCGATGTAGGAGCCGGCATTGCGGAGATCGAAAAGAGCGGCGTGGACACGGAGGAAAAGGCGAGGCGGAAGGATGCATTATTGCGCGATTTCGGCATCAAGAGCGAACGGATCCATACCGTGAACCAATTGATCCGTGCATACGCACTCTACGAGATGGATGTGGAGTACGTGGTCATGGACGGCAAGGTCAAGATAGTTGACGAACAGACCGGACGTATTCTGGATGGTCGCCGCTATAGCGATGGCTTGCACCAAGCAATCGAGAGCAAGGAAAAAGTAAAAGTTGAAGCAGCCACTCAGACCTACGCTACGGTGACATTGCAGAATTATTTCCGCATGTACCACAAGTTGGCCGGTATGACCGGAACTGCGGAAACCGAAGCACAGGAATTATGGGACATCTACAAATTGGATGTGATGGTGATCCCGACCAACCGACCCATCGTGCGTAAGGATTCGGAGGACATGGTCTTCAAGACCAAGCGTGAGAAATACAATGCCGTGATCGACGAGATCAGCGCGTTGCGTGAAAAAGGCCGCCCAGTTCTGGTAGGAACGACCAGTGTTGAAGTAAGCGAACTGATGAGCAAGATGCTCAAAATGCGCAACATCCCGCATAACGTGTTGAACGCTAAACAACACCAACGTGAGGCGGAGATCATACAGCAAGCTGGACTATCCGGCACGGTAACGATCGCTACCAACATGGCTGGTCGTGGTACGGACATCAAATTAGGGCCTGGCGTAGTTGATGCCGGTGGACTTGCCATCATCGGCACGGAGAAGCATGACAGTCGTCGCGTGGATCGCCAGTTGCGCGGTCGTGCTGGACGGCAGGGAGACCCGGGATCGTCACAATTCTATGTGTCGTTGGAAGATGAATTGATGCGTTTGTTCAATAGTGAGCGGATCAGCAAACTGATGGACCGTTTGGGCCTGAAAGAAGGCGAAGTGATCCAACACAGCATGGTCACTGCGAGCATTGAACGTGCACAGAAAAAAGTAGAGGAGAACAACTTCGGAATACGAAAGCGTTTGCTGGAATACGATGACGTAATGAACAGTCAGCGTACCGTTATCTACAAACGCAGGCATCACGCCTTATTCGGTGAACGATTGAAGTTGGACATCCTGAACATGTTCTACGATGTAAGCGCCAACTTAGTGAATGAGTTTCATCAGGAAGGTGATTTCGAAGGATTCGAATTGGATCTTTTCCGCAGACTTTTCACGGAAAGCCCCGTCAGCGCAGAGGAATTCAAGCGCATGAAGATCGATGAGGTTACCGAGCGTGTATACGCTGCTGCATTAAAAAGCTACGAACGTCATACGCACCAGATCGCGAAACAGGCCATGCCGGTATTGACCGATGTGTTCTTGAACCAAGGCCAACAGTATGAGAATATCGTGGTGCCGATCACCGATGGTGTGAAGACCATGCAAGTCGTAAGCAATCTGCAGAAGAGCTACAAGAGCGAAGGACGAGAGTTGATCGCAAGCATCGAGAAGTACATCACCTTGGCGACCATCGACAACGAGTGGAAAGAACACTTGCGCGAAATGGATGAACTGCGCCGTAGCGTACAGAACGCGAGTATTGAGCAAAAAGATCCGTTGCTGATCTATAAGTTGGAAAGTTTTGAATTGTTCAAATCAATGATGGAGCGCATGAACGGCGATGTGATCGGGTTCTTGGCTAAAGCCGGACTTCCCGCAGCACAGCCGAAAGTTCAGCAAGCACCCGAACCACGCGCACCACAGCAGCGTTTGCAGACCAGCCGCACGGATGTTCCCGTCCAAGGTGCATCTTCAAGTACGGCAACGGCATCCCGCCCAGCTGGTACATCACGATCCGCAGCACCTGGTTCTGGCGCGATGCCACCTCCACAAAAGCGCCAGCCCATTGAGCCCGTGCGCGTAGAAAAGAAAATAGGACGTAATGATCCATGTCCTTGCGGAAGCGGCAAGAAATACAAGCAGTGTCACGGATAAGATCACGGGTGTCCTAATTACATGGATCGGTTGACGATCACCGCGTGCGGCGGTAACGTAGATTTACGTTATGCGCCGCACGCTTTGTTTTGTAATGATCCTATTTGTTTTGGGATCCGTTTGCGATCTTCATGGACAAATGACATATGGTTTTGATCTCCGGATCGGAGCGATCATGCCAATTGGAATCAGTAACGATACCTATACACAATTCAATTCTAGGAGCCTTGGGTTATCTACGGAAATGCGTGGCACATTTACCAAGCAGCTCGGTATACGATCCAAGGTGCAGTACGCTTTTGGATACCAACAGCAGTGGTTAGGGATAAAAAATAAAAGTTCTGGTCGTGGTGGCTCGACCAATGAAAGCTGGAAAGTCAGTGCTGGTTGGTTAACGCTAGGTGCTGCACCGATCATACCGCTAAGTACAGATGACGGCACCCGCTTGAAATTCGGGCTTGAACTTGTGATACCGTTATGGGCTATTAGTACAGGTTCAATAACGTACAGTAATGGTGCTGAAGATCTAACCTTCACCAGGGAACGGGTAAAGTATGGCAACACCTACGGGCAATTTATTTTCGATATTCATCAGAACATCAAGGGCAACTCGAACTACACCGTATTTTTTGGCCCCGGAGCAGCGGTTTGGTTTACGCAACCGTCTAAGTTCATAGGGCAAATTTCGCAGGTGTATCTCACTTTGACGCTCGAACGGAAGATCGCTAAACGCCAGGAATGATCAAAACTGGAACATTGTGGAAGTATGCTTTAGGTCAGTTGCTCTGTGTTTCAGGAAACTTAGCCTTGATCGACCACTGTTCAGCACAACGGAATATTAGTGTTGGTCCATTCTTAGGAAGGTCGTAACAACCTACGGCAATGTAGTTCGCACTAGTGCATCGACGGATGGTCGTTCGGGTTACGGGGCACAGTTGCTTTATGCAGAGCCTATGACGGAAAAAGCGGAGAACTTTGTTGGGTTCGGCTACCATGTACAAAATGTAGAATGGAACATAATCAGTGGGGGGCAAATTGGTTCGCCCACGAATAGTATGACCGTACGGGCAAGCTACTTTTCAATGATCCTTGGTGCTAAGTGGTATGTGGACAATACCAAGCATTTCTCATTCTGCCTTGACGTTCAAGGAGATCTTCCGATCACGAATAAGGCAACTGGTCGACGGCTCGCCTATATCCCATGAGTTGTTGACAGCAACACCGTTATCAATGGAAAATTGAGCAACTACGGAAATTTCAACGTCATACCGACCATTGGGTTCGATTATCAACGGCCTATCAATGCAAGGTATAGTTGGGGTATTGGCTGTTACTTCCAATATGGTCTCACAGCGCAATGGGATGATCATTTGCCAACCGGGGAAGGTGGTATCCGGATCTTCGTGAAACGCAATTTTATCAAAAGGATCAAAACCTGAACAGCGAAGCTCCTAGTTGCTCGTATAAGTTCGCCCACCCTACCTTTCGGCCATGCCAATTTTGGAAGGACTTGGTTATGGTGTGATCACCGCATTCTTGATCGGCCCTGTGTTCTTTACGTTGCTACGCGCAGCGATGGACTATGGATTCTGGGGCGGTGCATCCGTGGCGCTCGGTATCATTACTTCGGATGTTCTCGTTGCGCTCATTTGTATGACAGGTGCCATTGCATTGTTCGAGGGCAACGTGAACGAAGGATGGCTTGCATTGGCGGCAGGAATTATTCTCGCAGTCCTAGGGGCGTGGTACACCTTCAATTCCAACGCGAATAAGGATCAGGAAGTACGGCTGGGGAGTAAGAATGCACTTGGCCTCTACACTGCTGGTTTCCTCGTGAACTTCATCAATCCTTTCGTGTTCGTGGTATGGACCGGATATTCATTACGCGCAAGTGCTGGGTATGCTGCGGATCACAATGAATGGTTGTTCATCATCTCCATTCTTGTAGGGATCTTCTTGACCGACATCGTGAAATCCGCACTAGCGCCGAAGCTTAGAAAAATACTTGCTCCTCACCTATTGAAGAAGGTGTATCGCGGCATCGGCATCGTGCTTTTGCTTTTCAGTATTCGGGTGTTCATTCATGCATACACCCATTGGTCATGATGTACGGCCCTTCAGATACACGTGATCGAAGCATTTGAATTCTTGAATACAGAACTGCACAGGTTGTTCAATATCCCAGCTGCACTGCACGCTCTGACCCATTGGCCCGGAACAATTCATTCCCCCTTTATCCTTTGCCAAAGCTCACCCATCACTGCCTTGAATAGTTGACCATCAACCGCAGGTGGTGGCTTCAATTCAACGCGTAGGTCATTGCCATCGGGTATCAGCTTATAAGAGTATACAAAAGGTTTATCGACGGAAGGTGCTCCCATTTGACCGAACCGTAGATCACAGAATACCAGCGTGTCATTCTCAAGTTTGATGACGTAGTTATCATCGGATAGTCGGATCAGTCGTTCAATTTTATCATGACCGGACCACTTGCAAAGTAGGCCATGGTTCTTTGGGATCGTAACTAGATCAACCTCAGGTTTCGTATCGAGCAAGGAATGGTATCCAAGAAAGTAATTATCGCCACTGTTGATATTGGTTGTCCAAAGGATCGAATTGAATGGCGTGGGTCTTGTGGATATGCCCGAATACGACAGGCCTTGACGTTCAATGGAATCGCGAATGTTCCTATAGCCAATGAATTTGAATGCGATCGTCAGGACCATGTAGACCGAGCTCAAGATCAGCCCGAAGTTGTTGATCAGCCGCCGTCGTGGATCCGTGCGCTTGAAGAACATGGCTAGCGCAACACAGATCAAGAACGGCACCGTGTAGAGCGGATCCACAACAAAGATGTTATTGTATGCGACCTTAACCGGAAGCGGCCAGAACAATTGCGTGCCCCACGTAGTATGGCAGTCAAGTAATGGGTGTGTTATGAGGCTCCACCAGAACAATTTCGTCCAATCCACTATTGATGCCTCGTCAGTCCTATTGCCTTTCCACACGATCAGTGCGACGATCAATGACGTACCGGCCATGAGCATGACGTAGGCACTGGTCGTCGCCAACCCTTGGAGGAAGACCCATGCGATGAGCAGAATAAAAACCGCCAGAAGTGATCGTCTGTTATTCTTCACCCACCAACCAAGCACTGGTGCCATCACCGCAGAGAAGAGGATGGAATGCGTTATACCGCGATGCAATTCATTGGCTCTAAGGTCATCGAACAGCGAGCGGTTCAGAACATCAAGATCCGGTATTGTACCAGCGATGGCACCCCACAATATGGCTTTGTTCCCAAGTTTTTTTCCGAGCACAAGTTCCCCTACCGCGGCTCCCAACACGATCTGCGTTAGTGAATCCATTTTACGCCGTCACCTTCTTGAAGGGTTCACGTAGTTCGAATTTGTTCGGGACCACTCCACGGATGAATGGCCCAATGACCTTGTTCGCTAACCGGTTACGGTGTTTTACGTACCACACCAACGGCTGTGGTAAGGCGCCGATGTTGCTTTTTGCTTGTTCCGCGGTCCGCCCGAATTTGATGGTTCGAAGATCGTTCTCCAGCGCGTATTCCAGCAGATCGATCAACATGCGCTGATAGATGAAATGTTCTTGATCCAGATCATAATTGATGCCTACGAACTGTGCATCAAGCGTATCGTGATGAATGAACGCTGCACTGAATCCGACCAGCTCATCATTCAAATAGAAACCATGGAACATCAACTTATCCCCTAACAGCGTTTTCCATGGCGCATATACCGCAACGTTCAGCCTTCCGAAAATGAATGGTGCCCGGTCAAGCACTTCGTTGAACAACTTTTGAAGATCAGGTATCGCCTGCTGGATCGCTTCACTTGTGAGGTCTTTGATCTCCAATGCAGATGACCGGCCCATGATCGAATTAATGCGCGTTCGCGCCTTTGAATTAAGAGCATTTGTGTATCCGTTGAGATCCTTCCAACCTGGATCCACGTTCATTACCATGTTCACGTCCATGGCCAAGGGGTGATACCCTTTATTTTCAAGGACCTCCGCATTATTGATCTGTCCGGCTCCGACTTCCTTGAAGATCATGACGGAAGGTTTCGGCCCTGATCGCTCGTCGGATCGCAACTGGCGCATTGCTGTTTCCAGTGCTTTCAATTGCTCATCATGCGGGATCCCGTTGATGAAGTGAGCGCCGTGTTCCCCGCAATGAAAGATATTCCCGCAGACAAGACTCCGCACCTTCAGATCCTTAACGATCCTTGCACCTAATCCAGCGCCCAACCTGCGCACGGCATCGCGATGATCGCTTCCGTTATCCACAAGCTCAGCCAATTGAAAATAGGCTATCCCGATCGGCTGATATTGCTCGCAATAGAACAAAGCGTATCGGAAACCCATCGATCCGACCATCACATCTTCCAATGCCATTAGGTGATCATAACACAGATACGGCCTTGCATCGTTGGCCACTTTCTCCCAATCCTCTCGATGGATCAAGTGGATCGAATCATGTATGCTCAGTCTCAGAGCAGGCCTATCCACTGGACAATGTGGTAAAAATGACATGTGATGCTAAGTCCGATTCAAGGAGCCCCTATTTACACAGCAAAACTAACGGTTGCGATCAGTAGGAAGCTCCCCAATGGTTGAACGGTCTCACGGAACATCGAATGGTACTTGAAAAGCGCGCAAACCACAAAAAGCCTCAAACAAAGAGGCTTTCAAGTGGTCTCAATATGTAGACCGGGTTCAGAATTTCACTGGCACGTCCAATTGAACACGCACTGCACGCCCTTTTTCCACTCCTACATCCCAAGGAGAACTGGCTTGAACTGCTTCAATAACTTTCGCTCGAATGACCTTGTCGTCGTTTCCGACCACTTTGATATCACTCAATTCACCGTCCTTCTCAACAATGAAGCTGGCAGTGATCTCACCCTTCACTTTCGTGCGGACCGAGTTGGCCACAGAACTTTTGACGTAGTGCTTGAACACCTTTTCATTACCTCCTTTGTACTTTGGCATGGTCTGGACCATTGTGTAGACAATATTCTCCAGAACCTTCGTGTCGTAGATCTTCTCCGCTAGTTCGTTTCCATTCGCATCGAAACGTTCCCATAGGCCCGATTTCAATCCCATTTCATACGTACCGCGGCTTTCCACCTTTCCATTCGGGTGGTAGTAAGTAAATAGCCCATCTTCTATCGATAACGCCTTATCGGCATAGACTCCTTCCACTTTCAATACACCTTCTATGGAATATGTCTTGCCAACAAAATGATCTCCTTGCTTTCCATCAGCATTCCGGAAATAGGCGGCCTTTTTCTTTTCCGTAGTGGTGAGAACGTTGCTCAAATACTGCGGTTCTGCGTCTTGAGCATTCAGGGTCAATGACAGGATCGATGAGGCGATCAAAATGACCAAGGAGGAGGCGATACTTCGTAGCGTGTAATACATGTCGTTGCCCGTAGTACGTATGGCCAACGAAGATTGTTTCGATAGTTAGGCAACTGGTCTCCAGGAACGTGTGCTAAAGGCCATAGTTATTGCGACACTATTGGTGGATCGCACAAACTGGATAGATCATTCCATGAGAGCTCGCGACCAAAAAATGATGGCACGAACATGTTGGAATCGATCATGGCCAGATTGTATACCAGGATCTCCAAATGGCTACCCGGCCCACCCTTCCCTATCCAAGCTCCGGTATTGGATCGCTTCCGCCAAATGCTCTGTTCGGATATCGTCGCTACCACCCAGATCAGCGATCGTACGTGCAACTTTCAGGATCCGATCATACGCTCTTGCGCTTAGACCAAGCCGGTCCATGGCTTTCTCCAGCAGATTCTTCCCGACTTCATCGATCCGACAGATATCCCTAAGCTCTTTACTACCCATTTGTGCGTTGCAGTGTATCTGGGTATTGGCGTATCGATCCTGTTGCACGTTTCTTGCTACGATCACGCGTTCACGCATAGTCACACTTTTCTCCGTGGCACGTTCTGCACTCAGTTCACTGAAAGGAACGGGGGTTACTTCAATGTGGATATCAATGCGATCCAATAATGGACCACTAACCTTGTTCAAATACTTCTGCACCACACCGGGACCACATACACAGGCTTTATCCGGGTGATTGTAATACCCGCATGGACATGGGTTCATGGCCGCCACGAGCATAAAGCTGGTCGGGTATTCCACGGAGAACTTTGCCCTACTGATCGTGACCGTGCGATCTTCCAATGGCTGCCGAAGAACCTCTAGGACCTGCCGTTTGAATTCAGGCAATTCATCCAGGAACAATACACCGTTGTGCGCAAGGCTTATTTCACCGGGTTGCGGATATGAACCGCCACCGACCAATGCGACGTCGCTGATCGTATGGTGCGGCGAACGATAGGGGCGTACGCTCAGTAAGCTGTCGTTCTTATTCAGTTTACCTGCCACACTGTGGATCTTTGTGGTCTCCAATGCTTCATCGATGGTAAGCGGCGGAAGGATCGTTGGCAAGCGCTTTGCGAGCATGGTCTTTCCGGAACCCGGCGGGCCTATCAGGATGATGTTATGCCCACCTGCAGCAGCGATCTCAAACGCTCGCTTAATATTCTCCTGCCCTTTCACATCAGCAATATCCACCGGGTAATTACGACTGCTATTGGCAAACTCAGCAGCAATATCCACCACGGTCGGTTGCAGGTCACTACGGCCATTCAATAGGTCCACCACCTCCGTGAGGTGCGAAACACCATAGACCGTAAGATCATTAACGATGGCAGCTTCCCTCGCATTCTCGAATGGCAGTATAACGCCTTTGAATCCTTTGGCCTTCGCCTCGATCGCAATTGGCAATGCACCTTTGATCGGCCTTATGCCACCATCCAAGGACAATTCACCCATCACCAAATACGATTCCAACATTTCCGCAGGCACTTGATCGGTAGCGGCCAATAACCCAACAGCAAGTGGTAGGTCATACGCCGTTCCTTCTTTACGGATATCTGCGGGCGCAAGGTTGATGGTTACTCCTTTGCCTCTCGGGAAATATAAACCGTTGTTACGGAGCGCTGCGTCCATGCGCTGCTGGCTCTCCTTAACGGCACTGTCCGGCAGGCCCACCAAAAAAAAGAAAGCACCATTCTCCACATTCACTTCAGCCGTAACAATTGTGGCATTGATGCCGAATACCGCTGATCCGAAAACTTTAACGAGCATTTAATCTTTGGGTGAGTGGTAAGCGGTAACAGGTAAATAGAACACAGATGACGCTGAAAGGGATGATCAACGCAGATACTAATTGGAGCAGTGAAATACGATATGGTTCTCGGTATGTGTTATGACAGGTAGGTTTTTCATTCTTCATTTCCTTTCACCATTCACTTTTCACTTTCTTGGTTTCCGAGCGTAGTCGAGGCACACTTCTCAATAGATCTCCGATCGTTTCGGCAACGCCATATCACGCTCTATGTGATCAATGAGCGCATGGATCACTTTGATGTGTACTTCTTGAATGCGATCTGCAAAGCCATCATGCGGCACGCGCACTTCGACCGTACACAGCTCAGCCAGTTTCCCTCCGTCCTTGCCTGTAAGTCCGATCACATGCATGTTCTTAGCACGCGCCACTTCTGCTGCGCAAAGAATATTTGGACTATTACCACTGGTACTGATAGCGAGCAGGACATCACCTTCGCGACCATGTGCTTTTACGAAGCGCGAGAAAACATGCTCCCAACCATAATCGTTCGCTACACAGGTAAGATGGCTCGGGTCGCTGATGCTGAGTGCTGCAATTGGTTCGCGACCTCCGCGAAAACGTCCAGTGAGCTCTTCCGCAAAGTGCATAGCGTCGCACATGCTCCCACCGTTGCCACAACTGATCACCTTGGCACCTTGTTTCAGGCAATAGGACATGAACGCTGCAGCTTGTTCGATAGCGGCAATGTTCGCCGGGTCTTCCGAGAACCGCTTCAGTACATCGGCAGCTTCGGCAAAATGGGATCGGATGCGGTCTTGTGTCATCTCGTCAAAGATGCGGGTTTATTGGTTGTTAGGGGCTTAGAAAAGTAAGAAAGCGAGAAAGTGAAAAAGTGAGGTAGAATGCCACAGCAGTTCACCTACTCACGAAAGACGATCCGGTAGTTTCATGAATATGATCATCTTCCTTGCAATGATCAAGAATGTTTGTTGGGAACAAGGCTCACTACCGCTCAGCGCGCAACCCCAGTTTAGTCATGCCTTGCAGACCGCGATCCAGGAATACACCGTAATCCGCCTTGTCCGGCGTATAGCCCACGGGGTCCGTCAGCAGCTTACCATCCGGGCTCAGAAGAACATAAAGCGGCTGGCTTACCTGACCAAAGGACTCACTTTGCAAGGTTGCCCACTTGTTGCCTTCGGTCAGGATCAATTTTTTTTGTCCTCGGCAGTTGATGTAAATGTGTTGGTCCTCTTTCGCCAACTCGCGTTTATCATCGACGTACAAGGAGACAAGCACATATTCGTCGCGGATCACTTCCAGGATCTCGGGTTCGCTCCAGACAGTCTCTTCCATCTTGCGGCAATTCACGCAGGCCCAACCGGTATTATCCACCAGCATTGGTTTGCCGCTTCTTCGTGCAACGGCCTGTCCTTCTTCAAGATCGTGATAACATTCCAATGCCAACGGGCATTCACTATCCTGATGATACAAACTATAGAAGAGCGGTGGCGGGAAACCGCTGAGTAGTTTCAGGTTACGCATGGAACTGTTCGTAAGGCCAGGGACCAAATACAACACGAACGCAGTTACAAGTGCACCAAGCGCCATGCGCATTTTTGTTGGTTTTGCCGGTCCGTCGTGCGGAAATTTGATAAAGCCGAAAAGGTATGCCGCGAGTCCGATACCGATAATGACCCACAGGGCAATGAACACTTCGCGTTTAAGCAATCCCCAATTCATTACGAGATCGGCATTGCTTAGGAATTTGATAGCCAATGCCAGTTCGATGAAACCCAATACAACCTTTACAGTGTTCAACCAACTACCGGAACGTGGCAAGGAGTTGAGCCATTGCGGAAACAACGCAAAAAGCGCAAAGGGTAATGCCAACGCCAGACCGAAGCCACCCATTCCTGCGGTCAGTTGCCATGCACCACCATCTGCTGTGAGCGCACCGGCCAGCAAAGAACCCAGTATTGGACCCGTACAGCTGAATGAAACCAGTGCGAGTGTGAGTGCCATGAAGAAGATCCCGATCATACCTCCGGACTTGCTCGCATTGGCATCCATCTTGTTCACCCAACTACTCGGCAATTGTATCTCGAAATATCCGAAGAACGAGATGGCGAAAATGATGAAGATCACGAAAAAGAAAACGTTCAGCCACGGATTGGTACTCACCTCGTTGAATATCTCCTCGTTGACGCTACCCAGCAAATGGAAGGGTAAGCTGAAGAGCAGGTAGATCAACAGAATGAAGCCTCCGTAAGTGATCGCGTTGGTCATTCCTTTCTTACGATCCTCACTTCCCTTGGTAAAGAAGCTCACCGTTAACGGGATCATCGGGAAAACGCAAGGTGTAAGTAGTGCAACCAATCCACCAATGAACCCAAGGAAGAAGAGGGTCCAAAGACTGCTGTTCTTATGGTCCGTACGCTCGCCTGGTATCACTGGTGCTTCCAGGTCCAGACCCGGTAATTTGTAGATACCATCCGCGCAGGAAACAACATTATACCCTGTAAGGTCGTAGGGCACGGAGCTTAGGTTAAAAGATGCACTATCCGTACTGTATTGCCAGTATACGACTTGAGGAGGCAGACACGTAACATCGTTACAGGTCATGTATTCGAACTGCCCCTGAAGCGGCACTTCGTTCACCAAGAGATCGACCTTGCGCTTGAAATCAACGTTGTGCTTGAATTTTTTCACTTCCATATCGAACACGGGATCGTGTCCTTGGATGGTGTGTTCGCTCACCTCGATCACTTCCCCTTTGGCGTTCTGGTGTGCGAGCGAATCGAATTCAAAGCGGCTCGGCAACGGCCCCATCTCTCCGAAATTCTCTACGGAATAGACCGACCATCCTTCATCGATATCCGCATGGAAATTCACTTCCCATTCATTCCCGGTGGTTGATGTTGCACTAACGGACCACGCCACTTTATCCTGAACTGGATCCAGTTTGATCGACCTGGCATCTTTAGCCTTAGGTGCATCCACGGCGCAACCGACCAATAACAAGGAGGTGAGAACCGCGTACAAAAATTGCTTGACCATCTACTTCGCTGAACTGGCAGGGACAACAATGCTAAAAGGAACCACTTTCGGTGGTAAACATGTTTTGTCGTTACAGACCATATATTCCAATTCGCCTTCAACATTAAAGGCATCATTCGTTGCGCGTTTTATTGGTAGAACGAAAACAGGGCTACCGGAATGATGTCGAACATCCATAGCGAAATTGATATCATATTCTTCCACTGGTTCAGGTTCGATCAATTCACCGGAAGCCACCCAATCATTTGTTTGTTTGAATGTGAAGGATGTGGCGATCGGTCCTTGATCACTGGGTAGTGAGATCGAATAAAGATGCCAACCTTCCTCCAATGTGGCCTGCAACTGCACGTTCACGATACCATCAGCACTCGGTTCGGCTGAGAACATCCACTTTGCTGGGTCACTAGGTGTAGATTGAAGAAGCGTGAGAAGAAATAGTAAGTACATCATGTTAGGTACAACAAAAATAGCCCATTCCGTTGGAAGAGACTCCAAGGGCTTCAGAAGATCCTTGTTTTCCTAAGGACAGGAATTTCCTAAGGGATGTACACACTAAGCACCCTTGCGATCGGAATGGACATACCGTATTTCAGGACGATATTGTCCGGATCGAAGGTCCAGATGGTGGTTTCTACCGCCTTCATACCTTCATCATCCTCGAAAACTATGCGGCATTTTCCATGCTCCGCATTCCCTAAACGGGTAGCACGCTGCATACTGGAATAATTTGCATTACGCTCCTCATCCGTAAGGGAGAGCGGTTGCTTTGGAAAGCGCAAGGAAGATATCAATTCCTTAGCGATCAATTTAGCATTCGGGAAAAGCATGTTGGTTGGAATTGTGGCCTTAAGATAGGCGATCCACAGCCCGTTCGACACTATCGGGATCAAATTCCTTTCCACGTTATTCGGAGCACTTTATCCGAAAAGTCCGATCCTTGTGATCCTTCCGCAATACGATGCCCACATAACCATACGATCCGCTCTCGCGCAACAAGAACATAGGTCCGTTCTTTAACATTTCTAGGGGTCTTCTGATCGATCAATAGATCGCTCACCAACTTGGAACCACCAAGGCCTATGGGGTTCATACGATCGCCAGGTTTCCATGGGCGAAGGGTCCATGGAAATGGTACGTTGACGGCATCCAGCCATGCGACGCTATTTCCCTGGTCTAAGTCCATATCCTTCGCATCCACAATTGAAACAGAGATCGGCAACGATCCATTCAGATCATCCATGGAACCGATCCTGAATTCCGGTGGTGTTGGCTGAACCTTTTCCATGATCAACTCATCCCGATCAACTACAACGGTATAGCCACCATCCATGAAATGCGCACCCGTATTACCCGTTTCGATGGCCGAAAGGATATCCGCGATGCGATCTGGATGATACCCTTTGTCCCGTAGAAGACGATGAAGGATCAAGCCTGGCATATGCGAAGTCCGGAGCAGTTCGAATGGTACGCGCAATGCTCCATGGCTATCCGGGATCAACGACATCATCGCTTCATTCAACCGTGATCCAAGAACAACGGTCATTTCTCGCAAAAGCTGAACATTGCGTTGCATAACAATTCTGGTTCCTGGTCTTACCTCCTCCAACAAAGGCAACACCTCATGTCGAACACGATTGCGCAAGTATTTCGGGTCGGTATTTGAGCGGTCCTCACGAAAGGCAATATGGTATTTCTCCGCGTATTCCAGGATCTCCTTGCGTGAGATCTGCAATAGTGGCCGTACGAATGGACCGTTGCGCGGAGGAATGGAGCCCCACCTGGATGGGCCAATGCCTTGCATCATATCCATTAGCAGTGTTTCCACAGCGTCATCCGCATGATGTGCGGTTGCCAGAACCGATGGCCCTAGATCCACAAGTGAATTGAACCACTCATAACGCAGTTCCCGAGCGGCCATCTGCACGGACCGTCCTTGGCTTATGAGCTCTGAAAGATCCACACGAGTTGAACTGAATGGGATATGCTTTGCCTTACAATGCGCTTCGACGAAGTGAAGATCCGCAGCACTTTCCGCACCACGTAGACCATGATCCACATGCGCTACATGACAAACGTGGCCAAGCTTCCGGAGTGCATCCAACAACACCATGCTATCCACCCCTCCGCTTACGGCTACCCACATGGGCTGGCCGGGCAACGCCAATTCCTGCGAAGCGATAGATCGTTCTACGCTAGCGATCATTGCAAAGCATCAAGGACGGAACGCGCTTTCAGCTCACACTCATCCCATTCCTTTTCAGGATCACAATTTGCTGTAAGCGCTCCTCCTGTTACTAGGGTCACCATGTGTTGAGCCGCATTGAAGAATAAGGTGCGGATAACGACATTAAGGTCTGCGGTTCCATCCGGCGCGAAAAACCCCATTGTTCCACTGAAAAGTCCACGACACTGATCCTCCAGTTCATCGATCAATTGCATTGAACGGTACTTCGGTGCACCAGTCATGCTTGCCATTGGGAATGAAGCTAGAACCGCATCATAAGGCGTAATTCCTTCCTTCAATTCAGCCCTAACGGTGCTTGTCATTTGAAATACTTTCCCATGCGGACGCACCGCACAAAGTTCGTCCACGATCACTGACCGGCGCTTTGCAATACGCGAAAGGTCATTGCGCATTACATCCAGCGCCATTATGTTCTCTGCACGTTCCTTTGGGTCCTTGGCCAACTCGATCGCGATCCGTTCATCTTCAACAGCGCTACCGCTCCTTGCCCGTGTGCCCTTCATCGGTTGTGCCATTACTTGGTCTCCCTTGAATGCTAAGAATCGCTCTGGACTTGCACATAAAGCAAACCGCTCGCCTATTCGCAAGAATCCAGCATGTTCTGCATTCGTTCTTGAGAACAAGTGTATGAATGCATTGAACGGATCCCAATCAGCATCAACTTCCGCGTGCCGCGAGGTACAGTAATTCACTTCGTAGATATCTCCGCGGCGGATGTACTTCAATAATGCATTCACGGCGTCGATATAATTCGTTCGCGGGGTACGTGAGATCCACTTCCTGACCCGCCCACCCTGAACTTCGGAGTCATTCCGGAACAGCACGTTGGCAAGCTCCCTACCTGCACTTTCATCCGATCCGTGCACATGCAACACACATCCCTTATCATTCATCTCGAACACGAAACGGGGCACGAACCAATAGCTCGTTGGGTAACCCAGTTCATCCTTCGATCGGGAGTGAAGGCCTTCCAACGAATTCTTCATTTCGTAGCTCAGGAACCCGAATACCCATTCCTGAATGGCCTTATTTTTAGCAAGATCCGGGCTTTCAATAGCGCTCAGTTCATCAATACCTAGGACCCAGCGCCGCTCATCGCCTACATTTCGGAACATGAACCGTTGATACTGACGTAGAGCGGAAAAGTCGATCACCGGGTCGACATTCAAGGCAATTGTGCGACGCATTCAAGGGGCCAAGTTATCGGGAAGTGGCATAATTTGAGATAAATCAGACCTTGATCGTAGTTCGTAACAGATCCTTATGCTATCTTTATTATTGGTTTGGGATTATTCCTCAATGATCTCAGGCCACTTTTTCGGGGTTTCTACGTCTATACTATGACCCGCTCATGAAATACAAAGACCAGCTAATTCCATCTGAAAGCATATGCCCATCACTGAATTGGGCATTGCCGCTCATGGCATGTGTAATACTAAGTCTCTGTCCTGCTCTTATGAATGCACAAGGAAGATTGTTCCTGAACAACGATGTTCGAGTGGTGATCGATAATGGAGCATGGCTGGTTATTCAGAATCCCGCACAGGATGCGATAACGACCATGGGTACGGGAGGAATGATCATTAGCGAGGCCGAGAATGATCGGATCCGCTGGAACGTAGGTAACGCAGCGGCGGGTAACACGTACGTAATTCCTTATGCTTCGGCGCTTGGAACTAAGATCCCCTTCACCTGTGCAGTAACCGGAAGCGGTACCGGCACAGCAACCTCTTCAATCGTTTTCGCCACGTACAACCACACTGTTGGTGCGGCCACTTGGGATAATAACTCCTACCGACCGAGTGATGTTACGCATATGAACAACTGGCAGACCGGCACTGCTTTGACGCCAATTGCCACGAATGAGTCGCGCCATGTTGTGGACCGGTTCTGGATCGTTGATGTGAATGTTTTTGGTTATGCGTTCACCGGTAATCCCAACCTGACCTTGGGTTTCACGTATAGCCCTACCGAAGATATTCAAGCCGGGAACTTGATCGCTGGAATTCCGTTGGGAGCGCAAAGATTCAATTCCGGTGTAAATAAATGGGGCGACTTTGCACCCGGTGTTGGAGCTTGGGCATTAGGTACCGTAACCAATGCTGTGGTTCCTCCAGGCGACTTGTTCAGATCCTGGACACTTTCTGACATTCTAAACCCGCTTCCCGTTGAACTGATCCGTTTCGATGCTCAATGTGATGCGAATACCGTAACCGTTTCGTGGACGACCGCCAGTGAACGAGATAACGATTTCTTCACCATCGAACGAAGTACTGATGGCGAACAGTATATTTCGTTGGGACAAGTGGCTGGAGCGGGCACGAGTCTTCAAGTGATCGAATACAGCTTCGTTGATCAGGCTCCACCAAGCAATGCGTTCTACAGACTACGCCAGACCGACACGAACGGAGACGAGAAGGTGAGTGATGTAAGAACGACTTCTTGTTCAGGTAGTGGCGAGACAGCGATCATCAATAGCTGGGACGATGGCTTGAACCTGAATGTTCTTGTTACTATGGCGCATGATCAGAATCAGGTCATTCGGTTATTCGATGCAAGCGGAAAAATGGTTTGGGAGCAGAACACGGTTGCGTTCCCGGAAGGGTTGAGCACGATCAAGATCCCGAAAAGTTCACTGAACAGCGGTATCTACGTTGTACGGTTCGATGGACAGAACGGGGTGATGTCACGAAGGGTTCCGTTGGTGCGCTAAGGCCGGATGCTATGCGGCGAATCTAATGCTGATTCAGGCTTCAAGTTAGCAGCTACGCCCCCTCATCCCAGCTCAAATCAAGGAGCAGCCGATAGACCAAACGGAGGTTTTTCATGGATCGGCGGTGGTTGAAAACAACTCCAATGCCTGCATAACTCGACGCTCCAATTCAGCGTCGTCATAGTACTCTGGAGCCTCAGACCTCAGTTGCACATCTGGTTCGTAGTAGTCCAAGTCCACCGCCAGTTCTTGAACCACTTCGGCGTATTTCTCTGGAATTTCATCAGGTGTATTCCACGCAAGAAATTGAATGCTGCGGATGTGCTGCATTCGATTGCTTGTATCGGTCAGTATCCCACGGATGGTATCTACCACTTCGGTCATGGCAAAGGCAATAGGTGCTTAAGTATTCTGCTTCTAGGCATGACCGTAGTAACTAGGCTAAGAAGCGGATTAGTACCTAAATCGCTGCAGGGTCTGTCCGCACTTTGGCGGACGACCCTGTGGCTTGAAAGCGCAATTGATAGGTATGTCATCACTTTTCAGATCACCTGCAAGATAACCTTCACCTTGCATCGGCTTATCTAAGGTCCGAATTTCTTGCTTGGTTTTCGACTGGTGTGGCGAACTTGGAAAACCAAAACGGTTTGACCCTTAATGTCATAGACCACACGGTACTTCAGCTTATATAAAAACACATAGCGATAAGGTGATTTTCGCACTTGACAACCAAAAGGGTTCGCACAGATACTTTTATAGCATGCATCCAACTCCTTCAAGAAGCGCATTCCTGAACCCGATCTGATTCCTTCGCAATCGAAATAGATCCTTGTTACTTCCTTAATAACACTAGGTGAAACTTCTAGGTCGTAGTTCATTTACGCTCAGCAGCGATCAATCGGGCAATCTCTTCCTTCGCCTCCTTTTCCGTGAGGAACTTCACCTCTCCGGTATCACGTTTAGACCGCATTTCTTCGAATTCTGCATATTCCTCATCTGTGATATCATCCTCCTCAGCAACGACCGGCACCTCCTTTTTAAAGAAGTTGGCCACCTTGCGAAGCGTCTTCTCGTCTGCAATGGATAACAGTTGTTGCACTAGTTCCAGTTTGGTAGTTGCGATATTCATGACGAGCCAGTTGTATCGGTAAAGTTAGGGCGAAATGGAATGGAACGTGATAGCCATTCATTCTGTGCCACTTTCAGATCTAAGGCATAAACCGTTTCACCACCAACGCCACAAAGAACCCGGCTGCAAAGAACATCGCTACCAATCCGATGAGATCTCCGTGGGCAGCATAGAAGGTGATCTTTTCGTTCAAGTTGACAGTGGATCGGATCACGGTGGGCACCCACCAATCCGTGTGATCGCGCAACACGCCGCGTTGATCGCTAAAGCAGGAGATGCCTGTATTTGCGGAACGTGCAACATCCCTGCGCATTTCAATGGCACGGATGGTCGCGAAGGTGATGTGTTGCTTGTAGCCAGGTGAATCACCCCACCAACCATCATTGGTAATTACCGCAAGCAGATTCCCACCATTGCGCACGTGCGCTGCAATGTGTTCTCCGAATTCGGACTCGTAACAGATCGCTGGAATCACACGAAGGTTAGAATTTCCATCCTTCAGGACCGAGCGGATCTTCTGTTTCCCAAGCGACCCTGTGGTGCCGCCAAGATCAACTACTAGCGCACCGATAGGTCCGAGAACGTTCTCGAACGGGAGTTGTTCTACACCAGCTACCAGTTTGGATTTATGGTAGCTTTCGATGGGGCCTTTCGCAGGAACCCATAACGCAGCATTATATGCAACATACCATCGTTGTTCGGCTTCCATCCCCGGAGGTATATCTCTGTACAGCGGTCTTGCAGCCATGGGTCGTGGTCCTGTTGCGGGATAGAGGCTATCACTGTTCATGCCCGCCAGAATGGATACGTGTGGAAACTCTGCTTGGAACTTTTTTATGCGCTGTACGCTTTTGGAAGCGGCCAGGTCATTCTCCCAAAGTCCCAGGAATTGTTGTGTTCCGGAACTGCCATCCACGGTTGCGTTCTCTTGCAAGGCGGTCTCGGGCAACAGGACCAACCGCGTGCTATCGGTGATCATCATCTTTGCCAAGGATAGCATCCGGTCCAATTGAATGAGCGCATCCACCCCACCGAATTTTTCGTTGTACGGATCGATGTTCGGTTGCACGACAACCACTTCCGCAGTTGAACCTTCTTGCTGATACGTGTAGAACCGCGCTAATGAGATCGACAGCGGGATGGCAACCAGAGCTACAACAAATGAAACGTTCGCAAGGATCCTTTTTCGAGGAGCATTTCCGAGCCACGCAACAATTGCCTGATCAAGGATCAGTGTGACCAGTAGTACCCAAAGTGTTCCACCCAACATTCCAGTGATCTCATACCACTGGACCCACGCAGGTTGTGTGCCGAAGACATTGCCAATGGAGAACCATGGCCATTGAAGGTCCCAGCCGTGATGCAGCCGTTCGAATGCGATCCAGAATACGATGAATGCCCAAGTAGCCCATTGCATTCCGAACCGTTTGTTCACGACACGCTTCAGCCACCACGGGATGGTCATCAACAATGAATTCACGACCAGCGGTGCGGTGCCACTTACCAGGCGTGTATCCAGCGGTTCGCTAACATTGTAGAACCACCAAGCACCTAGTCCATTCCAGATCAGCGTTGCGATCCAGACATAAGGGAAGAACGATCGTGCCTTGTTCGCGGTGCGTTGCGAATGCAATCGTTCGGCGTGAAGCAGTGGTAACCATGCAAAAAATGCGACCCACGTAAAACCACCAACATAGGGCCAAGCCAATGACCATAGAAGTCCGGATCCCGCAGCCCATGCCGCAACACGGGCACGGGTTATCTCCATCCTTTGGCCATTACAATTTGTACATCTTGCCGAAACCCTTCTTGAAGTAGTCACTGGCACCGGTCTCCCGGTATTCGATCTCTTGTCCGTTCAGTTGCGAGATCACACGGTAGATATACACACCGCGCGCAAGCTTGTCACCGAACTCGTCGGTACCATCCCATGCGTATTCCGTGATGTTCCGGCCAACGTGTATTGGTCCGAGTTCGTGCATTTTGATCTCGCGCACGACCCTACCCGTTACGGTCATGATCTGGATCTTCATGTTCGTTGGCGGTTGAGAGCCGGTGACCGTGAATACGAAGCGTGTACTTGTGGTGAAGGGGTTCGGGTAATTCAGCGTTTCCGTGATGGTCGGTTTATTGATCACCTCGAAACTGATCATCAGATCCTTATCGCCGGAATTGTTGTTGCTCAGATCTCTGGCGCGCACACGGAGTTCATACGTGCCATCGATCTCGAAATTCCCGAAATGGCGAATGTGACAAATGTTATTTGATCCCGTGGAAGGTTCAAACAGGAGCTGATCCATTCCATTCGCTCTGAAATACAATCGTTCCTCATTCCCATTCGGCGTTTTCATGAAGACCTGGAACAAAGTCGTATCGGTCACGTTATTCATTAACAGGACCGGATTCTCATCATCAAGCGTGATATAGATCTCCGGTTTCGCGGAAACGATATCGCCATCAAGGATATGGATCCCATCAAAGGTCACATCCAACAACGGGTTCTCGATATCCATCTCTATGTTGAACCGCAGTTGCGCAATGTTGTTGATGTGCGTCTGTTCCAACTGATCATAAACACTGGTCAGCGTGTCCTCCGGGTTGGCTTCGATGATAATGGTATTTGGGCCACCAAATCCCAACGTGGAGAATACGATGGTATCCATCAGTATACCACCTACCAATAAAGGCGCATTGTACTTGTAATGCACGCGCCGCCTTATGTTATTCCTATCGATCACCCAAGCGGTCATCAATAAACTGTCCATATCCACTTCGCCGATATTATGGACCGCAATAGCGAGCGAAGCGTTCTGTCCCTCGAACAGATCATCCAATCCGTTCACATAACCTACCGGAGGATCGATCGCGCATTCCGGTGCTTGGGAACTGAGCAGTTGCCAACGCTCTTGTTGTGCTGGTTTCGGAACCAACGCACCCAAATCGTGATAACTGCCGGAGATCTTCAAATACGGATACATTCCTGCATCCACGGAACTGAGATCAGGGACTGAATCCCAAACAGAAGGCATCGTCATCAGCGTATCCTGGGTCAAGAGGTCTTCTCTAACACCGATGAGTGAGATCGTCGTACTATCCGTTGGGCTTACGGGCACCTCGTTCCAATAAAGTGCATGCCACGCGCTTGCAGGACCTGCAATTACGGAGGAAATAGAACCAAGGTTCCACTGTCCGGTAATGTATACGGAAAGGTCGATCACACCATCCTCACTTGTATTGCCGGGCTGCGGAAATATCGCTGGTGCCAGCGTATCCTGGAACGTTGCTGGAAAACCTTTCTGCACGTATAATATATAAGCAGCGCTGTCATACATACTTGCGAAACTCATATTACCACCGCTCAGGTTCTCGATCGCGGGCATCAATCCTGGGTTGTTGGTCTGCATACCATCTTGATCCATGTATCGCCACGTATACATAAGTACGTGATGACCTAAGGGTATCTGGTTCTCCAACAGATCCTGCATTGCGACCATCTGTGCAGGTATTGTTGTGTTGTAGCTGAACACTTTTTCAGGCCGGTCTCTACAAGCGGTATTGTTATTCATATTTCCGAACTGATGGTCGGCATTGTATTGGGTTCCATCCGATGCGGTCCAGAAGGTTTCCCAAGGTTCGAATGTGATAGGGTCGATGATCGCCACCATCCAAGCAGTTGGAACTTGACAACCGTTATTATATTCCTGCGTAACATTATCCTTGTACCAACCCGTATTGTTATCAGAGATGCTATCCCGTACGGAAGCACGCACATGTCTTGCACCAGTAAAGAAGTCGAAATCGCGTTGCGGTCGATCATAAACAACGCCGTTGAAATGATCATTCTTGAACTGGAAATAGTGGGCTTGTCCCCAGCCGCTCTTTCCTTCGATGTACTGGAACGAACGCTCATACCAGTTGTACCCACCATTCCCAGTGCTATCAATGGTACACCGCCAGAAGAACACGGTACTGTCCTGGATCGTATTGATGTTATAAATGGCCTGAGGCTGCCAATTCACTACTCCGCCCGGCGCTGTTAACGTTGTAGCCTCGCGAATTGGGCTGTTGAACAAGTCGGTCGTATCGATCTCGAACAAATAAATACGTGGAGGTGCTAAAGGATCACCCGTACTTGCTTTCAGAATTGGCGCAGCATCCGGAACGATGGCGTAGGCATAGGGATATACTGGGACCAGATCTCCGGATGTGATGAACAATGAAGTTGATGTGACGTTATTTCCTAGGTCATCCAATTCTGGAACAACATCCGGATCCAGGTCAGCGCGAACGGTCAATTGATTCACACCGGCTCCTCCGCTGAATACTTGAGTTGCCACATGGAAGTATGCGGTATCCGTATTGTACACGCTCGACAATGTGGTATTCTCTGTTTGCGTTATGGCGCCAAGTCCTGGATTATCCCGATCCAGTGCTACGTTGAACGATGCATTCGTTGCTTTACCGATATTGCGAACAACGGCTTTTACCAAGAACGTATCAGCATCCGCGGTAACCGGGTCCGGGTCGAAATAGATGTCCTGTGCAGAAACTGAATAATCCGGGAGCAACGGTGAATTCAAGCGTATGAGCGGGTCGCCTGACAACGTAAAGGCATGTGCGTTACTAACAGAGATCACATCCGTTGAGCTGAGCAATTGTCGATTAAGGGCAAATGCCATGTGGTCTCCGATGGTGCCGCCGTAATTCAACCTGCTGAAGCTCTCATACCAACTTAGTGCATATGGCGAAAGTGCAACAGGATAGCCACTGATCACAGTGCTCATGAACGCAATGGGGCCTTTGGCCGGCATGAGTACCCATTTCTCCGCTGCACTCAAATTGGAGTTCAGGTGAATATTACCGATATAACAAGAAAGGCCGAGAACAGCAGGGTGCTTTCCGTTCCAATCATAATTCGCCGGATTATCAATGGTCACTTCGAAATTCTCACCGTAGGCATGCGATAAGAACGTCATCAGCGTTACGCCTTCATCCTCGATGAAATGTTTCACCGAATCTGCAGATGCTTGTTCAAATACATCAGAGCTGGATTTCACAAAATCTGTTACCACTCCGCCGAAACAAGTGTCAACAGCGATGTTTTCGAGGTTCTGCAAAATGTATGCGAACGTCGCTGACTCACCAGGAGTTGTACCGCCTCTGAAATGCAAGATGTTCTTCATCCATGGAGCTGGCGGTTGATTCTCCATGGCACTCACTTTATCACGGTAAGCGTAAACGTCGTTATCCGTATACGCACTTATGCGCCCCACGGGGAAAGCCAACCTGTTCGGGTCCGGGCCAATGGCCAACGTAAAGCATACATCACTGCTTGGGTAACCGTATGAGGGAACCAGGCAACGTGCATAGGCTCCTTGCGCATCCGGTCGATAACCGACATCGTAATTATTGATGAATGCCGTCTGCACGGATTTACCAATGAGCAACAATGCTTTAGGGTGCGTATCCCATGTGTCATAGGCAAACTTGCAATACTTACGTATCGCAATTGCATGCTTGGGTATGCCACCACCGAACTGATCATACAATTCATCGACATCAGCGATCACCACGTTATACCGATTTCCATCGGGCGCCATGTTCTCCCTGTAGTTCGCATAGGCCATAGCGCCTTGCATCAAGGTGCTGTGCGTAACGATCAATTGCGCGGAATCTTCCTGCACAGCGCTGAAGTCGGTAAAGTATCCATTCTGTCCTGCCTGCTTGATCGTACCAACGGGTATAACGGGTACCCGATGCAGAAAAACGTAGGTATCATTCCCGGATGGGTCCGTAGGGAAAAGGGCCTGCCGCGTGGAAAGATTAAGTGTTGGAATTACACGACGCACCGAATCACCGTACGCATACATGATCGGTTGGCCAGAAAAGTTCGTGAAATCAACACGTGCGATCGGGTCGCTTGGATCTTGCGGGATCCACATGTTCATTGATCCTTGTGCATACATGTGCATCTCCTTGGCATAGCGGATGCGCGTATTCGAGACGTCCTGGTAATCCGTGTAATTGGAATCTGAAAGGAAGCCGAGCATGTATAGATCATGCGGCACCTTGTAATTGATCACGAGGTTCGCACCCAGAGCAGAAGCCGGCACATCGAAATCGGCCTTTATCGTATGCACACCATTGAATATGGAGTCGACCATTTCGGTTCCTGGTGCCGGTCCGTAACTGATCACGGAATGATGATCCAATAAATTATTTGCAGTTTGATAATTCAGCGAAGCCACGGCTGTGGAAACACGAGCATCCGGCGCATCGGGTCCTTGATAAGCACGTGGTGTTAGTATGGTATGCGGTTGCGAAGCTCCGTTAGGCGAATTGGATGTGATCGCAGCTTGGTGTAACCTGCCTTCACCTTCAACATAAAAACCGCTGGTAACCGCAACACCATTGGGCTGGTTGTAACCCATCCTATAAATGCCGGTCAAGGAACTGATCGTCTCTCCCCAATACCAAGGACGTGGCGTATGACCAGCAAAGTCCGTATTCACATACGGCACTACCCTTTCCTTCTGAGCTGTTGCGCTCCACGTAATGAAGTAGTTGATCGTATCGTTATACAGGCTGTAATACGGGTTTGGCTGAAATGAAGGTTGTGCATAAAGCTGCGCATCCAGCCATCCATCGTTCTTCTTGGCTTGGAATTCAATGAAATCCGCACCGTTCAACACGCCATCACCACCATCTTCGATATAAATGGGCACTTGTTGCTCGCGCCCAAAGACCATGAGCTCCTGTGGGTCGATCGTTGTTATTGGAAACCCTGCATCAGCGAGTGCAGTGGAATCAATTCGATAGAGGCCATCCGCCACGATACTGAACTTCCAATACTGTAAGCTATAGTCTATCCATTGGTTTCCTGGAGGAACCTGGGCTGCGCTATGTAATGCGCTGGATAGAAGAATAACGAACAGTAACGTTCTTCTCATTGGCTGGCTTTCTTGTACAGATCGAACCGAAGCGAAAAGATATTGGAATACAATGCTACACTGTTATCGCCGATATCGGTAAGTGCATAGTCAAGCGACACGCTCTTGATCTTCAACCCCAGACCAATGTTCGGCTGCACATTCAATGTTCGCTTATCGTTGATATCCGTGATGTATTGGAAGTAACTGACACCGGTGCGCACAAAAACCACGTTGGCGTATCCGAATTCAAGACCAACCCGTGGATCTGAACTGAAGGTGCTGGACTGGATCAATGTGTTCCGTTTACCATCGAATGTATTCTCCAGATCGATGGCGGCCAGAATATTGAACTTGCTACCGATCTTGAATTGGCGTGCCACACCAAGCATCAGTCTTGGGAGCGTAACCTCTACGGAGTTCACCGGAATTTCATTTCCGGTCTGCGCAAAGACTTCAATTGTGCGCTGATCCAACGTATAGCTCCACGCGTTGAAGGTGCTGGTAACATCACGGGCAACCGCAGCAAACCGCCATTGGTTACGTTGATATTGCAAGGCAGCATCCAAGCCGAAACCCCAAGCCTTGCCGAATTCACCAACGCGGCGATAGATCACTTTCACATTACCTCCTACTTGCAGACCCGGAGTACGCAGCTTGCGCGCATAGGTCAGTATGAACGCATGGTCCGAGGAGCTAAAGGAAGTAATGCGATCGTAATCGATGTTCCCGGACGGATCGAACAGGTCGATGGTATTGGGTATATTATCGATACCGAAACGGACGAACGTGAATCCGATCGTACTTACGGAATCGATCGGTTTCGCCAGACCGATGTAATCGTACTTGGCAATACCCGCAAAATATTCACTGTGCATCGCACCCACTTGGAGGTCGCTGTTCACACCGGTAAGCCCTGCCGGATTCCAGTAACCACTGGTAACATCATTGACCGCCGCAGTGTAGGCATTGCCCATACCCAAGGCCCTGGCTCCTACACCAATTGCAAGGAATTCGTTGCTGTATTTTGGCGCATCCGATTGTGCGAATGAAACGCCGAAAAGGGCCACAAAGGCCACAATAAATAATGATACGCGATGTGCGATGGTGATCGAACTCATTCTATTTATCTTCTAGTAGACGCACATATTAACTGAGGGTGGCCTCCGATATTGTCCTAAATTACTCAACTTCGACGCGCCGCTGGATCTTATGGTCCTCGGCGATACAAAAATATGCTCCGTTTGCCTAAACTACCTGACCTATTGACGAGTGCGAACCTATGTTGTGGGGTCGCATCCATACTCTTGGCTTCACAAGGACAGCTAACAATGGCGTGTTGGTTGGTATTCGCCGGTGCATTCTTCGATGTGCTGGACGGCTTTGCTGCTCGGGCCACTGGCGGCGGTAGTGCTCTCGGTGCCCAATTGGACAGTTTGGCCGACCTGGTGACCTTTGGCGTAGCGCCGGCCATGATCATTTGGTTCATGGTCCTTATGCCATTAGCTGAACCCATGCAGTTCCTATCCATCATGGCCGTGTCTTTCGAAGGCCCCGTGAATGTGGGCGGTAAGTTGGAGGATGCCAACCAGCTATTCGCTCTAACGGGAATAACTGTATTGATACTGGTTGTCGCATCGGCTTGGAGACTTGCCAAATTCAATGTGGATACGCGCCAGACGCATGGTTTTCTCGGGTTGGCAACACCGGCCAATGGTCTATTCTGGGCAAGTTTACCGCTAGCGATCACGGGTTCTGGAGGGCTTGTGGCCCCGTTCGGGGGTTTGCTAAAGTCCTTCCTACTTCTCCTATTGTACAGTCCTTATCTAATGATCATAGCGCTGATCATGGGCGGACTCATGCTTTCCGAGCTTCAGCTCCCTGGGCTAAAATTCAAGCATTACGGATGGCAGGGTAATCAAGTGATCTACATCCTATTAGGCATAGGTATCCTCCTAATTGCCTTATTCGGAATGCAAGCTGTTCCAATGGTTTTACTTTTGTACGTGTTAAGCCCGTTATGGGGTAAGCTCTTTAACGCTTAACAAGCATCAACACACCGAATTCAACATTATCCAGCAGTACCTATCCTAATGAAAACCTTCCGCGCCTCCATCGATGTAATGCCACACGACAACTTATTGGACCCGCAGGGAAAAGCTGTAAGCGGGACCATGCAGAATCTAGGTCTTGAAGAAATTACCGGTGTTCGAATTGGGAAGCACATTACCTTGAATGTGGAGGCCAAGGATAAAAAAGCGGCCACTGCGAAAGTGGAGGAAGCGTGCCAGAAGTTGCTGGCGAACAAGGTCATGGAGAAGTACAGTTTCTCCGTTGAGGAATTGAATTGACCCTACAACTTCGCCCTACGCAGTTCGAAGTTCTTACCCAGATAAACTCTCCGCACGGTTTCGTCGGCAGCGAGTTCCTCTGCTGTTCCTTGTTTGAGGATCTTGCCTTCGAAAAGCAAGTATGCGCGATCGGTAATGCTTAAGGTCTCCTGCACGTTATGATCGGTGATCAGGATCCCGATGTTCTTCTCTTTCAACTTTGCTACGATGGCCTGAATGTCCTCCACTGCGATCGGGTCAACTCCTGCGAAAGGTTCATCCAGCAGAATGAAACGCGGCTCCGTGGCAAGGGCGCGGGCAATTTCCGTACGTCGACGTTCTCCCCCGCTCAGCACATCACCCATGTTCTTGCGGACGTGTTGCAGACTGAACTCATCAAGTAGTGATTCCAACTTTGCCTCCTGCTCCTGCTTGGACATTCGTGTCATTTCCAGGATCGCCTTGATGTTGTCCTCCACGGATAATTTGCGGAACACGCTTGCTTCCTGTGGTAAGTAGCCGATCCCTTTTTTTGCGCGTCGGTACATCGCCAGATCGGTGATCTCCTGGTCGTCCAGGAACACATTTCCTTCATTGGGTTTGATCAACCCAACGATCATATAGAAACTGGTGGTCTTGCCAGCACCGTTGGGTCCAAGCAGCCCAACGATCTCTCCTTGATCCACTTCAATACTTACGCCGTTGACAACGGTCCTGCGCTTGTAGCGCTTGATCAAGTTTTCTGCCCTTAGCATTAGAAATTGAATACGAATTTACCCCTGATCGCAAAAGGCGCCGTGTTCGGGTGGTCATTGTACCGCAATCGCCATACCACATCCACCCGCAGGACCTTGAGAATATTCTCTATTCCAGCACTGGCTTCCATGAACGGTCCGTTGCTCAGCGTATACATTCCAGGGAGAAGAAGAAGTTCTTCCGAATGCTTTGGGTCCAGGTCGCCCGCTACGGCTTTGAAGGTAACGACCTCGCGGAATTTCAATCTGCGCAATAAGGGTATCCGATTGAAGAACAATCCATCGAAGTGATGTTCTGCGAACAATTGAATATACCGATCGCTCAGGAATTCAAAGAAATTCATGGTATTGAACGCGGCATCGTTGTAATACCACGTTTCGTTCCCGATATGAATGATCAGCAAAGGGTACGGCAATTTGCCATAGACGCGGCCACCTTCCAGGGTTGTACGCGACCATCCGAGCGTACCTAACTGCCAACGCTTGTATATGCGCCCAATGATCTTGGTGTATTCATAATCACTTTCAAGGAACCCCGGAATACCATAGGCAAGGTGCATTTCCAGAGTTGGGAATTTATTGTATCCTACCGAGATACGATCGAACTCACCGCTCACGAATTTTTCCTTGTACGCGAAGTGGGTATTGAAGCTGACCTCAGCGGATCGCAAACTTCCAACGGTCTCAACCGAGAACAACGGGTCAAATACGGGGTGTTCATAGGACAAAGACCCCAAGGCTTGAAGGGTGCGAAAGCGGAATCGGACCTCATTGGAGAACCCGCTGAACCATTCACGCTCCAGCCCGATCATCCATTCCTCAACATCGGTCAGCTTGTTGTTGGGTCCTCTTCGGAAAACACTACCGAGCAAATTATTGGTAACGAACGCATTGGTACCAGCACCCAATTGTTCCACATCGTGTTTATAAGAAGCTCTATAAAGCAGACGCGGTTGTTTGCTGATGAAGCCGCGCGTGGCCAATCCGTATTTGAATCGTTCATCCTTGAACCCATATGCCGTGAATCCCTCGAACTCCACCCACGTGCTGAAGGTGTTGCTCGTACGCAGACCCAATCTTAATCGGGGACCTTCGACCTGATTGAAACTGAAGATGGAGGAATAGGGACCAATTTCCACTTTGCCCTTCACGTAATAACCGGTCACCAACGTGGAGATCAGATCCACGTAAGTACGGAACCGTGGAATGGTTTTCATGGTATCCACCATTTTGTAGATCGCATCCTCTTTGGCCGTCAATTGGATATGGCGGTTCGTATCCCAATAATCCGCTCCTAGGCTCAGCGGATCGAGTTCAACTATGACCTGATCCACACCTTCATAGAATTCCGGCTCGCGTGGCTTGTTGATCGAAAAGTCCCGATAGGTCGCTGTACGTCGGCCATAGAACCCTTGAACAGGTTTATCGTCCTTCAGCAATTTATCGTTCACTACGTTCAGGTCCACAACGAGTTCGTCACGGGTCAGCATCCATACTTCGTTCTGCACTTGGTCATACTCCTGAACGACCCGGAATGCTTGGACGAAATTGAGATTGGCATCCTCTGCAATACCCGCTTCGACATGTTTTACAGCGTATGTGGTATCGTTGATCCACATCGTGCCTTTGAAGGCAAGTTCCTGTACCCGTTTGGGTTTGAACTCGATCTTGTAACACCAGAATTTATCGTAATAAGCGCTGTCGGTCAGGTAGTAATCGTAATAGCCACGGCCACCATCGGCAATAGGACTGATGAAGTTCTTACCAAAGATCACCAGGAAATTCTCGTAGATGTTCACATTCTGGTACATATCACCCAAGAACTGTGAAACGCTTTCGTTCTCGATACCACTCACTTTGGTACCGCGGATGTATTCTTTCTGTGTTTTAGGTTTTTGGCGGTAGTACACTTCGGAAAGTGTTTCCGTCATAAAGATCGGCAAGTAGGGTTTCGCATCCGTACTATCAATGTTATCGAAGATGAATGCGAAATGCTTGAATAGTTTCTTCTGTGTGAACTTCTCCGTAATGTTATTGATATCGAATTCCACTTTGTTGTAAGCATCATACTCATAGGCTTCCAACTTTTCCCGGTTGTTCACGGGTTTGTGTTGTACCACTCTACGTAGGATCGGAAACGCAGGGTTCTCGTCCGGTGGGCGGATCACGACGGCAGTTAATTCCACTCCCGCATTCATCTTGATGTCGATCACCTGTTCACGATCCTTCTTCACCGCATAGGTAACCGGAACATATCCCACCGCAATTGCTCGCAACGAATCCGTGGCGTAGTATGTATCCAGAACATAATTGCCATCGAGATCCGTAACCGTACTGATCTTACTATCAATGAATGCGACGTTGACGAATGGAAGCGTTTCACCGGTTGCCGCATCTGTTATCAAGCCGGCCACCTTCGTTGTTTGCGCGAAGATCAGGATCTGCGAAAAGCAGAAGGATCCTATAAGGCACCACCGTATCAACCCATCTCGAACCTTCATCCTCAAGCACCAGGTGTACCTACTTCGATGGCCTTGCGCTCGTTCCTTTTCATCTGTCTCAAAGCGCGTGCGGAGAGCATGATCCCACCTTCATATAACAACATCAACGGTCCGGATACGATCAATTGACTAACAACATCCGGAGGTGTAAGGACGGCGGCGAGTACCAGTACGATCACGAATGCATGCTTACGGTATGTGCGAAGCACCGAAGGTGTAACCAAGCCTATCCGGGTAAGAAAAAGCACCACAAGGGGCAATTCGAAAGCAACTCCGGTCCAAAGTGTAACCGAAGTAAGCATGGCGATATAACTATCCAAGGCTACGGCATTCTGCACAGTAGTACTCACTTGGTAGCTACCAAAGAACTGCAGACTCAGCGGCGCCAGGACGTAATATCCGAATGCCACACCAGCAAAGAACAGGACCGACGCAAAGAGAACAACACCGCGTAGTGAAGCCCTTTCCTTCGGGTGCAGCCCTGGAGAAAGGAAGCGCCATATCTGCCATAGGAAGAATGGGAACGCGATGATGAATCCGGCCACGAACGAGACCATGAGGTGCGTGAAGAACTGCCCGCTCATACTTATGTTCTGCAAGGTGAACTTGAGATCGCCAACGCACATGCCATCATCCAGCCCCACCTTATGGCCCAAAGCACACATCAAGCGATAGGTAATGAATGATGCGTTCTTGGGCGCCAACACCACATTATCGAACAGCTGTTCCTTCGCCACGAACGCCGCAAGCATGCATACGACGATCGCTATGACCGAACGCACCAAGGTCCAACGGAGCTCCTCGAGGTGCTCCAAAAAGGTCATATCACTGCGCTGCTCCAAGGAATCCAATGGAAAATGTTGCGCCAAAGATAGCCGCGGTATATTGGCAATTAAGCTTGCCACGAGCAGTTATCAACTGAACCATGGCTTGATCCCGGAATTCGGTGCAATAGTTCAGGTTGCGCATTAAGCTAATCAAAAGGAGTTTCACAATTCATGAAAAAGATGGTAGGACTTAACTGCTCCATGACTTACTTTTAAGCGTTCAAATAAAAACCAGCCATTTTCGTCCGTCCCATTCGTCATGATCAAAGTAGCAGTTACCCCAAAGGATGCATTGGAACAATTCTTCGGGTTCACAAAGTTCAAAGGAGAGCAAGAAGCCATAATTAAGAGCGTCCTCCAAGGAGAGAACACGTTCGTAATAATGCCCACCGGAGGTGGCAAGAGCCTTTGTTATCAATTACCGGCCCTTATGAGCGAGGGCACCGCGATCGTTGTAAGTCCATTGATCGCGCTTATGAAGAACCAGGTGGATGCGCTGCGTGGTTTCAGTTCTGACGATGGTGTTGCGCACTTCCTGAACAGTTCATTAACACGCAATGAAGCGTTGAAAGTGAAAGAGGATATCCGCAGTGGACGGACCAAGATCCTGTATGTAGCACCTGAGTCTCTCACGAAAAAGGAGAACGTTGAGTTCCTTTCCGAGATCAAGATCAGCTTCTTTGCTATTGACGAAGCACATTGCATCAGCGAATGGGGCCATGATTTCCGCCCGGAATACCGCCGGTTACGCACCATATTCGATGAGATCAAGCGTGTACCCGTGATCGCACTAACGGCAACTGCAACCGAAAAAGTGCAAGAGGATATCCTGAAGAACCTGGATATTCCGAACGCGAAAACATACAAAGCATCCTTCAACAGGCCGAACCTGTATTACGAGGTACGACCTAAACGCGATGTGGCCCGTGAGATCACCCGATTCGTGAAACAACACGATGGCCGCAGCGGGATCATCTATTGCCTTAGCCGCAAGAAGGTAGAGGAAGTAGCTGAAACGTTATGCGTGAACGGTATTAAGGCATTGCCCTACCATGCTGGTCTGGATGCGAATCAACGTGCAAGCCATCAGGACAAGTTCTTGATGGAGGATGCCGATGTGATCGTGGCTACGATCGCCTTCGGAATGGGTATTGATAAGCCGGATGTCCGTTTTGTGATTCACCACGATATTCCAAAAAGTCTGGAGAGCTATTATCAGGAAACCGGTCGTGGTGGACGTGACGGAGGTGAAGGCAAATGCATAACTTTCTACTCTTACAAGGACATTGAGAAGTTGGAGAAATTCCTACAAGGCAAGCCCGTTGCGGAACAGGAGATCGGTAAACAGTTATTGCAGGATACGGTGAGCTATGCTGAAACCAGCATGTGCCGACGCAAATACCTGCTGCATTATTTCGGAGAAGAACTACCTGGGGATAACTGCGGCAGTTGTGACAATTGTCTGAATCCGCAGGAAACCGTTGATGCGCAGAAAGATGTTGCGTTGATCCTTGAAGCCGTGCTGGAGAGCAAGGAGCGTCACCGGGCTAAATTCATCTGCGACCTGCTCACCGGTACGGAGACCAGTGAGATGAAGACCTACAAAGGTGAAAGCTGGAAGACCTACGGCAAGGGAAGTGATAAGGATGTTCGACATTGGTTGGCCGTTATGCGCCTAACGGTGGTGAATGGCTATTTGCTGAAGGACATTGAGACCTACGGAAATCTGAGCTTGACCGAAAAGGGGAAGAAGTTCCTGAAGAAACCGACCAAGATCCTCTTCGCCATAGAACGGGATTACAGTGCTGATACCGTTTCGGACATGGACAATGCGCCTGTTCGAACCACCGCTGCTGATGAAACCTTGATGAAGATGCTCAAGGAACTTCGCCAACAGATCGCCAAGAAAAAGGGACTGCCACCGTACGTTCTCTTCCAGGATCCTTCGTTGGAGGAAATGACCATGCGTTACCCGATCACCATGGAGGAGCTGACCCAAGTGACCGGTGTTGGTCCCGGTAAGGCGCAGAAATTCGGAAAGCCGTTCGTTGAACTGATCGCGCAATACGTGGAAGACAACGAGATCGAGCGCGAAGAAGAGGTCACGGTGCGTTCAGTTGTGAAAAAGAGCGGTAACAAGGTCCACATCATTCAGAACATCGACAAGCGTATACCCTTGGATGGCATTGCGCGGTCGAAGGGCCTGAGCATGGATGATCTGCTCACTGAATTGGAAAGCATTGTCACCAGCGGAACCAAACTGGACATTGTTTACCACCTCAACGAAGTCTTCGAAGGGGATACTCAGGATGAGATCATGGATTATTTCCGTGAGAGCGAAACGGACGATATTGAAGCAGCCCGCGTAGAGTTTGATGGGGACTACAGCGAGGAGGAATTGCGCATGGTACGGTTGCGGTTCATGAGTGAAGTAGCGAACTAGACGATCAGAAAATCAGACGATCAGAAAATTAGAAGATCAGCCTCGGATGGTCGTTTTTGCGCTCTCCGGGTGATTCATCAGATGATGGAGCACTTTTAACGGCAGATCTTACTTAGGAACGATCGGCAGCTTATTGCCATCCGGAATTGAGAAGTTGAAAATATGGATCCATCCAGTATTCAAATGATCGCCCGCCACGTGATGAAACTATTGGTGGAACGCCGGTTCGATGAATTGGAAGAAGCCACGGACGGTGTGCAGCTATATGCTTCGGAGATCGAGGATGTGGTGGATGAGATCGGCACCTTGGTGCATCCGCCGGAGCAAACTTGGCATGCTCTACACATTCAAGCAGTGCGCAATTGGCCCGGCGCATTCAACGTGCGCATGGACCTGTACAAAACGAACGGTCGCTCGGACTACACAGTGGAAATGACCTTATCCGACAAGAACGGAAAGCCGGTAATTGAGTTGGAGGAGATCGGGTTGCGGTGAGGTGATTGCGGTTTGGCGAATTGAATTCCAACGCCTTATCGTGTTCAGGTACTTTCTTGTTTGGGTCATAATCCGCACCCACACACGTTGTACACTTATGCTCAATTTATTAATAACTCCAGTCATATGGGCTATCTTGCAATGAATATGGAAGCCAATAAGAAAGTGAGCCGCAGGGTCCCGAATCCGGAGACCCAGCGGTGGTTTGAAAAGAATGGCCGCTCCAACTATACCGTGGAAATGACCCTATCTAACAAGAACGGAAAGCCGGTTATTGAGTTGGAGGAAATCGGGTTGCGGTGACAAGTTGTTGATTACCTTTCGTTTCATTGTTGCAAAATGATTCGGATAACATCTTTATTTGTCTTGGGCTTCTATAGCCTATTCTTGAATGCACAGCAAGCTTGGGTAGTGGATACGACCTTTAAAACAAACGTAGAGCACAAGTCTGTTACCGACATTGAATTTTATGATGATTACATTCTGATCTCCGGACTATTACAATTTGAAAGCGAAATCACCCCGTGTTATTCTGCTAAAATTGACTACAACGGGAATATGACGGGCTGTTTCTCAGGGGGGGGATAGTTCCGTGGTCAAATCGGTACTATATCGGAATTGGTCAATCAATCTTGCGAAAATTCGAATCCGGTGTGACTGATAATTCCTTTAATACGAATAGTATCTTTTATAATCCAATACATGCCGGTCAATTCGTAGTCTTACCAGATGATAAGGTGTTGGCAACTGGCGGGCGAGATCTTTACAGCACCGAAGACACCACCTTGATCGGCAGCAATTTTTGCCTAACTCGGTATGACACATTAGGTAACTTGGATAGTTCCTTCCAGCACCGGCAGTGCCAATTCGGTATTGCACAACGGATCGTGGCGCACCCGGATGGTAGGTTTTTAGTAAGTGGTGTTATGGACGTTTTCGATGGCGAACCGGTGGGTCATATCTTCAAAGTAAACTACGACGGTTCATTGGATACCACCTTTCATACCAACATTGATTTTGGTAGCGCATCTGACTATTATTTCTACAACGATGGGCGCATATTGGCTAGCGGGTGGTTTCACTCACCAGAGTTTCCCAACGATACCATTCCATTAGTACGGCTTATGCCAGATGGCGCTATTGACCATAGCTTTAATTACGATATACGGATGCGGTTATTCCCCAACAGTAATTGGCCCGGTATTGTGCAGGGCATGTACACGCTGGACTCTGCCACAATTTTCCTTGCTGGTTCATTTGCCACACTGAACGATGAATGGGTGGGTGGCGTATTTGCTATTGACACGGCAGGAAATATCCTACCTGAATACTTCCCTGGAACAAATTGCGATACGGTCATTGGGCCCAATACCATCATTACTTTAGCCATGCGCGATTTCGAGATGGGGCCAGATGGAATGCTCTACGCGTATGGTTCTTTCCATGGCTTTGATGATGGATACCAGAACCACCCGGACCAGACCATGATCATACGGCTGAAGCAGGTTAATGTGGGGGTGGAGGACCACGCGAATGAATTGCCTTTGGCAACACTGAGCCTCTTTCCCAATCCAGCAACAAACACGGTTACGTTCGACTATTTTTTGCAGCATAAACCTACAGATGCTTATTTGGTTGTGCGTGATGTGCTTGGGCGTGAAATGTTCCGCCAGAAATTAACTGACCAGAAACGGCAACTTGCTTGGGATACGGAAGATGTTGCGCCCGGCACCTATGCAGTTACACTAGTAAACAAAGCCCGCACCCTGCGTGCTGAAAAATTGGTCATCCATCATTGAGCCAAATGGAAACTCCCCCATCCAAAGCACCACTATTCAGAGCGATACAGCTCACGCTAACGTTATGCCTACCGATGCTGCTACTAGCGCAAGCATATATACCCACATTGAACGAAAATGCGACTTGGGATATTGAATGCTTGGCCTTTAGCGGAACACCACCTTATTGTGGGGACCTGACCGGAACAGGCACATACCATATTAGCGGTGATACAACAATACAGGATGTGGATTACAAGATCGTTAGTGGACTTTGGAATGATATTGATCTCGATGAAAGATACCTTAGGGAAGATCCTCTAGCACGAAAGGTGTTCGTGCTTGACCCTTATGGTGCTCCGGATGAAACTGTATTGTACGACTATAACGCTGTGATCGGGGACTCAATAAACTGGTACGATTTTCACATAGGCACACTATATAGTATAGACAGCATTACGTTAGCAAATGGCATGGTTCGCAGACGCTTTAACGTAGAACCTGGCCATGACTACGTAGAAGGCATCGGTGGCATGAACGGGATCGGCTTTCCATTATTCCCTGGCTTGGGAGTTGACTTGGCCTTGAGGTGTTACAAGATTTCGGGTGTTCCATTGATCGACCCCAATGATCTTTGGACGATCACGTGCGCCATTAATATAGGTATTGATCCTGTTGGATCCTTTGTCCCTAGCATAGTTTCGCCGAACCCTTCAACTGGGCAAATAACGATCAACCGGAAGACCGAGCTTATTCAAACGTTTAAGATCATTGATATGAGCGGGCGTTCTGTTCATACCGAAACACTCTCGAACCAAATTGAACAGATCGACCTCAGCCATTTGCAGGCTGGTGTTTACTTGTATATGCTGAACGAACAAGACCAAGGAAAATTGATCCTGTTCAGATAAGAGGAATTGATCCTATACCGTTGCAAAAGCGAGAGCCGAAACAACCAATGCCTTCTTTCGGCACAAAGAAACGAGCACTAAGAATCAGGAATGTCATTCCGGGCTACGACCCGGAAAGGAATCAGCAATTTTTCAATTCACCAATAGCCGACCAAGCCATCAACCCCGCACCGATCGCAAGTGCATCCTCATCGATATCGAATTCTGCGCGATGAAGTCCTGAGGTAGAACCTGGTTTGTTGGGGTTTCCAGTTCCGAGTCGGAAGAAGCAACCGGGCATTACTTGGGTGTAGTAGGCGAAATCCTCTGCGCCCATGCGGATATCCATTTCCACGACGTGTTCTTCGCCAACGTAGGCTATGGCGGCTGCGCGGATGCGTTCGTTCAGCGCCGGGTCGTTCACAACTGCCGGAGACCCCTTTACCAAATTGAATTCCACATCACCGCCCATGCTCTTTGCAAGGTCCTTGGAAAGTTGAGGGATCAGAATGTGCAACTCACTACGCCATGCTTCATCGAAGGTTCGTAGCGTGCCAGCAATATGGACTTCGTCCGGAATGATGTTGGTTGCACCTTGTGCGATCACTTTACCGAACGAGAGCACCATGGGTCTGCCCGGTTTGTTGCGGCGGCTAACCACTTGTTGCAAACTGGTGATCAGGTGTGCTGCGATGAGGACCGTATCAATTAGCATGTGAGGAGAAGCAGCATGACCACCCTTCCCTTTCACAGTAATGTACAATTCATCCGCAGCAGCCATGAATGGGCCAGAGCGAAAACCGACCTTGCCGATGGCGAGTTCAGGCGTTACATGCTGGCCTACGATCCCCGATGGTTTGGGGTCGTTGAACACACCTTCTTTGATCAACAACGATGCGCCGCCCGGTTCTTTTTCCTCACCCGGTTGGAACACCAACATCATCGTACCGGACCAATGCTTACGAAGCCGATGCAATGCGATACCCGCACCAAGCACCATGGTGGTATGTGCATCGTGTCCGCATGCATGCATCACACCAGGAGCAGTGGAACAATAGCCCTCTTTTCCGATCTCGGTGATCGGTAGTGCATCAAGGTCCGCACGGATCGCGAAGCATGCATTGGAGGTTGCTTTTTCACCCTTCACCAAGGCGATGAGTCCTGTTCCTTTTGAATCCGCGTTCAGCTTCCCAACGCCTTTCCGGACTTCGATCCCTTCGGCTTCCAACTGCTCGGTCACATAGGCCACAGTATTGTGCTCTTGGAACGAAAGTTCGGGGTGCGCATGCAAATGCCTTCGCCACTGCACCATCTTAGGGTGCAACTCAGCAATACCTTTTTTGATGCGGTCGATCACTTGCCGAAGATCATTTTAAACGAGGCCAAAAGCATAACAACACCGAACACTTTTCGCACTGCATCAGAAGGTAACACCAGCGCCCATTTGCTTCCGAAATAGCCACCGATAACGAACGCTGCGGCAATAATGGCAACGGTCTGCACATCGATCTGCCCAGCTCTGTAATAATTCCGGGCTGCAAGAAATACCACAGGTAGCAATAGCACGGCGAGGCTGGTTCCCTGTGCTTGGTGCTGCGAATAACTGAGCAACCAGACCAACGCTGGTACCATGATGATTCCTCCACCAACACCAACGAATCCACTGAGGATACCAGCGGCCAACCCAACAGCGAGCAATGCGGCTATGGTTTGTGGCGTAAGGTCCATCAACTCAAATATCCAGATTGAGCGAGAAATAGAACACCCGCGGTAGGACGATGCCATCATCCACTCCCCAAGCCCAATCGGCACGTACGAAGTATCCAAGCAAGCGAGTACGCACCCCGAAGCCATAACCGGCTATGATCGGTTCGCGCGTATTATTGAGTGTAATGGTCAATGGATTGTTGTTCGGAAGTGTACTCTGGTTGAACGAATTCTCGGAAGAATAAGGATCGCTTCCCGTCCATGCGGCACCCACATCCGCGAAAGTGGTAAGTTGCAAATGATTCAGGAAGTCGGACCGGATCGGTCTATTCAAGAGATACCTAAGAATGGGTACACGGAATTCAGTGTTGAGGACTGCGAAGCTCGAGCCATTGCGTGAATTATAGAAAAAGCCGCGCATAGGGACACCCATGGTCTGGTAAAAATAATTCTGAGAAAAATCAATCGGGATCGCGTCCAAAGGCTGAGACTGCGAGAACAACCAATTATCCACGCCACCCAAATAATGGATCAACTTCCGACTGCCGAATGAACTGGATCCAGCTAAACGCGATACCCAGATCAATTCACGGTGTACTTTTAACGAATGCCGAAGGTCCATTCCTACGACCTGCATATCCGTCTTCTTCGCATCGGGCTGTTGGTAATACTCAGCGAACCATTTCAGTTTCCAGCCTGTCCAGAAGTTGAGGCCATGCGGCATGGAGCTATCATACACATACTCCAATTTACCGCCGACCATATGATCACTGACATTATCAGCCCTAAGCGTAGTGCGATCCGTAGCCTGCAATACATAGCGATCGTTCCGATAGACTGCCGAAAGTCGTAAGCTGGCCAGTTCGCTGAATGGGTAGCTCAATTGATACCTGAAGTTATGCGTAACGATCTTCACAACGCCTGCACCGTTCGCGATCAACTGCTGTTGGGCTTGGCGCTGGAACGTGAACCGTTTATCGATACGGCGCTTCAGGTTCTCGTAAACAAAGAGATAGTCGTTGTTATTCAAGTTCAAGGCTAATCGGAATCCACCAACAATGCGATGATCCTCGAATAGATCCGTGATACCCATTCGCGTAAGCGCACTTAGCCCTGGGTTCAGTGCATCCGGACCGATGAACGGTTGATAGAACTGGCTACTGTAAGTATTATCCACTTGTGTAACGACCTGATCAATTGTAAAATTCAAATTGTAGTTCCGCTGATCGGGGTAGCTGAATGGAACCGCTGCCAGGGTATCGAGCGGAGATGGTTCGCCCTCCGTCAAAATGGGTTCCGGTTTGGTCGGAGTCTCAACAGGTTTAACACCACCGACCTCATCCTGGAATACGTAATCCTTCACATTCACGGTATTGTCTCCGGTAGGTCGTGGTCGTTGTAGTTCGATCTTCACCACCGGGCTCATATCATCTGAAAGCGATGTTCCATTTGCAGGATCCTGTTGTCCGGGACCGGGTTGATCATCACCTCCATTCCCGGAAGTAGGTCCGGCATCAGTGCGGCCGGTGTAGAACCAATACTTGTTTGCGCTGAATTGCAATTGTGCGTACCGGTTATGTTTCGCACTAACGTCCTGTTCGAGTATTGAACGCTTCAGATCAGTGAGCCGCTCTTCCACCGTGAAATAGCGGTAATGGATCGTGGTATCGATATGGCTAACGGCACTGTCATACTTCACGAGGAATCGATTACGGATCCCATCCCCTTCGCTCAAATACGTGTAGCTGGCGGAATCGTATTGCATGGGTTGCACCTCGTTCACTCCTGGCGTACTGCTTAACCGCGTGAGTAATGGGGAGCGAGTCGCAAGGTCCAACAGGAAAATGTCCTTGCTGCCATTGATCAAAGCCACATCCGCATTCACCAAACTCAGTGTATCATTCGTTCTATCGCTGCTGAAAATGACCCGTTGATCACCATCCACAAAATGAGGATCCAGATCATCGTATTGATCATTGGTCAATCGCTCCTGTCTGTTCCCGATCACGTAGTACAGGAACAGGTCGGTACGTCCATCCTCAACCGCACTGAACACCATGTTCTTACCATCGTTCGAGTATGCCATGCTCAGGATCTTGTTCAGCATGAAGACCGGTTTCTGTGTGGTTTTTTATCATCCAGCGTGTAAGTCCGCAGGAATAATTCGCCTTTGCGTTCGATCGCATATGTCAGCGCTTGTCCGCTTGGATGCCACGCGATCACGGGATAGGACCGATCGACAATGCGGTCCAATTTCTTTTCTCCCTTAATGATCCTCTTGATCTTACCGGTGGAAATATCCTGAATGAACACCTTGTACTGCCCGAGTTCGTTGCTCACCCACGCCAGGTGACGGCCATTGGGACTTTGTTTGAATTGGCTGTATGTCCTTCTTTTCTTGGTCTTGATCGCTAATGGTTCCAACGGGATATCCTGCCGAAACCGATCCTCTTCCGAGAACCGACCTCGATAGTATGCGAGGCTCTCTTCCTGTAGTGTTTTCAGGGATACACCGAGAACGAACAGAAAGCCGCTTTCAGCACTTCGGCTCACTCTGGTCATGTAGAGAATATTCGGTATCACCCCTGGACCATATACATCAGCCACGTATTTCCAGATCGCATAACCTGCGTACTTCGCATCAAGACCATTCAATCGATTGAACTTATCGTATCGGCCGCTCATGACGGCGTCCCGTATCCGGTTATTCAGTTCGGCACCCCACGGTTCGGAACGATAGGCGATGATGCCATCGGTATACCATGCCGGCAAGCTCATGAACGTGCTGCTCTTAAGCATATCACGCCAATTGCCACCGAACATCATCTGGTCGATGATCACATGAGAGATACCACTTCTTATCTGTTGATCAAGCAGCGTGTGATCACCTTCGTAATAGACAAAGATCTTGGTGCCGACTATCCTTGTAAGGCCACCGATGTTATTCTGTCCATCGGTGCTACTGAGTCCGATATTGCTCTGTCTGAAATCCGTCAGTGAATTATAAACGATGAACTGAAGTCGTTCATCCAACGCGAAATCAAAGTCCTTTTCCAATTCCTTGATATGCTCCGTAGCGGCTTGGGCCGTATAGCGCGCCAGATCTCTTCCTTCTTCATAAAAATACACTTCCATGGTCGGGAAGCGATATTGCTGCCATAGGAATTCGCGGTACTGCACCCGGTTCTTACCATATTCCTGCTGTGAACCGGAATAGAACTGTGCTTCCACCAGACCAATAAAGATCAGACACTGTGCTGTGAGCACGGTCTTTCGGAGGATGTAAGAAGTGGTATGCACGATATGATGTCTACTTTCGGAGCGCCGACGGCGCAAATTTTCCTACACTGGGATAGGATGCGAATTTCGGGCTTTTATTGCCATGCTCCACATTGCAAAGTTCACCTTTAACCCTTTTCAGGAAAATACTTACGTAATTCATGATGGTTCGGACGCCATTTTGATAGACCCTGGATGCTGGAATGTACCTGAACAGCACGAACTTGAGCAGTACATTGAAGAGAACGGTCTTTCCTTGAAAAAATTGGTGCTTACCCATGCCCACATCGACCATATTCTAGGTAATTCTTGGGTACACAGCCGCTACGGATTGTTGCCGGAAATGCATAAGGCGGACTTGCCTTTACTGCGGAATGGCCCAAAACAAGCGAGCATGTTCGGCGTTCCACTGGATCCGTCGCCGGAGCCAACGCACTTCATTGAAGAAGGCGATGTGATCACATTAGGCGGCCATGACCTGCATGTATTGTTCGTACCGGGTCATGCACCAGGGCATATCGCCCTGTACAACAAAGAGCAGAAATTCGTGATCAATGGCGATGTGCTCTTCATGAACAGCATTGGCCGAACGGATCTTCCAGGAGGTGATCTGGATACGTTGCTTAAGAGTATCCGAGAACAGCTTTTTCCGCTAGATGATGATGTGAAAGTCTATTGTGGTCATGGCCCGGAGACCACCATAGGAATGGAAAAGCGGACGAATCCGTTCTTGCGTTAAGATCAGTAATTGACCACCGCTATTTCCGGAACTATTTCGGGTGATAACCGTCCTGTTTGTAGGACTTCTCTATTCCGTTATGCTTTATCGGCGGCGGGCATTCGAACCCCTTCCGCGCTCGCAGGAACATGAACCGGACACTCAGTATTAGTGGCCTATAGTTGCTACTGAACCACTGCATTGCGCCAAAACGGCCTTCATCCGCAGGGGTAATGCTGAAGATGGGCGTTTCAATAGCGGGAATGATCAAGAGGTTTCCGGTCACTTTGAACCCATAACCCAATTTGAAATGGGCTTGACCAACAAGATCAGGAGGGAACTCATGTCGGTTCAGCAAAGGATCACCTGTATGCGCATAGGCGGAACCGATCCGGTAATCCGCATTCAAGCCCAAAGAGATCTGAATGAATTGATAGTTCCGCACCTGAATGAACTTATTCGCGTTGGCGTGAACGGTCAAGAATTGTTCAGCGAACTCCCCTTCCCCGGCAATGTCCAATGTGCTATCTCCTCGTGCAAATACACCGGTATACGATTCATTTCCACGAAGATTCTTATAGGCTAGGCCAAAATCCCAGTAATCAAGGATCACAGGATTGCGTGTTAGGTAGAACCAGCCAGCTTCCAAATAAAGCCCGGGCCTTCCGTTCGGGTCATATACGGCGGTATAGCTCGTATCGCCAGCACGAAAAACCTCTTCTTCGGGGTTCTTACCTCGCGTTAATGTATAGGTAACGCCTGGAGCAAAGTAGAACCCTCCACGCCTTGCTTGACCTTCCAATGGGATGATATCCGGGCGTTTGCGTTGCGAGAAACGCTGGGCCATGGCGGGTACAGCCATCAACAGGATCAACACAAAACCGAGCGACCTTTTCATTGCAACGAAGGTGGTGACGTGCATGCATTGTTAACGCATGGAATGCTGGAAAAGTGTCAACGTATGGGTGTGAGTGATCGTATTAATCCTCCAAACGAAAACGGCCCGCTATGGAATTCCATAACAGGCCGTTTTAATCCAGTTTTAAATTTACTGAAGTATCCGCTTTTTTACTTCAGGATCTGTACTGGTCTACTGATCATAGTGTTACCATTACTAATTCGCACAATGTACTGACCTTCATAAAGTGTGCGTGTATCGAGGTGCCAGATGGAACTGCCTTGCACAATAACAGCTTGGCGAACCACTTTGCCGGTCATGTCGATCAGGCTTACATCAACATCTTCACGAGTTAATCCGCTCACTTGGATCGCGATGAGATCGGTGGCTGGGTTCGGGTGGATGTTGACGGTGAGGTTCGACGCATCCTGATCTGCAACTGCAAGCGTCAACGGATCAACAGTGGTTGTAGATTCAGTGATCGCTGTCACTTTACCGCCAGTAACGTTCCCATAGAAAGTGGGACCGATCACATACGGGTAGGCGCTGTTCCAATTCTCATCTACTGTGCAATAGTAGGCGTAGGTGCCATTCGGATACTCCGGAGTTACTGCAAAACGGCCGTTGTGTTCATCCAAATAGAACGGCTCCGTATGTGCCACATACTCGTTGTCCTCACGGAAATAACCCAATGGGTATGTGGTATTGATCGGTGCGCCGCTGGTAACTGAAGCGCCTGTAGGACTTGTATTACGAACCGTGATGTTACGCAACTGATAGCCTGAACGGATCCGTGTAATGCCACCTGTTCCGTCCGTATTTGCGTAACCATACGCGCCATAGATCGGGAAGCCATCGTAAGAGTATCCTACCAACGGTGAGTGTTGGGCAGCGTCGATCACGTAAAGACCATCGGCTGCGTAGAGGTCGCACACATCCGAGACCACAACAAGATCCAAGTTGAACGCACTTGGGTTCTGGTGGTGATGGTAATTACCCATTGCAGGATGTGCTTTTGCGCAATCAAAACCGTCACGTTCTGCAGGAATTGCATCACGGTTCCATGGAAGGTTGGCATTAGGTCCTCCGGGACACGTTGGGTTGCCCGGACCTCCGCAAAGTGCATTCGTGTTCGCGTTCCATGCAACACCATCACGGTAATCGAACAACGAAACGCCGTTGATGAAGAAGCCGATATTTCCCGGGGTTGTAGCTGTAGCCGTTCCGGTATTCTGGGTTGGCACACGCGGGATCCGGTAGATCGCGTTCTGGTCGGTAGCAAGTGAAGGGTTTCCATCCTGGAATGGACCAGTGATGTATGCCGGAATACCATGAGTGGTTACATAAACCCAATTCGCAGAGTACTGGACTGTTTGCACGTTCGCGAGCACATTGTCTTGGATCGGTGTGGAATTTCCAGCTACATAATGCTGGCCCATAATGCCAGTGGTATTAAAAAGCCAACTCGTAATGTTCGGCTCGGTTTGCGCGTTTGCTGATGCCGATAGCACAATTGCTAACGATGCAAGGAAAAGGCTTTTCATGGAATTGGTCAGATGTTGGGTCATAAGGTTTGACGACCATGTGGTGTTAATCCTTCGCGTGGGAATTATTGTTCTCTCGGATAGCCGTGATCCTGGTTGAAGCAGAACTCCCGATCACTCAGCGTAAGCAGGAAAGCGACGACATCGGTCCGTTCATTTTTCGAGAGCGTTAACCCATTTTGCAATTCGGGAGCAAGTGTTGAACTATGCTGAATGCATTCCGTGTAATGATCCAGCACGTTCCGCAAACTCTTGAAACGACCGTCGTGCATGTAGGGGAAAGAGAATTCGATGTTGCGCAATGTTGGGATCTTGAACTTCAGGGAATCCGCAGGGTCCTTAGTGATCAGCATTCTTCCAAAATCATTGAAGACCGTGTCGATGGGCAACCCGTTGTTGGCGAATTCACCCGTGGTGAACAATGGTTCTTGGTGGCATGCACTGCAATTCGTTTTGAACAGCGCATACCCGTTGGTTTCTTGTTCCGTGAATGCTTCAGTCTTCTGCATTACACGATCGTACTTTGAGTTGGCCGATATCAATGTCAACTCGAATTGCGACAGTGCCTTCAGCATTCGTTCACCGGTAATGGTTGCATCGCCGTATACGTTCTCGAACAATTGCGGGTAGATATTAGTTCGTTGCAGCTTGGCAACAACATGCGCAGTGGTCTCCCCCATTTCATCCGGATGGTTGATTGGAGCCAAGGCTTGCATGTCCAGATGGTTCACGGCGCCATCCCACATAAAGCTTCTGCTCCATGCCAGGTTCATCAACGCCAATGAATTCCGTGTGCCGATGCTATCTCCTACTCCATGGCTAACAGCATGATCCACGTGTGTGAAAGCCGTGAATGACAAGTGGCAGCTGCTACAGGACACGATGCTATCCGAAGAAAGAATGGGATCGTAGAACAGTTTGCGTCCTAATGCGATGCCCTCAGCGGTTAGCGGGTTTGTCGTGAAATCATATGTAGGTATTGGCCAGCTTTCAGGGAACTTCAACTTTACATTTATAGGTGATGGCACATTCGCGGCGCACAACACCAAGAGGGCAACACACACAACAACTATGGAAGCGTTCGACCTCACTGTGCAACGTGAAATGAACGAGCGAGTATCGCAGAAAGTTCGACTGCTCGTGCACTTGGCGACATGATCGTATGGTCCTTGGCGAGATCCACCTCAGCGAAGAATTTCGAAAGATCAAGACGGATGATCACTTCATCAGTGGTCATAACACGCGATCCAACTACTTGGGCCGATCGGAATGGTGCCATGTAGCCACCCAGATGAAAATTGAAGGCGTTCTTGGTCGTGTTACAAACAAGGCTTGTGCCTTCCAGTTTGAAATTAATGTAGCCGCTATTCCATGTCCAGTACATTCCATTGGTGGGATCAAGATCACCACCGAATACACCTGAAACACTCGTAATACTATCCGCGCCAAACGTGAATGAAAGGGAATCGAACTTGAGACCCTCCGTTGTAGTTAACAAGACAGTGAGCGACTCTGGATCTGTCGCATCGATCAAGTGGTAGATATTGTCTTGCAGAACGACCTGCCCATTTTCGAAAAGTGTCGCGTGCCCAACGAAGAATTTAAACGTCTCAACAGTCAACGATCGCCCATCTGCTAGTAAATGATCCTTGTTCAACTGCAGGTCCTCATCTTCAAGTACGGGTACGAACCTTAGGCTTTGGGCCGTAGCATTCAATACACTGAAGGCCAGAAAAAGCGCAAGCGGAAACCACTTCATCGTCCTTTTGACCGCGGTCCTATTCTCCCAAATACCTTAGAAAGGTCATTGGCCAATGCGTTGTAGTCATTCAATTGATCCGGGCGGCAAATGCCTTTGATCGCGGCGAAATGCGCGACGTGAATACGTTCGATCTCCGTTTGGATCTCAGCAACACGATCAAATAATGGATCGGGGTCTGAATTGGGTTTGGCCAAGGTTGCATAAAGAGCTTTACGTGCCGCATTCATTTCTTCCATCTTCGCTGCCAACATGGTCTGGTGCACTTCGATCAATCTGGAATACCCTTCCACTTGCGCCTTATCAAAATGCAAACGTTCTATCACGATCTTCTTAGGGCCGTCATGTCCAGGACCACTGAAATGTCCGAAAGTCAACAGACCGATATTCATACATAGCAATACGACCACCGCAGCGGTCAACCACTTTACCTTACTCATAATACAATTGGTTTGAAGTGGACATACCCATGCCACGCGAAAGCTCCGCTACGGGATCACTGTTGCGTGTCGTTCGGTTACCGAACAAAGTCACTGTATTGACCAAGAGGACCAGAGCCATCGTTGTAACACCTGCCAGAACCCAGGACCGGGTCGGGGTTTCAGCTATGGTTGCCTCTATTCGCGCTTCAACCCGAGTGCGCAGAAATGGCGGCGGATCCACTTTGTCAATGTGCTGCAACAGATCTATTGCTTTGTCAACTTCCATTTGGTTCTTGGTTTATTCGACGACGAATTTTCTTCAATCCTTCGTTAGATCCTGTTTGAGTTTCTGTTTCCCCCGCGCCAGAAGGGCCTCCGCCGATTTCACGGTAACCCCCATTACCTCAGCGATCTCCATTTGGCCCATTCCCTCAGTGGCCTTAAGGAGCAAGGCTGTGCGTTGCTGCGATGGAAGTCGATCGATACACTCAAATATCTTGGCTGTCGCTTCCTTATTCTCCAACGCAACACCGGGGTGATCGAATTCGGAACCCGACAAACGATCAACATGATCATCCACTAGACCGAGCCTACCTAGGAACGATCGCTTCTTCCGTTTTCGCGCTTTAATATGATCCAAGGAAGTGTTGATCGCCACGCGGTATATCCATGTGCGTACCGCGGCCTCTCCTCGGAATTTCGAAAGCCCTTCATGCACTTTCATGAACACATCCTGGGTTGCCTCCTCAGCATCTTGCGGGTTGTGCAGGTAATTCATACAGAGGTTGTAAACCATGCGGACATGGCGGTCATATACCTCGTTGAATGTGGTTTGCTGCATGCTCGATCAGCCGCAAAGCAAAGGAATTCAGGGTCTGAACAACATGAAACCTGAGCATTTACTGCTCAAATTACGCAATCCAGTACAGCCCGATCTTGATATGCGGACTTCTGATCCTCGAATAACTTTAACTGAATAAATTCGAAGCCTGGCATGAAAGTTAGCACTTCAAATTCTCGATGGTCAATACACCCGAGCTGTAATTGATCATAAAATGGATCTACTTCAATTGCTTTCAACTTCAGCGAATACCACTGTTGAGCGGGATGATATTCTGGCATCCGTTTGGGGAGACTAGGATGATCACGTTGGAAGAACGCTGGACGTATTCATATCCAAATTACGCAAGAAGCTTGAGGCCGATGCGAGCGTGCAGATCGTGAATATTCGGGGCGTTGGGTACAAGTTGGTGATGGGGGTGTAGGTGAACGAAAGCGTTTCGATCAACCCTTCATTTTTCGCGGATCCTGCCGAGTGTCGAAGATGTCCGTAACATGGATCTCATTGCCAACGATCTTGTAAACCACCTTCAAATGCCAAACAATCACTCTTCGGTACCGGAACCCATCTTTGCCTATGGTCACAAGGTCTTCAAAAGCACCTGTTTTCGGGTGATTGGCCAAATACCTTAATTGTGCCTTCAATTCCGAATCAACCTTTGCCAGAGCAACATCGCTCCATTCTTCGGAATAGAAGAACAACGTCCTTAGATAACTCTCCCAAGCTTCCGGTGAAACAACAACCTTCACGACTTCCGTGCGATCGGTTTACGAGAAGCTGCATTCTTAGCCTTCGGCCTTGAAGCCGCGATCTTTTCCAACACCTTAGTGCTTTTACTCGAGAACTCTTCCAACGACAAACCTCTGCCTGCCTGAATCGACTTATCCGATGCTCTGGCTATATCATTCATCCTCCGATGGATCGTCTCAGCTTTCGTTTCTGTACTTATCGCTTTATAAACGCGCGCCAATTTTTTCTCGTTGGTCTCTTTATCCACGAGCGCTTTGATCTTCTTTTTTAAGGCGGCGCTTGTCATTGTTGCAATACTTGTAGATCCAAAGATAAGGCAAGCGAAGTGCTGGCACTTCGCATTGCACTAGATCACTTGTTACTTGGCCCGCAACAATGGCGGAGACAACGCTTGGTCATTCACTTCAATATGATGTACGTGTCTTGAGTTTTCAGCCACAGCGGACCCCGTTCATTCAATTCGGATATGAAGTTCTTCGTCTTTCGTGCCTGATCATCCCAGGTGAAGTGATCGGTAAGTATACAACCGATCAAGCTAGCTCCATCGAATAATTCATAGCCAGTATAACTAGGCACCGCAGGTATCTTCGGAGTATCGTATTTCCGCCAGTTCAGACGGCTGTATGGAACCATGGTGACCTTTAGCGAGGATCTTCTTCTTCCTCTTACTTCAAGCCGCAACTGTTGATTCGTATCATCCAGCTCAGCGGAAACGATCAACGCAATGTTCCTTACCGCAATTACCAACAAATTAACCAATACCGCAACAACTGCCACTATGACCATCAACGTAACTCCTTCGTTTGTGAACACGGTATCGAACATGTCAACCGAAGATTCGCTATTCCGACGACTGGACATCATGATCCCGAAAAAAAGCATGGCCGGAATTCCTGCACCCAACAACACGGTAATCATAGCATGTTCGAAAAGAGTGAACTTCAGGAAGCTCTTGGTTCTAATTCCCGATGTGATCTTCATGTCACTAGTTTATTTACTTTCCAGCATCCCCAACGCCATTTTCTCCACCTCGGCACTATCCCACTTCTTTTCAATGTCCGGCATGGCAAGAACGCGCGCCATGATCGCATCGTGACGTCGGCCTTCGCTTAAGGCATCCACGTACGGCGTGTCCGTGAATTTCACTTGGCTATAGAGCGGTAGCCATTGATCCGGGTGATTGGCTTGCAAACGCCCTTCGATCTTTTTGCGGAGGATGAATTGAGGATCGGCAACGAGGTCGCGCATTTCTATGAAGTTGCGCATGCTTAGATCAGCGATCGCATCGCCGTTCGGTTTGCGCTGTTTGCCGTATTGATGCAAGACTTCGCCCCAGTTATCGTCGCCGTATTGATCGAGCAGGTCGTTGAGCACTTTACAATCCTCGTAGCCACTGTTCATGCCCTCACCGTAGAACGGAACGATCGCATGAGCAGCATCGCCGATCAGCGCAACCTTGTCCTTGTATGTCCATGGATCGCAACGCACGATCACCAAATTGCTTTGCGGGTTGCGCATGTATTGATCCACCAGATCAGGAACGATCGGCATGGCGTCTGCGAAATGCTCGGCGAAAAACTTCTTCGCCTGTTCCTCCGTGACAACAGTATCAAAGCCTGGATAGGAAGTGAGAGTTGGGCTTTTGTGAGATTCCGGATATGCGGGGCCCTTCTGCTTCGCAGCACCCGCATTCCGGAATGACGCCTGCGGCGTAAAGGCTGATGCCGTGTGTGGCATGAACAATGTCCCTGTAAAACCACCGTCCTGGTTCGCGAGACCCATCATCATGTAATGCTGCCGCGGCCAGATGTGCAAACACTGCGGATCCATCTTCGGTGTGCCATCCGCGTTCGCAGGAAAGGCCACCTCTTTGTAATCATGCTCGATGTATTCTTGGCTGTAGGAGAAACGACCCATCATCATTTTGGAGCGCACCGCACTGAATGCACCATCACTACCGAAAACAACATCCGCCTTTACTTCAGCAACCATGCCACCAACGCTCTCGAAGGTACACGTAGCATTTTCCAGATCAACATCCATACACCGCTGATCAAAATGTAACGTAACATTCGGCAGCTTTTCTGCTTCGACGAGCAGACGCCGATTCAATTCGCTACGGCTGACACTGAAGATCGCTTTGTTATCGATGCTGTACGGCACCTTGTTCAAGTTGCCTTGGCGATCGTGCATCATCCGCGCATACACGGGAACTACGATCTCCCTCACTGCCTTCTCAACACCAGCGGCACGCAAGGCCGTCCACCCGCGATGGCTTACCACCAGGTTGATGCTTCGACCAGCATATACATCGGTACTTCGTGGATCGGCGCGACGTTCATAGACGTTCACTTTGTGTCCACGCTTTGCAAGAAAGATGGCGAGCAGGCTACCTACTAATCCGCCGCCTACGATGGTGATGTTCTTCATTATTCGATCCTGCAACTAATACTTCCGCTAAACATAAATGGCGTTCCACATGTATTCCGGGTCGGTCATGACCGACCCCTACATACATTCCTGTAATATTTGCCCGAACCGATATACGTCTTCGAAAGAATTGTACATCGGCACAGGTGCCATGCGGATCACGTTCGGTTCGCGCCAATCAGCCACTACACCCTTTGTCGTTAATGCGTCGAAAAGGTACTTGCCTTTTCCATGCGCTAACACGCTCAGTTGCGCTCCGCGTTGTTTCGGGTTACTTGGTGTGATGATCTCCAAATTCGTGTTGGTGGATCTCGCCACTTCGTGAACAATGAATTCCAAATACCCGGTGAGTTGTTCGCTCTTAGAACGCAAGCGATCCATACCGGCACGATCGAATTGTTCTAACGCAACACGATGAACCGCCATGCTCAGCACTGGAGCATTGCTTACTTGCCATGCTTCGGCGGTGGGCATGGGTTTGAAAACCGGCTCCATTTTGAATCGGTCCTGTTTGTCGTGTCCCCACCAACCTGCGAACAGCGGTAAGCCTTTGCCATGATGCCTTTCGTGTACGAACACACTAGCCACGCCACCCGGACCGCTATTCAGGTATTTGTAGCTGCACCAGCAAGCAAAGTCGGCATTCCAATCGTGTAATTCCAATTTGAGATTACCAGCGGCGTGGGCCAGATCGAAACCAGCGTTCGCACCAACTTCATGCGCAGCTTTGGTGATCGCTTCCATATCGAATGCTTGTCCGGTGTAGAAATTCACTCCACCAAAACAGACCAATGCTAATTCATCGCCGAGTTCGTTGATCTTGGCGACAATGTCCTCCGTACGCAAACAATACTCACCTTTTCTGGGTTGCATTTCTACAAGGTCAGTAGCGGGGTCGCCACCATGGAACTGGATCTGCGAAGCAAAAGCGTACGTATCACTAGGAAATGGGCGTTGCTCGGTAAGGATCACTTTGCGCGCACCTTTTGGACGGAAGAAACTCACGAGTAAAAAGTGAAGGTTGCTTGTGAGCTGGTTCATCACCACCACCTCACTCTCTTTGGCTCCAGCGATCCGCGTAGCACTTGCGGTCAACTCTTCATGGTAACTGAGCCATGGATGTTTCGCGTGGAAATGTCCTTCCACACCGAATTTGGCCCAATCATCCAGTTCCTGTTTCAACGCGTCAGCGGCAGCTCTAGGTTGGAGACCAAGGGAGTTCCCGGTGAAGTAGATCACTGGTTCGCCCGCGAGTTGTGGGAAGTGGAATTCTTCTCGGAACGAACGCAAAGGGTCAACGACATCTTGTGAGCGTGCAAAGTCGAGCGAGTTCTGGAATACGGTCATGACGTAACGCAAAAGTAGTTAGAGCAAGCTACCCAGCCAGCCCAATAGCGGGATCAGTATCAGTGTGCCATCAAGCCAGATCTTATAGTACCATTCATTGGTTCCTGGCTTGGCGCCCGTAATAATGAAAGCGGTCATAACAAGTCCGGCCAATGGTAACAAGTACATGAAGTCCAACCCCGGACCATTTCCTACCGGATCTAAAAGGGCATGACCCAAATACATTGATATGATGTAGAACGCGAACCACGGCACCATTAGAAGGATGGCGAGCAACTTGGTTCCTGTAACACCGAATAATTGCGGGAAGGTCTTAAGACCATGGTCATCATAGTGAACATCGGCGATATCATAAGTAGTAGTGATGGCAAGGAAGAACGCGAACTGCGGGATCGCGATCCATTTTAGCATTTCACGTTCAACATCGAAAACAACATCAGCCGAAAGGCCGATCGTAACGAGCGCACAAACACCAGCGATCAATGGAGCTTTTAGGACCGGGACATTTCTTATCCCGATGGAACTACCCATCTTATTGCGCAAGGGTGTTATGTATAAGGCTACCAGCGCAGCTGCAACCAACGTCCACCTGCCAAAAACAAAATGCAATGGATACACCGCGATCAATGAAATAATGGCCGCGCAGATCGTTAGCACGGTCATGATCGATCTGTTCTGCATTACCCAATTAATGTGAGGCGATGGGATCGGGTGTGGCTCCAGTGATCGTAGGATCCGCATGGTTCCGTAAGCAGCTATCAGTCCCGCACCAATAGCGACCGCAGGACGAAGAGCTGAAAAGTTGAACAGTTCTCCCATCCAGAGCACCTGCGCGGCCATACCTATTGCCAGCCAGATGTGTGAGTATATCAGGAATCGCAACGCCTTTGATCGCAGCTGACCCTCAGCCGGGTCAACGAATGGAATGTTCCTGACTGGACCCATTTCCGTTTAACTATTCATCGGACCCCGGCCAAGCAACATAAGATCTATTCCGGCCTGGGTTCGTTCTTAATATCCTTCCAAATTCGGATTGATGATCAGTTGCCTCACCGCCAACCCTGCAACTACACCGGCTGCCGTAGCGATCAGGGTACGCACAACACGTTTGGTCTTCCCCACTTTAGCGTATCCCGTGGCGTAGTATTCATCCCCTTCCATGATGGGATCGGTTATTGACCCTTTTGTTACATGAACGCGAGGCAAAGCCATGACACCGGAATACAGCGGAGGAAGAAAAAGTGAATTCACTTCGAGATTCAGACCGATCGTCACTCCTGCGCCAACAACAAAGCCACCGACCATAGGCCAGAACGGTTTGTAACCGGCGCGTGCATCCTGTTCTCCTTTAATGAACCAACGCATTTGATCGATCGAAAGATCATTCCCGAATGCGGTATCATAGAAATACCATATCCGCTCCCGCCCTAAGCTATCCGTCACCGAGAACACCTCTTCTGTGGGGATCTCACGCACCTTCATCTTCCCTTTACGCAAGGTCTGATACCGGACCTCCAACGAACTTTGCCCAAGGATCTTAGCCGGGATCACCTGGCCATTCATCAACTGGATCATCTCCTGTGCGTTGATCAGGGAACCGAAGCACAGAATACAGAGAAGAAGAATGAACCGTCGTTTATCGCACATGGTCGTTGGCGGCCAAAGATAGCGGTCCACCGGAACCCTGACATTGGTCATGTTCACCGTTTGATCGCGAAGCGCACCGGTTCGCCCGGTATATTTGCAAACTATTACCTAGTTGAATTATGACACCTTCCACCTATCAAGAGCGCCACATAGGCCCCAACGCGAAAGCCACATCTGAAATGTTGACCGCCATTGGTGTGGCGTCATTGGATGAATTGATCGACCGTACGGTACCTGATCGTATACGATCACCAAAGCCGTTGGATGTAGGACCGGCCTTGACCGAGCGCGAGCATTTGGACCGTATGCAACAGCTAGGTGCATTGAACAAGGTGTTCCGTAGTTATATCGGCTTGGGTTATAGTGGCACTCTTCTACCACCTCCTATTCAGCGGAATGTTTTCGAAAATCCGGGCTGGTACACGGCTTACACGCCCTATCAGGCGGAGATCTCACAAGGTAGATTGGAAGCATTGTTGAATTTCCAAACGATGACCAGTGATCTGACCGGACTTCCTATAGCCAATGCATCGTTGTTGGATGAAGCCACCGCCGTGGGTGAGGCCATGCACATGTTCTACGCGGCTCGACCAAAAGAACTAGTGGGAGCGAAAAAATTCTTTGCGGACAGAGGCCTGTATCCTCAGAACATCGAGGTGCTGAGAACCCGTTGTGTACCGATAGGTGTGGAATTAGTTGTTGGAGACGTGAAGGACTTTACGCCTGATGGTTCTTACTTCGGTCTTGCGCTACAATATCCTTCTTTGGATGGAGGAGTGCAGGATCTGCGTTCGGTCGTAGCGCAAGCTAAAGAGGACGGTATCCGCACCGTGGTAAGCGCGGATATTCTGGCCCTGACCTTGTTGACCCCACCGGGAGAATGGGGAGCTGATGTTTGTGTTGGTAATACGCAACGTTTCGGTGTACCCATGGGTTATGGAGGGCCGCATGCCGCCTTCTTCGCAACTACTGAAGAATTCAAACGGATCATTCCTGGTCGCATCATTGGCGTAAGTCAGGATCGTCGTGGACACAGTGCATTGCGCATGGCATTGCAGACCCGCGAACAACATATCCGCAGAGACAAGGCCACCAGCAATATCTGCACTGCACAAGCATTGTTGGCCGTAATGGCGAGCATGTACGCGGTGTATCATGGTCCCGAAGGCCTTAAGCGCATTGCGCATATCGTGCATGATCATACTCACCGCGTGGCAGTAGCAGCGCACAAGTTGGGTTACTCACTTTCCAATGCTGTCTATTTCGATACGGTAACATTCAGCTTACCTGCAACCACTTCCATTGAGAAAGTGAGAACTGCTGCAGAGTCAAGAGGCATCAACTTCAGGTACGGAAAGGACAGTGTAACGATCGCGTTCGATGAGACGGTAAGGGATGAGGATGTGAACGATGTTATTGCAACATTGGCAGAAGCGTGCGGTGAAAAACCGTTCTCAAGTGCAAGCCAAGGAGCGCCCACTGTACTTCCTGAATTTCTTCAGCGACACAGCCGCTTCATGGAACATCCGGTCTTCAACTCATACCATACGGAGCTTGAATTGCAGCGGTACATCAAGAAATTGGAGAATAAGGATTTCAGTTTAATGCATGGTATGATCCCGTTGGGTTCCTGTACCATGAAATTGAACGCGGCAAGCACATTGATCCCATTGACATGGCCGGAATGGGCGAATATCCACCCGTTCGTACCCGTGGAACAAGCAGCCGGTTACCAGCAGGTATTCGCAGAACTTTCCGATGCGTTGGCGAAAGCTACCGGAATGACAGCAGTGAGCCTTCAACCGAATAGTGGTGCACAAGGCGAGTACGCGGGACTTCTAACGATACGCGCATACCATGAAGCGAACGGCGACCTGAAACGTAATGTCGCGTTGATCCCGAGCAGTGCGCACGGAACAAATCCGGCGAGTGCAGTTATGGCCGGTATGCAAGTTGTAGTTGTAAAGGCCGACGAAGAGGGTCGCATTGATACGGTTGACCTAAAAGCCAAGGCGGAACAATACAAGGACACCCTTTCGTGTTTGATGGTGACCTACCCAAGCACGCACGGGGTATATGAAAGCGCTATCCTTGATATTACCGCTGCCATACACGCCAATGGTGGTCTGGTGTACATGGATGGTGCGAATATGAATGCGCAAGTAGGCCTTACCAGTCCGGGTGGAACAGGTGCGGATGTTTGCCATTTGAACCTGCACAAGACCTTTGCGATACCACATGGAGGAGGAGGCCCGGGAATGGGACCGATCTGTGTGAACGACAAATTGAAGCCATTCTTGCCTGGACATCCGTTGATCAAGACCGGAGGAAGTAAAGCAGTGCCAGCAGTGAGCGCTGCGCCATGGGGAAGTTCATTGATACTCTTGATCAGCTACGGGTATATAAAAATGCTCGGCGGAAATGGCCTTACGGATGCAACACGGTATGCGATCCTGAACGCCAATTACCTAAAAGTGAAACTGGCCGATCATTATCCTATTCTGTACACCGGTGATGAGGGTATGGTAGCGCATGAAATGATCCTGGATTGCAGAGGCTTCAAACGCACTTCGGGAATTGAGGTGGAGGATATTGCGAAACGCTTGATGGATTATGGTTTCCATGCACCTACAGTAAGTTTTCCTGTTGCAGGAACGTTGATGGTAGAGCCTACGGAAAGTGAAGGAAAGCCGGAACTGGATCGGTTCATTGAGGCCATGAAAAGTATTCGCAAAGAGATCGCGGAAGTAGAGAATGGTAACGCGGACAAGTTGGATAACGTTCTCAAAATGGCTCCACATACCAGCAGCGAGATCTGCGCAGATACGTGGTCGCACGATTATGGCAGAGAGAAGGCCGCATATCCGATGAAGAGCATGCATGACTGGAAATACTGGCCTACAGCAAGCCGTGTGGACAGTGCTTTTGGTGATCGCAATCTGGTATGTACCTGTCCACCGATCGAAGATTACGCCGCCGTAGAAGCATAACAACATCCAACACACAAGGCAGCGTGCATAAGGCTTTGATCTTGACCGCACTGCATTCTGTGAATGTAGGCTCAGAAGGAGACGGCTTCCTAACCGGTACTTTCGTGCCGTGAAAACTCAAACCATGTCCATCAGATCCATAATCTTGATCGCTTTATGCCCTTTACTGAGCGCAACTACTAGCACCTATGCGCAATCGGGTGAGAGAGCACAAGCCTGCTTTTTTGAGCAGACCTTTGAAAATGGGTTGCCTGGTGATTGGGACTTCGGTGGCATGGTTGAGCAGCAGACCGAAAATGGTGTCGGTCTAGGGGAATTCGTGCCCGCTTGGACCGTTGGGACCTCCTCACAACTGAACGGCAGCAGCTATTTCCCTGTTCCGAACGTGCCCAATGGCAATTCATTTCTTATGGCGAATGATGATATTCTGCCATGCAATTGTGACTTGAACGATGTGATCGCGACCACTCCGATAATTGACCTGAGCGCTCGATCTCAGGTATCATTCGCGTGCCGTGCATTCAATGAAATGAATCTCGGTGCAGGATCTGCGCTTATACAAGCAACTAGTAACGGTGCGGATTGGGATACGCTTTTGACCATTCCAGCAGTGGCGGGTGTGTGGCAGAATATCTGGTTGGACCTTAGCTCATATGACGGAGCAACGAACTTCCAGATCCGGTTCCGTTGGAGTGACGGCGGCGGCTGGGCCAGTGGGTTTGCATTGGATGATGTTTGCCTGCGTGAATCATTCGTGCATGACCTTTCTATTATTAAAGCATACACACATGACGTTGCTGTTGGTCCCTTCATGGGTGGCGACCAGAGCTTGCGATACAACCAATTACCCTTGGAACAAATTTCTCCTCTGGTGGTTTCTGCTGAAGTATTGAACAACGGCACCATGACGGAGGCTGTGATCGCTACGGTTACGATCTGGCAGAATGGCGCCCAGGTATTCAGCATCTCACCGCAACCAATAGGCGACCTCGATCCAGGCGAGCGGCTCATTGCCTCCATCGAGACTGAATGGGTGCCTACGACAACTGGAGAATTGGAAATACAAATTGATATTCAGCCCGTTGAAACGGATATGGACCCAACGGACAATCTGGGCACGGCCTCGATGCGGATCACAGGTCAAGGGTGGGATAATGGATATTCAGTGATGGCGGCAGATGAAGATAGCATCACAGGGGAAGTGGGAAGCAGTGAACAATTCGTGGCTTCGGTCCGAATGGAGGTTCCCAATTCCGGAGGCACAAATAATGGCATCAGTGTTGCACTTAGCGCATCCTCTACTATTGGAGAGGAGGTCCGTGCGATCCTCATGGATGGCAATCTGGCGTTCTTGGACACATCGTTCCGCCATGTAATAACACAGGAAGACCTGAACACAGCCGCAGCGTATGGCTTGCTGTACCTTCCATTGTCCGATCCCATGGAACGTGGGCCCGGTGATTATTTTGTTGGTATTCAACATTTGACCACAGACAGTAGCGAGTATGTAGGCATTTACACTAGTGGCACACGTCCGTTAGGGGCAAATGCAGTTCTGCAGGGTGCCACATTCAATGTAAATTACATATTGGAAACCCCTATTGTCCGGTTGCATTTTGCTGAGTATCCTGTCGGTCTTAGCGAGAATGACCCAAATGATAGCAACGCATTACACGTGTATCCTGTTCCAATGAGAGATCGGGGTACGATCCAGGTCGACTTCACCGGACCTGCTGACCTATTGATGTTGGATGCAACTGGACGCGTGGTCAAGAAGCAGAACCTGGGTTACTTCGGAATGTCCATGGCCCGCATCGACCTTGATGTTAGCACCTTGTCCTCTGGGATCTATACGGTAATAGTGCGGGGCGAAAGGAGCCAAGCATCCGGAAAGATCATTGTTTCACGCTAGTATTTGATCTGTGAGAAGAATTGAAAAGGGGCCGTTTCCGGATCGGAATCGACCGCTCCTCGTTCCCGCGATCCAAAAAGTCGAATTTACATGGCCATCGTACCATTTCAATAATATCCGAAGATCTGGAAAGACCGATCTCTGTAACTTAGGCCGCTCGAAAGTGTCTTTAGAACAAAAACAAATCACAACATGAACTTCCGTTACACAACGTTAAGCATAGTAGCAATGGCCATTACGGGCAGCGCTATGGCTCAGCTTGCTACCCCGCGTAGTGCTGTGCACAGTTTCAGCACAGCCGCTGAAGCTCAATTGACCCCACGCGAACCACAACATGCTGCTGCGAATGCACAGCGTGGTAACGGCGTGGTTTTTTCTGAAGATTTTGCAAATGGCATAGCTGGAAATAATGGAGGCGCAGGAGCCTGGACCGTAGAAGGCCCGAACGGCAATATTTGGAAATTCCAGAACACTGGACCGAATGGAGCCTACACCACTGGAAATCAATACATTCAATCCACTACTGCTGCAAATGGAGCAGCGATCTTTGCGTCGGATTCAGCAAATACGGATTGGAGTGTAACGCCGATCACTATCGTTGCTTCACCGGTCAATTGGGAAGCCTCCTTGGTTTCTCCTTTATTGGACCTGAGCGCATCTCCTTATGTAGAGATCGAATTCCAGCAAAGGTCCAGATTCTGCTGCGATCAATCTCCATTTTTTCTTGAAGTAAGTACGGACGGTGGTTTTTCATGGCCCACTGCCTTCTTGACCAACCCAGGATTGCCATTGAATCAAGGAGCACCGGGAGTTGGAGGTGGACCCGTTACAACGGAGACCCGAGTGTTCAACTTGACCAATGCCATAGCTGCTGATGCGACCCAGGTGAAATTCCGTTTCCGTCACAACAGCGAATCCGGTACATCGCACTACTTCTGGCAAGTGGATGATATCGAGATCCGTATGCTAGGCGAATACGACCTGCGATTGGTATCTGCGGCCAATACTTCGTTTGACCTCGCCGCTGCTGCTACCTATGATTCATTGGCATACACCATTTTCTCATACAACCAACTGCGACCATTGGGATTGAATATGACCGTTCTGAACAACGGATCTATGGCACAAACAGATGCGGTTGCGAACTTTACGGTGATGGAGGGAAGCAATACCGTATTGGATCAGGACCAACCCGTTGCCGATTTCCTGCCTGGTGAAGAACGCTTGATCTTCGTAGATCCTGGTTTTACCCCACCAGCAGTAGCAGGTACATACAACGTCGATTATTCCATTACCTCAAGCGCGACGGATCCCGTAGCGGATAATACGGGCAGTTCCTCATTCAAGGTGGACGCTAACCGTTATGCAAGAGATGGTGGATCGGCCACTGGATATGATGATGGTGATGGTGCTGGCGGCGTGTTCATTTTCGGTAATATGTTCTACGCTGCCAATGCGGCTGACCTCTACAGTATTTCTGTGCTTTTAGGAGCCCAATCCGTAGTAGGAGATCTAGTGGTTGGCCAAGTGCGTGCTACTGATGAAGATTTCAGCCTTATTGCATCTACAGAAGAGATCCAGATAACTTCTGCAATGCTGAACGGAACCGGTGGAACTAATTTTACTGAACTACTTTTCTCTTCACCATTTACCGTTGAGGCAGGAACGGACTATTTGATCTCCATCGAAGTCTATGGAAGTGCTCGAATTGGCGTGAGCGGAACCAGTGAAGCACAAACTTCTTTCATCTATTACAACAGCCCAACGCAGGGTGAGGATTGGTTCTATACGACCACAACTCCGATGGTACGCATGAATTTCGATGCGACCGTAGGTATCGAGGAAAGGGATCTTTCCAATGGTGTTGCTTTGGGACAGAATATTCCGAATCCTGTAAATGAAACAACTACGATCCCATACGTGTTGGAGGTTCCTGCGGCAGTAACTTTTGAGGTGCGTGATCTTAGTGGAAAACTCGTTCAGTCCATTAACCAAGGGAAGCGTGGTGCAGGTTCATACCGCATGACCATGGACACTGGATCATTGAGCGAAGGCGCGTACACATACACCATCATTGCTGGTGCTGTTAAGCAGACCAAACGAATGACGGTCGTTCGTTGATCGGAACAGATCTAAATGCGGAACGCCCGTTGGTCAGACCAATGGGCGTTCCGCATTTAAGACGATCACAGTATTGTCTGTGGAAGGTCCAAACAATTAATCAAGCGCGTGAGGATCCTTTGTCATCACTTTCTTCACGATCCGCATTAGACCTCCAGCGAAGATGAACTCATTGAGTTCTGCATTATCGCTATTCATCAATTCGTCCCGGGTTCCTTGCCACCAATTCTGACCTTTATGGATGAACATGATGTTCTCACCAGTTTCCATAACGGAATTCATATCGTGTGTTATGACAATGGTCGTGGTGTTGAATTCCACGGTCAGTTCCTTGATAAGGTCGTCGATCAGGATACTTGTCTCGGGATCCAACCCACTGTTCGGTTCGTCCACAAAAAGGTATTCCGGAGTCATTGCGATCGCTCTTGCGATACCAACGCGTTTTTGCATTCCACCGCTCAACTCGGATGGATAGAGTCTATCCTTATCGAGAATGTTTACACGTTTCAAGCAAAAATGTGCGCGATCCTCCATTTCACTCTTGGACATATTGGCGAACATCTGCAACGGGAACATAACGTTCTGCATCACCGTAAGGCTATCGAACAATGCTGAACCTTGGAACAACATTCCAATGCGCTGCCGGATCTCGCGTTGCGCATCCGTATCCATTTCATGAAAGCTCTGTCCTTCGTAGAGGACCACACCTTCATCAGGCTTATGTAACCCAACGATACACTTGGCAAGCACGCTCTTACCGGAACCGCTCTTACCTATGATCTGGTTGATCTTTCCTTTATTGAATTGCGCATTGATGTTGCTGAGTACCTGCACGGAGCCGAAGCTCTTCGATAAGTTCTTTACCTCGATCATCCAGGATCAGATCAACAACAATTGTGTTAGTGCATAATTCGCGATCAGTATCACTACGTTACTGTATACAACCGCTTTGGTGCTACTCACACCAACTTCACGCGTACCACCACTTGTATAATACCCTTGATAAGCGGAAACGGTAGCAATGATGAATGCAAAGACAACGGTCTTGATCAACGCATACGTTACGTGGTAAGGATCGAAATCCGATTGGATACCTTGAATAAAATCCGTTCCTCCTACGATACCCGTACCAACTCCAGCGAGATAGCCACCGAATATGCTCAGGAACATGGAAATGATCACAAGGAAGGGATTCATCAGAATAGAAGCGATGATCTTGGGTAGGATCAAATAACCTGCACTATTCACACCCATGATATCCAAAGCGTCGATCTGTTCATTCACACGCATGGAGCCGATCTCTGCGGCAATATTGGAACCGACTTTACCGGCCAGAATAAGCGAAATAATAGTTGGGCTGAATTCCAGGATCGTGCTTTGCCGAACCGCAAAACCTACGATATACTCTTGGATCAACGGACTGTCCATATTGGTCTTGGTCTGGATCGTGACCACCGCACCCATGAACAAGGAAAGCAACGCCACAATACCTAAGCTATTGACACCCAGCAGGTCCATCTCCTCCAAGGTCCGCTTCCAATAGAGTTTCAACCGCTCAGGACGACTGAACGTCTCTTTGAGCAGCATAAAATATCGGCCAATGTGGAATAATACGGTCATCCAAGGAATTGAAAGGGCTAAAATTAGTTCTTGCTGCTCAGGTCACAGACCAAGAAGGGTCAACACTTCAATGTGTATCCGTAATTTTGGGGACGCTGATGAACATCCCTAAACCCAACTCGCTGATTCTTAAGATGGTGGCCATCATACTGGTCGCGACAAGCTTAACTGCCTGTAATTCAAGACCTTCCAAATATCGAAAGAAAAAAGAGTGTGATTGCCCCAAATGGAACCATCGGAAATTACCTTTGGACAATGGTGTACACGCTAATTTGGACCACCATAAGCCCTACGGCGCAAACACACAGGTGAATAAATTGAATACGATCGGCTCATAATAAATGGTACACTTATCTGACATCGATAAACTTCGAAAACACATTCCTTCCGGAGCATATCCTATCGTAGTGCAATGGTTACGTCGCAACCCTTTACAGTTGAGCATTGTTCGTCCACGCCAAACCAAGTTAGGTGATTACCGAAGTGCGATCAATGGAAAACCACATCGTGTAACGGTGAATAATGATCTGAACAAATATTCTTTTCTGGTTACGTTGATCCATGAGTTCGCGCATTACACGACCTGCGTGAATAGCAAACGTTGGTTGCAACCACACGGAACCAAATGGAAGAACGAATACCATCGGTTGATGCGACCGTTCATGTCACGCAGTGTATTTCCGGCTGATGTGCTAAAAGCCTTGGAGCATCATTTATACGATGCACCTGCAAGCAGTTGTACGGATATCGATCTGATGCGTGTGTTGCGCAAGTATGATCGTGAACCACGTCCGATGTTGGAGGAATTGGAAGATCGTTCCGTATTCCGGTTCAACGAGAAGATCTTTGTAAAAGGTCCGCAGATGCGGCGTCGTTATAAGTGTCATTGTCTTAACGATCGTCGACTTTACTTCATTGACCCATTGGCTGAGGTACACGTGCATGGTCCTATGATCGCACGTAAAGCATCGTAGAACTTCGGCTGCCCACTACATCATGACGAATAAACATACCTACTGCGTTATTATGGCAGGCGGCGTCGGAAGCCGTTTTTGGCCAATGAGCCGTAGTGTTTACCCAAAGCAGTTCTTGGACTTTTTAGGACTTGGTCGCACGCTGTTGCAGATGACCTATGATCGGTTCTTAGCGATCTGTCCACCAGAGAACATCTACATCGTTACGAATGCACAATACGCGGATCTGGTGCAGGAGCAACTACCGGGACTGAAAGCACACCAAGTTCTGTTGGAACCAAGTCGTCGGAATACGGCGCCTTGTGTGGCTTATGCGAATCATGTTATCGCTGCACGCGATCCGGAAGCGTTGATCGTAGTGGCACCGAGTGATCACTTGGTGATGAAAGATGAAGCATTCCAGGAAACGTTGCGAATTGCCTTGGATGAAGCGAAGGGTGGCGATCGATTGGTGACATTGGGAATTACACCGAGCCGTCCTGATACGGGTTATGGTTACATACAATATGTCGAAGGAACTGATACGGTACATGCCCGTGTAAAAAAGGTGAAGACCTTTACGGAAAAGCCGGATCTGGAAACCGCGGAGCGATTCATTCAGAGCGGTGATTTTTTGTGGAATGCCGGCATCTTCATCTGGAGCGTTAAGAGCATCATGAAGGCATTTGCGAAACACCTTCCGGAAATGGAAGCTCGTTTCGCGGAAGGTGCGAACAGCTATGGCACCGACAATGAGCGTGCGTTCATAGAGAACACCTATGCAGATTGTGCGAATGTGAGCATCGACTACGGAATCATGGAAAAAGCGAAGAACGTATTCACGGTCGTAAGTGAATTCGGATGGAGCGATCTAGGCACATGGGGAAGCTTGTTCACGCACTTGGAAAAGGACGCCAGCGGCAACGCTGCGGTCGGCGATAACGTTAAGCTCTACAACTGCAAGGACAATATGGTACATGTTCACGATGGCCGTTTGATGGTGTTGCAAGGCTTGGAGGATTACATCGTTGTGAGCACCAAAGAAGCATTGTTGGTCTGCCGTAAGCAGGATGAACAGCAGATCAAGCAATTCGTGAACGACCTTACCGCTGAGAGCGGAGGCAAATACGTTTGATCTTGAGCATCAGGCAAATACGCGAAAGAAAGATCACGTCCTTAGTGATCTTGGGCTCAGTGATGATTGTTCTTGGCGTATTCTATTTCATCGATCCTGCTTCGGGCGGCCTATTTACCTGCCCATTGAACAAACTCACAGGACTTCTTTGCCCAGGTTGCGGTTCCCAACGTGCATTGCACGCTCTATTACACGGGGAAACAATTGCGGCAATGAACCACAACCCACTAATGTTCATTGGGTTACCTGTACTTGGGCTCCAATTGATCTCAAATAGAGCAAGATCCGGCCTTGCTTGGAATGAACTACCGAAATGGAGCGTTATCAGTTGGTCGATCGTTATCATAGGCTGGGGAATTTTACGCAATATGCCCGTCCTTAGTGGCTTTGGTGACTAGCGCCCCTTACCTTGCACCATTCACCTCGGCGAATTGACCAGAACCTCCGCATCTCCCACTACCGTGCCAGCATTTGAATTGATCACTGAACCGAAAGCTCTAACAAAGCTTACGGCACATTTGGCTCCTACCAAGGTGCTTGCATTGGATACCGAAGCGAGTAGTTTTCATCGTTACAAAGAGCGTGTCTGTTTGATCCAATTAAGTGACAGGGATCACACCTGGTTGGTGGATCCGTTGTTAGTTGAGAACTTGGATGATCTCGGGAAATTACTGGCCGATCCAGCAATGGAGATCGTGATACATGATGCTGACTATGATCTTCGGATCCTTGCTAAGCATCACAAGATACGGGTGTCCAATATTTTCGATACGCTTGTCGCTGCTGAATTGGTGAACGAACCTGAGATCGGTCTCGCCGCATTGCTTAAGAAATACAAAGGCCTTCAGATCGATAAGAAGTTCCAGAAAGCAGATTGGAGCAAACGCCCATTGCCGCAGGACATGCTGGATTACGCCGCTGGCGATACCAGCGACCTGATCGAACTGCGCGACATTCTGAAGGAAGAGTTGATCGCTAAAGGTAGATGGGCATGGGCTGAAGAAGAGTTTGCATTGCTTACCGACATGCCATTCAATGCGCCAACAAAAGGCGAGCCCGCATTCATTCGCATGAAAGGCGCCAAGACCCTAAAACCAGTTCAACTCGCCGTTCTTCGTGAAGTGCATGCATGGCGCGAGAAAGTTGCAGAGCGTATGGATCGTGCCCCGTTCATGGTGGTCGGCAACACTACGTTGCTCGCAATTGCAGTACAGCCGCCATCGAGCATGAAAGAATTGGCCAAGGTTGCCGGCATGGGCGATAGGGTCATGGAACGTTACGGTAAAGCCATCATGGATGCAATTGTAAAGGGCCAGGCCGTACCAAAGGACGAATGGCCTCGCGTAGAAAGGCCGAAGCGTTATCCACGTGATGACGATCATGAAGAGCGCTTGAAACGGTTGAAGGTAGTTCGTGAAAAGCTGATGGTCGATCACGACCTGAAACCGGGAATAATCGGCGCGAATCAGTTGTTGGCTGATATTGCTCGCACGCTACCGGGCGATCTGGAAGCGTTGGCCGCATTACCGGGTATCCGCAACTATCAGGTCGCTAACTTCGGTTCAGAACTGCTGAAGGCACTTTGAACACGTATGCCAGTTGGGTGTGATGTACATCACGTTGCACCAATTGTTACACCCGTAAATTTGCAGCTTGCTTGGGGAAAGCGTCATTTGTTGTTCCCAATTGCCCATGGAGATAGTAGGCTATTTAGGAGCACTTGTAATGGGTATTACGCTCGGACTGTTCGGCGGTGGTGGATCAATTCTCACTGTACCCATACTTGTCTATTTATTCGGACAGGATCCACTCACCGCTACGGGTCTGTCGTTGTTCATTGTTGGAGCTACGAGCGCGGTCGGGTCGTTCGCCCATCACCGGCAGGAGAACATCCATTGGGGGACTGCGCTTTTATTCGGCGCGAGCTCAATTATCAGTGTTTATGCAACACGGCATTGGTTGATGCCCGCATTGCCCGACCCATTATTCCTTATCGGCGACATTGCCGTTGGCAAAGGCACCGCGATACTTGTTCTGTTCGCGATCCTCATGTTGGGCGCATCACTTTCCATGATCAGGAAACCAGCTGCACAGAACAACTCAGTTGAACACACACCAAGTCCATTAGCACTGTTAATTATCGGTCTGCTCTCGGGTGTGATCACCGGCATCCTTGGCGCCGGTGGTGGGTTCTTGATCGTACCGGCATTGGTACTGCTTGCAGGGCTTGACATGAAAAAGGCGGTGGGCACATCCCTCTTCCTGATCACTGTAAATGCCTTTATCGGTTTTATGGGTGATCCGGATATTCACATCAAAGAGCAATACGCGATCCTACTACCTCTCGTGGCCATAGCGATACTCGGAACAGTGCTAGGCAGCCGAATGTCCAAGCAGGTCGATGGAAAAAAGCTTCGTCCTATCTTCGGGTGGTTCGTTCTAGCGATGGGGATCATGATCATGGTGAAGGAACTATGGATGATCAAGTAAGGAGAGGATCAACTACACGACAACAAAAAACATAGAAAATGAAGATTGAACAGATCTATACGGGCTGTCTTGCACAAGGAGCCTATTACATTGAAAGTAATGGCGAAGTGGCCATAATCGACCCGTTGCGTGAATCGCAGCCATACATCGATCGTGCTGAAAAGAATGGTGCTAAGATCAAGTACGTTCTGGAGACACATTTCCATGCCGACTTCGTGAGCGGCCATGTTGACCTTGCCAAGCGCACCGGGGCAACGATCATCTATGGCCCGAACGCGAACCCTGATTTCACAGCGCACATTGCAACAGATGGTGAGGAGTTGAAACTTGGGAATGTCACCATCAAAGTGTTGCATACGCCTGGCCATACTATGGAGAGTACGACTTACTTATTGATCAACGAGCAAGGCAAGCCGCATTGCATCTTCAGCGGTGATACACTGTTCATTGGCGATGTAGGCCGACCGGACCTTGCACAAAAAATGGGATCACTTACACAAGAGGACCTTGCAGGGTATTTGTACGATTCATTGCACACCAAGATCATGACGTTGCCAGATGATGTGATCGTTTACCCTGCGCATGGTGCGGGTAGTGCGTGTGGCAAGAACATGAGCAAGGAGACCTATGACACGTTGGGCAATCAGAAAAAAGTGAACTATGCGCTTAAGGCTGCAACCAAAGAACAGTTCATCAAAGAAGTGACGGACGGCATTCTACCACCGCCAGCTTACTTTCCACAGAACGTGGCCATGAACAAAGGCACCATCCCTAGCTTGGATAAAGTGAAGGAGATGGGCATGCGTGCGTTGACACCTGATCAACTGGAACTGGTTGTTGAAGGAGAAGGCGCACTCGTATTGGACACCCGCGAACCACAGACATTCAAGGATGGGTTCGTACCGCGTAGCATCAACATCGGGTTAAAGGCGATTTTGCTCCGTGGGTCGGAGCGATGATCCCGGACGTAAAACACCCGATCGTTATCGTTGCGGATGAAGGAAGCGAAGATGAAACCGTTACACGCTTGGCCCGGGTAGGCTATGACAATGTCTTCGGCTATTTAGAAGGCGGGATCAATGCTTGGAAAAAAGCGGGGCGTGAAGCGGATACATTGGAAAGCATCAGTGCCCAAGAATTCGCAAGGCGCATGAAAGCCGAGGATCTGAATGTTTTCGATGTGCGTAAGCAAAGCGAATGGGAAGCAGAACATTTGGAGCATGCCAAGCATGCTTCATTACAATTCCTGAACGATCATCTTGCTGAGTTCAACAAGACCGCGCCGAACTATATCCACTGCGCTGGTGGTTATAGAAGCATGATCGCAAGTTCTGTTCTGAAATCACGCGGATACCATAATGTGATCGATGTCGCCGGTGGGTTCGCTGAGATCAAGAAAACGGATCTGGCTACAACGGCATTCGTGTGCCCAAGCACGTTGAAGAGTTGATCAAGCGAAAGTCTTTACACGAGAAGGGCGGCCATTTCTGGCCGCCCTTCTTCGTTGAACATTTGTCGACCTACGCCAACTCCTTTTTAGCGAGGTAGAAATCGATCAGTTCAATACCCTTCTCGTTCAAGCGTGCATCCAGATCTTTCAAGGTCTTAGGTGGAGGAAGGATCACCTTCGCTCCTTTGACCCAGTTCAATGGCATTGCACAACCCTTCTCATCAGCTGTTTGCATCGCCTCCAGCACACGTTTGATCTCATCCATATTGCGACCAACATTCAGTGGGTAGTACATGATCAAGCGAATGATCCCTTTCGGGTCGATGAAGAACACGGCTCTAACGGCAGCTGTGCTGCTTGCATTATCGTGCAACATTCCATAAAGGCGAGCCACCTTCATGTCGATGTCGGCAATGATCGGGAAGTCCATGTAAACACCGGTCTTCTCCCGCACGTTCTGTACCCAAGCTACGTGGCTGTGGATACTGTCGATGCTTTCACCGATCAACTTCGTGTTCCGCTCTGCGAACCATTTCTTCTCTTGCGCAAAGCCCGAGAGTTCGGTGGTGCAGACCGGCGTGAAGTCAGCCGGGTGCGAGAATAGGATGACCCAACTATCCTTCATGTATTCACTGAACTTCATCGGACCAGTGGTCGTTAGTGCGTCAAAATCGGGAGCTTGGTCACCGATCCTAGGCATGTGCATCGTTTCCATTCTTCTATGTATTGGTTTGTCCTACAAAGGGAATGATTCTCCTGAGAAACGGGTGTGACATCGGTCACCTGGATCTCCAAATTGTGTTAACCATCTGGGTGATGTTCCTCACACATGGACCCATTCGGATACCGGATCTTTGCACTATCAAATTGAACATCACATGAAACCGAATATGGGAAGTTTGGATCGTACCCTGCGTATACTTGCGGCGGTCGGGATCATCGCACTCTACTTTACACACGTGGTTACAGGAACATTCGGTCTAATGATATTGGCCGTTGCTGCCGTTTTCCTACTCACCGGATTCGTAAGTTTCTGCCCACTGTACGCGGCATTCAACTTCTCTACGCTAAAGAAATGAAACGAACGGTACTTTACACTTCGTTGGGAATTCTCATTGGTGCAGTGGCCGGATATCTGTATTACCATTTTTATGGTTGCACGAACGGCTGCAGTATAACGGGCAGCCCGATCAACAGCACATTGTACGGATCGTTCATGGGCGGTCTGCTCGTGAACACCTTCAAGAAGGATAATAAACAAGAACAACACTAACATAAGAACATGCTACGCTCTCTTTTTGGAATCGGTCCCAAAGTGGACTATAAGGAATTGGTTGCCAATGGTGCAACGATCTTGGATGTTCGGTCCAAGGCCGAATACGCAAGTGGCCATGTAAAAGGCTCTATGAACATACCACTGGACCAACTCGCTGGCCAGATGAAAAAACTACCGAAGGGCAAACCTGTGGTCGCATGCTGCCTGAGCGGCGCACGCAGCGGGCGTGCAGTGGATATGCTCAAAGCTGAAGGGATCGAAGCACACAATGGTGGCGGTTGGTCTAGCCTGAACAGTGCTTTGAAGTAGGGTAAAAGATGCGCACGTTGTTACAGAATTGGCCGATGCCTCGGATACTGCGACTCGCTTTCGCTGTGGTATTCCTTGCAGCTGGAATCTCCAGAGGCGATACGTTGGCCTATTTCATTGCCGTCGTATTTGGAATACAGGCCGTATTCAACATCGGCTGTTGTGGAGCAACGTGCGCACCTTCAACTACAACGAGCCAAGCGTCCGATGTGGATGTGTCGGTGATCAAGGACGTAACCTTTGAAGAGGTAAAATAATCCCATAAAAATGGCAAGCTCATTCAAGGAATTGATCAACGGGGACAAACCAGTATTGGTGGATTTTTTCGCCGAATGGTGTGGTCCCTGTAAAATGATGAAGCCCATTCTTGACGAGTTCAAGGGGCAGATCGGCGATAAGGCCGTGGTGATCAAGATCGACGTGGACAAGAATCAAGCTGCGGCACAGGCCTATCAAGTGCGCGGGGTTCCTACGCTTGCGATCTTCAAGAATGGCAAAGTGGTTTGGCGCAAGTCGGGCGTACTATCCGCCACGCAATTGAACGAGGCGTTGCAACCGTTCCTATAACTTCGGCTCCCAGGCCGCGCTAAGGTGTACCTCCAGCGAACCTCTTGAAACGGTAACACGTCCATCACGCTGCAATTGGTGTAATAAACGCGTGATCACTTCGCGGGGTGAATTCAACTCGTTCGCGATATCCTGATGCGTGGCCTTGATCACATGGGAACCTGTGGCCTGCACGCGTTTTACCAAGTAGTCCCAGAGTTGCTCATCCAACTTATGGAATGCGACCACTTCGATCGTCTCCAATAATTCCCCGAAACGTTGTGCTTGGGTCTCACCAACAAAGTGGCGCCATTCCGGATAGATCATCCATTCTTCCGCAAAGCGTACCGGAACCATTAAGAGTTCAGCATCCTCTTCAACAATGGCCAGCACATTACTGCTACGCTTACTGACACAACAAGTCAAGGAGATTGCGCAACTTTCACCGGGCATGATGTGATAGAGGAATCGTTCACGTCCCTCAGGGTCTTGTGCCAATATGCGTATCGAACCTTTTTCAACGATCGGCACATGCGTTATTGAATCACCAACGCGCATCAATTCTTCTCCTGCTGGAACTGACTTCCGAACTACCTCCCGTTCGAATTCAGCCTTTAGTGTTGGGTCTATGAACATGGTTGGTCATATTGAAGTTGCAAGAATTCCTCACCTGATCCGGGTACGACGATCGATGTCGTTCACCCTCCGGAAACCATTCCCATTGGATCTACCCACTTATCAAAATCAGCTGAACTCACGTGGCCCAATGCTACGGCAGCTTCCTTCAACGTAGTGCCTTCCTTGTGTGCTTTTTTGGCGATCTCTGCGGCTTTGTAGTACCCGATGTGCGTGTTCAGGGCGGTCACCAACATCAGCGAATTCTCCATGTGTTGTTTGATCATTGGCCTATTCGGTTCAATTCCAGCAGCACAATTGTCGTTGAAGCTTACACACGCATCGCCGATCAAACGCGCGCTTTGCAATACGTTCGCAGCGATCAATGGCTTGAACACGTTCAATTCGAAATGACCATTACTTCCTCCGATACCTACGGCAACATCGTTACCCATCACTTGCGCGCACACCATGGTCAGCGCTTCGGGTTGTGTAGGATTTACTTTACCCGGCATGATGCTCGATCCGGGTTCGTTATCCGGTATCACGATCTCGCCGATGCCGCTACGCGGGCCACTGCTCAACATTCGAATATCGTTGCCGATCTTCATGAGGCTCACAGCAACGCGACGCAATGCACCGCTCAGTTCCACCATGGCATCATGTGCCGCTAATGCTTCGAATTTATTGGGTGCAGTAACGAATGGAAGACCGGTAAGCTCCGCGATCTTCTTCGCCACAAGAACACTATATCCCTTGGGTGCATTCAACCCAGTACCAACAGCCGTTCCACCCAACGCCAGTTCGCTTACCATCACCAATGCATTCTCAATGGCGCGTATTCCATTGGTGAGCTGTTGCGCATAACCACCGAATTCTTGTCCAAGGGTAAGTGGGGTCGCATCCATGAAGTGCGTGCGGCCTGTCTTAACGATATCCTTGAACGCATCGGCTTTTGATGTGAGCGTATCCCGCAGTTTCTTGATGCCCGGTAACGTTACTTCAGCGGTGAGCTTATATGCGGCGATGTGCATTGCCGTAGGATAAGTGTCGTTGCTGCTCTGGCTCTTGTTCACATCATCGTTCGGATTCAACACCTTTTCCGCGTCATCGAGCTTTCCACCATTCATTACGTGTGCGCGGTAGGCAACCACCTCGTTGACGTTCATATTGCTTTGGGTGCCACTTCCGGTCTGCCAGATCACCAGTGGGAACTGATCATCCAATGCGCCGGTAAGGATCTCGTCACAGACCTTACCGATCAGATCACTCTTCTCTTTCGGCAGTTTGCCAAGTTCCAAGTTGGTCAACGCAGCAGCCTTTTTCAGATAGGCGAAGGCATGAACGATCTCCAACGGCATACTCGCCGGTGGTCCGATCTTGAAGTTATTGCGGCTACGTTCGGTCTGTGCACCCCAATATTTATCGGCGGGCACGTTCACCTCGCCCATTGTGTCTTTTTCTATGCGGTAGTCCATGTTGTCCTTTTTTGTTGGGGCCGATCATGACCGGCCCGTAAAACTATCCGATCAGGTCGGTGAGTTTATCCATTGGCCGCGCGATCACGGCTTTATTTCCTTTCACAATCACCGGTCGTTCGATCAGTGTTGGGTTTTCGTGCATCACTTTGATCCACTCGTGCTCATTGAATTTGTACTTGCTGTATTTCTCCTTGAAGAGCGGATCTTTCTTTCTCACCAACTCCTCTGCCTTCACACCCATCTTCATTACCAACAGTTCCAATTCTTTTGGGCTTGGCGGGGTTTTCAGGTATTCGATCACCTTCGGTTCGATCCCGTTCTCTTCCAACAGCGCCAATGCTTTTCGACTTGTGCTGCACCGTGGGTTATGATATATCGTGTATTTGTTCATTTGTTTTTCTATGGATGAATCTGGACAATAGGGGGCGCAAGATCTTGCGCCCCTACCAAACCGCTACGACGCGGTTTGGCTTTGTCCGTGCATCATCAGGTAGGCTTTCAGGAATTCATCGATGTATCCGTTCAGGACATCATCCACACTGCTGGTCTCGTATTCGGTGCGCACATCTTTTACCAATTTGTACGGTTGCAGCACGTAGTTCCGGATCTGACTTCCCCACTCGATCTTCTTTTTTCCGGCTTCGATCACACTGCGCTTGGTCCTCCTTCGCTCCAACTCCGCTTCGTACAACTGGCTCTTCAACAACTGCAATGCTTTGGTCTTATTATCAAGCTGACTGCGGGTCTCGGTATTCTCAATGATGATACCCGTTGGTGCATGTCGTAGTCGCACGCCGGTCTCCACTTTGTTCACGTTCTGGCCTCCAGCACCTCCACTCCGGAAGGTATCCCAAGTGATATCAGCCGGATTGATATCGATATCGATGCTTTCATCAACCAGTGGGAAAACATACACACTAACAAAACTGGTGTGTCTACGCGCATTGCTATCGAACGGACTGATCCGCACCAAGCGATGCACGCCGTTCTCTCCCTTCAACATCCCGAAAGCGAACTCACCATCCACCTCGATGGTAGCTTGTTTAATGCCTGCCGCTTCACCGTCCTGATAGTCGAGCACCTTCACGTTATAACCATTCTTTTCCGCCCACATGCGGTACATGCGCAAGAGCATCAAAGCCCAATCGTTACTCTCCGTTCCGCCGGCACCACTGGTGATCTGCACTACGGCACTCAACGGATCCTCCTCCGCGCTAAGCATGTTCTTGAACTCCAACTCCTCCAACGCAACAGTGGCCTTTTTGAACTGCGCCTCCACTTCCTCTTCAGTAACCTCCTTCGCTTTATAGAACTCGAACATTACGCCTAGGTCGTCGATCTCTCGCTCCACTCCTTCATACATGCCTACCCAGCGTTTCAGCTCGCGGATCTTATGCATGACCACTTGCGCCTTTTTCTGGTCATTCCAAAAATCAGGATCAAGGGTGTACTTTTCTTCTTCGAGTATACGTCCGCGCTTATCCTCAATATCCAAGTACGCTTTAAGTGCATCAATGCGTGTTCTGAGGTCTTCGACCTTGTCGATGGTGATCATGGCAATTCGCGGTACGGGCGGCAAAAGTAAGGGTTAAGGAGTAGTGAGAAAGTTCGAAGGACAAAAGGTTCCGAGCGGGTTGTCCCTAGCGCTAAATAGGCCGCTCACTCATTCAATTTGTCAAGCGCTTTCTCTATCTGGCCGGATGCATATCCCTTGCCCATGAAATAGTTGATGACCTTTCTGCGAGCGATGTACGGGTTGATATCATGCAGCTTGTTCAGCCGTTTATCCACCGCCTTGAGTAGCTCGCTGTCATACTCGTCCGAATCAATGGATGCAAGCGCTTTGGCTATGCATTGTGCACTTATCGACTTCAGTCTTAACGCCGCCTCGACCTTGCGTTTCCCCCACCCTTTTTGCCGGAATTTGCTCACGGCAAAGTGTTCGGCGAAACGCATTTCATTGAGGAAGCGCTCACCGATCAGTTGTGAAACAATATTCTCGACGACGGCTATGTGCCCACCCCAACCGTACAGCTTATCACGCACCTCCTGCTGGCAACGCTCTTGCCGGGCGCAGTAGCTGCGTGCTTTCACCAATAGTTCGTTCTCTGAAAAGGTGGGTTCCACGTGGCGAATATGGCGAAAGCACGCGACGTATGTCCGATCCGGTATCCGACATGCATAGTTTCCTTATGCGTTCACGGCCCAACATGTAGTTTTGGTTCATCCCTTCGGGATAGCGTTGATGCACACCACCCTTGCGAACCCTATTCGAACGACGCCACTTGTTCTATCGCTTGTGATCATCTTGATCGCACTGATGGCTCCTCGCTTGGTATTCTCCCAACCGGATCGATCCGGGGGTAATGGGACCAGATCTACAGTGGACTCTCACGGGGCGTTAGCAAAGGAACTTTTACTAAGCAATGCCGACTCCGCACTCTATCATGCACTAGAGGCTGAAAAGCGATCGGATGAGCTGAGCTCATTGGAAGAAAAGGCACAGGTATTGATCCTGGTCGGCGATGCATACCAATCAACCAGCGCTATGCCAGAAGCCTTGCAGGCATACCAGCGGGCGCAACTTTTGATCGAAGATGCGATCAGGAAGGATGGTGCAATAGCGTCGCTGGTTCTGGCTCGATCCGACATCCAATTGAAGATCGGTGTATTACATTTCCAACTCCGGAATTTCGACCAGAGCCTTAGCTGCTACAACGATGCGCTACGCTTATTGGAAGCCACCAGTAAGGACCTACCCAGCGAAGAATTGGCCAACCGGAAAGTGCGTGCGTTCAACAATATCGCAGCGGTCTATATACAGCGGTCGGACTTTGCTACGGCACTTCCCTATTTTGAACAGGCCGTGGCTATCAATAGGCCGTTGAACAACCTTCGGAATGAGGGTTCACTGAACAATAACATTGGTATTTGCCACATGGAATTGGGCAAATACGATCTGGCTAACCAGTTCTTCTTGAAGGCTCTAGCAGTGCGCAAAGAGGCGGGTGATGCACGGGGCCAAGCGCAAGTGCTGAATAATTTAGGCAAGAACCAGACGAAGGTCGGCAACTTTCAAGCGGCGCGGGAATATTTCGATCACGCCTTAATGCTCGGTCGTGAAAGCGGATCCCGCGAATCGATGGTCATTTCGCTGGAGTCATTATCCTTGGTGTACGATACCCTTCAGAATTACAAGGCCGCCGTAGAAACCTTTCGCGAATTCAAGACTCTCAACGACAGTTTGTACAGCGCAGAAAGCAGAACTACGATAGCACGATTGGAGGATGGATTCCGCCGGGACAAGGAGAAGAAAGTATTCGAGTTGGAAGCAAAACGTAAGGATGCGGAGAACGAACGGCAGCGGATCTGGAACATTGCATTGGCGACGGTAGCCTTTTTCCTCTTGCTAACTGCATTTCTGATCTACAAGGTGATGCGCGCCCGTGTGCTGAATGGTGCCTTGGAACAGGAGAGACTTCATTTGGAACAGGAAAAACTGGAGGCGGAACAAACCATTTTGAAGGAAAGTTTGGACTACAAGGACCGTGAGCTCACTGCCAATGCATTGTTCCTGCTAAAGAAGAACGAGTTGATCGCACATATCGCTGAACGCTTGCTCAAAGCCAAATCCACCTTCAAGCAAGAGAACCAAAAGATCGTGCAGGACATTGTACGCGACCTACAGAATAGCCAAGACGAACACAATTGGGAGGAATTCGAGGCCCATTTTACGCGGGTCCATTCCACCTTCTACCAGACCTTGAAGGAACAATTCCCGGCCCTTTCTCCGAACGAACGAAAACTATGTGCCTTTCTCCGGCTCAACATGTCCACAAAGGATATATCGGCCATTACCCACCAGAGCTTGAACAGCATAACCGTGGCACGTTCGCGGCTACGAAAAAAGCTGAATATCGAGGGTGAAGATGTTCACCTGATCGACTTTTTACAGTCGATCTAGGCCTCATTGGAGGCCTTTTTATACACTGCTGAAGTTCAGTAGATTACATCAACCTGTAGGGTGAATGTAAGGTCGAAATCCACGAATGTATAGGCCATGTAAGGCCGGTCATTGGACTTGTGCAGGTGATGTAATGGTCATATGCTAGGCAACAGCAATTTCGTGGCGCACTTTTGCTGCCAGAGAACAATGAGCAGTATTACGCCCCCCGAACAAGACCCCATCCCACCGGATGAAATGGAAGGCCTTGAACAACTCCATCAGAAATCGAAAGATGAACAGGAAGCTTGGCGCAACCTATTGGAGAACTTGAACAAACTGAAAATTGAACGGAAAAAGAGAAACGAACCAAAAAAGCCGAACACATGAAAAACAAATTCTACGCTCTTCTATCCGGGGTCGCCCTCTTGATGTGCTCCATGCATGTACTTCAGGCCCAACCCGGTTCATTGGATCCTACCTTCAACGGCACGGGATACGTGGTTACTCCAGTGAACACATTAGATGCGGCCCAGAAGATCCTGGTGCAACCCGATGAAAAGGTCCTGTTGATCGGCTTTTCGTTCGATACGAACTACGTCGCTCGCACGCAGGTATTCCGTCTATTACCGGATGGAACTCCAGATACCGATTTCGGGACCAACGGAGTCTTCACCTATGAGCTGGACTACGAAGCCGACATCTATTCAGCCGTTCTGACCTCTGAAGGAAAGATCATATTGGTGGGATCCACAACGGATTACCAGACATACAGATTATTACTGATCCAATTGAACGCCGATGGCACCTTGGATAACACCTTTGGCACCAATGGCGTGGTAACGGGGCACATTAGTCTACCCACGGAAAATACCGAGGACCAAGCGTACGATGTGTCGCTCGATGCGCTTGGTAACATCTTGGTGTGTGGTAGTTCAGATGATCTCAACTATGTACCGCGCCCTGTAGTGGTGCGCTTTACGCCGAGTGGCGTGCTTGATACCACGTTCGGTACGGATGGAGTGGCTACGATCCCTGTCTTGACCGTGGGAAGCAATTCCTTCAAAGGTATTGTGGTGCAACCAGATGGCAAGATCGTTGCATCCGGTTATTTCGGGAATACGGAATTGTGGTACGTAATGCTCGTTGTACGCTTTGAAACCGATGGCACACTTGACCCGACCTTTGGTGATGCAGGAATCGTAAAGTACAACTACGGCAATGTGGACGATGAAGGCGAGGACCTGAAATTGTTGCCCGATGGATCCATTCTTGTGGCCGGGATTACAGTGACTCAATCCTATAATTACAGTGCGCTGCTGGCAAAATTCACACCATCAGGTCAACTTGACTCCACCTTCGGAACGAATGGCACGGTCAAAGAGGACCTTGCCAATTTCGACTACGCAGCCAACCTGGAAGCCATGTCCGATGGCACGATCATCATGTCTGGCACTTCCGGTGTAGGACCACCCAACGGCTTTGATCTTGCAGTATGGAAGTACAATGCTGATGGCACACGCGACAATACTTTTGGTAGCAACGGTGTAGTTCAGCACGCCATACCTAGCTATTACACCATGATCTATGCAATGGATGTACAGGCCGATGGCAAGATCCTGATCGGTGGTCAAGCACGAACCACGATAAATCAGAACTACTTCTTCATTGCACGATTGGAGAACGATGTGATCAGCGCGGTGAAAGAACTTTCCAGCGTACCAGAAGCATTCGTATACCCGAATCCGGCCAACATGTATTCCACCATTTCACTTCGGATCTCGGATGCAATTCAATCAAACGCATTGATCAAGCTCTATGGATCCGATGGACGCATGGTGACTTCAATTTCTGCCCAACAACTGCAGCGTACTGGTACTATTGTCAACTTCAATTTGCCAACGGGGATCGCACCGGGCATCTATCAAGTTGCATTTGAGCAACCGGGCACCCGCATTGCAACGAACATTCTGATCAACGAGTAAAAACACACCACCATGAAACACCTCTACCTATCACTTCTTGGTATCGGTTTAGCGGCGACAACAGCCTTCGCACAATACAACGCCACCATAACCGTTACGGACCTCAGCACTGGCCTGCCCTTGCAGGACGCCGAAGTGATCTTTGACGGAAACTTCCAGACCACCAATGCTGCGGGATCGGCAGTATTCACGGATCTTATCGACTTTGATTACTCATACACCGTATCGAAAGGTTGTTATACGGCAAATTCCGGCATGCTTACCATAGCAGGAGCCGACAACAGCGATGCCATCGCGTTGGAGCCAACGACCGCCAACAACGTGTTCTTCTTCGTCGGTTCACCACTGACCATTGCTGGTGCTACGGTGACCTTGACGGACGGTGTAGACTACAACGAGACACTCGAGACGGGTGCTCCGTTCGGTGATCTGTTCGAGAACGTACCATTCGGTGAGTACAGCTATTCGATCAGCATTCCGTGTTACGAGCCATTAAGCGGAAACGTAACAGTTGATTGCACAGGCAACGGTGATGGTATTGCGGTGTTCGCAGAGCCGGTTGCGTTGACCGCAAATGCTGTGTTCTTCTTCGTTGGTTCACCACTGACCATTGCTGGTGCTACGGTGACCTTGACGGACGGTGCCGACTACAACGAGACACTTGAGACGGGAGCTCCGTTCGGTGATCTGTTCGAGAACGTACCATTCGGTGAGTATAGCTACTCCATCAGCATTCCATGCTACGAGCCATTGAGCGGAAACGTAACGGTGGATTGCACCGGAAACGGTGATGGTATTGCGGTGTTCGCAGAGCCAGTTGCGCTGACCGCAAATGCTGTGTTCTTCTTCGTCGGTTCGCCAATGACAATTGCTGGTGCAACAGTGACCTTGACAGATGGTGCCGATTACAACGAGACACTTGAAACAGGTGCTCCGTTCGGTGATCTGTTCGAGAACGTACCCTTCGGTGAGTACAGCTACTCCATCAGCATTCCTTGCTACGAGCCAGTAAGCGGAAACGTAACGGTTGATTGCACAGGAAACGGTGATGGTATCGCCGTGTTCGCAGAGCCGGTTGCATTGACCGCCAACAACGTCTTCTTCTTTGTTGGTTCACCACTGACCATTGCTGGTGCTACGGTGACCTTGACGGACGGTGCCGACTACAACGAGACACTTGAGACGGGCGCTCCGTTCGGTGATCTGTTCGAGAACGTACCATTCGGTGAGTACAGCTACTCCATCAGCATTCCTTGCTATGAACCAGTAAGCGGAAACGTAACGGTTGATTGCACAACTGGTGATGGTATTGCGGTGTTCGCGGAGCCGGTTGAGGTCATAATTGATGCCACCGTTACGTTGGCATCAGGTACACTTACAGCAACGGAAAGTGGACTTGACTACCAGTGGGTGGATTGCGATGACAGCAACGCCCCGATCGCTGGTGCCACGGAACAGAGCTATACCGCCACCGAAAGCGGAAGCTATGCGGTGATACTTACCATGGGCGATTGTTCCGTAACATCAGAATGCACATCGGTGATCGTCAATGGCGTTGAAGACCGTTCGAGCCTAAATGCGTTCGCTGTGTACCCGAATCCGTTCAACGAAATTCTAACAGTACGTTCCAACGGTCAGTCAGGTGTAGTACATGTCGAATTGATCAACATGGCCGGCCAGATGTTGCGCAATGAAACCCGCACAGGGATGGAACTGATCACTATAGCAACAGGGCAACTTGCACCCGGCAGCTATGTGGTACGATTGACCTCTGCGAACGAAAGCACAACGCTTAGTGTGATCAAGTAACACGCACAGTAAACACTAGAGAGGTGCATCGACAGCGGTAGGCTGTTGGTGTACCTTTTTTGTTTCCACATGGCGAGAGCGAACGTAATCGTATCGCAACCTTCACAAGAAAACCCGCACGCTAACGAAAAAGGGAGATGATCCAACGGACCACCTCCCTTTCATATTCGGTTAATTGCAACGATCAAATGCTATTCGGCATTTTGTACTCTTGCATCCATACGCGTACTTCCTCTGCCTCTTTCAAAGAGATCTCACGAACATTCGCCCAACTCACATCGTCCGCTTCGCCTATTTTCTTGATCAGACGGTCCATTCGCTCCAAGCCTTGTGCCAATTCCGCCGCACGTTTCTGGTCCGCTTCCTTTGCTGCGGCATCTGCACCTGCGGTCTTCAAACGGCCACGAACAGCATCCAGTTCAGCCATCAATGTGGAACGCAATCCGTTCAACGCGTTGGTCGTACCTGTGCGTTCTTCGGCTGGTGTCTTGTAAGTGATCACCATGAACGTGCGGGACCCGGTCGTACTACCGTCCAAGTTATCCATTCCGCCAGAATTCACTTGTGTATCGGCAGCATGGCCGTGGTCAGCCGCACCATTGGCGTGATCATGGCCGTCACCGGTGGTATAGCCCGCGTCATCAAGATGCATCGTATCTTCACCATTGGCATCATGCGCAGTTCCATCATCGGATCCTCCGCAACCAGTTAATACTAGGCCGGTGATAGCAATGATCCCGGTTATGTTCCGAATAGTTCTGTTCATTGTCAGTTTTGATTGAGGCGCCAAAGGTAGAGGTTCCTAATATCGGTAAAACATATTCACCCAGGTCATATTGAAAAGTCATTGCCGAAGCTGTTTCTAAGCGCACCGGTCCAGAGGTGTTCCACTATGCCATCAATAGCGGATCTCCAAAATGACGGCACTTGAGAAGAACACAACTTCTCGATCAACACCGTTGGGTATCAATATGTTAAGAATATTGCGCTCAGGACCGAATAACAAGACGGTGCGATAAACGTCTGCTTACACCGGGATCTCGCTGCCGCTAGCGTCCGCTACCTTGTAGGCGAGAAACTGCATGGAACTTTCGGGCTTCACATTCACCCATTTCTTCCAACGCCATGCCCATTTCATTTGGCGACTTGGAAATCCTTTGGTGATGTACGCGTGGATGAACGGATGCACGCTCAGGGTCAAGCCGGACATCTCCTTTTCGGAGACCAGGTAGTTGAGGGTGTTCTCTATCTCGTCCACGATCAGGATCGGTGCATCCACTTCGCCGGTACCGTTACACGTCGGGCAACTTTCGCTGGTGTCGATCTCGGTCTCCGGGCGGACGCGTTGGCGCGTGAGCTCGATCACTCCGAAACGGCTTGGCGGCAATACATTGTGCTTGGCCTTATCATCGGCCATGGCATCCTTCATTGCGCGGTGCAAGGTGCGGCGGTTATCGGCTTCGTATAGGTCGATGAAATCAATGCAAACGATACCGCCCATATCGCGCAAACGCAATAACCTGGCGATCTCAATTGCCGCTTCCACGTTGATGTCGAGCGCGTTCTTCTCCTGTGCCTGATTGCCTCCTTTCCGGCTGCCACTGTTCACGTCGATAACGTGCATGGCCTCCGTTTTTTCGATGATCAAATAGGCTCCGCTGGTCAGCATCACCTGTTTACCGAAGGCTTGTTTGATCTGCTTGTTCACTCCGAAATTATCGAAGATGTCCAGCTTGCCTTTGTAATGCTTTACAATGCCCTTTTTCTCGGGTGCCGTCTTTTCCAGTGTTTGGTAGATCTCCTCCGCAAGGAGTTCATCATCCACTTGGATGCTCGTGAAATCCTTGTTGAGCACATCGCGCAACAACGCATTGGTACGATCGATCTCGCCCAGCACCTTTTTGGCTGGCTGCGCATTCTTCAGGTTGCGGAACATCACGTCCCAGCGTTGCAACAAGGTCTTCAGATCGGCCTCTAGGTCCTCGCTTTTCTTATCGGCCGCATTGGTACGGATGATCACCCCGTGGTTCTTCGGGCGAATGGCCTGCATCAGGTCCTTCAACCGTCTGCGCTCACCCTCATCGATGATGCGGCTACTGATGTTCACTTTGTTGATGAACGGTACCAGCACCATGTACCTGCCGGCAAGGGTGATCTCTGCCGATAAGCGCGGTCCTTTGGTACTGATCGGTTCCTTCGCGATCTGCACCAGGATGGTCTGGCTGGCACTTAAGGCATCGGCGATCTTGCCGTTCTTTTCGATGTCAGCTTCCAGTTTCCAACTATCCAAGCTTGAATCATTGAGGTTGCCGTGAACGGCACCTTTCGCGAAATTGTAGGTGTTGCGGTATTGTGGGCCTAGATCGAAGTAATGCAGGAAGGCATCCTTCTCGTGCCCAACATCAACGAATGCGGCATTGAGGCCTGGGGCCACCTTGCGCACTTTGGCGAGGTAGATGTCTCCAACGGCGAATCCGCGTTCTGTCTTTTCCCTGTGGAGTTCGGCCAAGACCTTATCCTTCATCAGGGCAATAGCCACTTCGGAAGCGCCTGAACGGATGATCAGGTCAATGTTCACGTGATGTTGATTTGAAGTGAAGGGCCCCGTGATCCGGGTACCCAATAACGCCACGTAGGCCCCAAGGAGGATATCCTTAGGGCCACGCGACGTAAGAGGTCAAAGAGAAAAACCTAGCGGTTCTTCTTCTTGTGCCTATTCTTCCGCAAGCGCTTTTTGCGCTTGTGCGTGGACATCTTGTGACGTTTTCTTTTTTTACCGCACGGCATGAATGCTCAGTGTTATTCGTTTTTCAATTGAAGCAGGAAGCGATCGATACCATTATTGATCGCCGTATCCTGCGAAGTGCTTTTATACTTTTCCAGACTCGCAATGGCTTGGGGTATGGAGTCCAAGGTCGCGTAGGTTCGGCCCAAGTAGAACAAGGCATCCGGGTAACCATCCGGGTCCAGTTCAACTACCTTTTTGAAGCGATCAAGGGCTTTATCATACTGTCCGCTTTTGACACTGAAGAGTCCCAGATTCCAAAGTGCTTCCACATTGTTAGGTTCCTCTTTCACGATCTCCAGCAGCATTTTGATGCCGCGCATGGGTTCCTGTCCATTCACCAAAGCAACCGCTTCCGCGGTACGCGCCTTGGCGGGGTCCATTTTCGCCATTTCCTCCTGCTTCCCGGAAGGCATCCGGGGGGCCAATACCAAAAGAACGATCACTACCACTGCTACTCCGAGTGCCAGCAACTGAGGCTTCTTCAAGCCATTCATTGCTTACGCGGACTTAGCTCTGTTCTTCACCTTGTCGACGAACGTGTCGGCAGGTTTGAACGCCGGCACATCGTGTGCTGGAATGATAATGGTGGTATTACGGGCCAGGATCCTTCCGGTCTTCTGTGCCCTGTGCTTTACCACGAAGCTCCCGAAGCCACGCAGGTGTACGTTCTCGCCTTTCTCAAGGCTCAACTTCACTTCTTCCATGAATGCCTCAACGGTAGTGAGAACAACTTGGCGTTCAACACCTGTCCGTTTCGCGATCATACCGACCAATTCTGCCTTCGTCATACCCTGCTTTAGATTTGGGGCCGCAAAGATAGGTGATCTTCTTGAATGAACAACCAGTGGGTGATACTTCTTTCACCGCATCGAACAAACCGACGCTCAGTGAGTTCCGTAAAACAGCAATCCACATGGATCCTGATCAACGGTAGCGGTTACATGCGAATCCTCTCCCACTGACCAATGGCACGCACACCCAACAATACTAGCACCGCACTCCAGTGGTTCAGCAGGGCATTGCTGCCATGGTACCGGGAGCACTACCGCGACCTGCCCTGGCGGCGCACCACCGACCCGTACCGGATCTGGTTGAGCGAGGTGATCCTACAGCAAACGCGGGTTGACCAAGGAATGGCGTACTGGCATCGGTTCGTGGAACGCTACCCCACCGTGGCCGATCTGGCCAAAGCACCCGAGGATGATGTGCTGAAACTCTGGCAAGGACTCGGCTACTACAGCCGGGCGCGCAACCTCCGGACCGCCGCGCAACAGGTCATGGACGTGCATCAGGGGCAGTTCCCACGGAACTACGAAGCCTTGAAACAACTGAAGGGCATAGGCGAATACACCGCAGCGGCTATTGGCAGTATTTCTTTCAACCTACCGGAGCCGGTGGTCGATGGCAATGTGTACCGTGTGCTGGCGCGGGTCTTCGGGTTGGACCTCCCGATCGACAGCGCAGCAGGAAAAAAAGCGTTCCGGTCCTTAGCCGCAGACCTCTTGGACCCGACCCATCCGGGCGACCACAACCAGGCCGTAATGGAATTGGGCGCTACGGTGTGTACTCCGAAGAACCCGCTGTGCGCAACCTGTCCCGTTGCAACCAAGTGCATTGCAAAAGCAACGGACCGCATCACCGAATTACCCGTAAAGGCGAACCGGACCGCAGTGCGCACGCGCCATTTCAACTACTTGCACATCATCACCAAAAAAGGCACTTACCTACGGAAACGAACAGGCAAAGGCATCTGGGAAGGCCTGTACGAGTTCCCCCAGATCGAATCCGAAAAAGACCTTGGAACCAAACGGTTCGCAGCGCTCTTGGAACGCACCTACGGCAAGGGATGGGAACTCACCAATTCCCACGGCCCGGTAAAGCACGTGCTAAGCCACCAACTCATCCGTGCCACCTTCTGGACCGCCAGCTCGCCACCCGGTTTCGCTATTCCAGCGGATTGGGTCCTGGTGCCGAAAGCGAAAATGAAGAAGTATGCTGTGCCGCGGTTGGTTGAACGGTATTTGGGGGAGGGTTAGCGGCCTAGAAGAACATCGGCTTATCGCTATTCCTATGGGAGCCATTGAAACGGACCTTGCCACATCTTTAGTTGATTTTTTAACCATTCAAAACGCAGAGCCTCGGAGCGAAGAGCATGTAAGCGTTTAAATCATTCCTTCGGTGTAGTTGGCAACTTCTATCCGAATGATGAAATAAGAGATTAGTTTAGGTGCCATGGAATTACTTTCTGAACTCTGGTCATCTATAAAGTTCCGTATTAGGAACCCATTCTATGGAACACTGATTGTCATGTTCCTACTGTGGAATTGGAAGGCGGTGCTGGTCCTCTTTTACCCGATGGAGCATCTTGACCTTTTTGGCAGAATGCAATGGCTGGGTGAAAATGAATACACTACAGGATGGGACAAAGCCTTGCAGATATATATTTATCCAATTCTTAGTGCACTTGCTGCGCTTACATTGTTCCCATGGATACTGAATTTGTTGGACAAAGTGTACTACAGTCTCCTAATTGAGAGACGAAATTCCAGAGTTAACGCGGATGGATCTATTCTTTTGACAAGCTACGACAAGTCAGAATTGATCAAGACAATCCAAACAAAAGAACAGGAGTTGGAAGAATGCAAAATCAGATATCAACAAAGTGACTTAGATCGACGGCAGTTGAGCGGAGAGTTAATGACACTTCGACAATTTGGCAATATGGCCGGAATGCAGCCGAAAGAACTTTACGAAAAGCATATTGCAACTAACCATTTACTCATTGAAGTTCTCCAACGTGTACGAGATCAGCGCATGGAACCGGATATGACCGAGAATCCATCTTATCAATTCCTTGCTCAATGCAGGGTCGTAAAACCATTAATATACAAAGGTGGTCAACCACACATGCTCCCTTTGAATGTGGCATTTACGGAGTATGGGGAACAAGTCGCAAAGTTTCTACCAAAATAGCTACTCCGATTGTCCTTGTGTAGGATGCACGAAGTGGACCGCAATACGAATAGCGTTTAAACTCCAGCAAAATCTCCTTCTTAGCCACATAGACGCACACGCAATTGACACTAAGGTGTCACATATGGTCATCAACCTTGAGAGCTACAAAAGCCTACTGCTTCGCCGTAAGCTCCAACGGTGCCGCTGGCGAAGCTGCTATGAGCGACCAGCTCTGGTACGCTGGTTATGCTGGGTTTGCTGGCTGCTAGCAGTAAATAAACTTCTTCTTCAGGAAACAACCTTGGCCTTTGATGGGGTTGTTTTGTTGTGTAGCAAATGCAGCCGAAGGGTCGACGACAACTGAGAAAGTACTGGCGGAGTGTGTCAATAAGTTTACCGTACTATTCCGTATATAATTTCTTTTTGTCCTTATAAACAGTCGAATATTTCTTGAAAGCAAGTTCTAAAGCAATTCCCCAATCTATCACTCGATTGTAGCTGTTCTTGTCGCGCGATGAAACATAGTCCGCCATTAGGAATTGTTTTGTCGCAATGTCGAAAAAAGTAAAGTACCCGGATGCTCTTTTACTTGCATTGTCAAAACACTCAACGATCACGACGAACCCCACTCCTTGCTTTTCGGTGATCTGATATTCATCAATGTATGACTGAATTGAGTCTTTTGAGATCGTATATGGCGTTACCCATCCAAGGTTTTCAGAATTCAATGTTTTGTTCAGCGTAAGTGTTGGATACAGATTGAAAGTGACCTCGTCTTTTTCTAACCAAGAACGCAAGGTCTTCTCGGTTATATGCTCTTGACAAAATTCTGTCCAGATGAATACGAACTTCTTTATATCCTGATCCATCCTCTTAACATCAGAAAGTCTAAAGTGTGTAAAGTCATAGCCATAGAACACAATTTCCTTTGCGTCAAATACTGTTTGCTCAGAAGTGGATCCACTTTGACAGTATGAAATACCTACTGAGGAAATAAGTATGAAGATCGAGAGTCCGAGTCTTTTCATTTTTCTATTTGGCGTGGTGGGGGTATTTCTTCAACGATTGCTAAAAGTTGAAAAGAACGCTGAAGCGCAGGGTCTCAAAGCGAAGACCTTGCGAGAGCATAGAGCGAATCGGCGTTTGTGAGCGCTGGGTAGTAGTGGTTCTGCTGGCTGCTGGCAGTAAGTACATGGCTGCTATTGGGAACAACCTTGGCTTTTGTTAGTGGTGTTTTGGTTTTGTGTGGGTGTAGCTCAAAGGTCGAGTGCAAACCACTAAAGCCTGTGCGGGTTTAAAAGTTGCATCATATTCTCCTAACGTGTAAAGATTTTGCCATTTTCTTTACACGTCATGTACTACAAGTAAAGGTTTTGACGATTTTTTTACACGTTGATCAATCAACGGTTCTCCGTCCAAGCCCAAGGCTGGAGCGACCGCAAGCACCGTTGAGCAGGTGGGTTGGCGCAGTGCTGATCCACAGCCGCGAACGAGCCGACCAACCGGAGACGCTCGGATGATCGGTGGATCTTACTTACCGATCCCGAATTCAAGTTGGCGTTCGTATTCTTCCGTTGGGAAAGTTCCTATTGAAGCGCTGATCAGGTTGTCTTCGCTAAGGGCCCAGAGCTCGGATCCATTGATGTTAACGGTGGGGCCTTTCGCATTGAATTTCGATGTACTATTCATGCCTTCGGCACTAATAGAATGCAACGACCATGTGAGGAGTGAACGCTATTACGTATACAAAGCTCCATACAAGAAAACCCCGACCGATATATTACCTTCGTCCTTCAACCCCCCTACAATGGCCGGAGTAAACAAAGTGATATTGGTCGGCAACCTTGGCGCCGACCCAGAAATTCGCCACCTGCAGAATGGTGCGAGCGTTGCCAATTTTCGAATTGCCACCAGCGAGACGTATAAGGACAAGACCACAGGTGAACGCCGCGAGCAGACCGAGTGGCATAGCCTGGTTGCATGGCGTGGTCTGGCAGAGATCACCGAGAAGTATCTGCGCAAAGGCAGCAAGGTGTATGTAGAGGGTAAGCTCCGTACCCGCCAATGGCAGGACAAGGATGGTAATACCAAGTATACCACGGAGATCCATGTGGATGAACTGACCATGCTGGATCGCGCAAGTGACAACAGCGGTGCTAGTAGCAGTGGGAATAGCGGTCAACAACAACCTCAGTCACAAGCGAAGGAAACATCCAGCGCCGCGCAAACGCCCATTGGCCAAGGCGCCGATGATGATGATGACCTGCCGTTCTAGAGTGCGGGATTCCGGGTCGCGGCCCGGAATGACGGTGCAAGAAGGAGCCATCGTTTAACTTGCGCCATGCGCTTACCCCTGACTTTATAGCGTAAACCAAAAATTCGTTGGAACCTCCGTCCTCATATTTACTATTGATCACGCTGCTGAGCATGAGTCCGGCGGTGGTGATCTATCTGGTGATCATTGGTGCATTGTTGCTGTTGACAGCGGCGATGTCGGCCAGTGAGTTTGCGTTGTTCTCGCTGAAGCCGGAGCACTTGCGTGAACTGAAAGAGCGTGGTGGGAAGAATGGAATCCGTGTGATGGAACTGCTGGCGAAACCGCGTCGGTTGCTTGCCACGATATTGATCTCCAGTGCCTTCGTGAACATGGGCATTATCGTCCTTAGCACGTTCATCGTTACCCAGTTGTGGGATGTGGCGGCGATGCCGCACTACTTGGCCATCACGGTGCATGTATCCGCCGTGGCGTTCTTGATCGTGTTGGTGGGTGAAGTGATCCCGAAGGTGTATTCAAGTACGGAGCCGATAAGCATTGCAAAACGAATGTCCGGTCTGTTGATCACGTTGCGCTGGTTGTTCCGTCCGCTGAGCGAGACATTGGTGCGCAGTACGAATTTCATTGAGAAACGCTACAACAAAAAGCAGAAGCAGACCCTTTCCGTGGATTCATTAGGCCACGCGCTGGACCTTACTCAGGATGAAAGCTCGAGCGTGCAGGAACAGCGGATCCTGCGCGGCATCGTGAAGTTCGGCAACTTCGAGGTCCGCCAGATCATGCGCCCCCGGACGGAGGTCGTCGGGTTCGCACAGGAATTGGATTTCAAACAATTGTTGGCGGCAATTGTCGAGAGTGGATTCTCGCGTGTGCCGATCTATGAAGAAACCTTGGACACGGTGAAAGGCGTGCTGTACATCAAGGACGTGCTACCGCATATCGAGAAACCGGCGTTCGATTGGTTGAGCCTGATCCGTGAACCGTATTTCGTGCCGGAAAGCAAGAAGTTGGATGACCTGTTGAAGGAGTTCCAGACCGAGAAGGTCCACTTGGCCGTAGTGGTGGATGAGTACGGCGGAACAAGCGGGATCATTACGTTGGAGGATGTGATCGAAGAGATCGTGGGTGACATCACCGATGAATACGATGACGAGGACCTGTGGTACAGCAAGCTCGATGACCGCACGTGGGTATTCGAAGGAAAAGCCGCACTGACGGATGTTTACCGTGTGTTGGGCATCGACGGTACACTCTTCGAGGAACACAAAGGTGATAGCGGAACGTTGGGTGGTTTCATACTGGAACAGACCGGTCGTATCCCGAAAAAGGGCGAGCGCATTGATTTCGGAAATTGGACCTTCGTTGTGGAGGGTTCGGATAACAAACGGATCCGACGGGTGAAGATGATCATGCGTGTTGTGGTTGATGAGTAGTACCAGCGAACATAGGATCTCGGCGCAGTGGCGTGTGCTGCTAGGAGCCACCGTGATCTTGGTGGTCCTTGCCACTGGCTGCACACCAGATCCGGTTCCGAAACCACGCGGTTATTTCCGCATCGACCTTCCCGAAAAACAATACGAGCGTTGGAACAGTTCAAACGGACTATCCGCAGAGATCCCGACCTACGTGAAAATGGCCGAGCGTGATGCGAAGAGCGATGCGCGCTGGTATGATATGCGCTTTCCGCAGCAACGCGCGACGGTCCATCTGACATGGAGTCCTGTTGGTGGCCAATTGAACAATTTGATCGCCGACGCGCATGAGTTCAAGAATTCACACGGTGCCAAAGCGTTGAAGATCGGCAACGAACGCGTGGTGCGCGACAGTGTGCGGGTATTCGGAACGCTCTTCGATGTGGAAGGTGATGTTGCAAGCCCGTTCGTGTTCTACCTCACCGATAGCACGGACAATTTCCTTTACGGTGCGCTGTATTTCGATGTGCGTCCGAATGCCGATTCACTTGCGCCCGTAACGGATCGGATCCGTGATGACCTGCGTCATTTGGCTGCTACGCTGCGTTGGAAGTGATACCGGTACTGTGCATGACCCAAAGCACGGCAGCAAGTAGCAGCAGCGCTCCGAATTGATGCGCAACGCCAAGGGCGATATGCACGTGCGATAACACCGTGAACACACCCAGAACGAATTGCAGTCCAACGGCGATCATCAGCCACTTCGCAGGTGCGGCAAGATCGGGGGTATTCCTGAAGCGTACACCGTACCAAACGAATGCAAGCGCTACCACCCACGCGAAGTAGCGGTGAACGAATTGCACGCCGTCGCGGTGGTCGGTGAAGTCCTTGAGCAAGCTCCCGAATGCGGTCACGTTCTCGGGCATGATCTCGCCATTCATCAGCGGCCATGTATTGTACATGTGGCCGGCATCCAGCCCTGCGGTGAATGCGCCCCAAACGATCTGTAATAGCAACAGGACCAGCAGGCCTCGCGCCCATTTACCTTCGCGTGAACCGTTGGATTTGAACGTTCGCCTACCCTTCTTGATATCAAGAACCGTCCACAACACAATGGCGAACACCGTGAACGCCGCACAGAGGTGGATGGCCAAGCGGTAATGGCTCACATCGGTACGTTCCTGTAGCCCACTAACGACCATGAACCAGCCCAGCGCACCAACAAGTCCACCACCGATCAGGATCACCCAACTGCGTTTCCAAAGCCAGCCTTTCAACAAACCCTTTCGCCAGAACAGCACGAACGGAATGGCAAAGACCAGCCCCATCATCCTACCCCAATTGCGATGCAGGTACTCCCAGAAAAAGATCCGTTTGAAACCCGCGATGTCCATGTGCGGGTTGGTCAGCGTGTACTCCGGGATCTCTTTGTACTTTTCGAAGGCCTCTGTCCATTCGGCATCGTTCATGGGTGGCAATGCACCCATGATCGGTTTCCATTCGGTAATGGAGAGGCCGCTATCCGTAAGGCGGGTAATGCCACCGATAGCCACCATACAGGCGATCAGGATGCAACCCGTGAGCAGCCAAGTGACAACTGGTTTTAATCGAGTTTGTCCCTGATCTTTCATTGAAGCGGCAAAACTAGCACCTACACGCATAAAAAAAGGGAGCCGAAACTCCCTTTTACAAGATGGAACTGTGTGGATCACCGGACCAGGATCCGCGTCAGGATCGCGAACAGGCTTGGGATAATTATGGAAGAAGTTGGGGCGCATGAAGCTGCGGCTACAGGACCATTCTCCTTCGGCTTAACCGCTTCTTTGTTACTGGATGTCGCACTTTTCACCTGTTTGGTGACCTTCACAGCCATCACTTTGTACTGTCCATCATGCAAGGCTTGGATCGCTTCGATCATTTCAGCGTCAGTCACCTTTGTGTCATCATAAGAAATGATGGCGTGATCCTGTTCATCGCCTTCAATGAACTCGATCTTTGTGCTTGTTATGCCTGGGAGTTTGGCCAATGCCTTTTTGATGGAACCACCGCACATCATCTCGCAGGACATCCCGTCAATGCTAATATCCGCACTGGTAACAGGTACGCCGGAACTGATCCCAACTTCCTGAACGGTACGAACCACGTTGGCAGCCGCCTTCATGGTGGTATCCTCAACTGTGGTATTGCCGCAACCAAAAAGCAATAGACCAGTAGCGAGTATCGGGAGAGCGGTTCGGGAGATCATTGTGTTGGGATTTGTATCAGATATGACGCATACAATGCTGAAACGTTACAAAGGTAACGACGGTATGTTATAGGAGATACCTTCGCGCCCAGTTAAATGACCCTAAAAAAAGACAATAACTCGGGCACTATTTGGCTCCTGCTGGTCGTTCTGGCCCTGATCTGGGGCACCTCCTTCATTCTTATGAAAAGGGGTTTGTACCACGATGGCGTTGCGGTTCTTACGCCCTGGCAAGTCGCTACCAGCCGCTTGGCAATTGCGTGGCTTGCACTCTCACCGCTATTGTTCAAACATTTCGGATTGATGCGCAAACATTGGTTACCCTTGATCGGCACAGGAGTACTGGGGAATGGAATTCCTGCATTCCTTTTCGCCACGGCGCAAAGCAGGATCGACAGCTCACTTTCCGGCATGTTGAATAGCCTAACCCCGCTCATGACCATGTTCGTCGGAGCGCTCTTGTTCGGGATCCGCATGCGCGGTGCACATGTTATCGGTATAATTCTCGGGTTGATCGGTGCAGCAGGGTTGATCTGGGTGAAACGCGGCGATGGAACACCTGCTTGGTCATTCTATGCGCTATTGCCCGTGATCGGAGCGCTGTGCTATGGCATCAGTGGAAACATCGTTAAGCGGTATTTGTACACCCTGCCCGCTACGGCAACGGCTGCTTTGGCGCTCACCTTCGTCGGCCCGATCTGTCTCGGCCTGGCCTTGGGCAGCGGTTTACCGGAAACCCTGCGCACCAATCCCCAGGCTTGGACTTCTTTGGGTTATATCGCCATACTCGCTACGTTGAGCAGCGCCTTGGCACTGGTCCTGTGGAACAAGCTCCTGCAATATACCACCGCATTGCGCGCTTCATCCGTTACGTACCTCATGCCTGTGGTTGCCATCGTCTGGGGCGTATTGGATGGCGAACGTGTGACCCCACCACAGCTCGCCATGATCACATTGGTGCTGAGTGGCGTATACATTGTGAGCATTGCGGAACGGACCCGATGAAGGTTGATCCGCCATTCCGGCCGAAGACCGCATCTTTGCGCAGACCTAGCTGAACGACAACACACGAACATGTACCAAGGCAAGAAAGTAGTTGTAGTGCTCCCCGCTTACCGCGCAGCACTGACCCTGGAACAAACTTACAAGGAGATCCCCTTCGACCTGGTGGATGATGTTGTGCTTGTGGACGATAAGAGTCCGGACAATACCGTTCAAGTAGCCCGCGATCTCGGCATTCGCCACATTGTGATGCACAAGAAGAATACCGGTTACGGCGGCAATCAGAAAAGCTGTTACGACAAGGCGAAGGAATTGAATGCTGATATCGTTGTGATGTTGCATCCGGATTATCAATACACGCCGAAGCTGCTGGCGAGCATGATCACATTGATCGGCAACGATGTGTATCCCGTTGTGTTCGGGTCGCGCATCTTGGGCAATGGAGCGTTGAAAGGAGGCATGCCGGTGTACAAATACATCGCGAACCGCTTGCTTACCCTCACGCAGAACATCCTTATGGGGCAGAAATTAAGCGAATATCACACGGGTTACAGGGCATTTGGTCGCGAAGTCCTTGATGCATGTGACTACCACAAATGTTCGGACGATTTCGTATTCGATAACCAAATGATCGCGCAGGTATTCTGGAAGGGGTTCGAGATCGCCGAGATCACCTGCCCAACAAAATACTTCGATGAAGCGAGCAGCATCAATTTCAGTCGCAGCATGACTTATGGTTTAGGCGTGGTGGGCGTGAGCTGGCGCTACTTCTTCGCGCGGATCGGTATCGCGGGTTGGAGCATATTGGGTTCACGCGGACAACAAGGCAGCTAAGTTGCTAGGATGGGAACGCGACGTTCGATCAAGTTCCTTATCATAACGATGGCGGCGTTGCTAAAGTGATGGGCCTTCATAGTTGAAAGACGTGCTGGCTGTGATTCCATATTTTTAGACGTTTCAACGACAGTTACCCCGCTTTGGATTACATTGTGGAGGCTTTACCAAAACCCTCCCAATAATGAGAAGCCACACTCTCCTATCCTGCTTACTACTTTTCTCGACCATCGGTCACGGTCAATGGAACACCATTCCATCGGTCTACTGCATCGAATGCGATGTACCGGAAATCTTGGTGGAATGGGACGCTCTACCCGGCGCGGATCAGATCGAGCGACTGAACACCGGAATCGCTTTTCGATCCAATGACGGTACCGGGCATTTCCCAACATCTCAACTGATCATGCCGTTGCCAGGCTATGCGCAGATCTCGTACTTACAGGATGTTGATGATGACCAGGATCATGATGTGTTCATGACCCATGGGGACACCATTTATTTGTACGTGAATGATGGCGGCATGCTGACGATGATGTCATTGGATACTGTCTTGATAGATGCAGAGTACATGGTATCGCATCAGTTGGACAATGGCTACTTGGCACCGTATGATCTGGACAATGACGGCCAAATGGAATTGATATGGAAGATCCAACAGGGTTCATTCTTCCACTATTACAAGAAGAATGGCAACGCCTATAACAAAATGACCGCTCCCTTGCTCTCACCCTATGATATTCCCTTAAATACCAAAGTGGTCATGATCGACTGGGACGGAGATGGGTGGCGGGATATCGTTCACCTTGGATCCGATACGGAGTTCGATGTTCTATACGTAATACCTGGCGTAAATGGCTCTTCATGGGCTACTACACCAACTACCTTGCAAATGGCAGGGATTCGCGACCTGATGGTACACGACATCAATTCTGATGGCGTTGAAGACCTGCTCGGTTCGCAGTCCTATTATATCAGCCATCCGGATTCTGTTCATTACTTCGTCCAAAGTCTGTCTAATGGACCGAACTGGGCCGAGTATACCCGTAAGTTGGATATGGATTGTGATGGAGACATTGAAATCGTCTCCAAAGGGTTCAACGTCGGGCAAATGGAATTATCGATCCATAATGCTGATCAATTGACCCTATCCAGTGATATCATGACCTTTGGTGCGCAAGGCGCTTACGGCAACCCAGCCCATGTAGTGGCCGATGTGAACGCCGATGGTGCGCTGGACCTCCTCCTAAGCTCAAACTTGCATGATACCGTGTATCTGTTCGTAAACCAAGCAGCGCTTCCGACCGTCACGTTCGCTCCTCCTTCCACTAACATCCCGCCGACGAACATCTTGCTCACTGGCAGTTCGCCGGTCGGCGGCACGTACTCAGGCCCTGGTGTTGTGGATGACAGCCTAATCGTTTCCATGTTGCCAGGTGGTAACATTGACATCACCTACACCTATTCCAGTTTTCCTGGTTGCGTGGATTCCGCAACAGTGACGTTCATCGATCTTACTACTGCACTGGGAGTTCTTGATGATCCAGGTAGTGGCTTTACGGCATATCCTAACCCTGCCAGAGATCTTGTCGTGATCAAGTCTTCCATGGAAGAACCTGCAATTGCTTGGCTGCAAGACGTGATAGGCAGAACCGTAACGACTCCAATTCGGATCCCTTCGCAAGGCATGGCTCAATTGCAGGTAAGCGAACTACGACCCGGTACGTATCTACTGATCCTTGCGGACGAGCAGCAGAATATCCTAGGGCAGCAGAAGGTGCTGGTCGAATAGGATCAAGCGGGAGAATTGGCGGGAGCACAAGCCACACGTTCCGTGTTGGCAATGGTTTCTGCCAGTTCTTTCTCCCGGACAGCTAGGAAACCCTTGAGGTCCATGCCCAACTCTTGCTTGTACAACGCACCGCCATCAAGTGTGAACCGGATCATATTGCCCGCTTCATCCTCCATCACGAACGCATCAACCAAGTCGATGCCGAAGAACTCTTGTAGTTGCTCGGCATCGCAGGTGGGGAGGAATACGCGTAATACACGCGGGTCGTAGAAGCGGAAATAGAGTTCCTTGCCTTCTTCGGTGGTTACCATAAGGAACTGGCGAAAATGATGGTGCAGTTCTTCTAAAGTTGCATGGCTTTGAACGATGATGCCCCAGTTCTTACCTGGGGCTTCTTCGCCTACCCACCGCTTAAATCCTGGTGAATGCGAAGCATCGAACAACCATGGAGCTACGTGTCCGAGTACGGTTTCGCTATCGCCGATGTAGAGGCATTGATGCTCAGAACAATGCTCTTTGGCTTGGTGGATGGAACCATGCAGGGATGCTGCATCGAAGAGGGTGAAGGTGTTTGACATTACGATCAGTTGAACTTTACCAGTATCTTTTTGATATTGGAAGTTTGCCCGCCATATTCAATGTAGATCTCAAACTCACCAGGTTCCATTCTCAGCGGCACATGATCCATTGCATTCGTGTTGAAGAAACCACCTACCTTCAGTCTGGGATCCGTTGGTTCAGGCTCAAAGCCTTCTGGGCGTTCTGGGAGAAGTGGAGTATTCTTTTGAGGACGGATCACTGATCCTACAAAGATCGAATCCGTCTTCAATTCCCGAATTACGATCTTCATAGGTGCATCCGTCCGTTCCATATCCACCACCTTCAATTTGTAGTAACCGCAAATAGGGATCACCGGTAAGATATCCCGTCTTTCTACAATGGCCATTTCAGGCACGTTAATTTCAATGCCGCTCCAACCTGGAGGTGGTTCCTCTGGCGAACAGTCGTTGGGTTCATCGTGATCGATGATCACTTTTGAGTACTCTTTAGGTCTGTATTCCATGCCTTTTATTCTGTTCGAGCAAGATGGAAGCAAAGCGAAAGCTACAGCAATGAATAATAGTATGATCCTATGATCATAGTTCCTTGCATTCATACTTGACTTATTCAGATCGATCTCACCCCCCTGCTTAGATCAACTTTTTGTACTGCGACTCTACAATGTTCACAAAAGGCAGATTTTTTGGTTGCACCATACATTACACAGTCGTGCTTGCCATTATCAGTAACACTATCATATCGTGCTTGCCCCGCTGGAATTCCATGATGGCAATGTTGTCCATAATGGCCCTTTTTACTGGAATAATAAGTCGCAATCTGATCCGGTAGTCGTTCATAAGCGTTGGATGCCATACCAATTTGATGCCCCAATTCATGGGTAATTACTATGTTTTGCAAGTCTGAGGGAAGACTACCCCACCGAACCCTTGTACAAACACATATCAAATTTCCTGCAAATGTCAACCCACCCACAAACATAGCGACCCAATGGACCTTTAATCTAATAGTACCCTTCGCGGCAACCAGATCATCGACCTTTACCTCCACTCGATCAAAGTAAGTAGTCGATCTCTGTGAACTCTTAGGTAGACAATGATCTTCACTTATATCAACGGCATTGGCAACATCTCCACCTTCAGGAATAAATTGACAACTGACGAACCACCCTTCTTCAGATCTGATATTTTTCCACAATGGTCTATCTTTAATAGCATCAGTTCTTCCCTTTTCCGGTCCTCTTATTTGAATAATCACGGGTGCAACCTTTGGCCCAACAGCCACATCCTCCAATTCAAGGGTTCGCTCTGCGTCTTTAATAGCCAAATGATCGGTATAAGCAATGGCAACTGCATAGGGGTTTTTATCGGCAGCCTTGCTAGCTCTAAAAGCTTCCTTACACTTATTCTCAAAAGCTGTAACTTGAGCTTGCTCGTCATCATCAATATTCTCCATGTGCTCCATTTCTGCAGCAGGTAGCATCAATAATTCGACACCGTGTTTGGCGTATTCATTGATCGCACCATTCAGGTTGGGAGTGATCGATGTCAATCCTTTCATTTTCAACTCAACCAAATAAAAAAGCCTCTTAGTTGTAAGACCAACCGTTGACTGCACTTCCTTACCCTTCTTATCAATAACCGAAACTTTAAACGTATCGTTACCACCTGAGCTGAGTTTCAAATTGGAGATGATCAAAGTGCCATCTCCACTAGTTATGTAACTGAGCGTACGCTCTTCATGAGCAAAGTGGGGGTTCCTTTTTTTCTCGTCTTCACTATATGTTAGATTATTTGTACCCGGCACCAATTTGGCGGTAAATGAATGCCTACCTGGCTTATCAAATTTCACAAGTATCCTTGGCAAGTCCGTCAAGCGGTCCATATTCTTCACTTTCTCACCATCTACCCATTTTTCATTTCTGGGAAGGTTGACGAACTGTTCCATATTGGCCGTTGCCACATCTTTATCCGAACCGTTCAAGAACTCTACTGAAACGACCTTGGGCATTTCGGGGTCTGGATCATCAACGGTTACGTCCTTGGGTATAACTTGAGGCTCCAACACTACCTCCTCGGTATCGCTACCCACACTTAAGATCATAATTTGTTCGTCCTCTACAAGCTGTCCACCCACTTGCATAGTTGGTGTTCCGGGTGGCAGGTCTATCACTAGATCTTCCCCGGACATATTCTCGGATGTTATGACCAACCGTACCTCGCGCTCTTTTGTAACATCTTGTATGCGTGTGCCATCGGGATCTGTGAAATAGGCTTCAACAATGCGCTGTACTGGATCCTGTGCCGAATAAGGACATGCTGAAGTGCTTGATCCAACTTCATCCTGCGAACCTGAATATGCAGGCTCTTCGTCCAACTCATTTCTATGCAATACGCGTACGTTTCCCATTTTCGATCTCAGTTATTCCCGTTCTTACAATAGGTGCCTGGTGATCCTTCGAATCCCACGGCACTGAGCTCCCTCGCTTTAGTAACGTGTGCAACATCAGCTGGAAAAATGGATCCGGTACCAGGCCAATAATACTTCCCCTCCAAAACACACAAACAAATGATGGCCGGTGCGGGTTCCAGGGGCGCATCTTCCCCTTTTTCAACAACCATTTCATACTCGATCAACATCTCTTCTTTCCCTCGGTAAGTTTCAAATACAGTTGCTTGGTAGATCAGCTTCTCCTCGTTCTCAGCATCTCCGTGCAGCGCAAAGCGGCGTACATGATCCTGCTTGATCATTGCGCAATAAGTGGTGGACCTCATAGTATATTCCATTGCTTCAAGCATTTTGGTCAGGTGCATGTTCTGCATGGAGTTATTCTCCAATGCTATTGGCATATCATCCACCAACGACAGCTCAAGATCCTGTTCCGCATGTTCTTGACCTGAACAAGCCGCCAATATGAAGGAACAAAGGATCGCTATATGCCATTTGGTCGTCATGCCTCACTTCCTGCTGAAACTGCACTTTGATCATACACCGGAAGTTCGGCACCTGCCACATCGTAGTCCGATGGGACCATGAAGTGCGACCAAACATCTCTCGCATACCTTGATACATTCACCTCATTTCTTTGATTTCCACCTAACATGAATAGCCACTGGCCATCTATACTCTTGCCCACCACAAATGATGTGTGGCCACCACCGGTCCTAGTTTTAACACCAATAGCGCCGTAAATAGGTTCATCGATCTGTCTTCCAAATTCCTTCCAACTTTTAGCACGGAAAGAGGCTCTTGGAAGAGCTGAACCATGCTGGGTCATAACCCATGCGATAAATGATCCGCACCAAGCATTTTCCGCACCGGTATCATCTGTGCCCCAGTAACCTGATGCATCAAAATACTGTTGTATTCGGGGATTGATCCTTGTCCCGCCGGCTTCATGTTGTCCTATTTCGCCTTTGGCTATTTCCATCCAAGGTGCAGGCGTTCTCTTGAGTTGAAACCATAAGCCATCCATATCCAACCAAAGGTTGCGCATGGAATCCGTGCCCTCGTTCCGTCCGTAATAGCTGAATCTGCACTGCGGCACATCTGTATTCCCTGTGTGGGCATCCACCAGAAGGTACAATGGCGCTGCTTGTCCTGTTGCTCCTAAAATGGCCTCATCCCAGTGTCTGGTTGCTTCTGTAGATGAAGCTTTTAACTCGATGGCAATTATCGCATGATCCAAGAATTCATTCCTATTGTTAGCATTTGTCTCTGAAGCGAATTGGCCTACTTGGATCTCGATCAAGCCTTTGTGTTCATCTCCTACCTGAACTGCAATTACAGCGTTTACATCTGCGACCACCCGTTCAATGCCTTGCTTAATGTTCACCTTGAGCGTTCTATTTCTAAAATTCTCCGTTTCCACTACTAAGTGAACACGAGCGGTAACAGCGGCCCTTGTTATCCGCTCAATGGTCATGTCATCACCCACCGATACTTTGGCGAAATAGGCTCTCTTAATATGGGGATAAGAAACCGTAAGCGTAGGGATCACCGTTCCAAGCCCCCTATCGAACATATCACTTATGATACTATCTAGCCCCATGACCCTTTCGTTTTTTTGATCATGTCCTTAACCCGTTTATCCTCACTTACGTTTTCCTGCATCAAAGCATCTTTCAGTGGCTGCTCGAATGGCAATTCAAGTTCAGACTGGATCCAGTGATAAAGCAACTTTTGCACATTGATCTCCTTCTTCACATCGTATCTCTTGGCGAAGTAGATCATGTTTTCAATAGACTCCATAATGACTGCGTCTTCCTTATCCATAGCCCACTGCGCACACTCCTTTCGCAAAAAAACGAGCGTCTTCGCAATGAACGCCTCCTTGTGTTGGGCTCCAAAAGCTTCGAGTTGCTGTGTGGCGATGATCATGGGTCAACGAATTCCAGATCTCTGGTATTAAGTAGCTCCCCTGTTGCTCCATCCAACGTGATCTCTTCCAATCTACTCAACCCTTTCTTCCACGTGACCACCCAAACCGCAATACCTTCATCGTTCTTATTCTTATTGATCATGGTCTGCCATCCGCCATGCACATATCCTTTGACCAATGGTATGGCCCGATCATTACAATAAGCGATCACATCATCCCATGTGAATGAATAACCGGTGTCTGTATCTTCTCGGCTCACAACGCTACCACGCTCATTGAACTCATAGCGAAAACCTCGTTCAGAACCTGAATTGAACAGGAGTGCTCTGGTCTTGATCCCGCCAGTTGCGTAATATTTCTCGTTCACCTTGAAGTAAGAATCATTGTGATATGTTCTGCGGATATAACCGTAAGATTGGATCTCCTCTTCGATATACATCCCATCCTTTTGAATGACCCGCTTCCTATCCACACGTTCTTGATCGAAGGCCTTAATATCGAATGTGCTGAATTTATCATCTACATATGGTACCATGTTCATGTTCTTTTGGGCTACACAATTTGCAAGAGAGGCCATTATTAGGATGGAAAGCGTCGTTCTCCAATTCATTTCAAGTGATCGAGTCGTTAGCTTTTACCCATTGCCAGTACCACAAAGAGCGTCGATCATTCGTATGACCGGTAACTTGGTGCGAATAGTCCAGCAAGTTTTCCGTTTTAAGTGCTTCGTAGGTAAACAGGGCATGCCCACTTGATTCTTTATTAGTGAATGAATGTGGCAAGTTGAAAGAATGCAGGATCTCATGAGACGCAGTCTGCTGATTCGCCGAACTGAACACTACAACAAAGTCAGCTCCAAGACGCGAATAACCGCTTAGTCCCCCACCGGAAGCGCCAGAAAGTCCTCCTTCCCCAAAATAGAATGCTTTGAAGAAGGTGGCATCGAACTTACCATCTTTCTCCAAGCCAAGTTTGGTTTTCAAATAGGCATCAAGGGTCGAGTCATCAACGGTGCTTCTGTTCACTACCCTCCCATTAAGGATGAACTGACCAAAGTCATCCTCTTCAATTAGGTCCATTGTGATTACTTCAGAATCTTCGTCCAATTCGATCAACGCTTGTCTGGTATAACTGTTGACTCTGACCTTTTCATTACTAGGATCATAGGAACGCTCTCCTTCACCCGGCACGATTTCTGGGGTCAGCACCTGCACAAATACAACTTTTTTCTTCTTTCGTTTCGCTGGGCCGTTCGCCCACATTTTGAGCTTACCTGCCAGTACACCTTCACTTTCATTTTCGAACCCTTCGCTGTCATAGGCCTGCATTACTAATTCCAAAGCAGCAGGGCGTTCATTCTTATATGCACGCATAACCAATTCCAGATCTGCTGTGTGCTCTTCAATACAAGTGATCCTCAATGTAACATCAAGGTCTTCCTGCCCGTTCTTTCCTTTAACATCGATCACCGAAGGTTCGATCAAGTAATTATCATTGGAATCGAATGCCAAGTGGTCGGCTCCGCGTGAAATAACCACCTTTATGTTCAATTCAGCACTACAGTCCTTGTAAAGTGATACCCACGGCACGATGTATTCAGCTGGGATCAGGTCACCATCATCATTCAATTCAGCCCAAGGCAAACTGAATTTAGCATATTGACGTTTGAGCGCCTCATACTGAAAACTCTTACCATCTAAGTCAAGTACTGCAGCGTAATGACCGCCCTTCTCATTGCCATCCATTTCAAAAGTTGTCTCAGTTGCATCGGTGAAGTGCTTCTTTACCACATCTTCATAATCCGTATCCCAGAAATAGGCAGTATCCCCACATCTGATCCAATCAAAGCCGAATTCACCACTATAATCAGACTTTAACCTGAACAAGGCGATCACTTCGGGTTTAGGCAGCTTCAATGCATTAGCAGTGGCTGTAACACGGGTATTAGATGTGAGGAAAATAGACGGCATTATGCTGTATTCATTTTAATTCCTAATTCAACTTGGTGCTTATCACTAGGCATGGAAACCTTCAGCTGATCATTCTCAATATAGTTCCCTTGATAAGTGAAGTCCCCGGAGTTGTCGTAAAGGGTGATCAAGACTTCCTCGCCCCCAATATTCTCACCTTCAATGGTCAGCATCACGGTTTCTTCCTCCTCCACCTCGGTAATCCGATTGCCCTCCGTATCGGTGAAGTAGATCGAGTTGATCTTCTTTACTTCTTGCTCCACTGGTTGTACTCCGGGAGCGTCGGCTTTACCACCACGTGATGCTCCGGTACCTGAACTGCCATTATTCTTAGCAGCTTCACACACCTCGCAGAAAGCCGCACCACTCACAGCGGCTTGTTGTAAGCTTAGCATCTGCCTTACCGCCAGCGCTCCAGCTTCTCCTCCTTCAAAGCCCTTGATCTTCAATAACATGGCAATGAGCATCAAGCGCATTAGCGCCAATCCACCTGGTGAGATCTCACCGATCAGTACAGTTGGGCATCCTACTACAATAGCCCCGCCATGCCCACACATATCACCCAAGCGCGCTGCTGGTTTCCCCCCTATCAATACTCCAGTAGAACCTAGCGTGATCGTGTCGGGCGGTCCTGTACATACGCACATATCACCCATCACTGCGGCAGGCATACCGCCGATCAACACCGTGGCACAACCTGGCCCTATTATAGGTCCACCCACATGCGGTATGGGCGGTGTTCCCGGTGTTACCATCGGGCACACGTGCATATCGCCTATTCGTGCTGCGGGTTTGCTCATGGTCTTGGATCTTGCGCAGTGAAAGTAACTAACGGCTTATGAAATGGCAATTCGTGTTCACCAACGGCACGATGCAAGGGATGAACATCATGATCAGCCACGGATAGTGTTTGTTATTGCTATATTTCCCACTCTGACCATCCGTTACGACCTTTGGGTCCCATTGCACCATGAAACTACGCACTCTAACGTCCCTCACATTAGCCTGCACACTTGTGGGTGGGTCAGCAGCACAGACCAACAGCACCGATCTGCACGAATACATGGCACGCTCGTTGGTGCTCAACAATTTATTTGCCTTTAACGATATGGTGCATATTGGCACCGCAGTCAAGAGCAATGCTTCATCATTTGGCGGTATGCTATCCCCATACAACGAAAGTGATCTTTTTACCAAGGATTGCACGATGGAACTGGCCTTGTTCGACAATAAGAACTTCGCACCACGCTATGCTGCTCAGCGAGCACAGGATGTGGTTTTCAACTTAGAGCGTGATCTGAACCTGATCACGGTATTGCACGAACCCTTCTTTTTCCAGTCACTTCAGTTCTCTGACCTATACGAGAAAAATGGAGTGCAACGGATAGACGTAAGTGGCGTGTTGAACTTTGCTGCTGAATTCCACAATGAGAATAACGGAATTGAAAAGTCCTTTTCGGGCCCCTTCTATGCAACGTATGAAGTGAGTTTTGTTCCGGAGAAAAGCACCTGTTTGATGAAACAGCTTAAAGCAGCTCGTTCACCGGACGACCTCCCGCCATTGCTCAACACAAGCACATTTGAACCATGGGCATTGCATACACCGGTATTTCTTGACGCGGATTCATCTCCATTGAGCACTGCCAGCAGCAGCCTATGCTCATCGGAACAATTGCAGCGCATTGTGCGACCTGTATTAAAATGGCAGATCGAATCCGAACTGGAATCGGGTATGAAGAAAGACACCCGAACGAATTTTACAAAAGCGACTGAACTTCGTAACACGGCTACTCTTAGATCAACGGAACTATTTCAGTCATTGCCTTTCTACCTACCTAAAAAGACACAGAACACTTCGATCTATCTGGGCGACATTGAGATCAGGGAATTGCTTACCATGTTGGAAAAAACCCCTGATGATGTTCCACCAAAAGTAACTAGTGTTCTGAATAAGTACAACCAAGCGAATGAGCCGGTAAAAATTCAGGCGTATTTAGTAAACGCGTGGTATTATACCTTGGTGGAAGAGAACCTACCCAAAGCACTGCTAAGTTTAGAGCAAGCGGCAAACTGCCCCGTCATTAAGGAGATCTACTTGATCCGCTTTTTCGCACAGGCAAAAGCCGGACAGTATTCCGAAGCGTTGGAGAGCATGGACATGTACCGGATATTGAACGGACAAGCAGTTATGAGCCAATATCTTACGGATAATTACGCATTGCCATGGTTCAATTACGGTAAGGAAATGCATTTCGTGAATTCGCACCAGGAAGCTATGAAGGGGTATTTCATTGGTGCTATGTTGGCACCCACCCCAGAACGTCTTTTGGCACTAGCGGAAAAGTCGGAAAAGTTGGGCTACTTATCCATTACGCAAGCTTGTTACGTGCAAATGCTTAAAGAGGGGAGCGCACCTGACCCTAGCACAACATGGTTGGAACTAGCAATGGTAGAAGGTGCACTTGGGCAAGACCCGACTACAGCTATTGAAAAAGCAAGAACACTGGATGGCGCAGAAAAAGCAAAAGCACATGCGGCAAAAGCAACCTATCTGAATACCATTGCCCAAATACCCCAAGCGCAAGAACTTGTTACTACGGGTTTGAAGCAGTGGAAGAACGACCCGGACCTGCTCATGGTAAAAGGTAACCTTGCCAAGGATGCCGTCAAGCAGCGCAAGTATTGGCGAAAATACGTAAGCGCAACCAAACCTACTACCGGGATCAGATCCTTCAAAACAGGGTTCATAAGCCAATGGATCGCGGATACTGATTCGGCAACGCTAGGCGACGCTAGTCGCAAAGGGTTCTATAACCAGGCAATACAGGAGTTCAAAAAGGCAGAAAAGAAGAATTACCAAAAGGCATTAGTGGAGCGTAAGGTGGCGCACTGTTATGTTATGATAGATGATATGGAGGAGGCTGCGAACTACTATGCACTTGCTAACAAGAACGGCAGCAGCGAGGCTTCGGTCTATTTTGCACGGGCAATATTGCATGCGTGCAGGAACGAGTTAGGTTCTTTGGCAGACAACCTGAGCAACGCGCAGGACAATGGTATTGAACGCTTGTTGGACACACGAGGTAAGGAACTACTTGAATTTCTTTGGATCCTTGCCGATGCAAACCAAGCAATGGAATTATTGCGCAACCAAACGCCGGATGACCGATCGAACCGCGACCGAGTAAACCTGTTTCTGACCCACATCAACGAACGTGCAAGCCGCTTACAGATCGGCGAAGACCGGGGAAAGGCATACGCCAGTTTTGGGCGCATGCTGGTAGCCTGCCTTAAAGGCTATAACGAACGCGAACCTAATGATAACAAGAGTTACAAAGGCACACCATTAGAAGCAAGCGGTGTAATTGATAACATGGTTGCCCACTCGGATATAGCTCCGTATTTTTTCATGGACAACGCATTGATCAAGGAATTACGCGGATGGAATGACCAGTTGGATGGTGAAGTGTATCCTCTGCTAAGACGCTCACCCAAAACGGTGAACTGCACGTATTTAAAAGAAGCCGAGATCTTCAAGGACGAATACAATTACTTATGATCTTCGGTCATTTGCTGTTACACTTGCGCACAAGATCCTTGAAGTTGCCGAATACCTTTAGAATATCCTGCTGGTAATCTTGATCATTGTAAATTTCTCTGAATACTTGATCATCTCCGCATTTGGCAAAAAACTCTTTCAACTCGGCAATGCCTTTGCAATTAGCAGCATCATCAACTTTTGCTTGCAAATGAGCTGCTAACTTTTCTGGCTCTGTCGCGAATCCAGCCAGAGGTGATGCAGAGATCCGCTCAACCCGTTTTTCTTCCTGCTTCTTCACCTCTTCGTGAAACGCCTTCACCTCGGTCTCGTCGAGTACCTCCAGGTCCTGCTGCTTAGCCTCTTTGTGCTCCTGTATCTGCGGGTTCTGATCCAACGCTTCAACGGCTTTCTGTACTTCTTCATCATACTTGTCAGCACCACATCCACTTGCTAACATTGCGATCAAGAGCACAGAGAAAATGTGCAGGTTCTTCATTCCGTTCGGTTGTAAATGAGGTCGCTGGGAGCATGGCGCAACACGGCATTCACAGATCGGCGCGTATTCCACCACGTGAGCAGCAAGATAAGTATGATGAGCAAGAACAAGCTCAAGCTCAACACGCTGAACGCCTCGTTGAAGTCTTGGTTCAATGACATGCCTAACAGTGTGAGCAAACGGTATGGTACGTGCAATACATCCAGCATACCAACTACCATCAAGGCAAACAAGAAAACGGCCAACAACATGCCCAGGATCATGCGCAAGTAACTGCCCACTAGGAATTGGCGCGAAAGGCCGAATGCCATAAAGGTGCCCAGGTTCATTTTTATTTTTTCAAGATGTGACCGCAATACATTGCTGATGAACATGGAAATGCTGATCAAAGCGAAAAGGATGAGTGCAATGGCCAGAATGCTGGTGATCACGGTAACCAAGTGAAAGTTCTCCCGCGATTCGATCTGCTCCAAATTAATGTCCAACGCAAATTTGTTCAACATGTATTTGCGGAATGGACGGATGCTGTCGATCTGGTTGAAGTGCAGGGTAACGAAGGAGTATTTGTTGTCGCCAGTGCCGGGCCTCACCAACACATCCTTGGAGCCACTAAGGTCGCCAGTGCGGGCCCAATTGTACTCCTCCTGTAGGAATGGCCTCAGGTATTCGGTAGTGCTGGCGCGGGTGATCAGTTCCACCAGACCATGGGTGCGGCTTACTTCATGTTCACCTTCCAACATTACGGTCATGGTAGCATTGAACGGACCTTGCAGTACAGGCAATTGTTGAAGCAAGATGTTCTTGACCTGAAGATCATAACCCTGTTCCTGAACAAGTTGGTCCAGTTGAACTTTGGCGGCTTTTGTGTCGAACTGAGCATCATCCATTTTCACCAGGAACTGCAGTTGGTCCGTCTGGCGATAGTTGTTATAAAAATCGAATTCGGTGCCTGCGCTCCGAGCGAGGTCCCAGAACATTTCATAACTGCTCATGAACATGGCGCGGTCCGGCAGGCTCTTCACCACAGCGATAACCCGTAATTGCAAGTAATGATCTTTGCCGTACTGCGCGTACAACGTGTCCTGATCGGCATCGAATTTCATCATTCGCACCAGTTCTTCCGTGATGAAGATGCCCGTTTTCTTTTGTGTATCAGTCCATGTGCTCGGATCATTTCCTGGAGCATTCATACGCAAGACATTCTGCTCATTTAGTATGGCAGCCAGTAGCGAATTATCTTCTGGAGAAATGAATGTGCGGCCCTTTACTTTGTCCGTCACACGCCCATCAGCTCGGCGAAAACCTAAAATATAGCGATTGAATCCACTATGACGATCAAGGGTGAACCGCTGTAAGCTCTTTAAGCTATCCAAGTCGTGGATAATTGCTCTGTATTGACTGTCCACATCGGAGCTTACCGGAAAATCGATCCACTTTACGTAAGGGTTATCCATGCGCTTCCCCAAGTACTTCCATCCCGCTTCTGCAAACACTACGGCAATAAATGCCAGCAATGTGAAGTAGGCCAAGGTCTTCAAATTCTTGTTCCCCTTACCAAGCACCGTGCGCAACTCATTGCGCAAGAATAGCGCCCGGTGATCGGCACCCCTACCAGCTATTGCTTTGAAAAGGAGTTCGATCATGGTTGAACCACTCCAATGGTCTGCTTGTTGCGTTTCTGTAGCTCAATATTTACAATGCGATCCGCAAAACGTTCAGCCAACGCTACATCATGACTAACAATTACGGCTGCCAATTGGTTATCCTTTATATGCTTGCTCAATAGTTGGAACAATGAAAGCGCATTCTCGTGGTCCAAATTTCCAGTAGGTTCATCGCAAAAGAGCACATCAAACCTTTTGCATAAAGCACGCACGAATGCGGCACGTTGCCGCTGACCACCACTGGCCATAGCAGCTGGTTGGTCGAACAATGCAGGATCCAAGTTGAGCTGATCCATTAACTGCAAGGCCTTGGGTTTCATAGTACCAAGGTCTGCTCCTTCCAGCATGCCCGTAAAGCAGATATTCTCGCCCAAGCTGAAATTGGGCATTAGGTTCGTACTTTGAAAAATAAAGGAGAAATGTTTTTTCCGCATCGCAGTTGCGCGGTCACCACCATCTTCCCAAATATCCAATAAACCAATAGTATTTTCTTGTTCGGTTTTGAGGTCAAGTAGAGAATTTGGGCCGGGCTGGAACGTGTTCTTCATTAAACCCAAACTCTCTAACAGGGTACTCTTACCTGCACCACTAGGGCCTAATACGAATGTAAGCTCACCCGGCAAAACCGTAAGATGAGGAATGTGCAGCACCGTACAACCAATTTCATAGCCTAGGTCAAGGTCACGAATGGAGAAAGCAGGAGCAGTGGCCCTTGCGGTGTGCTCGATCGCTCTAGAACAGGTATTCCATTGGGATCCAGTAGAATTTCAACTCTTTGTCACGCTCTCCAATGCCAGCGGTATATACAAAAGGGTAACCGCCTTTTACATTTATGACTTTATCATTGAACTCGCGACCCGAGCGTTTAATTTCACGGAAATAATTCTGAACTTCCATATCACTCAGGTTTTCAATATCATCCAATTTACTCAAGCGGCTTAGTAGGGAGGTGCTGCCACCAACATGGTCCCCCACTCCGGTTATTTGGCTGCGCAATCTGCTTATATCCACCTTCTGATCCATGTCTTCAATGTTCAAAATACTTTTGGCGTATTTCTCCAATGCGCTTTTAAGAATATCCCGCTGCCCCGCAGCATCTTCACTATCAGAAGCATTTTCCACACGTGCGAAAAGGTCACGCAATGCATCTACGCTACCCTGTTTCATGAATAGCACTAGCCTATAAGTAGGATATTGTGCGTCCTTGTTCTTCAGAAAAGTATTTGCCAACTGGAACGTGTGTACGCGCTCTTTCGCTAACAAGAGCATTTCCTCTGTTGTAAGGTTAGCTTTACTCAAGGCGATCACAGCTTCTGAACTGAAGTCCGTAAAGGCTTTACCAAGTGTCTGGTCATCGTTGAAGAGCTTTGCCCTGATGTTCAATTCCGTCTCGCCTTTCTTATTGGCTTCTCCATATGCTTCACCGATCAATTGTACCAATACTTCAGGACTCAATTCACTTTCCGCCTGGGATCGGTCCGGATAATAGATGCGCATCAAGGTTGGTGCATTCTCGATCTCTGTATACCCCTTTTTCCTGATGACCTCTGTTTGTGTTTCTTGTCCTGGGGCATAGTTTATGAACCGTTCCTTCTCGCTATCATTAATTTTACTTGCGACCTTCTCCATTAACACCTGCATTTCATCTTCGAACCCCTTATAACCAATGCCATTTTTCCAAGCTGTCTGAAAGGAAATAATAGCTGGTCTCTTATTGAAGAATGCATTGATCAGATCACCATCATCAACAAAGGGTATTTGGGTACAACTAAAACTACGTACCATATCACTCCCCACATCCATTGTTCTACCCAAGTGGAAGATGATGTTGGTCTCGTCTTCATTCATTCCCAGATCATTGAGTGCGGATAACAAGCCAAACCTGGACGCAACCAATACATCGCCATCAATGCTTGTATTCACTTGCGTTGCGCTGGCAAACTTGGAGAATTGATCAAGATCATTGGTCAGCTTGATACGTTTCACCAGAACGTTATCTACTGAGCTTCCACAATCACCATCGGCATAAGCCACCATTCCGAAACGCAAATTGCTACGTTTCTCACTTGCTGTATTTGCAATAAGCGCTTGAACGGCTGGCAACAAGGTAGACTTGAAATGCTTTTGCATGCCAATAGTTGCATCCACAACAAACACAATGTTCACCTTGCCTTGGTTTTCCTGTGCTCGCTCCAATTTCTTCCGGAGTAACCCGAATTCCACATCGCTCGTACCCTTGATCGCTCCTGTATTCGCAACATTCATTTTGCCAATTGCACCGCATTCGATCACTGCATCGTTACTAGCCTGAGACAAGAAAGGGAAGCGCGGAATAATGCCACTGAACCGTCCGCTTTCATGCAGGATGGACACGTTCGTCTTATCTTTTTCCAGTATGACCGGATCAAGTTGATTCAACGGTTTCACCTTATAGTCACCACCATAATAACGCGTAGCATCATTATGATCCTTGAACACTTGCGCAATGAATTGACTGTTCTTTCTTCGCTCGTCCATCGCACTGTTATCCCAATTGGGTTCTAGCGCTAAAGCCGTATCCCAAATTTTGACACGGTTCTGATCCACCCACCCAAGAATTTGCCCATCTCCATCCAGTTTATAGTTATTGCTAAGGAGGTAACGTCCTTGCGCATCATCGTATTTATAAGCAAAGAGTATCTGGTAGATCTGTTTAGTGTCCAGTACCTTGTTGGAGGATGGGCCATCGTAAATTTGATAGAAAGCCTTCAACGTAGGGTCTTTGCCAATTTTTTCAGTAAAGGCTTTATCAACCGTGTTCACGATAAACGCTTTAAGATCCACAGCCTCAGAACCGTACTTCACCAGAGGATGCGGCCAAAGCACGAGTTCCGCCTTTTTCACCCAACCCAATTTGGAGCCTCCCTGTGTTACTTCAACTCCCTCATTACTTTCTTTAATGACCGTTAGCATGGTTCCAATGCGTGGCAGAGCGGTCTTTTTTTCTTTCCATTTATCATTCTCATAAATGCCCACATCCGATCTATCGGTGAAGGCATGCCACTCTTGGTCGGCGGTATTGCGGCTATGAATCTTTCCAGTTTGATAATCAACCCCGTCATTCAGCTTAACCATTTTTTCCCCCATACTATATCGCGGATGGAGCAATTCACTGGGCAACTGAAGCTGTGCACAGATTAACAATGGACCAACCGTGCTTACCACCAAATGCCAAACGCGCAAATGCCGTGAGATGTTCATGCTTATCTTATTTTTTGAATGCTAAGTCCGAAGCCCAAGAAATGAGGCGTAGCCTTTTTAACGAACGCCCTACTAGCAGAAACCTCCTGCTGACGGATCTCATTCAGTTGTGTTGCCGGTAGATCGGTATTATCAAGACTTGGTGTGATATGTTGCCTTAAAGATAGAAAAGCCCCAAGCTTTATCTTTCCAGCTCTAAAAGACTGTGTCAATCTCACATCCCAATAGAACGTAGATCTTAATTCCACTTCCTGATCCAATTCAGTACCGGACGAGCCAAACCCATAAGCAGATGCATGCGTGTTACTATATACCGTGTTTCCGTTGTAGCTTACGGAATTGGGGTTAATAGCAACTTCACTACCCGCGAATGGTCCTTCTTGGAAAACTGCGAATTGGTCATCCACAGCACTAAGGTGCACATTGGCCTTGCCACCAGAAACATAGCCCAACCCGAATTCCAGGTTGGTGCTCCATTTACTTTTCTTGAACACATCATAGCTAACCGCGCCACGGAAAGTGAACAAAGTTCTTGTTATGCTTTCCGGTGCAAATCTACTTCGCTGGTTCAGCACGAAATCCTCACCACCAAGGTCATTCAGAATGTTCAGTTCGATCAGGTTGGTCACATGATCACCGGCACCCAGATAATCAGCTTGTTGCGATCCTATAGCCTCAATTCCGGGAAGCTTATAACTCCATTTTTCTGCTCCCGCTCCTATATGAAGACCCAACCGACCACGTACCAGAGGTGAAGCTCCTTTGAAAGGATAAAAACGATAGCCAAGACCGATACCTAATAAACCGACCGCCATGTTAACATCATTGGGCAATAATGTGGCACCACTATTCCGGATCACACCTTTCCCACCGCCGAATTTGTACAGATCAAGTGTCCACTCATTCTCTAATGGCTCGAAATAGGGTTGTATTACCTGGATCAATGCTTTCCCTTGTTTACTCACGCGCACGGTCATGAATTGGAACACTTCTTTCGGCTTTTTCGGCACGATCAATACACCATTGCTTAGCACTTTTTGGAAAGTTCGTTTTATAACAAGCCGCACAATAAAATGATCTCGGGCGCCTGAAAGCGTGACTGATGTAAGCGGCTTAATAACCTTAGTGACCACTCCTAATGGTTCGTCAATTCCTTTCGAATAGTACTCTGCACAATACGCCTTTGGGCCTAAGCTTTGGCTAACATCGATAGCATTCTCATCGTTTGCATGAAAATCCAACAACAGTTGCGCATTCAGTCCAAATAGATCCAAAAACCTTCCTTCAAGATTCTGTCCTTGTGTATCCTTCAATTGGCTCAGATCGTTAAACCGATCCGCCAGCTCAAATGCTTTGATCTTTGCCTCTGAGCGGTTGAAGTCCATCGGAATGTTATCCTGCGAATTCACGACCAACGGCATTACGACCGTAGCTAGTATACCTACTAAGAAGGACATGAAGTATCCTTTCATCGCACGATCACTTTATGGCTCACTACATGGGCTGCAGAGCGCAGTTCCATCAGGTAAATTCCATCCAGATCATAGGGTATTTCAACTGTTCGGAAGATGCTACCCGGTTCCATTTCCAATTTCAGCACGCTCTGTCCGAGCAGATCGATCAGTTGCATTTCCACATGCTGGTCCCTAAAATAACTCGGCATGATCATATTAACATTGCCCTCTACGACCGGATTCGGGTATACCTTCAATTCGTTCACATGACCAAAGAACGCTTTTGTGTTCAACCTCTCGGAACTACACTCACAGAGACCTTCGCCATAGTAGGATCCGAATACGCGGATCACGCTATCTGCCAGCGCTTCTGGTATTATCGCAACCGCCGCATTGCCAACACTAGCAAGTGTGTCCAGAGTTAAGGGGTCATTCGCGTTGAACCACTGGAAGAACGGTGTATTGCCATTGAAAGTGGTATCCAACGAAGCAATGAAAATATAGCCAGGGAACTGGTACAATGAACTGATCTTGCACAACGAGCGTGAAGCATGCACAGTAAGCATAGTATCCGCTTTGCAGACTACCCCACTTGAATCCCGGCTAACGGTGAGCACTATTTCATGGGTTCCAGTGCTAGTGATCATGGGTTCGTATGAATCACCAAGAGCCATGTCCGGCTCCAAAAAGGCGGTGTCCAGCGCTGTCCAGACAGCATTCGTATCTGCACAGCTCAATACCAATTGCTGACCATTGCAATAGCTAACCTGCCCATCAAGGAAATCGCTGGTATTAGTTATTAACGCAACCGGCAAGGGGAATAACTGAATATTGATCAACAAGGTATCCAACGAACAGGCTCCTTGCAATACCAGATGAAGTGGATCCATGGAGTTGTTAGCGCTAATGATGCTCGCACTGTCGCTGGCGATGGCAAATGCGATAGGTTGCGGCGAACTGGCCCATGCGTAAGTACCCATGTTAGCATTTGAGATGCCGGACACAATTAAGGTATCGCCTGCACAAGCGAAGGAGGTAATGGTATCGAAAGATGGTTGGGGATGAATTAGTATGCTTATCGTAGAAGTTGTGTCGCAACCAGTGGTGTTGTTAGTTAAGGTATTCAGTACGCTCGTATTGCTGTTCGGTGTGGTATTTATAGCTGGGGCCACTAATGTGTCGCTCGAAGAACTCGGCCAACTTCCCGAAGACCAAGCCAGAGAGAAGGTGTCTGTACCTGTCGGAGAAAATGCGATCTGAAGCTGCTCGCCAGGGCAAAATGCTGTGTCGCTGAGTACGGTGGCCACTGGCATTTGGTTTACCACAATATTCGCTGCGTTACTGTTTGCGCAGCCTGTAACGGTATTGGTGACCGAGTTTATCTGAAAAGAATTGTTGGATGGATCGGTGTTGTACACCGATCCGGACCATGGATTGTCCATACCATTAATCGTGTCTGGTGCGCCTCCCAGCGTAGATTGCCATTCCAAAACCCAGCTCTGCATGGGAGAAGCTGGAGCCACGCCGATGATTAGAAGATCTCCCGAGCAAAATGGACCCACGCCCAATGCCAAATTTGGAATTGGGTTTACCACCAAAAACAGCGTATCCCAACTTGTGTTCAGGCAATTATCGGAAGAAACAATAGCATAAACCGTGTCCGTAACACTGTTAAATGCCGTTTCAAGTGAGATTGAGTCGACCACAGTGGTAGAAGTTGAGAAACTTACTCCGAAAGAATCACATAGCATGGTACCAACTACGAACTGTGAAGCTATATCTTGAAGATCAAAAACACCGTTTGTACTATTGGAACAAGCGTTTAAGGTGTATTGAGGCAAAGCGGTCATACCCATCAGTAGCATGCACAGTGCCAATAGCCACCTGTACATATTCTGAAGCTCTGATATGAATGGCATAATAATAGTGGTATCAATACTTGAATTCAAGTTTCACGATCTTGGTCTTTTCGACAAAATCCAAGCCACCCATTAAGTCACCTATGTCAATAACTCCTAGGCAATCATTATCATAGCTCATGTCGGCGAAGCGGCTTTGTTCATCTGCAGACTGTACCGTAATTATGTACGATTCTCCTTTCAATAGCGCACAACCCAGTGTGGTTACGCTTACGTATCGAGGACCATCAGAAAACCCACCTTGCACTGGAAATACATTCTGCACCCATTGGTAGTCGCTCTTCGCATTCTTAATGCGTACAAGTAATTTATTACCTTTCAGATTAGGGTCCGGCACTACCCAAATTTTGCTTAGGCAAACATCTTTTTTCAGGTCTTTCAAGTTCAGCGTTCTGCGTTCACCATTGTAGTCATAACAACTTTCCTCTACGCCATCTACGTAGCTTACCAGATACGTTTCACTGAATTCGTAGCTGGCCTTGTTCAGGAATCCGTTGCTTATCAAGGGGCTAGGGGGTGGTACCGACGGTTTTATCTCGTTCTTTTTTTCAACCTTGGGTTCCTTTTTAGTAGGTGGCAATACGGGTTCTCTTCTTTCTACTTTCTTCTGTGGTGGGTACACGGCCATTTCGTTACTGTACATCGGCAAGGTATCCCCGTCATTGGTTATTACGCGCACATCCACCTTGTAGTCACCGGCTTTGGTGAACTGGTAAGTGAGTTCGGTCGCGCTGCTATCCACCGTTACATCCTCATCGTTGATGTACCAGTGGCGCGAGCGTGCGTTGTTGGTCTTATCGCTGAAGGTGGCTTCAACATTCAATTCCATTCTACTTGGCATGTGTATCACCGCGTTGCATTGCTTCACGGTAATGGTCCTTGTGCCCCTATATCTTCCATTGATCAACATATCCAGCCTATGCACACCCTCGGCAAGGTGTGAGAATTCGCGGACGGGCTCAATTTCAGACAGCGAATTATCCATTCTCCACTTTATCTCGTCATTTTTGGAAGTAGCCTCTTGTGGAGGTGAAACCCGGAATTTTTCACCAATACAGAACACAGTATCCACAACCAGCGAATCCTGAGCATTACGGAATTCGATAGGCAGTGTTTCGTAATGTGTTGATGCCATTAGCATGAACATGACACCGAAGCTGAACACGGCCAGTAAGCTGAATATGACCGGTCTCTTCATCGGACGACCAGTTCACTAGGTGGCACATTGTACTGTATGGCGACGTTCTTAATGCGGGTAATATCGTCCTGCATATCATTCATTGTACGCAGCATTTGATCCTTTTCATCATATAGGTTCTTATATCCCTCATTGTACAATTGCAATGCGATGCACATTTCGATCATCAAAGCAGTATCCTTCTTCTTTTCCTGCCCCACTACGTTTCGGTTCAGATACGTCAATTGATCTTTCAAACTTGTTGGGAGGCTATAGATCTGATCGGCCAATTCACCGGACATATCCTTGGAAGGGCTCACTTTGTTGAGCTCTTCGATCACGGCCTTTACCTTTAACGTGATTTCCTGTTGCATCTGCGCGATGTTCCCTTCTTCTTCTTCATAGACTTTCATCGCCCCCACCTTGGTGCGCAACAATTCATTCTCGTGGGCATCCGTGCGAGCGAACAGATATACACCAGCACAGATGGGCAGCAAAGTGAGTAATAGGATAAGCACGAAGATCCCAATATTCACTTGACGTTCCTTCTTATTCAACGGTTCCATTTAAGGTGTATTAAGGTTACAACAATGATAAAGCGTTCAGCTTCTACAAACAAGCTACGGGTTAAAATAATCCTTCGACGAATATAACATGGACATGTGAATACCAAAATGCTTCATCACATAAAGAACGATCGTGGGCGGCTGGGTAATTATGAAGCCTCTCATTCTCTATACTTTCTTTACCTAGGACCAGAAGCTATAACCAAGGCGCGGATCAGGTGACATTGCTGCATCAAGGACATGATCAGGAATACCACTAAAAGGCATGATGACAATCGCGGTCGTAAACGGGTCTTCCACTGGCGCCAAATTCCGTACCCATAAAGTCCTCCGGGTTCAGACGAGCACTGGCCGAAAACGTTTTGTCGATCTCAAATTCTCGCACCTCCAAGTGCATGTGCGCTTTTACACTCCCTTGGTAAATCGCTACCTCTAAATTACCGGTGTTTCCGGACAAGGCAATTAGATCACCTGCTTTAATTACGTCACCTACTGCTACACTAATGGAACGCAGATGAGCGTACATAATATAAATAGGCTGGCCGTGGAACTTGGTAAGATAAACAAGGCAGTTACCGTAACCTGAGCGTTTACCAGCTTCCACAACGTAACCGTCGTACATTGCGAAAAGCGATGTCCCCATATCCATTTGCAGGTCAATTCCATCATGTTGTCGGGCTCCGCCATCACGCACCTTACCAAAACGAGCACCATTCATTCCAGAACCGTTCTGCATTGCAAGAGCTGGGTTGAAGCAGGGATCACCAGAGCAGGGTTTACGCTCCACCACTGTTTTTACCTCCTTGGGCTTTTGCTCGCAGCCGGCCGTCATGAAAAGAATGGACACCATTAACAACGTCTGTAGCAGTATGTGGAGTGACCTTGCCGATGTATGCGAGCACATTGGCGCAATTTAGTGCAAGGAAAGGAGTGTGTGGAACGCTTCCCGCATGTGTCTCATGCTTTTCGAGCCGACAAACCGTGTAACTTACTTTCTTGTACATCGGAACAGAGACCATACATAGCTTGTAATTCGATCGGATCACCAACCACCATTTCGAATGACCTCCTCCAAAGGTCTGTTATAGATCAACGTAGCGAGTTCGCTCAACGGACGATCACCTTGGTCGTTGGCCTTGGCGATCGATATATGTGGAATGTAGATCTGCTCTGCATCCCCGATGTAAGCCACCTTCTTTTGTGTGTTCGCTTTGTGTTGGTACCTAGCGCCGCCTTTCCAAACAAAAGCCAGACGTTGCATTCTGATCTTGCATAAGTGGCTCATCTTCGGGTTCCATACTTCATTCACAGCTAGTTTGGCTCTTGCGGCTTCCTCGAACGTACAGCCGTTGACCTGCATAAGGCTCCGAAGTTGGGTCAATGCTTTATGGGTAAACCAATACTTACCAAAAATATGGTTGCCATTCCCAAATTGATCAAGGGGCGTGATCACACGGTACAACTCAACGCCAGGTGAAACGACCATGCGTTGCGCCAGTCCATTTCTGAATGTGCTTCGTTCATTGTCAGGCAGCCTATGATTGCGGTAGTGATAGGAACTCATTGGGCGTTGGTTTTTACTAGGTTAATATAATGCTCAGTTCAAGAATGATCATTTAGAAATCACTGCCGTCCGGAACAATAGAACGGACCGGATAATTTTGCACTGCTAAAATAGGAAAGGGACCCCTGATTGCGTCGCGGATCCCTTTCCATAATTAATGGTACCATGGGCAAAATTAAGGCAAAGGCTGGAACTCCGGTTTACGGACAGCTGTTATCGCTTATCAACCGAAAAGACTTCCATAATGCGGTAGTTGAAACCGGTGCAGACTTCGCTGTAAAGAAGCTCAATACATGGACCTTGATGGGGTCTATGATTTTTGCCGTGTTGCAAAGAACTTCAGGGCTTCGCGAACTCACCAGTGGTTTAGCGGGTTATAGCGAAGGTCTGAAACACTTGGGGTTTACTCACCTGCCCAAACGCAGCACCGTAAGCGATGCGAATAAGAAGCGGCCACCAGAGTTGTTCGCTAGGGTTTTTGCGGACATATACCGCCGATATAGACACTATTTATCGGACAGCAGTTTGCCAAAGAACGAACGTTGGCTACGTAATTTGTTCTTGGTAGACTCAACCACAATTACACTTTTCAAAGAGATCATGAAGGCTTGTGGGCGCACTCCTGCCGACGGAAAACGCAAGGGCGGGGTGAAGGTCCACATGGGTATGCACCTTACTGAAGAAGTGCCATCTCTGATTCGGATTACCAAAGCGGCCACCAACGACAAGCAGTTCATGCCTGAGTTCAAGAACATGGCCAAGGGAACCATATTGGTGTTCGACAAGGCGTACATGAACTACCCTTTGTATAGGCACTGGGGTAAGACCGGGGTGCATTTTGTTACGCGCCTAAACCTGCGAAGCACGGTGCAAATACTTCGCGATCGCACGGTAAGCGCAAGCGCCAAGAAGGCTGGAGTACTCAAAGACCAATGGGTTCTGCTGGGCCACGAAGGCGAACTCAACCCTATACTGTTGCGCTTGATAACCTACTACGACCAGACCTTCAAACGCACCTTGCAATTCATTACCAACATGGGTAAAATGGGACCGGTGAACGTAGCCCAAGCCTATAAACAGCGGTGGCAAATTGAGATACTATTCAAGCGTCTCAAGCAGAACCTGAAGTTTACCGACTTCCTAGGTGACAATGAGAACGCGATCCGGATCCAGATCTGGTGCGCCTTGATCGCGGATCTATTGGTAACGATCAAGCGCAAATTATTCTCCTTCAAGATCCAGCCAGCATATTCAACGATGGTGGGCCTAGTGCGATTGCATTTAATGCGTTATGTGGATCTAAAGGAATTGTTGCTGAGCCCTGATGATCCTACACTTTTCGGATCGCCACCAACTCAACAACTTACGTTTTTAACTTCGGACCACCCTAACTTTAGTGTCCAGCAGACCAGTTCAACAAAACCAGGTCTTCCAGAACGTCAATCTGCCGAGCTAGGATTGTTCCGGACGGCAGTGATTTAGAAATGTGAAATGCAGGCCAGTTCCAACTAGCCTGCATTTCTATCTGATCCCACTATACCGGCCACTCATTCTCCAGCGTTTCACTGCCCAATGTGAGTTGCTGTGCACTAATAGTGCAATTCAATGTCATTGGGTTGCCACTTACAGAGTCAAATTTCTCACTAAGCTCTACCACGTACGCATTCTTGAATGAAAGTTCCTTCATCTTGGCATCTTCGTCGCGTTTCTTGAACACGATCTTTCCTTCAGAACTTTTGTGTTGTGCTATCATCAGATCCCACAAGGAGGTATCCTCAGTACTTTCTATCTCGAAGTTGATGGTTCCACCTTTCACTTCCGATGATACGCGGCCGGTGGGGTCCTTGCTACGTTGCAGGGCGTAACTGCAATGCATCAGTCGGTATTCTTTTCCGTCAATGGTAAGGTCTGCTCTGAATGCCATGGTGTTTCAAGGTTTAGTGAATGTTCTAGTTTGATGATACAAGTATATTGGGGTAGTGAGCGGTTGCGATGACCCAACACATGTAGGATGGGTTTGGATGGATGAACGACATGCTTGAATGCAGGTGGTGTTGGTAGAGAGTTCGGAGTTAAGGTTGAGGTTGAAAGCTGAAGCAGTTCCGAAGTCTCAGTTTTACGCACCAAGGTTAAAAACGCTGGCATTGGCCTTTACGATCGTGGTTGAAGCAATTGGGAAACTGCATATTAAAAAACCACCCGTAAGGATGGTCTTTACTATGGAACTGTTTTGTAACATTCTTAGAAATAACTCTTGAACATATTCTTCAGATCCACCTCATTGCTATCCAGAAGGTCAACGAAGTCGACTATACGCACAGGTGGTGCCGGATAGCACATAATGGCTTGATGACCGAATTTTTGGCGAGGCGCAATATCAAATTTGGCGTGCAAGCCATCGCTGGATACATTTCCACCATGTTGGGAGCGGTTGCTCAGCTGACCACTGGAAGCAAATCGGAAGATCTCCATCCGGTCTCCACTTATCATACGGTTGCCATTGCGTGCAATTACCATTTCTGTTTCTGCCCCCACGTATCCTGGCAATTCAGCTTCACGAATGAACTTACGGCATGTACGCTGCTTTTTGTTCCGCTCACTGTTACGCAAACTTTGGCCTTTATCTGCCAGTATGGTATACGGGTTCCAGTTCCATTTATCGCTGTGCATTTGGGAGCTATCTATTACTTCATGCCAAATTCGACCCAGCTCATCTTTGAATTTGGGAGTTGCAGGGTTATATGGTGGTAGTTGGATCAGTTTGTGCGTTTGGCGATCACTGAAACGGTTGCGCCATTTGTTGAAGTATTGAAATTCCCGATCGGCCAATATCTCGGCCACCGGTGCGCTCTGCAATCGCTTAAGGCAGGAACTTAGTTTGGTTTGTTCTTCAATGTAGCTCATGATCTGTGGGGGAGTGTCAATCAAGTCAATGTCAATTCTATCACTACTCATTAAAAGAGTGCAACCTCATTGCACCAATGGTAGGGTCTTTGTCCCATAGGACCCCTCACGTTGGGCTCTTGTGGGAACACGATCATTAGTACAAAGCATAAAGGACGTGGGAAGAGCGACCCATCTGGATCGCTCTTCCCACTAACCTTATTGCTTTACACAGGCCACTCGTTCACGTGTGTTTCGCTGCCTAATGTGAGCTTGTGCGCCGAAAGGGTGAATGAGAGGGTCATTGGGTTACCACCCACTGAGTCGAAATTCTCGGAGAGGTCAACAACGTAGGCGGTCTCGAATTTCAATTCCTTCATCTTAGCATCTTCATCCCGCTTTTTGAAGGTAATGGTGCCGTCCACACTTTTGAATTGTGCGATCATCAGATCCCACAAGGAAGTGTCTTCGGTGCTTTCGATCTCGAAGCTAATGGTACCGCCTTTAACTTCTGATGATGGTCGTCCGGTAGGATCCACGCTGCGCTGCAATGAATAACTGCAATGCAACAATCTGTATTGTTTGCCGTCGATCTCAAGGTCTGCTCTGAATGCCATGGTGTTGTTGTTTTAGGTTGTTTGTTTTGTTCTACGATACAAACATATTGCTGCTCAACACCGTGCAAGGCACCGATTTAGCCAAGCCATGGCTCAGGTGGCTGAAACGTTCGTTTCACTCCATGAACGACGATCTGGCAGAATTACTTTTGGACCAGTATGGAGCGAGTTTGTATACTAGCTTACCGCGAAACTGTCCTCCCACGAGGTACTCACCGCTGGACATTGGCGTTTGAGTCGCTGTAACTTCTGTTGTTCAATTTGTATGGCGCGTTTCTCCACACAAGTAGCAGCATGCAATTGAATGTTGCGCTCGTAGCGTCGTTTTAGTGCTGCAATGTTCTGGCGGATCTCAGTGATCTCTTGTTTGATGGCATTTGGTTCCATGGTAGCGAGGATTGCATTGTTAGTTGATCTGGGATAGCAGTATTGAGTTCCACCACATGTGGCCCCTTCTCTTTACGTTGACCACTCATTTGCGAATTCGCCAGATTCGCTTGTCCCCTCCATTATCAGCCTGCGAGCGGTCAATGAGAACTTGATGGTCATAGGCGTTTTGTCCGTAGCATTATAGGTTTCGGTATGCTCCGCTACCATAGCATCCTTGAATTTCAGTGTTCTCATACGCACATCCTCTTCGACTTTCCTAAAGACCACTTCACCGTCGAAAACTTGCTCCCCAGCCACCGCTAAATGAGCGATCTTCATCCACAAAAATATATCATCAGTGCTTTCGATCTCAATGGTTACGGTACCACCCCTGGTTCGACCAGTTGGTCTTCCTGAAGGAGGATCCACTGGCGTAAGTAGCGTATGTGTGCAAGAAAGCACACGGTAGGTGCGGTCATCAATGGTAAGGTCTGCTCTGAAAGACATGGTTGTGGGAGATTAAATGATTGTTTTTATCCGTAATGTTGTTCTGACCGATCGAGATCATTAATGACATCCGCATTTACTTGGATCTCCTAAAGAGCATGCTAATGAACTAAGATCGGGTTCCATCACGCAAACCGTTAAGACCGAAACAGAAATCGTCGACGTTAAGGTCACCAGGAAGTGAGTCGGTGAGGAAGAGTTTGGTATCGTTGCCATTGAGGATACTAAGTTATAAGCTAGTCGACCTGTTCCGTCATCCACCAATACGCAGGAGGCTTTCGCCGCAACCGAAGTCGCATCTATGGACCTGGGGTATCTGATGTATGCTGAAGATAACATTTGATCAAGGTTTCAAAAATCCCACTTTCTGCGTTTCTGGGGGGCAGAAGCGGTATCCTCTTTGGTTTTGTCGGTCACGAAAATGCCGATGTCCTTCTTCTTGCCGATGTAATCCAAGCGGCTCAGTTCATTGAATAATTTCGAGGTGTGTTTGCAGAATGAACTGATGCGCGTCAAACACGCATTGATATCGTAATGTTGGTACTCCATACCGAAAAGGCCGGACAGAACATTCATGTATTCCGCCGAATTAAGATCCATTACTTCGGTGCTGAAATAATTCAACAATTCATCCTTGCCTGTATTGGTAGTAAGCTCAATTGAGTTCTTAATGCACCGGGCCAAGCGCATTGTGTGTGCCACGAAATGTACCGGGTTCTCGAAGCGATAGAAAAGCACCACATCATCGATCTCCTTCTCGATAAGATCGAACACGCGACGGGCGATCAATTCCACATTTCTGACCAACGGGGTTTTGTGCTCTGCACTGTTTGTTTTTATGATGATGTGCAAAGCATTCTGCTCCAGGTCCTTCACGAATTGAAGATACTTGAAATAGAATTCCGTGAGTTCCGCAGCGCTTTCCATGCTCATGCACGGCGGAATATAATCTTTCAAATGCTTGATCACGCCTCCGCTTAATTGCACCCTGGTCAACACCACGTAGTTCCGGTTGTACTCGTTGTATTGGATCTCTTTGCTTGGCGCCAATTCCAACGTGTATTCTGGTTGTGCGAAGGGATGTCTGGGCGGCGACTCCTTTACATCCGGTTCACCGTAAGGTGTCATGTTGAAGGAATCAACCTTCACAATAATATCGAATATATCTTGGTCCTCGGCCTTCTCCAGATCAATGACAAAGTTGGCTTTCAGCGCATTGGTAAGGCTGTTCAGGTCGCTCACGATCTCCACCCGATCACCAGCAGGACTTAGCGCACGGCATTGATACACCTCCACATCGATCCGGTTGGGATGTCCTACGGTCATAATGTATTCCAATGAACCCCTACCCTTCAACTTGCCCGCAAGCAGGCCCATATCAAACTCGCCGCTAAGTATGCTCCGGGCATCGCGAACACGGTCTTCGGTAGCACGTTGCATATCGATGAAGTGATCTTTGCTGATCTTCATTCCATCGATCCAATTGATGTAGCCGTTCTTTATGGGATCGTTCATGACTTAGCAGGAATTCGGTGAATACGGCTAAAACGGATCTCGGTATTCTCCACGATCCGGTTTTCTTGCACGCTCAGTTCGGGGTCGAGGTAGCGCTGGCCTATTTTAATACTGCCTATTTTTTTCGGTACACTGAACAACCAGCCTAATGAATTATCATCTTGCCTCAATTCTTTGATCGGAGCATCTGGACTTCGATGTTCATTGTAGTCCTCAATAAATAAATACACCCCTTGCCCAAAATTCCACTGTAACGGCAATTTGGTTTCTATTAATTTACTACTGCCTTGTTTTCGGTCAGGTATGAAGCGCATGTGCAGATGAACAAAGGGCTCTATCCAAACCGGCTCTTTCTCTTTGTGGTTCTTTGGGAAATACCACAGCGGATATTGTTTGTCCTCCACCAACATGGCGCGTTGGTAAAGATGCCTTACCAGGAAAGGCACCACGAACCAGATGGCCGTGCTGGCAAATAGTAATGCGAAGGTACTGGCCATGGGTTCGAAATAGGCATTGGGTGGCGTGGTTTTCCAAAACAGCAATAAATGACCGAAACGGTGCATCAGGAACAACCCGAGAGCGGCTACGAAAGCAAAGCCTAAAGTGAGTCCAAACTCAGGACCCAAGCGGAAGCGATCGAACCAATCCACCTTTTTCTCCGCCTTGCTTAAATGCCATATACCGATCAACAAGAAAATGATGGACAGTGAAGTAAACACCACGCGAACCATGTTAAGCTTTGGCACAGTGCCATCCGGCGCCGGTGTGGCAAAAAATCCATCGAATTGGTAATACGGCAGGAATACGGTGAGACCCAATAATGAACCCAATAATAAAAACACCAACAAATGCTTTACGATGCCACTGTTGAATTTCGCCGCTTTGGCCTGCGCTCCTTTGGCCTGTTTCACTTTGGAACCAAGCCCTTTTTGCATGGCTTTGCCTTGCGATACCGTACTTCTTATGCCACCCAGTGGATCCATGTTATACTCAGGTCAAGTAAGTTGTAACGCCTAATCTAATATATTCTGGATCCTCGTGCATGACCAGATCCCGTTCCTCCGTTTTCAATTCCACCTGTAACTGTACCTCCATATCAGCGGGCAACAACAATTCACTGAGGTACATGAACTGCTGAAAACCACGTTGCATATAAGCGAAGCTTGCGGACTTTGACTTGCTGGTCGGGCCAATGCGCACCAAAGCAACTTCATCATCATCCTGATAAACACCTCCGGTTATCATGTCCACACCCAGTTGACCACTTCCCAAGGCCACTTGAGATCCGGAGTCGATCTTCAATGGTTCTGGCGTTATTAAAGTCACTTCCACGGGCACATCGAGTACTATTTGCATGGACTGCGCGATAAGGTCCAAGTCCTTGACCAACCGATGTACCAATGGCAACAGCAATATTAGCGTGCCTTGCTGCTTTTTGCTGAAGTATTCAGGTATGCTCCAAAATTTACGCAGACCACGTTCATTGTCAAGAGAAAGCAACTCCGTGGTCATGCTGCGCTCGTTCAGCTCTATAAGGCTTCTGGTTCGCAGCAATTCATGATCCAGTGGCGAGAAGAACTTACGGGCCTTGCGTTCAACTTCATTATGGTACTTCACTTCGTCCTTGATCTCGATAATGGAACGAAAGGACTTGGGTTTACGATTCTGATGGAAAAGCACCTCCGGTAATCCGTCGTACAACCCTTTGCGATTGACTTCCACCACCGCGCGTTCTGTCTTGTGCTCAGTTGTACCGGGATCATGCAGAGCGGCAATATCTTTTGAAATGATGCGGTGGAAACCTCCATTGGGCAGCATGAAGACATCGTCCAGATCAATGGAACCGTCCAACACCAGATCCGCGATAACGACCTCGGCCCGGATGTCCTCGGCTCGTGAGCGCAATTCCGCTTGCCATTGCTTCCATGCGTGTTTCTTCGCCATCAGTTCAGGATAACCTGCAGTGGTTTGGAGAAGTTGGAAGAGGCCTTTAGTTCGGAAATGATCCGCTGGCGCAGGTGCTCCTGCTGTTCCACATCCTGCATTTGATCGTTGAACTTCAACACCACATCAATGGTGCGCTGCAAGCCATTGTTGCGTGTGGCCGCGGTGCGGAATCCATTCGTTACCACCACATGCTCCAACACTGGCCCTGCAATGGAACGGCACAATTCGGCAATGTCGCGTTTGGTCACTACCATACCTCTTGAAAGCAAAGCCGCACGGAAAACCCGCACCATCTCTTTGTCACTTTTGGAATCACTACCACCAATGGTGGTGGTTACCATGGTGGCGTAGCCGTTGCGGGCCAATCCGGGGTTCTTTACCCGAAGTTTGCTGTTCGGTGTTATGCCATTGGCCAAGGTGCCATCGCAACTCCAAAAATGCATGTGGGCGTTCTCCGCATCGGTATGCGGTTTGATAACAACATAAGGTTGCTTGCCGCCAGCTATGGCACCGCTCTTCTTCTCGATCTTTTCCAGGATCTGCTTAATGGTATTAAGGTCTGCTACCGTGCTTGTTACGTCCAACGCAGAGAATGATCGCTTTTCATCGCGCAGCAGATCCAAAAGGTAGTTCAGGTGGTCATGACCATCGCGCTCATCCAGTCTGCCAGCACCGCCGATCCTAATATTGTAGCTGCCTGCGGTCATTTCTGTCAGCTCGAAGGAAGGGCACGCTTCATACACTCGGCCCTTGTTGCTCTCTGCCCGTTCCACACCTAGAAAGTAGTTGTCGAAATCGATGCGGCGGATGTTCAGATCCCGCAACAGGCGGAAGATGACCTTGTCCAGCTTGCGGTTCAGCACCGGCGTACAGTTGTCCAATACTAGGCAATCCCGAACTTCTTCTGAAGTATTGTCCGGTGGCATTAAAACCTTCAACCATATCGTATCATCTCCATCAATGCGCTCACCCAATTCCTGCAACTGCAAATTCAATTCCTCATTGCGAACGCTTTCATTCAGGTCCACTTGCTCAATGCTCAAAAAGCGCTCATCGTAGTAGTTCACCACCTGTTCTTCAAACTTGACCACAGGCCGCAGGGAGGAGCGCAGATCAAAGTGATCCACAGAACCATGCAGGCCAGGGCGCGTGGGGATGCGACTACCTTTCATGTTCAACACAGCAACTTTTGGCACTGTGTTGAACAAGCGTTTTTTCTGTTGCACTACCGGCCAATCAAAGTATAAACGCACAGATGAACTCTCCATGTCACGCGCTCCACGGAAACCCAAGAGGATCTCATGGTCGTGCTGCTGCAATTCCACCTCGCCCAGCTCTTCCGCTCTTATCCCTTGAACAGCTTGCGCCCGCCCGGCTTGAACACGGTAACATAAATGAAGGCGGCTCAAGGGTTGCTCTCCGGCACTGCTGAAATGGATATCGGCCGAGTTTATCTTGTTCAGGTTCTGTTTGTCCTTCCACTTTTTCTCGAAGTACATCTCATCATACGCGGTGATCTCACCCTCCTCACTGGGTTCCATGCGCACTATGCCGTGCGCTGGGGTAGCCACTTGCAATTCCTCTGGAAGTAGAAGTTCCGCTAATCGATCAAAGATGCGGGCATCGGAAGAGTATAGGTCGTTACCAACTCGTTCCAACTCTTTGGCTAAAGCACCCAACAGCATTTTGGCCACTGGATCAATGGACTCCAGGTCACTTTGGTGTACGTTCCATAACTCACCCGCATTCTTGAGCAGCCTGCGGTAAACAGCTTCTTTGGTGAACTTGTTGGCTCTCATGGGCTCAGTCAGTGGCGAACGGGCTCAGCAGTATATTGTCCTGCAACTCAAATTTCTCATTGGTTGCTCGCAGCTTTGCACTGACAACTAAGTTAAGTTTCTTTTTGAGCCGTTTGCTTACTTTGAATTCTTCCTTAAGTTCGAATTCCATTTGGCTCACTTTGGCCTGAACATGAATGTCTGTGAGCCTTGTTTCATACTTCTCTAGGACTTCCTGGATGTTGCATCCCAATTGCTCCACCCAAACCCTTGTGGTCTGTTGGTGCTCAAACTCAGCTTCCCAAACCTCACAACCAAAGTTTTGATCAAATTCAAACTCACCGTGGGAAGTGAGCAATAATAGATGCACGTAGAAAGAAATGCTCTCACTTACACTGCATTGCGGAAATATTCGAGTACCGAAGAAGTGGTCAAAATCCAACGGGATCCTATAGCCTGTGACCACTTCCATCAATTGATCTGGACGATTCCACCTTTTATCGTGGTCAATGCCCCCCCCTTCAATTCAACGGTTGCATTACCCATTACGGTTGTTTGCGCAGCACTCATGCTGGCTTTTGCGGTGCCATCCAGCGTTAAGTTCTTGCTTGCGCTAATAGCATTATCCATGCCTGCGGCCAATTCCATATTCTTGCTGGCGCTCGCCTTCATGTTACCCCCGCCACTCATGGTAAGATCAGCGGCAACATCCAGTGCGTAGTTCTTACCCACGCTCATGGTGAATTCCTCACCCACGGTTATGTTCATGTTCTTGCCTGCCTCGAAATTAATGTCACCCTTGCTCGCAATGGTCAGCACACCATCATCCTTGCAACTGAGCACCATGCTGTTCTTCCCATTGCGTATGGTGAGTACGCCGTTGTCGTTGAAGATGATCTCATTGCCGCCCAGCGTTTTTATCGCCTTGATCTTGTTATCGTCATCGTAATGCTTGTCCTGCTTGTTCTTTCCATTGTACAAGGTACCTATCACGTAGGGCACTTCGGCCATGCCCATTTCAAAGCCCACCATCACTTCATCATTGATCTCGGGAACAAAGTAGAACCCGCGGCCCTTGCCCGTATGTGGCTGTACCATACGTAACCAAGGTGATATGGCTGCGCCCCATGGGAATTGCACTTTTACCCGACCCATTTTTTCGGGATCCTTGTTATCTGTGACCACCGCAACGCAATCATTCATTTTGGGGGTAAGAATGGGCACTTCCGCCGGAATGCCAGAATTGACCGGTACTGCATGAAATTGGTTCGAATAGTTGTCTCTGCCGTTGCAAGAATGAGTTACGGACATTACAATGTAGTTACCGCCATATGCAAAGCCTTCCAAAGCAATGGTAGCGCCCACCTGCATTTCTGCTAGGTCTGACGAGCCTGTTATGCTGAACACGGCATTGCTCTTGCCTTGTTTCAAATTGTCCAGCCGTTGCTTCACAGCATCCTTCCCCAAAAACAATTCTTCACCTTCTGGAATGGAGGGATGAGGCATAAAGTTGGCATCTGAAGCAGGATACAAGTTCACCGATGTATCTTCTACTAGTTGCGCATTGGCATCATCATGGCTTGGTGAGGCACCTTTTACCTCGAATTTATCGTGCTTCAAATAATCCCAACCTCGCACCTGTGCCACTGGCCCAGAAAGGTTGAAACCGAAGTGGAGTGAGCCAGTGCGATCAGGCGTGAGTTTAAGTTCCTTGCCCGTTTTAACGCCCAAGGAAATAGTTTGCCCATCGTAGTAGAACCACTCGCCACATTGATGCATGATGCGACACATGTAATTGAAATCGGTCTCGTTGTATTGTATCGAAAACGGGATCTTCTCGGCGTATGACAAGTTATCCTCGGCCTGCAGCTTGTTAACAAGGTTACTGGCAATAACGCTTTCGTACAACGGCTTCAACTTCAACTCACTGAACGAATTAGTGTTGGGCACACCATCCATCAAAATAGTTGGACTGGCACCCTGAATGCGCACGTTCATGTAATTCCCACGTTCATTGTACACTGAGACATCGGTGATGATCCCTTTGAAAGATGATGCATCGGTGCCTTGACTGTTTTCCTTGAATGTGCCTGTCTCCCAATCAATGGTAATGTCCTTTCCTACTAATTCCGCGATGATGTCGAATAGCTTTTCGTTATCTGGTTCTATGGAGGCACTAGGCACCACAAGATCAAACTTGTGGTGCGCGAATATGCTTTGCTGAACGCTCAATGAACGAATACTTATCAAAGGATCCAGGCCATCTATATTGACCTCAAGAAAAATTCTTTCTGCCATCGTTGTGTCCGTTATTTGATTCTTGGGTCAATTTAGCTGCACAAGCAGAACTACATTACGATCAATCCACAAACGGCAATCCTAGCGGTATTAAATGCGTTGTTGGATCGTTCAGTAAATTGCATGACCATCAGACCATCAACTACCTATTCACATTATAAGGCGACCCGATCTTCCCGCATCACCGATGTCGCGGGAAGCTCCAATATTATGCTGTGCGTAGTCGAAGTTTCATCGATGCTTCACCAAAACAGTATTTCCGAAACTACGAACATACAACAGCCATATTATCCCGCATCGTTGCCGTCGCGGGACGTCTCAATGCAAAACAGATCCGCATCTTCGGGCTACCTTGGTATGCGAATGGTACTACTTGACCACAGCAGGACTTCTTACTGTTGCGCGTATTCACTCTGCCATTCGGCGCTGTCGGGGTCATCACCTTTACGCCCATCCAGTTTGAACACGTAGTTCTTGGCAGGGAAGTAAGGCGTCATGTGTATGTCCAAGAAGATGCGATCCTTTTGGTTGGGATCTTGCTCAAAGCGAAGTATCTTGAATTTCTCGATGAGTTTACCTGGGCCACAAATGCCGTCCAGGAATTTCACGATCTGCGCACGGATCTCACGTTGCGTTTTAGCATTAAAATTCTCAAACGCACGACGGTTCAGGAAATCCATGAGCACTTTGCTGATGTAATCGAACACGCGCACTACCGAGTATGTCTGCAGGCCAATGTTATCGCCATTGAAAAGGGTTTTGGCACTAAAAGCCATAACCTTACCATATTCGTTCACCATGGGCACCAGGCCCATTTTTTCCATTTCGGCAATTTCGCCTTTTCGCAGGTCAAAAGTCACTCCATCCACCTCAGCAAGTGAACCGTGCTTTTTCCCAGCTGCCACTTGACTCATAAGTGTACGGTACATCTGCCCTGCAAGGGCACCTGCGGGAGGAACAAAAAGATGTTCTTCTTCCCCAAATTCCTCTGCCTTTTCGCGTCCCACGAGCCAGTTGGCACTCATGACCACATTACTTTTGTACGTATCGCCACCAGCCAAATTCGCGTTCTGGAACAATTCCATTACGTCATCAGGCGTATCCAAGTGCTGAAAATCAGTGACAAGCATAGCCTTATTCTTATGGCAGAATTTGGCCCATTTTTCTACAACTTTATTGCTTCCGAGGTAACCCGGCACCACTACCAATCCGTAGTTGTCGCGCAGGTCCAGTCGATCATAACAGTCCGCAAGTTCATTCTCCACATTATCAATAAAGGTGGTATTGTCCAGATCAGAGGCTTGCTCTAATGAGGCATTCATAATGTTCACGTTCTTGATCTTATCGCTCTCGGTGTTCTTATAGAAAAGCGCTAATCCACGGTAAGACCTCTCCATTTCGGCTGTAGCATCCAAGGCGTTCTTCAGATTTTTCTTGTACACTTTCTCTGCGCTTTCGCTTTTTGCTTCGCATTGGCCAATTATCTCGGTTATATCATCCGACCCGGTCAATGTGTCTATCCACAATTGCAGTTTACCTTTTAGGTTCGCACGTTCCACCGCATTGTGCGCCTCGGTAAGAAAGATCTGCTTTCTAGCTTTACGTTCAGGATTCAGGTTCTGTGCACCTTCTATCACACTTTCGAATAGGTCGAAGCCTCCGAATTTCACTAAGGCATCCAGATTGGCTTGTAAGCCACCCTTTACACCTTCTTTCACCTTTTCATTTGCCTCTGGGGCTTTCTCTTGGTCTGACATGATCGTGTGTTGTTAGTGTCTGGTTATTTCTTAGCACTTAGTTCCAATTCCTGTGTCATTTCCTTCAGTACCTGAACAAAGGCGGCCTTTGCTTCGGGATTCTGCATGGCACTTACCATGATCTTATTGCTCCGCAGTTGTTTAACAATGCGGTTCATCTCATTCTGTCTAAGGTTCAGATCTTGCAAGAACCTGCTTTGTTTTGTAAGTCCTTTGGCACCAAAATCGCCTAGGTTCTTGAAACTCATTTCTTCTTTTACCTCGGCACCGGATTCATCCGAGAATTCTGCCTTAATGGTAGGTTTGTAATGTTCAAACACCGCTTCCACATTGGTCAGGCCTTTAACGATCACGGGCTTCACTGCATCATCACTCGTGAGTTTACTGATCATTAGTGTTTTGTTCATGGGAAGTTCGGCCATGCCTTCACTTCCTTCTTCGGGCCTTTCGGTACCCCCTATTCCGTATTCAAACTGGCTCATGTGGGTTGGTTTTAATTATCAAATATCTTGAATTCCAGCTCATCTCCAACGAAATTCGCCTGAATAGTTTGTCCTTTTTTCACTTTCTGACCAATGATCATTCGCGATATTGGACGACGCAGCCGGTTGCGGATAACTCCCCTTAACGGCCGGGCACCGTACTTTGGAGTAAATCCTTCCATTGCCAATCTCTTGCGCGTCTCCTTATCGAGATCAAGGAGTATATGCTGCTTCTCCAGTGCTTTTTCCAATTGCCTTAGCTGTAAGCCGAAGATGAACTCTACGGTATCCTCATGGATCGGGCGGAAGGGAAGTATCTCTGTAAGTCGAGCAAGGAATTCCGGGCGGAAGTGGTTCCCCATGATCTCCATCAGGTCGCTACTCTTAGGTATATCGCCCTTTTCAAATTCAGTTATGATATGCTCACTACCAATGTTACTCGTGAATAGAATAACCGAGTTGCTAAAGTCACCTTCCTTACCCAAACGATCGTGCAATTTACCTTCGTCCAGTATTTGAAGGAAAAGATCGAATACCGACGGGTGCGCCTTCTCGATCTCGTCGAACAGCACAATGGAATAAGGCTGCTGGCGGATCTTATTCACAAGTAGCCCACCCTCCTTATATCCGACATATCCCGGAGGAGCGCCATACAATAGCGCTGCGCTGTGTTCTTCTTTGAATTCGCTCATATCGAAGCGGATCAAGCTATTCTCGTCGGAGAAAAGGAATTCCGCAAGCGCTTTTGCGAGTTCGGTCTTTCCCGTTCCAGTTGGGCCAAGAAAAAAGAAGGAGCCAATTGGAAGTTCGGCTTTAGTGAGTCCGGAACGCGACTCAAGTATAGAGTCAGCCAAGATCTTAATAGCATGATCCTGCCCGATCACACGCCCTTTCAGGGTCTCCTCCATATTCAGCAGTCGCTCCTTTTCTTGGCTTTGCACTTTACCAATGGGAATTCCGGTCTTGTAGGCTACGACCGCAGCAATATCATCCTTCTCCACAACTTCCTTCTTAGTACCAGAAAGCTGTTCCAACTTAACCAATGTTGTGGTCAAGTGTTTGCGCAGATCGCCTACGTCCTCTATTTTCAGAACATCGGTCTCATCCTCAAGCTTGCCTAATATTACAGGGCTAAGCAGGTTGTTCATTTCCAAATTGAAATACCGCAGTTTTTCCAGGCTTTTGTCGTCATCGGCAATTTCAGCCAGCTTAGCAGTGAGAGAACTGATATCCGTACCGCTGGTATCGTTCATCATTCGAATTGAAGCAAGTGTGCGATCGATCAGATCAAGAGCAGCATCCGGCAGACGTCGTTCTTTCATGTAGCGGCGAGCCAATCGGATCGCTTCAACAATACCGGCATTCTCTACTTTCAAACTATGGTGCTGCTCGTAAAATGGAACAACCGTCTCGAGCATTTTCTGGCACACATCATCAGTAGGTTCTTCCACACGCACTATTTCAAAGCGGCGCATGAATGCCTCCTCGCCTTCTAAGAACTCCCGATACTCGTCATTGGTTGTAGCACCTATAACGGTGAGTTCTCCACGTGCCAGCTCCGGTTTCAATAAGTTGGCACAACCGGAAAGCCCACGATTCTCATCCATTAAGGCATGGATCTCGTCAATAAAAAGAATAGCCTTGTCAAAAGACTTGACGGCGTTCACCACCTTTTTGATCCGGTCCTCAACTTCGCCTTTATAGCTGGCGCCGGCCACTAAGGCACCAAGATCAAGTTCAAACAGTCGAGCACCTTTAAGGTGCGTAGGTACGTTGCCTTCATTGATATTGAGTGCAAAGCCATCCACCAGTGCCGTTTTCCCTACACCCGGATCGCCGATAATAATTACGTTCGGCTTGCTACGGCGCCCAAGTATCTCGCTTACTTGGCGCACTTCACGGTCACGGCCCACAATAGGGTCAATTTTTCCCTGAGCAGCCAGTTCGGTCTTGTCCACACAATACTCGCCGAGCGATTTGGCATTTGTCGAGGCAGCGGAACCATTATTACCAGTTTGAATACCGCTTGCAGCATGTCCTTCTGTTGCCACCTTGGGAGCATCGATGTTATCGAAAAGCTCTGTGCGAGTTACTGGGAAGGATTTTAACTGTTCGTAACTGAATCCGACTCCGGGAGTGCAAAGCGCAATAAGCAAGCACATAGGGTCTGCCTCAGCTCTACCCAATTTTATTTTCACAAAATCCGCTTCGCGCAGCACTGCATCAATTTGTGCGTCGGGCATAGGTTCCGGCACTGGTCCTGTGCCTTTGGGGTACCCCTCAATGCGCACGTCGGCCCATTCGCGCATGTATCCAATATCCTTATGTATACCATCCATGAATGGTACCAAGCCGACTTCTTTGCGTAACACGGAACGAAGCATATGGCAAGAAGAGAATTGGCTGTGCGCATATTCCTTGGCAATGGTTTTGGCAAAATCAATCGTATCGATCACCTGATCAGTGACTCCTTCTGCAATCATGTTCGTTAGTATAGATGTTTGATCGGTTTGGCCCCTAAAGTATCACAAAGGAGAACAACTGCTTGAAGTACAGGAATTTTCTCATTTCCCTTCAGTGAGCTTTGGGGTTCATGCTTTCGATTTAACACAAACATGTCCAGGTCCACTTTCAACTTAGTCAGCTCTCTCAATAAAAGTTGGCGTTGGAGCCCATCTATCGTTGAAGTTCTTAAGCTCCGTTTATAGATCTCCGTATTACATATCAATCGATGCAAAACCTCTTCGGCTTTCGTAGGGCTATAGTTTGGGATCGGTTTGCCCAAATAGAACCTTAGTTCGGAGCGTACTTGCTTAATATGGGTCACAACATCCTTCATGATCATACCCCCATTAGGGCTGCGAATTCGTTTTTTCTACTTCTACCAATGTGGATCACTTTGTGATCGCTCATTATCACATGGCCACCTTCACTGCGCACATAGCTTTCCATGTGTTCCAAGTTAAGCACATAGCTTTTATGCACACGAAAGAAGCGTCTACTATCAAGCCTGGTCTCAAAATATTTCAGATTTTTGGAGATCAGGTGAGTTTCAAATACGGTGACCAAGCGGGTGTACTCTTGATCAGCTTGGCAATAGATAATATCCCTTGGGTCCAAGAAAATGTTCCCTTTTGTAGTAGGTAGAGATAGCTTATTGAATTTGTATTGGGCGACACCCGCGCTTGCCGATTGAAAGGTAGTAGGATTGGAAAACCGTTGTTCCTCCTTCAACCTTTTTAAGGTACGGCGCAATTCAGTCTGAGAAAACGGCTTTAGCAGGCAATCGAATTTCCCGCCCTTTAGGCTTTGGTGAACATAGTTGGCTTCTTTGGCTAAAAAGATAATTCTCGAGCCACGCACGGGCGCGTTACCCAAGACGTCCAGTCCGGTAAACCAAGGAAATGTAATGTTCAAGAAAATGACATCGGCACGCATCATCATTGCCCTAGCGTAGCCATTGGTTGCATCGGTCTGTATGCCAAGCAGTTCCAGATCGTCAGCAAGTCTCTTTATTTCTACCTCCAGCTGTTTGTTGGTCTGTTGATCATTATCCACGATCAAGCATGTAACCTTATTCCCGCTCCTCATAAAAATGTGTCATTTAGAGTAGTACTGAAAATTGCTCTTAGCCAATTCATCACTTAATTGCTCCATTCATAACCCGAGACCCATTCGCTTCGCTAACCCGATCGAGTGACTGACCGTTTCAACTGCGTAGCTGCACGCAACCAAGGGCAGTTCAACTAAATGCGCCACATACATCACTCTATCGATCCACTCAGTCTCCATTTGTACAACCACCCTTTATACGTCAAAATAAAAGTAAGAAACATCTACCATTGCCTCATAAGCAGATGCATTCTTATGCACCAACAGCTGCTTTGCTAAGATCCTGATCTTCATGTCAAATAAAGGAAACCGTTCCTTGCGCAGCTATTGGTATAAGACTTGGACTTCATTGACAATGCGTTACGTTGATGATCATTGATGGGACAAAGCAATGGCGACCAACACTGATGCACAATACCCAATAATGGGTATATGGCCATGTTCTTCAAAGACCCGGGAACTGACCTGATGTGAATAGCGTTACGCATCCGGCGCTGGCCGAAAATCGGATCGATCACGTGCAGAAGGGAAGCCTACAGAGTTATTAGCCTACCTTGATACCCTCATCTCAACAACGACATTTCTTACATCTTGACTTTACCGATCAACGGTCCTAAGGATGGGGTAACTTCAATTATTCCATTTTTCTGTTCGCCCTAAGCAGAACCACTAACCCTTTCTCCGGTTTTACCTTGGCCCTGTGAAAATGACCGGAACCTCTTTACGCTGGTATATCCTTATCGTATTGGGTACATTTCTATTATTTGTGCCTGGTCTTGGTGCGGTCCATTTATTCGATTGGGACGAGATCAACTTCGCGGAGATAGCTCGGGAAATGTTGGTCACCGGCGATTGGCTCCAACCCCGGATCGACTATTTGCCCTTCCACGAAAAGCCGCCGTTGTTCATTTGGTTCCAGGCGATCAGTATGTCTGTATTCGGTGTGAATGAATTTGCTGCCCGTCTACCCAATGCGATCTGCGGAATTGTAACGTTACTGGTCCTCTTCCGGATCGGCAAGCGCTTGAAGAATGAGACCTTCGGTGCGTTGTGGGCTTTGGCGTACATCGGATCCATACTCCCCCATTTGTATTTCCGCAGTGGGATCATTGATCCGTGGTTCAACCTCTTCATCTTTCTCGGGTTGGATCAGTTCATTCAACTTGTTGCAGCTGATCGAAAAAAGGGCTCGCAACACGCGATCCTGTCCGGGCTTTTCCTCGGACTGGCGGTAATGACCAAAGGACCGGTCGGTGTCCTGATCCCCGGACTGACCATCGTGATCTTCTGGGTGCTGAACAAATTCAGATCGATCGTTCATTGGCGTTCCATCATTTTAGGGTCGCTAGCGGTCCTCGCGACGATCAGCATTTGGGCGATAGTCGATTACACCAAGAACGGCCCGGACTTCATGATCGGTTTCTTCTGGCGTCAGGTGGCGATGCTCACCACCGAAGATGCCGGGCACGGTGGTTTCTTCGGATATCATTTTGTAGTACTTCTGATCGGATGTTTCCCGGCATCGTTGTTCGCCGTTCAAGAAATGATCCGGCCCTCGCACCGCGCTATTGCTGCCGCAGATACCAAAAGTGAACCATACGCAACGAGCATCATATCCTACCGCAAATGGATGCTCATTCTCTTCTGGGTTGTTCTCATACTGTTCAGTTTGGTAAAAACGAAGATCGTGCACTACAGCAGCTTGTGCTATTTCCCGCTGACGTATTTGGCGGCTTTACAACTGGAGCGCATTTGGGCAGAGCGCACTTCGTTCGGTTGGAGCCGGTGGGCGATTGGGATATTGGGTGTCTTGTTCTCCGCGATCATTTTCGCAGTGCCGATACTTGGACAGCACATAGAGCTGTTAAAACCATTGTTCGCGCAGGATCAATTCGCCCTGGCCAATATGGATGCCGATGTTCAATGGAACCTGATCGCTTGCACAGCAGGTCTCTTTCTGTTGGCAACACTTATCGTGAGCCACTTCCTGCACAAGCAGCAAAAGTTCAGAGCAAGTATCATCACCACGTTCGGCGGAACGGCGTTGTTCGTTTGGCTAACGCTGTTCTTCTTTATCAACAACATCGAAGGGTACTCACAACGCGCGGCCATTGAATTCTTCGAAGCGAGACAAGATGAAAAATGCTACGTGATCACGCGGAATTACAAAAGCTATGCGCAGTTGTTCTACACAAAAAAGCCAGTGGTTACGGACGCGCGCTCGTACTCCGACAACTGGCTCCTGACCGGCGAGGTTGATCGCCCGGTCTATGTGGTTTGCAAAGTCACCAATGCGAAAGAGGCAGCCGCCGAACCCACGTTGAAGGAGCTTTACCGGAAGAACGGTTTTGTGTTCTTTGTACGGGAATAGGAATTCTAGTCAGGACCACGGAATTGTGTTAGATTCACGTGACCAAATCAACCGGATCATGAAACACATTACAACCGTATTTCTCGCGTTCTTATTCACCGTGTTCAGTTGTGACCAGTTACGAGCACAAGGCGATACATGTACAACCGCGCTGCTGATCGGAAGTGGTATCCACCATGCCGATGGTCCGACCACAGGTTCCGGAATAGTCTTGTCCAACGGGAGCAACTGTGGCGCGACTGGTAGCAATGGCGATTGGTACAAATACATCCCAACATTCACTGGTATGATCAACATCACATCATGTAATACGCTGAACAACCAACAGGACGATGATACTTATGGTCACGTACTCACCGGTACCTGCGACTCGTTGATATGCTTGGGCTTCAACGATGATATGGGAAGCAATTCTTGTCCGAATTACAATTTTGCGACCTATTTGGACATTGCTGTAACAGCAGGAGAAACCTACTACATCGTATGGACCAACTTATTCGACAGTGATGATTTCTACTGGACCTTGACCGAATGCTTCGGAACAGTGCAGGGCACCGCGTTCAAAGACTACAACGATAACAGTGTTCGAGATAGTTCTGAAGCCACGGTGAATACCATGTTGCAAGTTGAACCCGGAGGGCAATACGTTTATGCGGGATCGGACCCGTACAGTTTCTGCACGGAACAAGGCGCGTACACCATCTCTGTACCGAACCCGCCTTTATATTATTTACCCGTGCCAGCGACCCGCACCTATTCAGTAAACACGCAAGGCGAGTTCGTTCCTGGAATGGATTTCGCGTTCCAATCCATTGTAGATGTTTACGATGGGGAGGCCAACATTTGGGGTTGGAGTCCATGGATCGGAAATGAAACCCATTACAACGTAACCTATTGCAATATAGGAACAGAGCCGTTGGATGGCGAGATCGTTGTTACGCTCGATCCTCTTACGGAATTCGTATCGAGTATCCCAACCAACGTTACCGCCGCTGGGCAGACAGTTACCTGGTCCGTTAGCAATTTACTTCCCGGTCATTGCGCGTACATCTACCTCACCTACCTCACGGATAGCACCGCAATTGTAACGGATACCGTTTCGGCCTTTGTGCAATTCAACATAACAGGTGTAGAACAAACACCAGAGAATAATTTCGATATGATCATCGATAATCCCACCACGTCATTGGATCCGAATGAAAAACTCGTGAATGTGACCAGCATTACCGAACAAGAGATCATGGATGAAAAAGCATTGGAATACGTGGTCCATTTCCAGAACACTGGAACAGCACCTGCACAACGCGTAATTGTTCGAGATGTGATCGATACTGATCTTGACCTAAGCACTTTCCAAATGATCGGAGCCACACACCCATATACGATCTGGGTGGAAGGACGCGAGATCGCGTGGACCTTCGCGAACATATACTTACCGGACAGCACCACGGAACTGGAAGGCAGCCAAGGTGGCTTCAGCTATCGCATTTTGGCAAATGCGAACAGCATGCCCGGCACCTCAATAACCAACCGTGCGGATATCTATTTCGATTACAACGAACCCGTATTGACCAATACAGTTGAAACGGTAGTTGCCACACCACAAGCCATTGATGAATTTGTTGTGTATGATGATGGCCTAGGCGTTTATCCTTCACCGAGCACTGGCATTCTTTCTATTGGCTGGCAGCGTGGTGAGCTAACGAATGGCCAGATCACCGTGTTCGATGCATTGGGCAGAAACGTAGAAACCCAAAACGTACAGCGCATTGGTGGCGGCACTTTTGTAAACATGGACTTGAGCGAATTACCGCAAGGGACTTACACCGTTTGGTTGCAGGGCGAAGGTGTGAATGCGCGGACGCGCTTTGTAATTGCACGATAAATTTGATGAACAAAAATGAGAAGGGTGCTCGCAAGGGCACCTTTTGTCATTGTTAGGAAATACGACCTTTGTCCTAACGCAACACGTTTTCACTGACAACCTTGATGACCGGACATATCCACACACCAACACCTGACCTTGCCAAGAGCATCGACTTCTACAAGCGTCTCGGGTTCACCGTGGCCTCGGAAGGAACTCCAACACTGATCACGGATGGCGACATTACCATTGAGATCAACGCTGAACGTACTGCCCGCGCGGGAGTTGCTCTTTATGATAATAATTGGGGTGATGTGATTCCGAAACTGAATACGCCAACGCACCCGTGCAAAGGCGGCCATGTATGCGCGGACCCGAACGGAATTTGGATCTACATGCTGGATGGCGATGCACCGGTTGTTCCGAAAACAGACATCAAGGGTACCATCCTTGGCAAGTGCATGGGCGTGACGATCGAGACCACGGACATGGCGCGCTCGGTGGCGCTATGGCAAGCGCTTGGCTTTGCGATCACCATGGGCACTGCGGAAAGTGGCTGGGTGGTCGTATCGGCAGAAGGATGTCCGGGTGTGAGCATCATGAAGCCGCTTATGTGCCCGCATTTGTTCTTCAATCCATCGCTTACCTACTTCAATGGAAAGGTAGGAAACCCTGTGGTGATCGAGAACGTGCGAAAGGCCGGCATACCGATCACGGAAGAAATCTCGCACTTCAATAAAGACGGTATAGTCGACAACATCATCATTCGTGATCCGGGTGGTTATGGGTTCTTTTTGTTCAATGACTAAGTTTGATCGAGTGTTTTATGTGGACAACGCGCATCTGAAACAAGACTAGGATAAGCGCAACATAGAGATACACTTTTTATAAATGCCGAACGATCTATCCCACATCCTTACCCATCTCGGCGAAGACCGTGAGCGCGGCTATGATGCCGTAGTACCGCCCATCATTCAGAGCGGGAATTTCACATACCCTACTGTTGCGGCCATGCGCGCCGTAGTGCAAAAGGAAATGGAGAAGCCGTTGTATTCGCGGGGGTTCAATCCGACCGTTGGTGTTTTGCGGGAGAAGATCGCGGCGTTGGAAAATGCGGAAGATGCGTTGGTATTCAGCAGCGGAAGTGCCGCAGTCGCATCGGCGGTGATCAGTTTCGTAAAGGCCGGGGATCATATTGTGTGTGTAGAAAAGCCCTACAGCTGGACGAAGAAATTGCTCATTGAACTGTTACCTCGCTTCGGAGTGGAACACACCTTCGTGGATGGCACGGATCCAGAGAACTACCGCAAAGCGATCAGACCGAATACGACCTTCTTCATCCTTGAATCACCGAATTCGTTGACGTTTGAATTGCAGGATATTGCTGCGGTTGCTTCAATCGCGAAAGAGAAGAACATCATCACGCTGTGCGATAACAGTTTCAATAGTCCGCTTTTCCAGAACCCATTGGATCTGGGTATGGACATGGTTGCTCACAGTGCTACCAAGTATATCAACGGCCACAGTGATGTTGTTGCGGGTGTGCTCGCCGGATCGAAAACGATGATGCGCCAGGTGATGCAAAAGGAATTCATGACCTTGGGTGCTTGCCTATCACCACACGATGCATGGTTGATCATCCGTGGCCTTCGCACGTTGGAATTGCGTGTGAACCGAAGCGCTGATAATGCGGAGAAAGTTGCTCAGTTCCTGAAAGGGCATCCGAAAGTGAAGAAGATCCATTGGCCGGGTTTGCAAAGTCATCCGCAACATGCACTTGCCAAAAAGCAAATGAAGCGTGTTGCCGGTTTGATGAGCATCGAATTGAACGCACCGGATGAAGCCGCCGTGGAGCGCTTCTGCGATAACCTAAAAACCTTTCTGATCGCGGTAAGCTGGGGCGGCTATGAAAGCTTGCAATGGCCGGTGTGTGCGTTGAAAGGTCCGAGCGGATACTATACTGATCTACCCTTTACCATGATCCGATTGTACGTAGGCTTAGAAGACCCGGACCTGTTGATCGCAGATCTGGAACAAGCGTTGGTACGGGTGTGATGCCCAAAACCCATAATTATGGGTTTTGGCTTACCTTAGTGGCATGAAAACCACGATAGAGCTTCCTGACGACCTGTTACAAGCCTTACGTATACGCGCTGCGGAAGAGGGGCGGAGCATGAAGGCATTGCTGACCGAAGCATTGCGGTCCTACTTCGGGAAACAGCCAAAAGCCAAAAAGCCGCGGATACTGAAATATCATGAGATGCCGATCATAAAAGACGGAAAACCTGCAAAGCAGGGTGAGGAGATCACACCAGAGCGGGTTGCTGAGGTCTTATGGGGAAGTAAGGAATGAGCATAACTTTTCTTCCGGATGTGAACATCTGGTTTGCTTTATCCAGAAAGGAGCATCAGTTCCATTTGTCAGCGTATGATTGGATCTCATCTGTGCCAGCCCATGACCGGATACATTTCAATCGTTCTACTCAACAAAGTCTCTTACGCTTAGTGACAACATCGGCAATAATGCACGCGTATTCCGCCAAGCCCTTGACCAACACCGATGCATGGACCAGACAAAATGCCTGGTATAAAGATGACCGCATTAGCTTCGTGGATGAACCACCACAGCTCGAGCCACAATGGCGTTCATTTGGTGCTATCGGCACTGCATCACCAAAACTATGGATGGATGCCTATCTGGCGGCATTCGCAATTGCTAGCAATGCGCAATTGGTCACCACCGACAAGGCTTTCCGACAATTCAAAGGGTTAGATCTGCTGGTGATCGCATAAGATCTACCTCCACCCACCACCCAGTGCGCGGTACACATTCACCTTCGCGTTCAACCGTAGCTTTTGTGTTTCAACCAGCTCGAAACGAGAGTCCAATGCATCGCGCTGGGTGAGTAGCACTTCCATGTAATCGGCACGCGCGGAAAGGAATAAGCTATTGGAGATCGTGATCGATTCCTGCAACGCTTGCACACGTTGCGCACGTAGCGCGTAGCTCTTGTTCAAGTTGCCGATGTTGGATACTTGATTAGCCACTTCAACATACGCATTCAGGATCGTACGTTCATAGTCATACACGGCTTGGACCTGTTTCGCATTCGCAGTGTAATAAGCCGCCTTGATCGCATTTCTGTTGATCAATGGAGCCACCAGGTCACCTGCCACATTGAAGATCAAGGACTGCGGCGTTGTGAACAAGTATTCGGGATCGAATGCACGGAAACCTACACCGGCACTGAGACCTACCGAAGGATAGAACCTAGCACGTGCGGACTTCACATCCAGTTTAGTGGCGGTAAGTTCTTGCTCGGCTTGTCTAATATCAGGACGATTCGCCAGAAGTTGGGCGGGTAGGCCGGCCAATACAGTATCGGGCTTCAGGCTACTGAATGTTTGTGCATTCCGTTGGATGGGTCCGGGAAAGCGGCCTACAAGAAAATTGAGGTGATTCTCCATCTCCGTGATCTGTTGTTGAATTTCGAACTGCATACTTCGTGTATGGAACACTTCCGCCTCGAACCTGCGCACTGCCAATTCAGTAACGCGCGTAGCTTGCTTCTGCTGCCGCACGATGCTCAATGCACCACTTTGGATCTCAATGTTCTGTTGCACGATCAGTAATTGATTATCCAATGCGAGCAGTTCGTAGTAAGAATTGGAGATCTCCGCGACAAGGTTCGTCACCATGAAATTCTTTCCTTCCACCGTGCCCAAATACCTGCAGTAAGCAGCCTTCTTTGCATTGCGCAACTTTCCCCAAACATCCACTTCCCATTTAGCATAAAGACCGATCATGTAATCCGGCAATGGCTCCGGGGTTTCAACATCGGGCATGATGTCCGTGGTGGCTTCGCTGGAACCTTTGCTTGTGTAGCGGCCCACTTTATCCACTTCTGCACTACCGAGTGCACCAATGAACGGCAGGTACTCCCCTTTTCTGGCTTTGACCTCATATTGCGCGGTGCGTATCTCTTGCAACATGATGTTCAGTTCCTGGTTGTTGCTCAACGCGGAATCGATCAACACATTCAAGTATGGGTCGTTGAAATAGGCTTTCCACTTCACACTGGACGTATTGGTGGAATCTGTGGAGCCGGAATAGCTGGCGGGAACCGTTCTGTTCTCGGTGCGTTTCACCAATGCCGTACTGCTGCACCCATAGCATACCATTGCGATCGACACCATGGTGAACAAAAGTTTGTGATCCTTCAATATCATCCTTTGTGTTGCGAATGGCTTCGTGAACCAATTAGCACGCTTTCGATCATTCATCCTTCTTGCGTTTCAACAGATTCTTTAACTGCTCATTCAATTTCTTGAACTCCTTGCGCGCTGTTCTGTCCTCCTCCCCTTTGCGCACGAACTGTTCGGATACAGGTTCATCATCTTCTTCCTGGATCAGTTTACGCCCAACGATCATGGTGGCGAATACATAGTACAGTCCAGGGATGATCAGCACTCCGAGCAGCGTTCCTACGAGCATACCACCCAATGCGGAAGAACCGATGGTGCGGTTCCCGATCGCACCCGCACCTGAAGCGGTAACCAACGGAATAAGTCCTGCAATGAATGCGAAGGAGGTCATCAGGATCGGGCGGAATCGAGCTTTTGCACCTTCAATGGAGGCTTCCAATACGCTGGCGCCAGCGCGCTGTTTCTGTACGGCAAATTCCACGATCAGTACCGCATTCTTACCCAATAGACCGATCAGCATGATCATACCGATCTGGGCGTAAACATCATTCGCCAAGCCCATTACCTTCAATAGCAGGAATGAACCGAGTACACCTACCGGCAACGAAAGAATAACGACCAATGGCAGAACAAAACTCTCGTATTGAGCGGCCAGCACGAGGTACACGAAAATGAGTACGATCAAGAAGATGAATATGGCTTCGTTCCCACGTCTTGCTTCATCGTAAGAGAGTCCTTCCCACGCAATATCATACCCTCTCGGAAGTGTTTCCTTGGCCACTTCCTGTATGGCCTTAATGGCATCACCGCTGGTATATCCGTCTACCGGTAAACCACGAATTGTGGCAGAGTTGTATAGGTTGTATCGCGTGATCTCGTTCGGTCCGAGGCGTTTTTCGAAGTGCATGAATGATGAGTAAGGGACCATCAACCCTTCTTCATTCTTAACGAACAGTGCACCAAGATCCGTTGGGTCCTTCCTGTATTCCGGCGCGGCTTGGGCGTAAACCTTGAAGAAGCGGCCGAAGCGGATGAAGCCCTGCTCGTATGTACTTCCGATCAAGATGTTCAGATTCTCCACCGCTTTACCGATGGAAACGCCCTTCTGCATTGCGAGATCGTTGTCAATGATCATTTCGTACTGTGGGAAGTTCGCTGCGTAAAATGTGAACAGACCAGTGAGTTCCTTTCGCTTCTGCAGTGCATCCATGAATTCGTTATTGATCTTCTCGAATACATGGTAATCCGTGTTGTTGGTCTTATCGACCATTCGCATGGAGAATCCTCCCGATGAACCGAAACCCGGAACAGCGGGTGGCTCGAAGTATTCGATCACGGCGCCGAGATCCTTTGTCTTCTCCTCCAGTTCCTCCATCACCTGGTTCACATTCTTGTTGCGCTCGTCCCAAGGTTTCAGGTTGATCAAACAGGTACCAGCGTTCGATCCGCGACCCTCGGTCATGATCTCATAACCGGCAAGAGAAGAAACTGATTCCACTTCCGGGATCTCCTCACAGATCTTCTGCAGCTCTTGCGCTACTTTATTGGTGGTCTCCAATGTGGATCCAGGCGGCGTTTGTACGATGGCATAAATTGTTCCTTGGTCCTCGCTTGGAATAAAGCCTGCGGGCAACACTTGGCTGGAGAGATATACCCCTACGCAGAATGCTCCGAGCATACCGAATGTGAGCACCCTCCGAACAACGATCTTGTTGAGTATCGCCACATAGCGACCAGTGATCTTCTCGAAGCCATTATTGAACCAGTTGATGAAACGGTCCATGATGGACTTCTTCTGGCCCTCGCTTTTGGGAGGTTTCATCAGCATGGCGCAGAGCACCGGCGTGAGCGTAAGTGCCACTATGGCCGAGATAATGATGGACCCGGCCATGGTAATGGAGAATTGCCGGTAGAATACACCAACAGGCCCCGTCATGAATGAAACCGGGATGAATACCGATACCATCACCAACGTGATGGCGACGATGGCGCCACCGATCTCACCCATCACCTCCTTCACCGCAACGTATGGGGTGATATTATGGTTGGCCTCCATCTTGGCATGTACCGCTTCCACCACCACGATCGCGTTATCCACCACGATACCGATCGAGAGCACCAATGCGAACAGCGTGATCAGGTTGATGGACAGATCGAATAGCTGCATCACGAAGAAGGAGCCGATCAACGAAACAGGAACCGCGATGATCGGGATCAATGTGGATCGCCAATCACCCAAGAACAGGAATACGACCAACGCTACCAGAATGAATGCATCGCGTAACGTGTGCAACACTTGTTCGATAGAGGCATCCAAGAACGTAGAAACGTCGTAGCTTACTTTGTATTCTACACCGGGAGGCATGAATTCCTTCAATTCCTCCATTTTTTCTTTCACCTGCGCTATCACATCACTCGCGTTACTGCCCAAGGTCTGTTTCAATACGATCGAGGCGGATGGCTTTCCATCCAGATTCGAGTAGATGTCGAAGAACTCGCTGCCTAATTCCACAGCCGCAACATCCCGCAGCCTGATCATTTCACCTTCCTCATTCGCTCGAATGATGATGTCCTTGTACTGTTCGGGTTCGTTGAATTGTCCTTTATAGACCAGCACGTATTCCAGAGATTGTGCCTGGATCCCTGAGCTTTGTCCCAAACGACCGGGGCGGGCGATGAGGCTCTGTTCCTCCATCGACTTCATGACCTCTTCTGCGGAAATATTGTAGGCCCGCATGCGGTCAGGCTTCATCCAAACGCGCATTGCGTACTTACGACTACCAAGTATCTGGGCTTGTGCCACACCTGTAATGCGCTGGATCTCGGGTATGATCTGTGTGAACGCATAGTTGTACAGGAAAAGTTCATCCGCATCCTCTGAATTCCCAAAGAGGTTTACGTACATGAGCATGCTCGGCTGTACCGGGGTAATGATCACACCCTCACGCTGCACCAGCAATGGGAGGTTCGGCATCACCTGGTCCACACGGGTCTTCACCCGCACAACCGCTTCATTAGGATCGGTGCCGGGCTCGAAGATGATGCGGATCGTTCCCTCACCCGCACTCGTGGCATCAGAGGCGATATAACGCATGCCTTGCACGCCATTGATCGCAGTCTCCAATTGAATGATCGTCGACTTGGTAAGTACGTCGGCGCTGGAACCGGGATAAGCGATAAAAATGTTCACCGTGGTAGGTGCGATCTCCGGGAATTGGGAGGTGGGCAACTGCTGCATTGCGAGCAGTCCGACGAATACAATGACCACCGATATTACGATGGCCAGAACGGGGCGATGGATGAAGTTCCTGAACATGGATCAGCTGTATTTGTCAGATCACTCGGCGTAAAGGTCCAAGTGCTTGATCACCGAATCGGCAGGCACTGTTCTGAAATCAATATGATCCAACTCCTTCACCTTACGCAAACCTTCCAATAGAATGTGATCAGTTTCCTTCAGCCCTTCACTTACAACGAAAAGGTGCTGTAGTTCCTGTGCTACCGTAATAGGTCTGCTCTTTACGACACTGTCCTCTCCGATCACGAACACGTACCTGTGATCCAGGATCTCGAAGGTTGCTTTCTGCGGGATCACGAGGACGTTGTCCAATTCGGAATCCATAAGGATGCTACCCGTCTCGCCATGACGCAGCAACATATCCGGATTTGAAAAAGTAGCTCTGAACGCAATGTTCCCTGTCGTGTTATCGAAATCCGATTCAATGGCCGTGATCACACCTCCCTGATCAAAAGTCTCTCCGTTCGCCATCTTCAGGCGGACCTTGGATCCATTGTCGGCCTCTGAATTGCGTTTGTATTTCAAGTACTCTGCTTCGGGCACGTTGAAATAGACCCACATGGAACGGTTATCGGATAATTCGGTCAGTAGATCTCCTTCATCCAGCAACGAACCTTTCCGCACATGGAAGCGACCTATGATCCCATCGAACGGAGCCTTGATATCGGTAAAGCCTAAGTGCGCTTGGGCCATTGACAATTCTGCACGAGCCTTGTCCAAACGTGCTTTAGCGAGTGCTAATTCATTCGGCGATACAACGTTACTGTCAGCCAGTGCCTTGGTATTCTGGTATTCGATCTGTGCGAAATCGGCTTCAGCTTCGGCACGGCTAACTTCTGCCAAATAAAGCACCGGACGGATCTTGAACAGGGACTGACCTTCTTTCACATGCTGGCCTTCATCCACGAAAATTCCTTCGAGGTAGCCGCGTTCCAATGCACGCAGTTCAATGTGTTGAATGGAGTGGATCTGGCTGACATACTCCCGTGAGATCAACGTATCAACAAGCAAAGGGCTAGTGACAGTAAATGTTGTTCCATGCTCCTCCTCTTTATGTTCGGAAGTGCAACTGGTCTGGAAGAGCAGAATGATGGATCCTGCGAAAAAGAGACTTGCTCTCATAGTTGAAACTGCTGGGAAATGGTTCAAGAACTGTGGGCGGATCGTTGGAACGCTCAGTGAGCATTCCAATTCATGGCCGTTGACCTAGCAATGGCGCATGGATTTTCATACGGTATAATACCGTAGCACGGGCAGGATCACGATGCCCGTTCAAGAAAACTTCAAATGCGAAAAACCTGAAAGCGCACGAATGCGGGAAGCGCTGCAGCCAAATACGCTGGGTTAACGGATGCGTTCAGAATAGCGGATCGTTGAGTACTCACACTCGATCTATCAGCGTGCGCATTGGTGAAATAACGTTGGTGATGATACACCGTCGAAGGTTCCAACCGGAGTTCTTCTTCTTTAGCCGTTTCAACTTCGGCAATAATTTCCATACCTACATGTACACCATGTGTTTCGCTGTCCGCGCGTAATTCCATTGCCAGAATAGCAGTATGATCCGGTGTAACCACAACCGTGTGACCTTGTGGTTCCAAACCTCCATCGCTATGAAATGCACCTGCTTGTCCCAATGCGTATAGCACGAATAGGACAGAGAGGAATAAAGCGTTAAAGACTGCTTTTAACATCGAGGGCGCAAATGTATGTCCACAAATTATCGGCGTTGTACGTTGGACCCTTCAATTTTGTTAATGACTGGTTAATGTTCTAACCTTGAGCACGACTCGCCGCCAACGGCTTGGCTCAAACTGTCCACTCACGACTGATGATCACAACAATGCAAAGCAAAGCCACCACCCCCGACGCCTACATGGATGAACTGCCTGAGGAGCGGAAAGCTGCTGTAAAGAAGTTAAGGAGCACAATTATGAAGAACCTACCGAAAGGCTTCGCTGAGGTCATGAGCTATGGCATGATCGGTTACGTGGTCCCTCACAGCAAATACCCCAGTGGGTATCACTGCGATCCCAAATTACCGTTACCGTTCATGAACATCGCATCGCAAAAGAATTTCATTGCGCTGTACCATATGGGGATCTATGCGGACAAGAAATTGTTGAATTGGTTCATGACCGAATATCCGAAATACGTTACTGGGAAACCGGATATGGGCAAGAGTTGCATCCGATTCAAGAAACCAGAACACATTCCCTATGAGCTCATAGGTGAACTCGTTAAAAAAATGAATGCGGACGACTGGATCGCTCTCTATGAGAGGGCTTTCAAGAAGAAGTGATAACCCGACTACTTCGTTATAGAAGGGACCCTACCCAACACTCCGGTTCAGAAATTTGCTCTTAAGCTCAGCGTGAAATTGCGCCCAGGTGCGCTGATATTGCTCGAGAACGTGCGGTAGTTGTTATCCATGATATTCTCCAACCCTGCTTGGATCATGATGTTCTTGCTCACGGTAAATGCCGTTCGAACATTCAGGGTATACCACGCAGGCATTCCATTGGCTGTGGCATTGCTCAAGTTGTCCTCACCGTTAACGTTGTAGTCCTTCAACCGCTTCCATCCATTATACAGAACGTAGGTCTCGATCCTGAAACGCTTCACGTTCCACTCCAAAGATGTTCGCCCATAAACAGGTGGGACATGGTCCAATGGAACATCGGTGGTATCTGTTTCAATACGACCATAGGTGTAGTTCACAGAACTGCGGAGCACGAACCCGCGATCGAATTGGATGATCATTGACCCACTACCTCCGCACAGGTGGGCTTTCCCGGCATTCAGCATCGTAACGACCTTGCTGGTAACGCCGTCATAAACAATACTATCCTGCCCGTTGAATTGTGCATTTCCGACCGTAAGTGCATCCCGGAACCAGGTAACGAATCCTGTGCCTTCGAGCGTTACGACACTGGAGATCGTCTTGCTGATCGTGGCCTCCAGATTCATCGTATGCTCAGGTTTCAAGGAGGTATTTGGCACGATCACCAGACCCGGAGCGCTATCGAACACCTTACTCAGGTCATCCACATTCGGCGCTCGGAATCCTGTGCTACCCAATACACTGAACCGCCATTCCTTTCCCGGCATGAACATGATGCCCAACCTGCCGCTGAGTGCGGAGTTGTTCTGTGACGTTCTACCAACAAGAAAAGCATAGTTGGCCGTATCCTTGAATGTGGCTTCCAAACCGGTATTCGTGAAACGCAGCCCTTCGCTGATCACCCATTTTGGTGACAATTCCATCGTATGGGAAATGTAAGCGGCGGCTGTGTTCATACTGGCGCCTCCATCCGCGTAGCGCGTTAGTGATGGCGTTACATCACCATTTACCGTATTGGTGTTGGTCGCTGTTGAGTTAACATCATTGTAGGTTCCCTCTAGGCCATACCGTATTTCATGTATGCCGGTTCGTTTTTCAAGGTCGGCATTGAGTGCAAATACATTCACCTTCTCCACTTGGGCATCGGTATCATCATCGCGATAGTTCCGTTTGTTACGGCTTTGTTCAAGGGCTTGGAACGATGGTATGATCCGAATAAGATCGAAAAGCCTACGCGACTTTTCGATATTCAATGCATAAGATGCGAGGAATCGTTTCTGCGGACCATAATACCATTCCGCATAGCGTGGAGCGCCGTTCCGCAATTGCGTGAGTCTATCATATCGAGGCACATCGGTACTTGTACTGTATTGCACGTTCAGGTCATGCGTAACACCAATACCACCCGCAAGTCTGAATTTCTGCAACAGATCCAGTTGCTTATAGCCACTGCCGACCTGCACATTACTATCATCATTCACCACGGTGTAATCGATCCCATTGATACGTTCCACATACCATTCCCGGCGACCATGGTCCTCGTAGAATGGATTGCGCGTGCTACCTTGCCGCAGGTCACCGAAGTCACTTGCGGTAATTGATGTGAAGCTTGCAAGTTTCTTTCCGCGCAGTTCGAAACCAGCGTGTGCGGTCTTTTCAGTATTTGCAGAAGAATAACGCATGAATGCGTCACCTGTAAAAGCATCTTCAGTAGTCCCCAACAACTTCGGAGTTCGTGTAGTAAAATGGATAACACCACCCAACGCATCACTACCGTATGCAACTGAAGCCGGACCGCTGATCACCTCCACCTTCTCCAATGCATTCTGATCCATGGTAACGATATCCTGCAAATGACCAGCGCGGTAGATCGCATTATTCATTCTAACGCCATCGACCACAAGAAGGATCTTGCTTGCTTCGAAACCACGGATCACCGGGCTTCCGCCGCCAAGTTGGCTTTTTTGTACGAATACGGTGCCGCTGTTCTGGAGAAGGTCCGCAGTGCTCTGCGTTTCATATTGACGGATCTCCCGTGCTTGGATCACATCGATCTTCTCCGGCACATCTCGTTTCTTTTCTTCAAAACGACTGGCACTCGTAACGAATTCTTCCAACGTATACGCTTGTCGATCCAAAAGCAATTCACCGCCCAGCGCCACAAGCTGATCATAGCTGAGCGACAACGTGCGATAGCTCACATGTTCAATAACGATCACCTCCGCACCTTTGAATGGTTCAATGTCCACCTGACCTTTCGCATTCGAAATTGAATTCAACTTAGGTAATTCACAACTGAATGAAACACCTTCAACCGGAGCGAGAGTGGACTTTTCGGCCACGGTAATGATCTGTGTTTGACCAAAGAGCGTAGCATTACATAACACAATGCTTATCAGGATCATCCACACTTTCAATGCGGAGCCCCGGGATAATAGTATACCGGTTCTGAAGAATGTCATGCGGGAAAAGTTCTACTATTCGATCCAGGCCAAGGATCATCCTACTAGCGGGTGGAATACTTGCGTGGGGCGGCGAATGTATTTAGTCTGCACGAATAATTCAAAACCACAATGTTCGGTTTAACAAGTTCAGTGTTGCGGGAATTTATTGGCTCGCGCCGATCAAGGCCGTTCCACGGATCACTTATCGGCGATGTCCTGACCGAGCAATGTAACGGACCCGATCCCTTCACGGACGCGGATACGCTCTCCTGCGGCAATGAATTTATAGATATAAACCCCGGTCGGCGCGAAGTCTCCGTTGCCGAAGCGGCCATCCCACTTCTGATCAGGTGCATTTGCAGTGAACACAGGAGCACCCCAGCGATCGAAGATCGTGTAGGTCAAGCTTTCCACCTTGTAACCAACCGGACCAAAACCATCATTGATACCATCGCCGTTCGGAGTGAATGCATTGGGAAAGAAGATCTGTGAAGCTGGTGTAATGAATACACTATCGACATCCATACAACCATTAGCTGTCGTAGCGGTCACTGTTGCCCAATATTCATCCTGATCGGCGAACGTATTCACGACCGGATTACCGAATGCCGGTCCTCCGGAGCTGAATTCCCAAGCATAAGAGGCGTTGTCCGGATCACATACTGCATGCAATTCGAATTCATCACCCTCGATATTGGTGGTATAGATAGTTACTACTGGGATCTCCACGCGAACGTGCACTAGATCGGAAACAACCGCACCACATCCATCCGTAACAACCACCGTGAAGGTAGTGTCCCCCAGTGGATAAACGATGATCGCATCCGTTGTTTCGTTACTTGGCGTCCATAGATATGTATACGTCCCGGTACCGGACCCACCCGTAGGTTCCGCGAGCAACGTGGCACTTCCCGCTTCGCATGCCCATACGGTATGCGGAAGGTTCACACCGAGTTGCTCAGGTGCGTGAACAGTAACACTTGCGTTCGCACTACCGGAACAATTATCGATCACGGCTACGGTGTAGGTCGCATCCTCGGTCACTGGCACGATCAGCGTAGACCCATTCCCGAGCACCGTTCCACTCGCATCGAACCATGTATAAGAGTATTGGCCATCGCCACCGGTGATCGATGTTGCAAAAAGCGTTGCATTACCACCGAAGCAGTTCACGGTAACATCGCTTGGAATGACCACTTCGATCGGATCAACATCCGGAGGCGACACCACAACGCTCGCATTTTCCACAGCGCTGCATGCATCATTCACGGTAACTTGGTAGGTGCCTTGATCACCGTTCGCCACGATTACGTTCACAGCGGTAGAAACCACTGAACCGTTCATGGACCAGCTGTATGTGTAAGGTTCGATGCCACCTGTGACCGACAGTACAGCTAGATCTACTTCACCTTGACAAGGCAAATAAAGATCGCCGGTCACGGTAACATCAAGTATAGCTGGCGGAGCAACTGAAACAATGACCGTTCCTTGTTGAGACCCACCGCAATCATCACTCACGGTGAGCGTATAGGTACCGGCTTGCGCAGCTTCGACCTGGATATTCTGTGTGGTACCAACGACGGTTCCGTTCAAACTCCATGAGTACGAGAACGGTGGTGTTCCACCCGAGATGCTTAGCACATCCAACTCAACGCTGCCTACACAGGTCAACTCCACATCACTCGTTAAGGTCATGTTGATCGGAGGACTCACTGGTGCCCCCACGACCACATCGCTTTGCATGGATCCACCACACCCGTCATTCACCGTCATGGTATAAGTACCGGGAGCGTTGTTCGGCACCGTATAGCTGGCTCCATTTGCGACCGCGGATCCATTGTATGACCACGTTTGTGTGAACGGAGGAGTGCCACCTGTCAGGTTCAAAACAGCGATATCCACTGTTCCGCTGCACGGCAAATTCAGATCGGGTGTAAGGTTCAAAATGATCGCTGGACTTACTGGTGACCCTACGACCACATCGCCTTGCATGGATCCTCCGCAGCCGTCATTCACTGTCATGGTATAGGTTCCAGGGGCATTGTTCGGTACCGTGTAGCTGGCTCCATTGGCAACCACGGATCCATTGTATGACCACGTTTGTGTCAACGGAGGAGTGCCACCTGCTAGGTTCAAAACAGCGATATCCACTGTTCCGCTACACGGCAAATTCAGATCGGGTGTAAGGTTCAAAACGATAGCCGGACTCACCGGCGCGCCAACGATCACCTGTTCCTGCATAGTACCTCCACAGCCATCAGTCACCGTTGCGGTATAGGTACCATTCTGCCCTGGACCCACAGTGATCGTCTGATCGGTGCTGATCGCATTTCCCCCAAAGCTCCACTCGTAGGTGTATGGAGGAATTCCACCTGTAACATTAAGAATGCTGATATCAACAGACCCGCTGCAAGGAAGGTTAAGATCCGGCGTAACTGAAACATCCATGGTTGGGCTGCTGAACGCATTGGCTTGCAGAAAAACCCCGCTATCGTAGTAGGTATCAAGTGCATCACCTACCGCCAGTTTGATGTGGTATTGTTGACCACATTGCACAGTAGCAGTTGCTGCAATGGAAGTAGTCAGTCCATCGAATTGGATGTAATAGTCATCACTATTGAACGGGAATGAAAACCCATCACCATTATCCACATAATACTGCGGATAGTCGAAATTATTCAGCGTATTGATACTTACCGGGGTAGATGTACCGGGGATCAGTGCAATGTTGACTGCGCCGTTGGAAAACGACCCGTTGATACCTGGACCGCTCAAGAAAAAGCCAAAAACATCATTGAATTGATCAACGAACTCGAGGTACTCTTCCGATGCAAAAACGAAATTGAATGAGATCTGGCTACCTGATGGAATGAAGTCAAATTCGAGCACAGCCGCATCATTGATCATTTCACCATTCGCCAAGGATTGAAGGTCCGGGTCGGTAGTGCTCCATGCTATGGGCGCTTCAGCATTATCGAAATTATTCGGGCCGATCGCTACTTGCGTTCCGCCCGAAGCCATGAACACGCCGTTATTGATCCCAACGTTCGCATTAGCACTGTTGAATGCCGAAAGTTGTTCGTACACCGCATTCCCCGAATTGCCATTGAAGGTGATATTGCTCACGGCCACACCGCCTCCGAGAAGGACGTTCTGGACCAGTGCAGTAGCCGTCTGGGAATTATCGATCACTAATTGAGCATTCCCCTGTGAAGTGAGAAGTAGCGTAAGGAATAATACCGGGAGATTGTAGTGGTTCATGATCCGTTGTCTTTGAGAGCGCAAAACAACTGCGGTGGAAGAGCGGAATCGAGCGGGATCGAGCAAGTGGCAGGCCATGATGAGCAAGTGGCGGGAGAGTACCATTGCCACACCACAAAACTCCGAAAACACGCATCCCTAAATCAATCCCCAAAATGGGGGATTGAATTCATAAGTACCTGATCATAAATAAGATACAAGGTCAACAAATGTTCATATCATCGTTTAATTTGCACCAAACGGCATTTTAGGACCGAAGTTGCAGAAACGGCATTGATCCTTAAAGGTCCGTGCGCCCCGATGGAGAAGCGCCTCATAAAAGCGTAAGACCTGCTACTCCGTATCGTAATTGTACACAGCCGGACCTACGGCACAATTAAGTTCAGTTACGGTAACGGTGACCGAAGCGTTCACGCATGGGGCTGCACTTGGAACCGTGTATACATAAGGCCCTGAAGCATCCGTTGCTGGGTCGTAAATGGCTGGATGCGGTGCACCTAAGTAGGTCCATGTTCCACCTGCTGCTGGGGTCCCTGCTAATTGGGTGAATAGGTCTTGAACACCTAAACTAGCGCAGAATGGATAATTAGAATCCACCCCGGCGTTGGGAGCTTGGTTGACGAAAAGAATAACGGTGCTGGAGGCATTCATACAAGGTGCTTGTCCGATAACGGTGTAGGTATAGACCCCTGAAGGCCCTCCACTGGGATAAGCCCAAGTTCCGCCTATATCCGGTGCTCCACCTAAGGAGTTAAACAAAATGACAGTCGTATCGGTGCTGCATATCGTGAGCGTCCCATTGGTGCCCGCATTGGGTGGCTCAGTGGCATTGTAAGACACTATTGAACTTGCGGAACACCCACCTTCGGTTACGGTGTACTCCAGGACATTGGGTCCATATTGACCCCATTATAGAGACCACTTGGTGGTGAGACCAACGTACCGGTCCCTTGAACAATGGTCCATATTCCGCCTGGATCCGGTGTCCCACCCAAAAGTGTTGCAAAATCTACTGAAGGCACAATACCACAGATCGAGACCGAAGTACCATAACCGGTATCAGGCGTAGGAAAGACCAGTGCTGTGTTGCTCGCTGCACTTTGCATGACGGGCATAGTGCTGCGAACGCGCACCAAGTATCCAGGACCGTCCGTGCCAAGAGGAGCATTACATGAGATCAACGCTGACCCTGTTCCGAATTGCGTTCCGATCGCGGACGGTGCTGCGAATGAACCAGTGGCATCCGAAAGCTCAACAATGAAATTATTCCCAGCAAGGAATGCGCCAGTGGCTTGGAACGATACATCGAACGAAACCCCGGGACAAACCTCAACAACCGCCAAAGGATCCAAGGTGATCTGCGCATGGGAGATCATTCCAACGATCAACGAGAACGAGAACAACAAGGTCCGCTTCATCTTGGTCATCAACTTAAATTCATTTCAAAGGAACACACGAAGATACATTTTGATCTATTGCACGCTCAACACGCGTTCTCCACATGTCATCCGTCAATACCGATCTCCAAGAAAGTCCGGTCAACCAAATGTAGGGTGCTGTATGTGCGCATCCGTATTGGGCACTAACTCCATGAACGGATCCCACGTCGATCAATACGATAAGGAACCAACGAACTACTTCTTACGGAAGAACAACCGGATCGGCACTCCTGTAAAACGATAGTTCTCGCGCAACCGATTCTCCAGGAATCGCTCGTAGCTGGGTTTTATGTACTGCGGTAGATTGCAATAGAATGCGAACGATGGAACCACCGTCGGCAACTGATTAACGAATTTGATGGAAACCTGCTTTCCCTTGTACATCGCCGGTGGCTGATGCTCAATGATCGGCAACATCAGATCATTCAGTTTGCGCGTGGAGATGCGCCTTTTACGATCTTCATAGACCTGCATGCCGATCTCCATGGCCTTCAAGATACGTTGTTTTTCAGTTACAGCTACGAACAGCACGGGCACGTCCGTAAAGGGTTGCATGCGGTGTTTAACTTCCGCTTCGAATTCCTTCGTGGTATTGGTGTCCTTCTTGATCAGATCCCATTTGTTCACCAACACGACCAACCCTTTACCGTTCTTTTGGATGATACCCAGAATATGAAGATCCTGCTGCTGTATGCCATCCTGAGCATCGATCATGAGCAAGCACACATCACTCTCTTCAATGGCCCGGATCGAGCGTATAACGCTATAGAATTCAATATCCTCGTCGACCTTTTGTTTCTTCCGTATTCCGGCCGTATCGAGTAACATCACATCATGCCCGAAAACGTTCCACCGTGTGTTGATGGGATCGCGTGTTGTACCTGCCACAGGTGTCACAATGTTCTGTTCGCGCCCAAGCAGCGCATTGACCAGCGAGGATTTCCCAACGTTGGGTTTTCCTACTATCGCGAATTTAGGGATGTCCACCTCTTCCTCTTCCGTAGGTTTAGTGAATCCTTTTACAACTGCATCCAAGACCTCACCGGTACCTGCGCCACTTGTTGATGCCATGGTGAATACTTCGCCAAGTCCAAGGCTATAGAAATCAGCAGCAGCGTATTGTTGGTTGTTCTCATCCACTTTGTTGGCGACCAATATCACCGGCTTCTTCACTTTACGCAACATGGTAGCGATCGCTGTATCCATGCCTGTGACGCCGTGTTTCACATCCACCATGAAAATGATGGAATCGGCCTCTTCGATCGCCAAATTCACTTGCTTGCGGATCTCTGCTTCGAAGACATCATCACTACCACTGATGTATCCACCTGTATCGATGACACTGAAGACCACTCCATTCCATTCGGCTTTACCGTAATGGCGATCGCGTGTAGTACCTGCCACGTTATCAGTAATTGCTTCCTTGCTTTCGATCAGGCGATTGAAGAACGTGCTTTTACCCACGTTCGGCCTGCCAACTATTGCGACGATATTTCCCATGTTCCAAGTCCCGCCGATACCGACGGAACGTTATCAATAACCGTATTTGTTCAATTTATCAGGGCTTTCACGCCAATCCGCGTCCACCTTCACCTTAAGATCAAGGAATACTTTTCGATCAATGTATTTGGAGATCGCGATCCGCGCTTGGGTCCCCATACGCCGTAACGCATTTCCTCCTTGACCGATAATAATGCCTTTCTGTGTTTCCCGCATTACGATGATGTCCGCTTGGATCTTCACAAGCGCTGGAAGGTCCTCATAACTATTCACCACCACTTCAGTACTGTATGGGATCTCCTGTTTGTAATTGGCAAGCACTTTTTCTCTGATCAGTTCACTGATGAAGAACCGTAGATTCCGATCACTCAGCTCATCCTTCGGAAAATACGCTGGATGTTCCGGCAGTTGCGAGATCAAATAATTCTTGAGCTCCTCTACGTTCAATGCATGCAAAGCAGACAACGGGACAGTCTTGGCCTCCGGGAATTGCGCTTGCCAAAGTTCCAAGGAAGCCAGTACCTGATCTTCATCACCCTTATCCACTTTGTTCACAAGCAGAACGGTCGGGCCCGTGTATCGTTTAGCGCGCTTCAGCAATTGTTCACTACGTTCCGGACGTTGTCCCAACTCGACCATGATCACGAGCAGGTCGGCATCATCGAGCGCTTCTTCAACCGCACCCATCATACGCTGTTGCATAGGGTATTGCGGATCCAGAATACCGGGAGTATCGCTCAATACAAGCTGATAGTCATCCCCGTTCAAGATCCCGAGGATCCTGTGTCGCGTGGTCTGCGCTTTCGGATTCACGATCACGAGCTGCTCACCCAGCAGAGCATTCAACAGGGTGCTTTTACCCGTGTTGGGTTCCCCGATTATGTTGACGTATCCTGCTTTATGTGCCATTGAGCGTGCGAAGGTCGTGAATGTTCCGTCCACCGCCCTTATCAACCATTCCCTGAGCTAAGGAAGATGGGCTTAATCTCGCAGGACTCAGTTCCGACCTTCCAGTGTGATTATTTGACAATGTACCCGACCAATGTTAGTAAGTGGAACATTACATGCCTGTTCATTGGATGCTAAGGAAGAGTCCAATTGAACATTATGACCAATATGGTGTATGTCTAATAGCAACTTCTGCTCAGGATCATGCAAATTTCTGGTAATGTGCATCGTATACCAATAAACTCCCACATGAAACTGTTCCACATATTGTTCGTTCTGGTCGTTTCTCACGAAACCGTTGAAGCGCAGAACCAGCTACAACCGTTCGAGGTGGAGCACATGACCCGTGGATACTTCTACGCATCATCCATTGGCCCTGATGCATTGAAAGGTCATGGTGGATGGGGTGGATCCGACAACCCTTCTATTCCGTTCACTCCCAGTGCACACGCGAAGGGGTTGGAGATAACTGTTGATACCTTGCACATTGTTCCATTCGATAGCATTTTTCAAGGACGAAGTGTGGAGGTGCGTAATAACGGGCCCGATACTCTGTTCTTTCCAGCGCAGGACAGCCGAGTATACCTTAAGACACAAGCAATGCATAAAGGCAAGTTCGAGGACATCGAATATTTACCGAGTTCATGGTGTGGCAATAGTTATCACACGCTATACTTGGCACCAAGTGAGAAATGGGTCTTTGTAATGCCGAAGTATGATGGCCCCAATTCAACCGAACTGCGCCTGGAATTGACATACCGTTCATCCACCATTTACAAGGATACCTTGGTACAGTTCAGCCACCTATTTCCCGGAGGAGTTCATTCGAAACAGTTCACTAAAAAGCTCGACCATGATCCTGCAGGGCTCATGGATCCATATAACGATCAGGCTCCTCTTTTGGCGATGTGTCGAGCAAGCGTCCCGGCTCATGAGGATAAGCCTAGAGTCGCTTGGTGGGGCAACTTCGATCAATGGATAAGACATTGAACCCGTGTGTCACTTACAGGATCCAAAGCTGAAGTTGCGCAAACCGTACCGCGCCTTCCTACCTTGCTCGACTTATGGAACTGAAGAAAAAAGGCGTCGACGTACTACGCGATGCAACATTGACCCGTTCTGTCGAATTCACGCATGCGGAACGCCAAGCACTTGGCTTACGCGGTCTACTTCCCTATTCCGTGGCTACGCACCAACAGCAATTGGAGCGGGTTATGGAGAGCCTAAGACGAAAGCAGAATGACATTGAACGCTACATCCTTCTCAACGCTTTACAAGACCGTAATGAGCGCCTGTTCTACTCGGTCATCATCGAGCATATCGAAGAGATCATGCCCTTGATCTACACACCGACGGTGGGTGAAGCATGTAAGGAGTTCTCTCATATTTTCAGACAGACCAAAGGATTCTACATCACACCGGACGACAAAGGCGAGATCCGTGAGTTGTTGGATAACTGGCCTGAAAAGGACATTCGTGTTATTGTCGTTACGGATGGTCAGCGCATACTTGGCTTAGGTGATCTCGGAGCGAACGGCATGGGCATACCGATCGGTAAGGTGGCGCTCTATACGGCTACCGCAGGTATCGACCCACGTCATTGTCTACCGGTCATGCTGGATGTTGGTACGGACAATGAGGACCTGTTGAACGACGTATTATATCTGGGGTATCCGAAGAAACGGATGCCACAGGGACTGTATTTTGAGCTGATCGAAGAATTCGTACAGGCCATACAGCAGAAATATCCCAATGCCCTGATCCAGTTCGAGGATTTCTCGACACCGAATGCATACGCTTTATTGGAGAAATACAGAGAAAACATACTCAGCTTCAACGATGATATTCAGGGTACGGCAGCTGTAGCGTTAGCTGGTGTGTATGCATCTACGCGGATCACCGGTTCGCAGTTCAAGGACCTGCGTGTCCTATTCCTCGGTGCCGGATCTGCCGCTACGGGGATCGCGGACCTAATGGTTTCCGCATTTCAGGAAGCCGGGCTGAGCAAAGAAGAAGCGTATCGGAGAACGTGGTTCGTGGATAGCAAAGGCCTGATCGTAAATGGTCGGAAAAACCTGAAGCCACATAACTTACGCTACGCGCACGACCACGCGGAAATGTCCTTCATGGAGGCGCTCGGGGCAATAATGCCTAATATCCTGATTGGAGCTACCGGATCGCCGGGAACCTTTGATCAACAAGTGATAGAGAAAATGACAGCGATGAACGAACGACCCGTGATCTTCGCACTATCAAACCCAACATCACGTGCCGAGTGTACCGCTGAAGAAGCCTATACGTGGAGCAAGGGCAAAGCTGTATTCACCAGTGGCAGTCCATTCGACAAAGTATACTATGAAGGAAAGGAGTTCCTTCCCGGACAAGGCAACAACGCATACATCTACCCCGGCATTGGGTTAGGCGCGATCGCGTCGAACACGCGCATCATTACCGATGCGATGTTCCTGATAGCTGCTCGAACGTTAGCGGACAACGTGCAAGAGAAAGACATAAGCCGAGGCTCCTTATTTCCACGGCTCACCGAGATCCGTAACCTATCCTTAGCAGTTGCCGTGGCCGTTGCTGAAGAAGCATACCGCACAGGTACTGCACGAACTGAAAAGCCAGCTGACGTGAAGACCTACATCCAAGGTATGATGTATGACCCAACAACCGTAGATCCACAGGCGGAATAAGGAATTGGCATTTCAGCACAAGGTCTTGTTACGGTCAATAAAACCACCGATCGAACTTCCGGTTGAAATTGTGAAGCTGTTCAAATGGCGTTTCGCGATCAGCGGATCGTTGATTCCTACTGGGATGTTTGTGATGGTTCGTTGGTGACCATGGGACACTTCATTTAACGAGCCTACTAACCCGTTTATCAAGCCCCGTTCTGTAAATGATCAAATAAACTCCTGACGATAAACCACTTAGATCCAGATGTGAGGTGCCCTTGCCAACTCGGGTTTTAAATACCTGTTTTCCAAGTGGGTCAATGATCTGGAATTCATACACGTTTTCTTTAGCCATGATCTGCAATTGATCAACGACTGGATTAGGATAGAACGAAAGCTCGTCCTCCATCGTGTAACCGTCCGTAATAGACGTCACACCACATCCGGTACTTGCCAGATTCGCCGCTGTCCAAAGCAAGTTCCTTTGTGCCACATTGCTATTCAGTGCCGTATAAACTCTTTCATTTTGTCCGGGTGTGAACATCCTATTGCAAAGCGTATAAGTCATGAAGTTCTCAGTATTCGCATTTACCCCAGGTACACAGCTAGGTGCATCCTGAAAGCAGATCGCACTAAATTCCATAGGCGGCGTATCCGCAACTTCATCATCTCCACATCCACCAACACCGGTACTATCTTGCCAAAGAAGCTTCAAATTCAAATACCGACCGACTGAAAGGCAGATCCCCCGGCTTTGGCCTTGGAGCGCGGTACCATTTGAACCGATGAAAAAATGCATCACCATAACACCATCACGTGTTGGGTCTTGATCAACTAATTCCGGGAGCAATGAAGTAATGTTGCTGGAGTCACCCGTATTGCTTGCTACGGTCCAGATATTCAAATAACGATCACGTGGCCATTGATTGATATACGCCGCATCAATACCGCCTTCATGGGTCAACGGTGTTTCAATTCGTTCAATTCCGGTTGTTGGAATGCCTTGTGGGTCCATAGAAGCCAAACAAAACTCAATGTCCATATCTGCAACCAACGTATCGAAGGGCGGCTGTATGGATTCACCGAACCCTTCATTGAAACCGGTATTCAAGATCGACATGCAATCATAGATCTGCGCATCGGAAATGTTCTCTGGACCGTTATCGTGTAGGACATGGAACACTACTGGAATCGTATAGGTCTGAGCCAATAAACGACCAGAGATCAGAATAAAGACAACAACGAACAGATGGCAATTTCGAGATATCATAGATATGGGGTTCTATGGTGGTCAAACGGCAATGTGTAACGAAGAAAGTAAAATAGTCCATGACCCAACCATGAAAACCGCCTTAGGTCATACTCAATTCAGGAACGGTTTGACACACAGGAAAAATGGCGCCATTAATGGTTGGCTCCTGATCAACAACAACAATTACACATCACCCCTTCCTGCCGACCCGCCGCAATCACGTCGGCAATTCCACAAGTAACAGTGGCAAAGCGAACACTAAACCACCGATCAGTGCAATAGCCAAGGGTTGGTGCGGTTGTGTTCCGGTGCCTATGCCCATATCGAGTGGAGCAAATGCCATGATCGCTACAAAGGCGGTCATGAGTTCAGGTCGAAGACGCGCGGCGTCGGCGTATTCGATAATACCGTTTCGAATTACAGAATAGCCCGAAGATGCGAAGCTATTTTGTACCTGAGCGATACAGAATAGTTGTTGCATAGCCTGAGCTACGGAACCACTATTTTGGAGAAGCTCAAGTGAAAAAGAGCGAGTAGATCGGGGGATACTGTAGTTCGAATTGGTATAAGATGTTTATTGGCAGCCCTTTTTATCATCTTCAAATTTTCGATAGCTTCGAATTTTTGTATTTAACCAAACGGTTATATACATTTGTCCCATGCTTGCTCCAGACCGTCTCAGTTCCACATTTCAAGCCCTTGCCGATCCTACGAGACGCGCCATCCTTGCGCGCTTGTCCGAGGGCGAGGCTTCAGTGACGCAGTTAGCGGAACCGTTCAGCATGAGCATGCCCGCCATCAGCAAACACCTCAAAGTATTGGAGCGTGCAAATCTCATTTCGCGAGGAAAGGAAGCGCAATGGCGACCCTGCAAGTTGGAAGCCGCACCGCTGGAGGCCGCTTCCGATTGGGTGGAGCAGTACCGCGCCATATGGGAGGCCCGCTTCGACCGCTTGGATGCATATCTGCAGGAAGTGCAGGCTAAAGGAAAGAAAGCCACAAAACCACGCGCGACAAATGGACGCAAGAAGAGCTGATCCCGGATCTGTCGCGGACACTAAGGACCGCGAGATCGTCACCACACGGATCATTGATGCACCACGCGAACTGGTGTGGAAGGCATTTGCCGACACCAAGGCACTCGCCCAATGGTATGGGCCCAACGGATTCACGCTGACGACAAAAGTGTTCGATTTCAAGGAAGGTGGCGACTGGATATTTATGATGCACGGCCCGGATGGTCGCAACTATCCCAACATCGTGCACTTCATCAAGATACTTGAACCGGTGCGCATTGTACACGACCACGGGGACGATGAAGGCAAGATCAGCTTTCTGGCGGAGATCACCCTGGACGCGGTTGGCAACAAGACCCGGGTCACCTTACGATCCGTATTCCAGAGCAAGGAAGCACTTGAATTTGTCGTAAGGGAACATGGTGCTGCGGAAGGAGCCCAGCAGACACTAGGTCGTTTGGACGAACTCGTAAAGCAGATGCGCGACCGATGAGAGCTATCCGCAACGATAGCGTCGAAGTGTTGGATATGATCACGGATCCTACAGCACCGGCACATGTGATCAGTCGCTTGCTGGCCGCATCGGAAGAACATGTTCGCAACGTCCTACTGGATCCAGCGCTGCGGGCCATCTGGGCCAGATCCGGTGCGCATACGACGAGTATTCATTCTGTTAAATTGGATCAGGGTGAGTTGCTGGTGAAGGAATTCGTCCAAGGCCAAGTGATCGACATCAGGATCCATTTGCAGGAGCGCACGACGGGTTGCGCTGTTGATGTGGAACTGCGGTTGGAAACGGAGTTGGATATAGCCAACGTTTACGATCTGAGCATTGATGACCTTTGGGAGGCACGACTGTATGCTATTGCTGATCTACTCGCATCCCGCAAGCTTCGCATAACCAATGCACCACGGATACCAGTGGACCAACTTCAGCTAACATCTAGACATTATTGGAACATGGGCCAGCAAGCACTCTTCAATTTCATCGTTGAGAAGAATGAGCACACCGTGACCGTAGAGCGCTCGTTCAACGCCCCGGTTGACCTGGTATGGGCCGCATGGACCGATCCAGAGATCCTTTGCAAGTGGTGGGCACCAAAACCTTACCGGTGTTTGATCAAGTCACTTGACTTCCGCGAGGGTGGCCGCTGGCTATATTGCATGGAAGGCCCGCAAGGCGATCGACATTGGTGCTTCTTCGATTATGAAGCGATCCGGCCGAAGTCGTATTTCTCCGGTAGTGATGCGTTCTGCAACGAACAGGGCGAGGCCAACAGCACTAAGCCCAAGGTGCGCTGGGAAGCGCATTTTAGCGAAAGCGATGGAAGAACGATCGTGCGCATCCAGTTGTACTTCGATACAACGGAAGACCTCGAGCAGATCGTGCAAATGGGCTTCAAGGAAGGATTCACCATGGGCCTCGATCAGTTGGATGAACTTCTAGTTGGGCCCAAGGCCTGATGTGTAACACAAACGAACGACCATGACAACCTCTTCCCAACCTTCCAAACCAACCAACTCTACCAAGCCGCACATCGTCACGCGCGAATTCGAAGCGCCGCGCGAACTGGTACGGGATGTTTGCACGCAGCCCGGACACCTCGCCGCCTGGTTCGCGCCCGGCGGTCGCAAAGGTTCGGTTAAGTCGTTCGACTTCCGCGTCGGCGGCATGATCCATTATTGCCAGACTGCACCCGATGGCAGCGACCCCGTCTGGGGCCGTGCCATATACACGGAGATCAGCCCGAAGCACCGAATCGTGTACATGCAGAGCTTCAGCGATGAGAGCGCCAACATAGGCTCGCATCCGATGGCGCCTGGCTGGCCGCGCGTGATGCATTGCATCTACCGCTTCGAAGATCTGGGCAAGAACCGAACGCGATTCACCGTCGAATGGACGCCGGCGGATGACAGCAGCGCGGAATCCATCGCCCTGTTCGACAGCGCTCGTGCTGGCATGGACGGGGGCTGGAAGGGCACATTGGACAATCTGGAGAACTACATAAAAACCATACGTTGATGAGCAACAAAGTCCAATTTTCCTCCATGGGTGATCGCGAGATCGTCATCACACGCTCCTTCAACGCGCCCCGTGCGCTCGTTTTCGATGCGATGAGCAAAGCCGAAATGATGAAGCAGTGGTTCCACGGCGCTCCGGGCTGGACACTCAGCACCTGCGAGATCGACCTACGTGTCGGTGGGCGTTATCGATGGGTCTGGACGAACGACGCCGGTGATGAAATGGGCATGGGTGGTGAATACAAGGAGGTGAAGCGCCCTGAACGCATCGTGAGCACAGAGAAGTTCGACCAGGCATGGTACCCTGGAGAAGCCGTAAGTACACTTGAACTCTCTGACCAAGGCAAGCAGACGCTGATGACGCTCACCGTGCAGTACGAGTCGAAAGCTGCGCGGGATGGAGTGCTGGCTGTCCCGATGGAGAGCGAAATGGAGTTCGGTTACCAACGCCTCGATCACTACCTCGCCCAACAGCATTGAGACATGGCTGAACCACGCTTAGACCTTGCCGTTACTGAATTACTCGATGCCAACAAGCATCCGCTCCGGAGGGAGATCGATGCCTTGCGCAAGATCATCCTTGGTGCGGACAAGTCGATCGAGGAAGGCGTGAAATGGAACGCTGCCAGTTTTCGCACCACAGAATGGTTCGCCACACTGAATGGTCCGAAGCAAGTGAAGGAGGCCACGATCATCCTACACGCCGGAGCGAAGGTGAAAGGGACAGATGTGAAGGCGAACATGACGGATCCTTCGGGCATGATCAAATGGCTCGGTGCCGATAGAGGAATGATCACATTCTTCTCGACGAATGATATTGAAGCGAAACAGAAAGAACTCACCGCGTTGATCAGAGCATGGATCGCGCTTATCTGAACAATTCCATGATTACCACACCCGAGAACATTACCACCACGGAACAGCGCACTGCCGTTATCCATCTCGTTATTCCAGGCCGCGATATGCCGAAGTATATGGATCCTGCGATACAAGAGATCTTGAAGGTCTTGAAGGATCAAAACCTCGAGCCGGACGGACCGATGTTTTCCTATCACCACAGGCGACCATCGGATACGTTCGATTTCGAATTGGGATTCCCTGTGAAGGAAACGTTCAAACCGGTCGGACGTGTGGTAAGTGGCATGTTGCCGGGAGAGAAGGTCATTCGTTCAGTCTACCAAGGCCCATATGAAAAGATGGGTGAAGCGTGGACCGAATTACAAACTTGGGTGCGCGACAGGAAACTTGCGGAGACCGGTCGTTTCTGGGAAAGCTACTTGAACAACCCGGAAGAGGTGAAGGATCCGAAGGAGTATCGTACGGAGTTGAATTGGGTGATAAGCTGATATGTAATGGCGACCAAGCGCACCTCACAAACTGAAGTGATCGACCGCAATACCGGGAAGCGAAATGACGCGACCGATGTAGACGCGGTCTTGGCCGAATTGCAGCGCTGGAGCAGCAAGAAGGTGCGCGAGGAAATGGAACCGCGCTACGGAGTGGTGACCAAGAAGGCATATGGCGTGATGATGCGCGACATTCAGAAGGTGGCCAAGAGCATTGGAAAGAATCATGAATTCGCCCTGGCTTTGTGGAAAACGGGGTGGTACGAAGCCCGCATTGTGGCCTGCATGGTCGATGATCCGGCAAAAGTGACCGCCGCACAAATGGACGCTTGGTGCAAGGATTTCGACAATTGGGGAATCGTGGATACCGTCTGCTTCTTGCTATTCGACAAGACGCCGTACACATTCCCCAAGATCAAGCAGTGGGCCAAGCGGAAGCCCGAATTCGAGAAGCGCGCTGCTTTTGCCTTGCTTGCCAGTGTGGCGTTGCACGACAAAAAGAGCGATGACAAGCCATTTCTGGCATGCTTCCCGCTGATCCGCGCCGCAGCCAACGACGAGCGCAACTTCGTGAAGAAGGGGGTGAGTTGGGCACTGCGCGGGATCGCAGGGCGGAGCACGGCCCTGCGTGATGCCTCCATGGAACTGGCCGAGGAACTCGCTGCAAGCGGGAACCCGACCGAACGCTGGGTGGGAAAGGATGTGCTTCGTGACATCAAACGACCATTGATCGCCAAACGCGCGGCCAAACAGGACAAGAAGAAGTGACCCGATCGAATTCAGACCTGCAATGAAGAAGCAAGCACCACCGATCCCCGACGACCGCCCGATCCTGCCGTTCGAGACCGCGCAAGCCTGGGATACTTGGCTTGCGAAGCATGGCGGATCCTCGCCGGGCATCTACATCAAGATAGCTAAGAAGGATAGTGGTATACGGTCGGTCACGTATCCCGAGGCCTTGGAGGTGGCTTTGTGCTATGGTTGGATCGATGCCATCAAGCGGAGTTTCGACGAAGAATGGTTCTTGCAAAAGTTCCTTCCGAGGAAAACACGCAGCATTTGGAGCGAGATCAACAAGAAAAAAGTGCAAGCCCTGATCAAAGCCAAGTTGATGCGCCCGGCCGGGCTGGCAGCGGTGGAGCAGGCCAAAGCGAACGGTGAATGGGACAAAGCTTACGCACCCGCACGAACGATCACTGTTCCGCCAGATCTGGGATCAGCTCTTAAGAAGAACAAGAAAGCAGCCGCCTTCTTCAAGACCTTGTCTGGAAGCAACCGCTACGCGATACTGCACCGCCTGCACACGGCGAAGAAGGAAGAGACACGAGCCAAACGGCTCGCACTCTTTGTCGGGATGCTTGAGCGGGGAGAGACGATACACTGAACCAGCCCACCAACAAGAACTACCAACAAGAGCATCACCTCGAATTCAAATCACCCTTCACCATGAGCACCATCCAAAAGATCAGCCCGAACCTCTGGTTCAACGGCAACGCCGAAGAGGCGGCCAACTACTACGTTTCCATTTTTCCGAACTCACGCATCGGCAGGAAACTGCTCGTCACCGAGGATGTGGCGAAGGAGAATGGGCAGGTGCTCGGTTCGCTGCTCTTTCTCGAATTCGAGTTGGACGGACAACTCTTTCAAGGTCTGAACGGTGGCCCCCAGTTCACCTTCAATGAGGCGGTATCCTTCGTTGTGAATTGCAAGGACCAGGTCAAGGTGAACCGTGCCATGGCGTCCATGATGCAGATGAAAAAGCTGGACATCGCAGAAATGCAACGCGCATTCAACGACTGAAGACGGACATTTATAGAAGCCAACGAACAACCAACCAAACAACCAAAACGCCGATGGCAAGCACCAGTACCCAACTCTACTTCGTCGGTAAGACCGAGGACGCATTTGCCTTCTACAGCGAAGTTTTTCGCTCGGATTTCACGGGCGAACCCGTGCGCTTTTCCGCCATGCCCGCGATGGAAGGACAACCCCGAATGTCGAAGGCCGAGCAGGATCTCATCATGCACATTGCGTTGCCGATCCTTGGCGGACACAAGCTGGTAGGCACCGATGTGCTGGAGGAACGATTAGGCATCAAACTGAATATTGGCAATAATGTCCAGATCCTCTTGTAGCCGGACACCCGGACAGAGACCGACAGGCTTTGCAAGGAATTGTCCGATGGAGGCGAGGTGGACATGCCGTTGCAGGAAATGCCGTGGGGCGATTACTACGGAAGTTGCATCGATCGCTTCGGTGTGATGTGGGTGTTCACTTGCGCGGCGAAACAGTAGGTGGTTCGGGCCAAACGAAGAGAAACCATTCAAACAACCAACAACATGCCAACCCAGATATTCGTCAACATGCAGGTCAATGACCTCGCCAAGTCGAAAGCTTTCTTTGAAGCGCTCGGCTATTCGTTCAATGCCCAATTCACCAACGATGATGCGGCCGCATTGGTGATCAGTGATACCATCTACGCGATGCTGCATACGCCAAAAAGCATGACGCGCTTCCTTCCAAAAGGGAAGTCTGCCGCCGATGCAACGAAACACACCGAAGTACTGCTGGCTCTTTCCTTCGAGAGCAAGGATGCCGTGAACGAGATCTACGATAAGGCTATTGCTGCAGGTGCTACCGAATGCCGCCCGATAGAGGATCACGGGTTCATGTACGGCCGCAGCTTCAATGACTTGGATGGCCACATCTGGGAGGTATTCTGGATGGATCCAACCGCTGTCAACAGTTGATATGGACCTGGTATGAGAACGATGAACGACCAAGAACAACGAACGCTGACCATACAGCGCACTTTCGATGCACCAGTTGAACTCGTCTTTGCTGCATGGACCAAGCCGAAACATCTTGTAAGGTGGTTCGGTCCGAACGATTTCACTTTGCCCACATGTGAGCAGGACTTCCGAGTGAACGGAAAGTACAACTTTTGCATGCGTGCCCCGGACGGCACTGACCATTGGGTGCGCGGCGAGTATCGCGAGATCAGAGAATTCGATCGCTTGGTCTTTACATGGACACGCGATGATGGACAGCCAGCACCTTGGGTGGACAATATGGTTACCCTTGAGTTCGAGGAGGTGAAGGGCATGACAAGGATGACTATGCGACATGCCCTGTTCTCCACTGAACATGATCGCAACGATCATCAGGGCGGCTGGGGCGAGTGCTTCGATCGTCTAGCAACCTTCCTCAATTCTGTACGCGGATGAAACCGTCAGCAAAGAACACGGACGAGTACTTGATGCAATTGCCCAATGATCAAGCGAAAGCCTTGCAGAAACTGCGCAAGCAGATCCTCGCTGCTGTACCGAAGTGCGAAGAGTATTTCGGATACGGTCTTCCTGGCTTTAAGTACAACGGCCATCCTCTGGTTTACATGGGAGCCGCGAAGAAGCATTGCGCGCTGTATGCGAGCCTACCCAAAGGATTCGATGAACAACTGAAGGATTTCGAGCGGAGCAAAGGCACCGTTAAATTCACGCCGGAGAAGCCGATCCCAGCATCGGTGGTAAAAACGATCGTGAAAGCGAAAGTCAGTGAGGTGGAAGAACGTTGGGGGACGGGGATCAAGAAGAATGTTCGTACAACAGCGTCGGGAATTAAGAGCAAGCACTCTGCATAAGAACGAAAACAAACAACCTTGCGACCATGCTCATCTATATCCTCATCGGCCTCGCCGTTCTCGTAGTCATCATCCTCATCGCAGCCAGTGCAAAGCCCGACACTGTGTGCTACGAACGCAGCGTCGTCATAAGCGCGCCGCCCGATCGCATACTTCCACATATTACGGACTTCCACAAATGGAGCGCATGGTCGCCGTGGGAGAAGAAGGACCCTGACATGAAACGCAAGTACACCGGAACTCCAAGTGGCAAGGGCGCGAAGTACGCGTGGATCGGGAATGGAAAAGTCGGAGAAGGGTCCATGGAAGTGCGTGATGTGATCTCGAACGCAGTGAACATCGACATGCGTTTCATTAAGCCATTCAAGAACGATTGTGACATGTGGTTCCGTTGCACTCCTGAAGGCCCGGGCACAAAAGTGAACTGGAGCATGGAGAGCCGCAACCTCTTTATGGGCAAGGTGATGAGCCTCTTGATCAACATGGATAAGATGATCGGTAAGGACTTCGAAAACGGGCTGGCCGATCTGAAGAAGCAAGCTGAAACGAATTGAACGACCATTATCACCGACCATGAAACGACTCGACCTCACCTACTGGATCATCACCGGCCTCTTCAGCGCCTTCATGATCTTCAGCAGCATCGGCGGCATCACGCTGGACCCGCAAGCTGTAGAAATGCTTCACGACCATTTGGGTTACCCTATTTACTTCATCCAATGGCTCTCGGTCATCAAGCTTATAGGGGCCATTGCCATTCTGTTGCCCATGGTGCCTGCTCGGGTGAAGGAGTGGACCTACTTCGGTTTCTTCATCGATCTGGTCACTGGCATGTACTCCTTCATCGCGGTGGGAGATCCGGTCTCAGGTTGGGCGCCGATGCTTTTGTTCGTTGCAGTACTTGTGGCGGCGTATGTGATACACCACAGGCGACAAGCACTGCGCGCTTCGCGGTGATCCGTACCCGGTCCGTTACTTTGGTGCATGGATACCCTCGCCGCCCAACGCAAGCGAAACGCCGTTAGCACTACAGCTCCGGACGAGATCCGCATCACGCGGGTCTTCAACGCCCCACGGCAACTGGTATGGAACACATGGACAACCCCGGCCATGCTGGTTCATTGGTTCGGCTGCGCGGCCTTCAACACCACGCATGCAGAGGCTGATGTTCACGTAGGCGGCATGTGGCGCGTGGTCATGGTAGCGCCATCCGGAGAGGAGTTTCCGACATACGGCACGTACTTGGACGTTCGCGAACCAGAGCTACTTCGCTTGTCGCACCATTGGGAGAAGACCGTTGCCGAAGTGAATCCAGCGCGCCATAGCACGGAGGTCACTGTTGAATTATTCGACGTAGATGTTGGTACGCGCATGGAGTTCAGACAGACAGGCTTGGCCAGTATCGCCTCGCGAGATTCGCACATTGGTGGCTGGTGTGATTCGTTCGATGCATTGCACCAAGGTCTCATATCTGAAGGTCAGAAAAAATGAAAAGCAACAAATGATGGCCTATTCGTTTCTGAATAAAGAGCGTAAACCCAATGAGCCCTACTAAATGCTGAAACTCCCGAATTATCTGGGGTTTCTTAGTAGCGGGGGTAGGACTCGAACCTCGTCCGCCGTACGGCGGATATGAGCCCGACGATCTATGTAAGTAGTGAACGCAAAAATCTACGACCACCACCTGATTTCAACTGCTTTTCTCGGATCAATGCTGAAGGCTTATCGTTACATTCTTCGCGGTAGATAATTCGCCAAGGTCTGTATGATAAAGTCCAACCTTTGGTCGCTTTTTCATTGTGCGAGATAAACCGGTCATCTACATCTGCGCTTTCACCGATGTACAGTTTATCATGTTTTTCAGAATATAGAGCGTAAACCCAATGTGACATAAAATGCTGAAACCCCCGAAATTTCGGGGGTTTCTTAGTAGCGGGGGTAGGACTCGAACCTCGTCCGCCGTACGGCGGATATGAGCCCGACGATCTATGTAAGTAGTGAACGCAAAAATCTACGACCACCACCTGATTTCAACTGCTTTTCTCGGATCAATGCTGAAGGCTTATCGTTACATTCTTCGCGGTAGATAATTCGCCAAGGTCTGTATGATAAAGTCCAACCTTTGGTCGCTTTTTCATTGTGCGAGATAAACCGGTCATCTACATCTGCGCTTTCACCGATGTACAGTTTATCATGTTTTTCAGAATATAGAGCGTAAACCCAATGTGACATAAAATGCTGAAACCCCCGAAATTTCGGGGGTTTCTTAGTAGCGGGGGTAGGACTCGAACCTACGGCCTTCGGGTTATGAGCCCGACGAGCTACCATCTGCTCCACCCCGCAATGGGCGGCAAAGATAACCATATTGTTGAACCCTGAGAATTATTCAGGTCACGGCAACACTTTCACCGTGATCGGATTCAGATTACGCACTGGACCTTGACCATTGGCCAGCTGTCCTTTAACGTGCTCGATCAGGATCTTGTCATTGGGTCTTAGGTCGTTGAGAATGGTTTTCATGTCACCTGTGAAAGCATTGCTGCTACTCGTTTTTAGGTTAGGGTTCTGGGCACCACGCATCAGGGTGAATTGAAAACTCTTCACGACCCAAAGGTCCCCGAACTCGGAATTGAGGGGCTTGGCAATGATCCCTTGCGAGGCCGAGAGCTTGACTTTGGACACGGCGGGATCACCAGCGGTCGTACCGCCGATATAGGCCGTTGGTGGTGGCAGATCCTTTACCCGGAAAACCACAGGGCCAATTCTCCGTGAGCTACCATCAGGCATCATCACAACGGCATTCACTTCGGCACTGTTTCCGCTCATCCCTGTTGCAACCCAACCTTGACCGGTTCGTACAATGCGCCCGGTCGAGATGGTCGCTTGAACTTTATCCGCGGCCACACCTGGAACGGATAATTCAATGGGGTTATCCACGCTGCGATAAAGCACGTTCATTTTCGTAGGCGACGCTACCAATAGCGGTGCCATTACTTGATAGGTCGTTCGGTATGGGATCTCCTCAGGTCCGTTCGGGCCTTGGAACTTGATCATTCCTTCCACGATCTGCTCCCCGATGCTCTCACCGCGAAGGCGCAACTTTGCTTTACCATCTGCACCGATCGGCAGTTCGTTTCCCCCTGTTACCGTAACGGTAGGGGTATTCTTTGGGTCGTAAGCCGCCAAGAATACATCAGCACGGAAAGAGTCACCGACCATCACGGTATTGGTCAGTGGAATAACGGCGGTGGTCAGCGTTCCAAAGCTGTACTCACCTTCTTGTGCTGAACGAATGAGCCATTTCACCATATCGTTCTCCGCAGTGCGGATATCCGCCTGCAATTTGGAAAGCGTTGCAATACCCGCTGCCAGCGGCACATCATAGAAGTTGATGCTTTCCCAGTTGTTCATGGTGCCCGATGCATCGCGTCTATCGCTTAGGTCGAACAGCATATCAAGTCCATTGCGCGCAACAAGGTCATTCGATGGCAGAAACCCTTTCAAACTATCTCGGAATGCACTCAACTGTAATTTGATGTCATATGCACTGTTCCGTGTTTGGATCGGTGTAGAAGGCTCACTCCCAACAAGTGCATGGGTCAATACATCCCGATCGTCTTTCGCATCAACCGCCATCAATGAACGTAACGTATCCTTACCATCAACATTCGGTCCAATAAGCATTGCTGGGGCAATACCATCTGCCTGAGCGATGAGGTTCGTTTTTATTCCCTCGATCCTGTCGACCAAACTATCAGCACGTGCTTTCATACGCATTGCTTTCAGATGCGGTAGGGTGAATTTGTCCGGAACACTTTCCGCAGAAGCAGCTAAGCCCTGATAATCCGATAGCGACCTTGCGTCATGGGCATGTGCAGTCCGCACAAGGTCAGCATCCAGAACGGCGAATTGGTCCAATACCTCTTTGCTCACGTTCATCGCCAACATCGCGGTGAGAACGAGGTACATCATGTTGATCATCATTTGCCTAGGCGGCAGCTTTGCATTGGCCATGGTGATGGGTTTTTAGCCGGCGCAGCGAAATGCAACGCTCAGTAAAACCAAATGCGTTCAGGTTTGGAATGTAACGTTCAATTGGAAATTGATTCCGAATTCCTGATCGCGCTTTTAGCCGTCTCTTCTCGTTCCATACCAAATGCAATACATCCGCACCCCATTGATGGGATGCTCGGGTGATCAGTGATCCAGAAATGGATCAAACTGAAGCGAAAGCCAGTACAACTCATAGAAAGGTCCATTCACAAAGACGTGGACCCCTGAATTAGAAATCAGGAATTAACCCTACCGTTACAAACAAAAGATCCGAACCCATCCAAAGCCCGAATGAGACCAACTAGTTGAACTCCGGAATCAGGAATCGACCGAAGAAAGGAATTCAATCCTCCATCTCCGCCAGCACGCCAGACGCACTCTCCCACTCACCTAAAGCCGTTGCGATCTTCTGTGCGAGTTCACCCAGCTTTACATAGCCTTCTTGCAATTCATCCGCAGGCATTGCGCCCTTCATGACCTGAGCTTGTAGCTGCTTTTCTTCCTTCTCAAGATCAGCCAACTGTTTCTCCAAACGCTCAACCTGGTTCTGCACTTTACGGCGCTCTTTGTCCCGGTCCCGTTGCTCGCGTTGATCCGAATTCTTGTTGGCCTTGTTCGATACTTTCGGTTTTGCGGCAGATGATTTTCCAATATCCGCACCTTGCAGCTCGGCCCGTTTTTCGATCAGTTCAAGAATATCCATGTGCTGATCCCGGATACGGAGATCGTCCAATTCCAGCAGACGCGTGGTCAGTCCGGTAAGGAAATCTCGATCGTGACTTACCAACAAGAATGTCCCGTCATAGTTCTTCAAGGCATTCTTCAACACATCCTTGCTTTGGATATCCAAATGGTGCGTTGGTTCGTCGAGGATCAAGAAGTTCAGCGGCTTCAGCAACATACAGCATAATGCCAATCGTGCGCGTTCACCACCGCTCAGCACTTTCACTTTCTTGTCCACGTCATCACCGCTGAACATGAATGCACCTAACATGGCGCGCACTCGGACCCGGTTGTCCTCGCTGGCAGCATCTTCCGCAGTTTCGATCACGGTGCGTAAAGGGCTCATCCGTTCAGGCATATCCTGCGCATAGTAACCGATGATCACATTGTGCCCCAGACGGATCTCACCATCATAAGGCTCCTCATTCATGATCATGCGCACGAGCGTACTTTTTCCCGTTCCATTCGCACCTACGAGGGCAAGGTGCTCGCCCTTTGCGATGGTAAGTTCGGCACCACTGAATATGTGCTTGTCACCATAGGATTTTGTAACGTCCTTGACTTCGACAACGATCTTTCCGCTGTTGGGTGCCGGCGGGAACTTCACGAGCATCTTACGTGTATCCTCGTCGTCCACCTCAATGATATCAAGCTTATCCAGCCTGTTGATCAGGTTCTGTGCAAAGGCAGCCTTGCTCGCTTTGGCCCGGAACTTATTGATCAGGTCAGTCGTCTCCTTGATGTACTGTTGTTGCTGTTTTGCAGCTGAGGCCTGTTGTTCCCGTTCAACCTTTCGTAGTTCAACATACTGGGTCCATGGCACTTTACGGTCAATGATCTTTCCACCCAACACTTCCAACGTGCGTTTGGTAAGACGATCCAGGAAGGTTTTATCGTGACTGATCAGAACAAGCGCTGAAGGATGGGTGCGCAGCAGATCCTCCAACCACTGGATGGCGGGTAGGTCCAAATGGTTGGTAGGCTCATCCAGCAATAAGAGATCCGGCTTCATAAGGAGCAAACGCGCAAGTTCTGCGCGCATGCGCCAACCACCGCTCAACTCACTCATTTTGCGGTGCATGTCCTCTTCAACAAAACCGATACCCTTCAGGATCCGCTCTACCTGCATGTCATGATCCGCTGCTCCGATGGAATTCAAACGCTCATGGGCATTTGCAAGTTCCATGGCAAGTTCCATGGCATGCTCATCGTCGGTCACATCATGCAATTCCTTTTCAATGCGTTCAATATCCGCGTTGAGCTTCAATCCTTCCTCAAATGCTTTCATGGCCACATCCCATGGTGAAAGCGTTAGGTTATGCGCCATTTCCTGCGGCAAATAGCCCATGGTAAGCTCCTTCGGCTTGCCAATAGTGCCTTTGTCATAATGCTGTTGGCCAGCCATGATCTTCAGCAAGGTGCTCTTGCCGGCTCCATTTCTTCCTACCAGCCCGATCTTATCATCGTTACCGATAAAGAATGAAATATCATCAAATATTGGGCGTTGGCCGAAGTGGAGGGTCAGCCCCTGAACAGTCATCATGGCAGAAATGCAGTACTTGTGCGGAAAAGGCCGCGAAGGTACGGATACTTAGGAGAATAGCACACGGAACAAGTTGATGACCCTAAGCGTTCTGCTCCGTACGGAGATCATGGCTCTACTTGAAGCGTTCAACGAATTTTCCCAATTAACGTCCAATACCCGGAAATGATATAATGCCCCGATCAATCAATAGTGCCAAAGGTCAAAACCCATGTTGTACAATTGATCACGAATTGCTTCGCCTTCCAGCAGCGCATCCAACCCGGAACGGTACGCATTGATCCGCCTTTCCTGCATATTCGCAACTTTAATGATCGTGCTTTTGAACCTGCGTTGAGCGAAGTACGATTCGTACGATATCGCGTTACCGTCCTTATCCTCACGATGGACCCATCGCGCGAATAATAGTCGGCATTCTGGATAATACAGCCAAAAGATCGGTTCGTATCCGCGCACTTCACCAAGCTCACCACGGACCTCGATCATTGGCGCAATACCGATGATCCTTACGATCATTTCACCGCGTTGTCGATCAAAGATCCAATCTTCTTTGATCATGATCCTCGCGATCGGCACAGGCCTCAGGGTATCGATCGTATCGAACAATCGTTCCAATTCGGGTCGCGTCATTGGTAGTGTAAAAGCATCGTCCACTTTCTCTGGTCCAGGATCGTACGCGGTTATCGAGCCTTCATCCAACAGGCCATGCCGAATGATCCCGAAAAGATCCATACATCCAGCTCGAGAGCCTTGTGGCATAGCCAATGAACTGTTCACCTTTTCGTTCAGATCGATCACACGCCAAACGCGGCGTTCCCACATGACATCGGCTTCTCGGATGGTCCGGCAGGGTTCCACTTGGGCCTTGACCCGGCATGGATGCACTCCTGGTTCCAGTGTATCCTGCGCATGAATGCAGGTTATGACCTGAAGATTCAGTAGACACACAGCCAATTGAGGAACTGAAAGGCGCATGCGATAATAACGTCAGGCCAGATGAGAACGTATTCGTTCCATTGACGGATCGTTCAATGGATAAGCGGCAAGAGAACGATACGAAAAAAAGAAGCCCCGACGATCCGTCGAGGCTTCAAATATTAGAGATGTTAGCGATCAGAAATTCCAAAGATCATGCTCGAACTCAAACAATGCCGACTTGATCTCTTCGCCTTCCAGCAATGCGTCCAATCCTTGCTTGTATTCATTGATCCCACGATCGTAAACATTGCTCCATTTCGTAATGTAGCTACTGAATTGGCGCTTCCAGAAGATGTCTTCATAAGACCTGCGTTCCGCATCATTCTCGCGATTGAACGCTTCCCAGTTCGCAAATACATAACGACACTCCGGATAGTATAGCCAGAACATGGGGGCAAAACCGCGGCTTTCACCGTCCTCACCAATATTTTCCCTCAATGGTGCAATACCGATGATCCTGATATCCATAATGGAGCGCTGCTTATCGAAGATCCAATCTTCTTTCATATCGTACAACTTGATGTCCCGGCTCTCCAGATTGATCTCCTGTACCACCATTTCCATGTCCCCTGTGGTTAGACTCTCTGTGTAGGAGGTATCCAAACGAGAGAACATTTCCTGAAGGTCGCCTGGTAATAATGCTTTCTTGAATTCATCATCATCCAAGAATGGTCCAGCATCATATGCCGTAATGGATCCATCCACCATCAATCCTTGGCGGATCACATCGAATAAGCTCTTCCGATCATTGATCGCATCCGTTGGATAATACAAGGGATGGTTCATTTTCTCACGGAGGTCGATCCGACGCCATACACGTCGCGCCCACATCACATCTGCTTCGCGGATATGCGTGTAGGGGACAACGCGCTTGGTCTTGGTGTTCTCCTTGATGTAGGCACCATCCAATACGGTCTGGGCCACGGCTTGAGGCGTAGCGCACAGACCACCAACCAATACCATGGTAATGATCAATATGTTCTTGCTTGTCCTTGTCATGGCTCTAAACGTATTGGTTATACGATCTTGAACGAAAGTGAACCGAGGTTTCGTACTGTACCGTCCGGGCCACGCGCTTTAATTCCTTCAATATAGACCTTCTGTCCTGGTTTTGATTTCTGGAAGATCTCCTTCATATCTCCACTCACTGCAGGACCTTTGGTCATTTTCTCGATCGGCGTTCCATTCACCATCATGGTTACACGGAACTCGACAACCTCGAACTTCAGGTCGAATTCGAAATCGACCATTTTGGCGATTACGCCTGCCGCAGCCGTCAATTCAGTTTTTTTAATGGTTGCGTCGTCAACGCTCTTACCACCAAAATATGGTGTAGGACTAGGTACATTCTTTACGCGGAAACTCAATCCAGGCATACTCTTTTTTGATCCATCCGGATTGGTTACTGTCGCACTCACAACAGCTTCATTGCCTTTTCCTAAGCCTTTCACGATATAACCATTAGCTGCTTTGGCAAGCGAACCATTAGTAACACTTGGAGCCACATCCTTCGCACTAAAACCAGAAACACTGATATCAACAGGATTATCAACACCGCGATAGAAAACGTTCATTTTGGTGGGACTCACGACCAAGTTCGGTGAAGCAACTTCGTATGTCGTGGAGAAAACCTCAACGGTTTCCTCACCACCTACGGGCTTGAACTTGATGATACCCTGCACGGTACGTTGACCAGCACCGGAAGCAACTTGCTCCAACTGGGCTTTCGCACCGTTCATCGGTAGCTTAATGGACTCACCGATGATTGTTTTGGAAACGGAATCGACTTTAGCACCCGGCCCTGCGATGTACACTTCAGGTGCATTCTGATCATCGTATGCACCCAAAAAGATCTCAGCCTGATATTTTCCGCCAACGGTAACCAAACTACTCAACGGTTTAACGATCGTTGTCAGCTTATTAAATTTGAAGCTCTTGCTTTCAACAGCATCCATCATCCGCTTCACGACCTCGCCTTCTGAGTTCCGTACATCCGCTTGCAACTTGCTAAGGATGGTGATACCGGCGGCCATAGGCACATGATAGAAGTTGATGCTTTCCCAGTTGTTCATTGTACCTGAAGCATCCGGGCGATCCTCGAAGTCGAACACTCGGTCCATGGACGCTGCCAGATCCGTATCCTGTGGTCGGCTGTTCTTTACAAGATCCTTGAACGCCATCAGTTTCAGCTTCAGGTCGTTCGCAGTGTACTCCCCTTCGATCGGTTTGCCCGGCTCGCCGCCCACGAGCATGGTGGTCAACTCATCGTGGCTATCCTTTTTGTTGACCTTCATCAAGTTCACCAAGCGTCCATCCGGCATGATCGTACTATCACGGCTCCATCCTTCGGATATCATGATAGCGCGAACCTTGATGGTATCGATATATGCGACCAGCTCTGCACCGGCGATCTTGATCTTCTGAGCCTCGGTCCATGCAGCCCCGTACTTTGCTTGGTTCTCACTCGCAAATGCCTGGAAACTGGCATATTGCTGCGTCATTTTATCATTCAATGACGACTTTGTATTCTCCAATCCGTTGTTCACCGTAACGAAGCTGTCCAATATTTCCTTGGAAACGTTCAGGGCCAACAAGGCCGTGAGCACCAAGTACATCATATTGATCATCGCCTGTCTGGGCGTCTGCTTACCACTTGCCATATTCTTGCGTTCGGTATTTCAGGTTGATGTTGAGCGATCAATAACCGGCTTAGCGCACGGTCATTGCGTTCAACATGTTGCCGTACACGGTGTTGAGCTTAGAGAGGTTATCACTCAATTCAGCGATGTTCTCCTTGTAACGCTTGGTATCATCCACGGAGTTGCGCAAATTGGTCATCATCTCACCCATGCCCTCGAACATTTGATTCGCAGCCTCCAGTTTTTCACGACTGCTCATCAACTGTAGCTCGTACATTTCGTTGAGCGCAGTTAGATTGGTGCTCATTTTTTGCAGACTCACACCTGCATTTCTGCCAGCATCCACATTCTCGGTCAGACCGACCAGGCTTTCACTTGCCTTCGCATAGCTATCGCTCAATGTTGATACTTTTTGAGACGCATCCTTTAAGCTTGATGCGTATTCATTGGTTGCCGAAGCTGCACCGGTGATCTCACCCATTGAGCGGGCCTGATCGCTCAAAGAGCGCATACCTTCACCCAAACTAGCGATCAATTCCGGTTCGATCTTGGCACCCTCAAGCATACCATCGAGCTGCTCGGTGATGGACCGCTGATCCTCCTTTTTGAAATCATCGCCTTCAGCAGTCTCGCCCGTTGCCAACTCAGGATAAACCAAACTCCAATCTGGATCTTCGTGTGGTGGTTCGAATGCGGAGAAGAAAAAGATGACCGCCTCCGTACTAAGACCAATGATCAAGAAAAAACTAGCCATTGGCCAGTGTTGGATCTTGAACAACGCACCGATGATCACGACTGCTGCACCGATTCCGTACAGTTTGGCCATGAAATTTTTCCACTTCTTGCTGCCGGGCTTCATAGTTCTTCCTTGCTTTTTTAGAGGTTGTTCAGGGTAATATACTACTCAATGCGCTCGTTCCGACAAGGTAACGACCGCAGTATCAATTCTTCTTAAAGATCTTCAGCATTCACTGCTTTTCCACGACCCAAATAGGTCATAACTGAGCGGAATCCGATGTAGGCCTTGGTCGTGTCCTGATATTCATATGCACGGGTTCCAGCCTGCATGTAATAACCGATATCCTTCCATGACCCACCACGAACCACCTTCCTTTTTAGTGATGGCGGATCGTTCATCAACGCATCATAACTGTATTCGGGGTTGAGGTCATGCGCAAAGTCGTATACGCTTTCGTCATAAGCTGTACTGGTCCACTCTGCAACGTTACCGGCCATTTGATACAATCCGAAATCATTCGGGGTATAACTATCAACAGGCACTGTATGGAAACCTCCGTCATCCACGTAATTACCATGCAATGGCTTGAAGTTACCCAAGAAGCAACCTTGACGATTACGAACGTAAGGCCCTCCCCATGGGAATGGGGCTTGGTCCAACCCCCCTCGTGAGGCGTACTCCCACTCAGCCTCGGTAGGCAACCTGAACCGGTTTATGAACGCCTCGTCATTGGAGGACAACCATGAATTCATCAACTGAGTGCGCCATACGTTGAAGGCATTAGCCTGCTGCCAAGTGATGCCTACCACCGGATATTCATCATAAGCAGGATGCCAGAAATAGTTCTCCGTCATCGGCTCATTGAAGGAATAGGTGAAGTCATGCACCCAGACCAAGGTATCAGGGTAAACGTTGATCACCTCCTTAATTATGAACTTACTACGATCACTATGTCCGCGTATTGCATTGTTCTGTCCCTTAACGTTCGTGTAGCTCAGGTCAAGATCGCGTGCATTGTTCGCTTTACGGGCAGCCTCCTTCAGATCGATCCAGTAATACTCGAACATCAATTTCCGGGTGTCGATCTCACGACGGCGATAGAACTGCTCACTTTCATTCAGGAAAAGATCAGCTAATGCTTCGCGTTCTTCATCACCATACCAGTTCAAACGCTCTTTCCAATTGATGATCGGTGGATCAATATCCTCCCCGTATTCATCCTCAGTGAACACATGCTCGCCAATATCCTCGTCGCCGAGAATGCGCTTTGCTATGGAATCACGCACATAGAATACGAACTGGCGATACTCATTATTGGTGATCTCGGTCTGGTCAATGTAAAAAGCTTGGACAGATACTGTCTTGCTTTTCGTAACCATTGCATAAGGCACATCCTGATCACTAGGACCCATTACGAATGCGCCCATGGGTACATAGTTCATCCCATAAGGATCAACATCGTACCAACCGGGTCTGCCTTGCGCACCTATAAGTTGCCCTTGGCCACCTTTACCACAGCTGCTAGCCAGCAGGCCTATGGCAAATAGATAAAAGATGGGACGTTCCATATTCTTCCTTTTGTGCCGCACCATTGTTTCCTTGCAGGGATGATCGTTCATATTGGTCGCTCTTGCGAACACGTTGGACGAAACAGTGATACGTCAGATCTGGTTGTTGGGTTTCGGACGAGCTTAAAGGAATCTTACGTTCCTGTATATCTGGAGGTCTGGTTTCTTGACTAGTAGTACACAGTAATTCAACATTATTTCATGACTACCGCTGCTGTAATTCTTTAGTTTAGAGGTAGTAACGTCATAACTATACCCGATCTTCAGCATGGACCGATCATTAGGTGCCATTTGATAACCGATCATCGGAGCAATTGCGTCTTCGGTACGGTAACTAACGCCAAGCCATACCATGTTATTATAGAGGAACCGGGCATTAATATCGAATATCGTGGAAGTTGCATCCGATTTAACAAGAACCGATGGTTGCAGAACATACTTCTTATTACCCTTTATGGCGTAATCGTACCCTGCTTGGATAAAATAGTGCCGCACCATTTTAATGCTCACATTGTCAAGCTTGGTTTGTGGCAAATGCGTGCTGCTGATACCTACCCAGAATTTAGGTGTCTGATAATATAGACCCGCCCCTAAGTCAAACCCGGTCTGTGATGTACTGGCAGAAGAGATAGCATCATCCTGTGCAACAGGATCACGAGCCAACCAATCATGACCAAGGGCATGGCTACCAGCACCAAGATAGATACCGATACCTAGTGTACCAGTGCCGATCTTGCGATGGAAAGAATAATGAAGTCGTGCGAATGTGCTATTCTGCTGACCAAGTTTATCCAAGTATACGGAAATGCCAACACCGCTACTGATCTTATTGATCGGCATGCTTGCATTCAAAAGTGCCGTTTTCGGTGCACCATCGAAACCGGTCCATTGCTGGCGGAGCAACAAAGTTCCACAAAGTTCACCTGAGATCCCAGCTACTGCAGGGTTCACCGAAAGACGATCGAACATGTATTGCGTGAACTGTGGATCCTGCTGAGCAATTGATGCTCCTCCGACCGCCATGCAGATCACTGCTGTAATTATCCTCCTCATGCGTACTTTTTTCGTTGTCCTTATTAGGGTATGGAGATAGTCAACCCACCTCAAACCTTCGTTGAACTTGGGGCCAATATAGCAAACATTGGATCCCGCAAATATTTTCTGCGCCTGTCTAAGGATATTTCCTTCCCTAAAATGGGGATCCTTCGAGGATCAGGCCAACTTCTGGAAAGTTCGCCACCAGCGTTCCGGCACTTCTTCGCGACACGCCATGCGGTAATCCGAGTAGGAACAAGGCACCAAATGATGCCGTTCAAAACGAGCCTCTTGTTCAGCACGGTAGGGAATATCCATCCACCACCGGTCACTCACATTGCTTTTATAAAAGACCAACTCTTGATCGTGCCCACGGATCGGAATACGAAAACGAGTGAAACGCTTACGGTCCAACCACGGTAGATCGTTGGTACGACTAATGAACCCATCCAAAAAGCACCAAACCATTTGCCCGGCCAACTGGGCCGTTACTCCTTCCATGTCACGAGAAGGGTCCATCTCGTAGATCCCTAAGGAGGTGATCTTTTCGCTGACACCGGCATAACGCATCAATTGGCATACCTCTTCACCGTGAAAGCCATTCGGACCCGGCCGAGTCGTACCCGGAGCATCACTTCTACGGATGGAGGACATGTCCACGCTTACACTATCACCATTGCGCAATACAGGCTCAGCATCGGCCATGGTCGCACGCAATTCGCCAAGACGATGTGCATCGAAATAGAGTTTCTCCATCAACGCTATACCCGGCTGATCCACGAGGTATGTCTGATATCCGAGGTTACTGTAGTTGAAAAGGTAATTCGGTTGGCGCAACACGATATGGCTCAAATAACTGCTTTCCGCCAGCGCCTGTCCCGGGTCACCGAGGTCGAACCGTGCATCAACGCATACCAGATTTGCAGTACGTTCCAGCATTTCATACGCCAGATACTGCGAATACGTATGTCCTTGACCACCGCCCAGGAGGATAGGCACAATGCCCATTCGGATCAATTCTGCTATGGTCTCTGCTACGGCATGTTGGGTATCAGCCGCGCTGGCCCCCGGATGAATGTCACCAAGGTCAACGAGACGAAGACCTTCTGATGGAAGATAAAGGCGATACAACTCTTCGCGTATAGCGTCCGGCGCCTCTACGCAAGTTCGTGGACGGGCGTGTCCGGGGTCATCAAGCACACCGAACAATGCTACTTGCTTTCTTTCCAGATCCGGAAAGCCATTGTTCGTATGGAATGTGGCGTTATCGCCAAGGGAGTTCGCGGGCCACTCCGGTCGGGAAGCTCCAAATCGCTCAGAGGGTTTGAAGTAGATCGAGATGTCCATGGCTCCGCTGTCCGGCTCATACGTTAATGTGAGGAACAGGACGATTGCGAAGGTCGGGAGTGCAAAGGCCCGATCGATACCTTCGAGCACGGTTCAGTGCACAACGGTATGTTGAATGCTGAATACCTGGACCGTCCGATCAACTAAAACGAAACGGACCATACAGTGATCAACGTTCCTTCTTGGGCGCCTTTTTTGCGGCTTTCTTTGCAGCCTTCTTGGGCGCAGCTTTTTTCGCGGCCTTCTTCTTTGGTGCGGCCTTTTTCTTCGCTGGTTCTTTCTTGGCGGCCGTTTTACCCTTTCGACCCTTTCCGTTTCTTGCCGGAGCAGCTTCCAACAAGGCGGTAGCTTCCTCCAAGGTCACATCCGTTGGCTCTTTTTCCTTTGGAACATTGGCGATCTTCTTGCCGTCCGTGATATACGGCCCGTACCGTCCGCTAAGCACTTGGATCTCCGTGTCAGGGAATTCCTTGAGGATATTCTGTCTAATACCAGCAAGCTTTGCTTCCATCAGCTCAGTACCACGCTCCAGTGTCAACGAAGCGGGATCCTCGCCTTTCGGAATATTGGCAAAGGTTTTACCGTGGCGCACGAACGGTCCAAAACGACCTCTTCCAACAACAAGTATTTCGCCTTTGAATTCACCAAGGTCCCGTGTTGCATTGGCCGCCTTTTTCAGATCGATCAACTCCACTGCCCGAGTTAGATCGATCTCCATCGGATCATCTTCCTTTGTCAGACTGGCATAAGTGGCACCTAACCGAACGTAAGGACCAAAACGACCAATACCTACAGTACAAACCTCGCCTTCCCGCTCACCAAGTGTGCGCGGCAACTTGAACAGGTCCATGGCTTGGTCGAAGGTTATCGACGCAATGCTCTGCTCTTTTTGGAGACTAGCGAATTTCGGTTTTTCTTCATCTTCCACTTCACCGATCTGCACCATGGGTCCAAAACGACCGATCCGTGCATAAACTTTCTTACCCGAAACAGGATCCACGCCAAGTTCACGCGCTCCTGTGGCCCGTTCCGCGTGCTCGCTCACTGTCCCGATCGTTTCATGGAACGGCTTGTAGAACCGCTTCAGCATTTCGCGCCAGTTCTCTTTGCCTTCGGCGATGATGTCGAACTCCTCTTCCACCTTGGCAGTAAAGTTCAGATCAACGATCGTCGGGAAATTCTCCACGAGGAAATCATTCACCACCATACCGATATCCGTAGGGAATAGCTTCTGCTTTTCAGCGCCTACGTTCTCGAATGCGGTCTTATCCGTGATCGCGCTCTCGGCAAGTGTGAGTATGCGGTATGGGCGCGTTGTTCCGTCCCGATTCTCCTTCACCACGTATCCGCGTTTTTGAACCGTACTGATCGTAGGCGCATAGGTTGAAGGTCGTCCGATCCCAAGTTCTTCCAACTTCTTTACCAAACTCGCTTCCGTGAACCGTGGGGCTGGCCTCTCAAAGCGCTGTGTTGCATTCATTTCCTGCAACTTCATTGCTTCCCCTTGGCGCATTTCAGGCAGGAGTCCTTCCTGCTCTTCGTCCTCGTCATCCTTCCCCTCCATGTAGACCTTCAAGAAACCATCAAAGAGAATGACCTCGCCTTGTGCCTTCAGGAAATCGTTCGGACGTGAACTGATGCTGATGTCAACAATGGTCTTTTCCAATTCCGCATCCGCCATTTGGCTGGCCAACGTGCGTTTCCAAATGAGGTCATATAGTCGCTCAGCATCGCGATCCGCACCTGTGTTCCGGACCAACATATCCGCAGGGCGAATGGCTTCGTGTGCCTCCTGGGCCCCTTTGGCCTTACTGGTGTATCGGCGGCTCTTGCTGTAGCGCGCACCATATTGATCGGTGATCTGTTGAGCAGCGGCAGCGATCGCTGATTCGCTCAAATTCACCGAATCGGTACGCATGTAAGTGATATGCCCCTGCTCATAAAGCCCTTGAGCGACACGCATTGTACGGTCAACGCCCATGCCGAGCTTACGGCTGGCTTCTTGCTGCAATGTACTTGTAGTGAATGGCGCTGCCGGGGTACGCTTCCCTGGTTTTGTCTCTACCGCATGAACGGAATGGGTCGCACCTATACAGCTCTGTAGAAAGGCCATGGCTTCCGATTCCGTTGCGAATCGTGCGGGCAGATCGGCTTTGACCGATGCACCACCCGGTGTTGTTAGAATTGCACTTATCCGGAATGTGCTGCTGCTGGTAAAATCCAGTATCTCGCGTTCACGTTCAACGATCAAGCGAACAGAAACACTTTGCACGCGGCCAGCACTAAGACCGGGTTTCACTTTACGCCAAAGCACAGGGCTCAATTCATATCCGACCAAACGATCCAAAACCCTACGCGCCTGTTGTGCATCCACAAGGTGGATATCGATCTGGCGTGGCTTCTCTATTGCATCGAGGATGGCCTTCTGGGTGATCTCATGGAACGTGATCCGCTTTACCTTTGAATCGGGCAGGCTGAGCGCTTCTTTCAGGTGCCAGCTGATGGCTTCACCTTCGCGATCTTCGTCAGTTGCGAGCCACACCGTCTCTGCTTTATCAGCTTCACGTTGTAGTTGTCTGAGACGATCCTTCTTGTCATCTGAAACAACGTAAGTAGGTTCAAATCCATTCTCTACATCGACATTTACTCCCCCCGAAGGCAGGTCACGAACGTGGCCATAGCTACTAAGTACGGTAAAGCCTGGTCCAAGGTATTTCTCGATCGTCTTTGCTTTTGCCGGGGACTCCACGATCACCAGATCACTGCTACTTTTTGCCATGCTTTGAAAAAAGGATTCGTTAGTCATCAACACCCCTTGTGCTGAATTTCGAGGGCGCAAAGAAAGGGGACAAGAATGGGAATTCTGCAAATCCGGGTAGCCGTAGTCTTCCTTCCCCTAAGGGGAACTTTTTTATCAGGAGTTGATGATCACATACATATAGTGACCGATCCTAACTTTTCATGATGACCCGATCAACGGTTCGCGACGTACTTTAGGATCAGGAGTGGTCAGGACCGATCGCGGTCATCGACCTTCCCTTACAAATCAGGACCAGATGAATATGACGATCTTGAATTCCGTCGCGCTAGTATTCAGCGTTCTACTTTTTGGTTGCCAGAGCAGCACAGGACAAAATGGAGCATCTAGTGCGGAACATGAAGGGCGATCTGAACAGGACATGGACCATAGCAAGAATCCATATTACAGTACAACCGAAACGAAAAAGCTGGATGTGCCTTTGAGCGAATGGAAAGAGATCCTGCCAGCGGAACTATTCCGTGTTGCGTTTGAGCAAGGGACCGAGCGGCCATTTACCGGCAAGTTCGAAGGAGAACATGTTGAGGGTGTTTTCCGATGCGCAGTTTGCGGGAATGCCTTGTTCTCGCCTGATACAAAATTTGAAAGCGGAACCGGCTGGCCCAGTTTTTACGAACCCATGAGCAAGGAGCTGGTCATTGAACACAACGATGGCAGCATAGGCATGATGCGGGCCGAAGTGGTTTGCAGCCGTTGCGACGCGCATTTAGGTCATGTGTTCGAAGATGGGCCACAACCTACTGGCCTGAGGTATTGCATCAATGCGGTGAGTTTGAATATTGGTGATTAGGGTTGAAGTACGAAACACCACCACGCTTCAAAACATACTGGTGCAACCATCGATAACGCGATTCAAGAATTGAATCAGGACATGCTTCAACCAGCAAATTCCTATTAGCGCATTTCGATCGGTAGTTTAGATTTGTTGCCAAACCGAGATATGACCAATAAAATAGCTCGGTCTTAAAAATAGATCTTCGCACCATGAACCCATTGAATTATCTCGCAGCCGCAGCGCTCTCCCTAGCGGTCATTGTACCATCACAGCTTCACGCACAATCCTTTGAAGAAGGATCAAAAGCCATCAATCTTGGGGTGGGTATTGGTGGATATAGCAGGTACGCAGTAGGCTACAATCGGGTCGGCGTTTCACCAACCTTTTTGGCTGCGATGGACATTGGGTTCAAAAAAGCCGGGCCGGGGATAATTGGTATTGGCGGTGTAGTTGGATTGAAAGCATCACGCTCCTCTAGCATTTACGGTGATTACCATTCCACCCATTTGGTGGTTGGCGTTCGCGGAACGTACCACTGGAACGAATGGCATGGTCGAGAGGATCTCGACATTTATGGTGGTGTTATGTTCGGCATGAATATTCGGCTTTCGGAACGGTATGAGTACGGGAATTCTACAACAAATACGCTTGTGAACAACTATCCGATCTACGATGTCTTCGTTGGTGCACGCTATATGTTTGCCAACATTTTGGGAGTGTATGCAGAAGTAGGTCCGGGCGTAACACTTGTGAATGGCGGCTTGACGCTGATGTTCTAAGGACGGGAAAACTGGCCGTTCGTTACCTGAAGACTTTCGCTAAGTGAATTGCTGTTAATTCGTGTGGTTCCTGCATTGGATATCCCATCTAGTACTATAGTGGGTTGAGCAACCTCTTTGTGTGAACAAAGTGCCCAGCATTCACCATAACCCTGTTTGACTGAGCAAGCGGATCCATAACATTTGTTGATCCTTGGCTGACACATTGTCACACCGTTAAAGTTCGGTACTTTTGCGCTCCCTTTCCGAACAGCAAGGTGAGCAAGAAAGTATACATAGAGAGTTACGGCTGCGCAATGAATTTCAGCGATAGCGAGATCGTTGCGAGCATTTTGTCCAAGGACGGCTATACGCCTACGGACAAAGCCGAAAATGCCGATCTGGTGCTGCTCAACACATGCAGCATTCGCGAAAAGGCGGAATACACCGTTCTGCAGCGCATCAATGAAATGAACACCATCAAGTCCCGGAACAAAGGGATGAAGGTGGGTGTGCTCGGATGCATGGCAGAACGAATGCGTGAAGACCTGCTGGAAAAAAAGAAGGTGGTGGATCTTGTTGTGGGTCCCGATGCTTACCGCACCCTACCCGATCTATTGGAGCAGGTCGGGACCGGTCAAAAAGCAGTGAACGTTCTGCTAAGTCGCGAAGAGACGTACGGTGAAATAGAACCGGTACGGTTGAACAGCAACGGTGTTACCGCATTCGTAACGATCATGCGGGGTTGCGACAATATGTGTGCGTTCTGTGTAGTTCCATTCACACGTGGAAGAGAACGAAGCCGAGAGCCGAGCACCATTGTGGATGAATGCAAAACACTAGCTGTAAAGGGCTACGGAGAAGTAACCTTGTTAGGACAGAACGTTGACTCCTTCAAATGGAAATTGACTGAAGAGGAAGCCCTGGTTGACTTTGCGGATCTTTTGGAAATGGTAGCATTGGCATGCCCTACCCTCCGCATCCGTTACAGCACCAGTCATCCGAAGGACATGACCGATAAGGTGTTAGCGGTGATGGCCAAGTATGAGAACATCGCCAAATACATCCATTTGCCTGTGCAAAGCGGTTCCAACGAGGTCCTTCACCGCATGAACCGTGGTTATACCCGAGAATGGTATCTGGACCGCATATCCAGCATCCGCAAGCACATGCCGGATTGCGCGTTAAGTACGGATGTGATCACCGGCTTTTGTGGAGAGACTGAGGAAGACCATCAACAGACATTGAGATTGATGGAAGAGGTCGGCTATGACATGGCGTTCATGTTCAAGTACAGCGAACGTCCCAAAACATTAGCGGCCAGGAAGTATCCCGATGAAGTTCCCGAGGAAGCGAAAGGGCGTCGTTTGCAGGAAGTGATCAACACGCAGCGCACATTGAGCTCTGCACGAATGGCCACCTACATGGATAGTGCCCGTGAAGTTTTGATCGAAGGCATAAGCAAGCGCAGTGAAGAACACATGTTCGGTCGCATCTCACAAGGCGCGGTCACCATTGTATCACGGACATTGAATGGGGCAGGCTTAGCGCATTTGCAGGTAAGTAATGATGTTAGTTCCGAGACGACAGGGCTCGGAGAAATTGAATTGATACCTGGTGATCTCGTTGATGTAAAGATCATCAGTTCCACAGCAGGTGCACTGAAGGGTGAAGTGGTCGGGTTAAGAACAGTGCGTAGCTTGGCACAATTGAAAGAGAAAAGAACGGAGGGGACAGCAGCAGAATGACGTTACAACAGATAAAACAACGGTACGGTATCATCGGTAATACGCCTGAATTGGACCGGGCATTGGAGATCGCCAATGTGGTGGCTCCAACGGACCTGAGCGTGATGATCACGGGCGAGAGCGGCAGTGGCAAGGAGGTCATGGGCAAGGTGATCCATGAGAACAGTGCGAGAAAACACGGGCCATACATCGCCGTGAATTGCGGTGCCATTCCTGAAGGCACCATTGACAGTGAATTGTTCGGTCACGAAAAGGGTTCTTTCACAGGTGCACATGAAGCCCGCAAAGGCTATTTTGAGGTAGCGGACAAGGGAACGATCTTTCTTGATGAAGTGGGTGAACTCCCGTTGGGAACGCAAGTCCGTTTGTTGCGCGTTCTGGAGACCGGGGAATTCATCCGGGTAGGTAGCAGTAAGAGCCAACGAACGAGTGTACGGGTTGTTTCAGCCACCAACGTGAATATGTGGCAAGCAGTGCAGCAAGGCACGTTCAGAGAAGACCTGTATTACCGGTTGAATGCGATCCCGATCATGCTTCCTCCTTTGCGTGAAAGAGGGAGCGACATTGCATTGTTATTCAAGAAATTCGCTATTGATAGTGCGGAACGTCATCGCTTGAAGGAACCTATAAATCTTACACCGGAAGCGCAGCAATTGCTCATGGGATATCGGTGGCCGGGCAACGTGCGGCAATTGCGCAATATCGTTGAGCAGATCAACGTAATTGAGACCGAGGACAGGGAGATCGACGGGCAAAAGTTGAGGCTTTATCTGCCTACGGTGGATGCCAGTTTATTACCGGCCGTTCGAACTGCCCAAGGAGGGTCCACGGAAAATGGTCAGGGCCCGAACGAACGCGAAATGCTTTACGCCGTGATCGCAAAATTGCAGCAGGATGTGAATGTGCTGAAGGAGCACTTCGCTATGATCCAGGACGACCCGAAAGACCTGCACAAGATCGCGGCGGCATACAGGGAAGGCAGTCTCTTGCCGCTCCCAAGTTCCGAGCGCGGGTATACCATTGAACGTGCACCTGTGGATCGCGATCCAGAGGACGTGGACCATACGGAAGTGGAAGAGACGTTGAGCCTAGAGGAAAAAGAGAAAGAACTGATCCGCAAAGCGTTGATCAAACACCGCAACAAACGCAAGTCGGCGGCACAGGAATTGGGGATCAGTGAGCGCACGCTCTACCGTAAGATCAAAGAGTACGATATCCCGTGATCCGATTCTGGCCCATAGTTTTTATTGCGCTCTTTGCTGGGTGTCGCGTCAATTATTCATTCACCGGTGGTGACACCGGCGATGCACGCACCATGTCGGTGGAACTGCTACAGGCCAGAGCGCCGTTATCGACTCCACAAAGTGCGCAAACGCTAACGGAAACGATCCGTGATCTACTCTTGGCACAAACGCCTCTGAAACTTGCCAGCAGGGATGGCGACGTACAATACAGCGGTGCAATAACGGGCTATGATGTGCAGCCCGTAAGCATACAGGCCAATGAGACCGCCGCGCTGAACAGGCTCACCATAACGGTCACCATCTCCTACGTGAATACACTGGACCCGAAGAAAAACCTCGAGACCACCATCTCCCGGTTCGAGGATTACAGCAGTTCGCAGGACCTTGCGACCGTAGAGGAGCAATTGGTGCAGAACATTGGGAAACAACTTTCGCAGGATATCTTCGACCGCACGCTTGGGAATTGGTGAACATGGAACGCGAACGACTCACACGGATCTTGGAAGAGCCGGGCAACATAGCCCGGGAAGACCTTGTTGGGCTAAAGGCCATGACCGAGCGATACCCTTGGTTCAGTGGTGCGCAACTGCTTTTGGCCGTTGGTGAACATGAAGCTGGCGATGTCCTGTTCGACGGTACTCTTGAGACCAGCAGCACACATATCCCGAACCGGGAAGTGCTTTTCGATCTGCTGGAAGCCGATGGACCCAGCAGTTTCAGCGTTGGGCTGTCCGATGAACATGAGAACGTTGTCCCTGGTGCGGCTGATAGTGTTCCGCAAGCCAAGTTCGAGGAACCGGAAACACCGGATCTAGTTCAAGAAGCATCAGTGATCTCGACCGATCCATTGGAACTACAACCCATAGCAAGAGAAGAAGACCTTCTGGATCGGCAAATAAATGAAGCCTCTATCGCCAGTGGGTATGACCTTACCTGGAGTAAAAAAGCGGTTCCGACCGAGACCAAGGAGCACAAGGAAGCAGTTGACCCACCTCAACCTGTAACCGATCACGTTGCTCTAGAGATCTCCACGGAAATTACGGAAGTACGCCCACAAGAGATATTAGCTACAACTGATGTAAGTCCGGTCATTCCAGAGCTACAGGTCGAGAGCAGACCCCAGGTGCTTTCAAAGCGAAGTTTTACGGATTGGTTAGGGGAAAGTGATTCCGGAACGAACGAAGATCAGGCTGTGATCACCATATTACCGGCCTCTGCTGCACATTTGCCTGAAACTTCGATCCAGATCAAATCACCGCTAACCGCTGAAAAGGTTAGTGATAAGAAGAGCAATGATCTGGCCAAGAATGCAGGACAACCCGACCAGAAAGTGTTATTGGAACGGTTCATTCAGCAGGACAACCCGCTGCCACCAAAGAAAACCGAGTTCTTCACCCCACAACAAGCGGCTAAACGAAGTTTGGACGATAGTGCTGGGCTGGTGAGCGAAACCCTCGCCAGGATCTACGTAGCGCAGGGCAATATTACCAAGGGCATTGACGCATATCGCAGATTGGGTTTGAAACACCCGGAGAAAAGCGCTTACTTTGCGGCCCTTCAAAAAGAATTGGAGGAACAATTGAATAAGTAAGTCATGGTTGCGATCTCCATTATCATTCTGATCATTTGCGTATTGCTCGCCCTTGTAGTACTAGCCCAGAACCCTAAAGGCGGCGGACTTGCCAGCGGTTTTACCGGTGCTCAACAGATCGGTGGCGTACAACGCACCGCAGACTTTTTGGAGAAGGGCACATGGACACTTGCTGGCGCGTTGATGGTATTGTGCTTGGTATCCGCAGGCCTTCAGGATAGTGGAAGTGCGGTTGAATTCAACGAATTGGATACGCCTATCGAGCAGATCGATGAAGCGGCCGCCCCAGTTGACGCTCCTACAGAAGCTCCTCAGGAGGTACCAGCCCCGTAAGATTTGGTCCGAACTTCGGTTCATTCTAAGCTTGTCAGGTTGTCAGTTGTACTGACACCAATGTGCTTGTGAAAGCACGTTCTGCCATTTTTTTCCGACCGAACTGCCATTTTCTCGCATTTGCGATAGTGGCACATACATTGACAAGCGAGGTCACATCTCCTTCAGAGAAAATACACTAGAACCAACCATGGCAAGCAAAGTAAAACCACTAGCGGACCGCGTACTCGTAGAAGCAGCCGCCGCAGAAGAGACCACCAAGGGTGGCATTATCATTCCGGATACCGCAAAGGAGAAACCTCAGCGCGGTAAGATCATCGCAGTAGGCACGGGCCGTGTTGCTGATGATGGTAAAGTGACCCCATTGAGCGTAAAAGTTGGGGATAGCATCCTTTACGGAAAGTACAGTGGAACCGAACTCACACTTGAGGGCAAGGACTATATGATCATGCGCGAGAGTGACATTTACGCAGTGCTCAACTAATAACTGATCGGCGGTGATCACATCGCCTTTTTTTCATTTCTGAACTAACGTGGTCCTGATCATTCAGGACCAAACCCAAAAGAAAAAATGCCAGCAAAGAACATCCAATTCGATATTGATGCTCGGGACCGCTTGAAACGTGGTGTCGATCATCTTGCCAATGCAGTAAAAGTGACCCTCGGACCAAAAGGCCGTAACGTCATCATCGACAAAAAATTCGGTGCACCACAGGTCACCAAGGACGGTGTTACCGTTGCAAAAGAAATTGAGCTGAAGGATCCCGTTGAGAACATGGGCGCCCAAATGCTTAAAGAAGTTGCTAGCAAGACCGCAGACATTGCAGGTGATGGAACAACCACCGCAACCGTTCTCGCTCAAGCCATTGTAACCGCCGGACTGAAGAACGTTGCAGCAGGTGCCAATCCAATGGACCTGAAGCGCGGTATCGATAAGGCCGTTACCGCAGTTGTTGCTGATCTGAAGAAGATGAGCAAGTCTGTTGGTGATGACAATGCGAAGATCAAGCAAGTGGCTTCGATCAGCGCGAACAACGACGACACCATCGGCTCTTTGATCGCTGAGGCAATGGCCAAAGTGAAGAAGGAAGGTGTGATCACCGTTGAAGAAGCGAAAGGCACCGATACCACTGTTGAAGTGGTGGAAGGAATGCAGTTCGACCGCGGCTACCTAAGTCCGTACTTCGTGACCAACGCGGAGAAAATGACCGTTGAACTGGAAGGCGCACATGTATTGATCTACGACAAGAAGATAAGCACCATGAAGGAGCTGCTTCCTATCCTGGAAAAGAGCGCACAGACCGGTAAGCCGTTGTTGATCATCAGCGAGGACCTGGACGGTGAAGCGTTGGCCACGTTGGTAGTGAACAAGATCCGTGGATCCTTGAAAGTATGTGCAGTGAAGGCACCGGGCTTCGGCGATCGTCGTAAGGCAATGTTGGAAGATCTCGCGATCCTCACTGGCGGACAAGTGATCAGCGAAGAGCGTGGCTTCAAATTGGAGAACACGGAGTTGAACATGCTCGGAAAGGCTGAAAAGATCAGCATCGATAAGGACAACACCACCATCGTGAACGGTGCTGGTAAGAAAGCCGACATCGCTGGTCGTGTAAACCAGATCAAAGCACAGATCGAGTCAACTACCAGCGATTACGACAAAGAGAAATTGCAAGAGCGTTTGGCCAAATTGGCCGGTGGTGTTGCTGTTCTTTACATCGGTGCCGCTACTGAAGTTGAGATGAAAGAGAAGAAGGACCGTGTTGATGATGCCTTGCACGCTACCCGCGCTGCTGTTGAAGAAGGTATTGTTGCTGGCGGTGGAGTTGCCTACATCCGTGCCCAAAAGGTATTGGACAAAATGGAAGGCATCAACGCTGATGAAACCACCGGTATGGCGATCGTTCGTCGTGCATTGGAAGAGCCATTGCGCCAGATCGTAGCGAATGCTGGGTTGGAAGGAAGCATCGTGGTACAAAAAGTACGCGATGGAAAAGCCGACTTCGGATTCAATGCACGCACTGAGGTATACGAGAACCTGCTTGCAGCAGGTGTTATCGACCCTACCAAAGTAACCCGTGTTGCTTTGGAGAATGCAGCCAGTATCGCTTCCATGTTGCTTACCACCGAGTGTGTGATCAGCGACGAGAAAGAAGAAAGGTCAGGCCACAGCCATGCACCTGACATGGGTGGCATGGGTGGAATGATGTAAGATCAACCATCAATAATTAAGAGCAAGCCCTGGTCCGCCGTATGGTGGATCGGGGCTTGTTGCGTTGCGTAAGTGGTTGTGAACATCACTTAAGATCGCTAAAGCACGAACCAGTTTCCTCATTAGTGGGTATTGCAGAGGTTTTGCCGAGGTCATCTCTTTGTTGCGTCGAATAACGAACACCAGAGACCATGAACCGCACCACCCTCTTCCCTCTCCTATTCTGTGCACCATTACTAACAGTGAACGCACAGCTTGTAGTGACCAACACGCAAACCCCGGTACAGCTTGTACAGAATGTTCTAATGGGTGGTGGTGTAAATGCGACCAATATTGCACTCAACGGATCGGCAGGCAATAGCGTTGATCAACAGATCGGAGCGTTCAACAGCGCAGCATCCAATGCCGGTATTCCGAACGGATTGATCCTCTCAACCGGGATCGCAGCACAGGCTGTAGGTCCGAATGATGGCGTTCGTGCCGACTCACAGGTACCAGGAACAAGGTCCGATCCCGATCTCGTCATACTATCTGGTGGTCTGAACATTGATGATGCATCGATCCTGGAGTTCGATTTCGTTCCGAGTGGGGGTGATGTAAGTTTCAATTTCGTATTCGCCTCAGAGGAGTATCCTGGATATGTCTGCGGTACAGTGAACGATGCATTCGGTTTCTTCATTAGTGGACCTGGCATAACCGGTCCATTCTCTAATGGTGCGGCAAACATTGCTTTGATCCCTGGCACTACTGTGCCAGTGACCATCAACTCTGTCAATTCCGGAGTGGTAGGGCCTCAAGGTGGTATTGCAGCAAATTGTGCGGCGATCGACCCCAATTGGCTAGCGAACAGTATATACTATGTGGACAATGGAAATGCGAATAATCCAGATCCAACTGCGATCCGCTACAACGGCCGCACAGTAATGATGACAGCCTCATCGCAAGTACAGTGCGGTCAACAATATCACATTAAGATCGCGATCGGCGATGGGGGTGATAGTGTATATGACTCAGCAATATTCCTTGAGGCCGGTACGTTCGCCAGCCCCACAATATCGGTGGATGCAACAACCGCATTGACAGCGCCATTGTGCATGGACAACACCACTGTTCAAGCACTGGTCAGTGCTGGTGCAACTGCGCCGTATACCTATTCATGGACGAACGATGGTGCGTTCATAGGCAATACCCAACAAGTGGCAGTTACGGCAGACGGTTCCAGCATGTACCAAGTTGCAATAACCGATGCTTGCGGCGCCACAGCAATTGATTCAGTGCAGATCACTCCACAGCCAATGACATTGATCCCACAGCCGGACATGATCGTTCCGTGTACGTATTCAGGTGAGTTGGTCTACGGTGTCACGAATGCCGGTCCAGGGCAGTACACTTACAATTGGACCGCCAATGGATCATCAGCAGCCAACACGAGTTCATTGAATATTACAGCCTCCACAACACCTATTACTTACACGCTTACCATACAGGATCAGTGCGGCGCAACCGACTCCGAAAGCGTAGTCGTATCCATCCAGGCCTACGCCCCCATGGCACTCAGCACCACACCGGATACGACGGTTTTTTGTCCGAACGATAGTGCAATGGTCGGTGTTCTGAGTGCTGCCGGTGGAAGTGGCCCTTACAGCTACTTATGGACCAATAGCAACGGTGATATGATCACGACCAACAATAGCTTTATGGTTTCCGTTTCTGCGAATGCTACGTACGCCGTTACTGTTACTGATCAATGCGGCACGGAGTCACAAGCGAGCGTTACAACACTCGTTCCTGTTCATGATCTTCTGACTGTAGACCTTGGACCCTCATTCGTTATCTGTGCAGGTAATACAGCTGATCTTGTCGCAACCGTTTCCGGTGGCAGTGGCTCGTACACGACAGAATGGCTTTCGGCTTCGAGCACGAATGATATGATCACGATCCAGCCTATTACGGACAGCACATTCAATGTGCATGTTACTGATCGATGCGGTTACGAGGCCAATGCTTCAATTCATGTGAATCTCGAAACACCGGTAACGAATATAATTGCAACGAACCTTCAGCAGGACGATTGGCAGTTCAATGAGGTCAGCGAGCCAAGCGCAGCTAGGCACGATTGGGATCTCGGTGACGGCGATTGGTCAACCGCTCAGGCACCGGACCACAGTTACATCGATCTGGAAGCACATGTAGTGGAGCTCATGATCACTACTGCAAATGGTTGCATCGCCACGGACACGATCCACTTAGCTCCTGCTGCCCACGTGTACTTTCCCAATGCTTTCACGCCGAACGGTGATGGTATCAACGATGTTTTCCAAGCCGTAGGTCACGAGTTGACCGAAGCGGAATTCACGGTGTTCGACCGTTGGGGAGCTGCACTATTCAACTCCATGAACTTGAATGACGCTTGGGATGGATCCTTGATGGACGGCAACGCTGCGCCGACGGGTGTATACGTGATCAAATACAGCGTAAAGGGTGTTCGCCTACCTAAGACCGTTGGCCTCACCCACGTAACATTGCTGGGACAAGAAACTGCAGATCGCTAAGATCAGCCTCTGAAAATCTGGGTCCTGAAATTCTTGGTGCACGGATCAGGAGACCGTTAAATACCATTTCGCTCCCCAAGTTGAAGGGCAGCGAAATGGTATTACTGCGTGAATGCCTTAATTTTCCGGCACTCTCGTATGCGCATTTCGCTCCATAAGACCGTATGTATGACATTGGTGATCAACGGATCATGGTGCTTGGCACAACCGTTGGTTTCCAGAGATGACGACCATCTCCAATTCCAGCACGTTACTGCTGCTGATGGTCTTTCCGATAACGGTGTAACGTGCATATTCGAGGATGCCGAGGGATACATCTGGATCGGAACGGAACGCGGCTTGAACAGGTACGATGGACAGCAGGTGCAACAGTTCTCTGGCCCCGGAAGGGCTCCTTGTGGCTCGCATATAACATCGATAGCGCAGGATAGTGCGGGCGTGATCTGGATTGCTAGTTCAGATAAGGGACTATCAAGATTCCACAGTGATACAGGAGGGTTCACTTGTTATCCGGGTGATACATTACAAAGTACCGGTACACTTAGTGTACGCCTCAATCATATTACAGCGTTGAACGATAGTATGCTTGTGATTTGCTCTCAGGACGGCGGCTTGATATGGTACAATACCAGATCGAACACCAGCATTTCGCGCAAATACCCGATCACATCCAGCTTGAGTTCACTTTTAGGCTGGTATCATTCTACGCTGATCATCGATACAGGCCGAATGTGGGTAGGCAATTTACCGGGCGGCGACTCATTCATTCTCGATCCACTTACAGGGGATGAACGGTTTCGTATTCGGTGTAATGGGCCCGATAGTTTATTCACCAAAACGAATGCACTCTATTGTGACCAGCGCCTATATACCGGCGGTTGGGGACCCGGGATCACAAGCTTCCAAGCAGACGTTCAGCGCACGGAACACTATGCACCATTGAAGGATGAAGTGACCAGCATGGTACAATGGAAGAATGGTACCATTCTGACCGGAACCAAGATCAATGGCATTGTCCAGTTGGACAAGGACCTGAAACCCGTTCAGCGTTATGCCCATCAACGCCGCTCGCCCAACACCCTGATCAACGATCGTGTCCGTTGTATGATGACCGACCGATCAGGAACGCTATGGGTGGGTACAGCAGGTGGGGTAAGTCTTTACAACCCGCATGTCTGGCAAATGCACCTGATAGATCTCTATGGAGGCAATAACTCGGACAATTCCGATCTCACGTTCCATGCACTCCAACAGGACCACGATGGAACGATCAGGATCTCCACTTCGCATGGATTCTTTCTCGTGGATCCGACCGCAGACAGCGTTCGACAAATTCAGCTCAGTTACGACGAACAACCATTGGAGCTCACCGGTCTGTTCGAACCTTTCCCGGACAAATTCATGTTGGGCACGGAGACAGGCTTCTTCCGATACGACAAACAGAATGAAAAGATCATCCCCAGTGCCAAAAGGTCGATCTCATCGAACCTTATGTTCCAGGTGCGATCGATCTTCTCGGACACATTTCCGAACGGACCAAAACTGATAATAGGAGCATTAGGTTGGTCGAACACCAAGGTGGACCCCTTGACCTTTGAAGCGAAAGAGTGGCGAGGTCGCCTAGAGGGAGCAATACCGCCTATTGGAATGTTGAATTGTACGAAGAAGAGTACGAATGGAAGATATTGGTCCAGTTATACCAATGGCGTTATAAATTGGTCCAAGTCTAAATTATCCGCCTCAGATAGTACGGTATCATATACAAGCACAGCTCGTTCTGAACATAGAAGATTGCCAAGTTCTGATGTTAGTGACCTGCTCATTCATCGGGACACAGTTTGGGTCGCGATGCGCGATGCTGGCTTGGCGTCCATCGCAAATGACACCGTAAAGTTTTTTCCGCCACCAGCCCATACATCCAACGATCTCTTGGGGCTTGCAATGGATGGAAGGGGCAGAGTGTGGTGTACGACCAATAATGGCCTGTCCTGCTTCGATCCAGCAACGCTAGAATGGATACACGTTCCGATCAACGATGGCGGCACTTTCACGCAGCTCACAAAGTGCATAGCGGAACTACAAGATGGTACCATGGCGTTCTGTGTGGACAACAGCCTGATCACATTCGACCCAAATGCGTTCAATGCATTTCCTGACTTGCCTCTACCCTATTTGACCGGAGTGAACAACACGTGGGGAGCGGTTCTACCAAACCCCGATGGTATTGTCGAGATCGCATACCGAGCCAGTTCGTTCGATGCTACGGTGAGTGCCCTTTGGCCTATGGGCCCAACCCCGTTGGAGTTCGTGTATCGATTGGAAGGTGTTGAAAAAGAGTCTCATGTGGTAGATGCTCGCACCCCGATACGGTACGCGGGTGTACCAGTCGGCGAACACGCCTTGTTGGTGCGTGTGCGAGATGCCTATGGACGCGTTGGACCGGAGGTGACTTTGTTCACCGTGAAGGTCCCAGCACCGTTTTGGCAAAGTTGGTGGTTCTACGTTGCATTGATCATACTAGGTGCCATAGTCATGTGGCTTATCAGTCGTTTCAGACAGCAACAGACCATGCGATTACAATCCATGCGGGATCACATAGCGCGTGATCTCCATGATGACGTTGGAAGCACCTTGGGGAGCATCAATTTCTATAGCGAAGCACTGAAACGAAAACTGGATGAGATCGATGATCCCATGGCGAAGGTCGTAGCTACTCGTATTGGAAACAGCTCGCGGGAAATGATCGATAGAATGGCGGATATTGTTTGGAGCGTAGACCCCAAGAACGACGATGCAGGATCATTGATCGAACGGATGAAGGGCTATGCGAGCGATCTTGTCGCCACCCGTGGGATTGAACTGAAGTGGAACACGCCAAGCTCTTTGGAACACGTCAAATTGGGTACGGATCATCGACGGAATCTATTCATGATCTTCAAAGAAGCCATGTACAATTCAGTGAAATATGCAGCATGCACACAGATCCATGTTTCTTTGAATATCATAGATCGAAAGATCGAGCTTACGATCTCAGACAACGGCAAAGGCTTCGACCCCGAGAATGTTGATAGTTACAACGGTAATGGATTACCGGGCATGCAAACACGTGCAAAAGCAATGGGAGGTCAGGTCCACATAGAAAGCTCGCCGGGGAACGGAACTGCTGTAATTGCCATTGTGCCGATCAACGCCACGCTCCCCCGTTCTGGGGATTGACGATCGTGCACGATCAGGTAGATTTGTTGTTCATACCATGGGTACCATCCACGTAGCACTCTTCGACGATAGCAAAGCGATCCGCGATTCGATGGGTTTCTTGTTGAGCACCACCCAAGGTATTGGCCTTTGTGGGTGTTTCCCCAACGCGGAGCACGTTATTGACAGTATCGCATCATGTAAGCCTGATGTGGTGCTGATGGATATCGACATGCCGGTGGTCAATGGGATCGAAGCGGTCCGAATGATCCGTGCAAAGTACCCCTCCCTTCCGGTGATCATGCTTACGGTATTCGCTGATGAGGATCGCGTATACGAGTCGTTGCGTGCCGGAGCAATGGGATATCTATTGAAGAACGATGAACCCGATGCACTACTTTCCGCGATCACAGAAGTGTATAGCGGTGGCGCACCCATGACGCCGAGCATTGCGCGCAAGGTGATGATGCATTTTCAGCGGTTACCTACAGCACCATCCACTAATGACGAGGTGGATCCTGGGCTGAGCCGGCGGGAAAAGGACGTCCTTCAGTGCATGGTCGATGGTCTTAGCTATAAGATGATCGCCGAACAACTCGGCATTAGTTTCGAAACCGTTCGCAGTCATATCAAGCATATCTATGAAAAACTGCATGTACATAACAACACTGAAGCGGTAGCGAAGACCATTCGTGGTGGGTTGTTGAGATAACACGTGCCTTTCGCCTTCTGTTCCCGGAGACTTGCTCAGGTTCTCCCTTCTACCAATGACCTATCCATCATTTGGGGTTGAACCGTTATCGGCCTAATTCCTTTGAGCATTTGCCCCCCCGATTGTGGGATTGATAACCGACGAATATCTCAGGAACTTTGGGGCATTCATTCGATCTGACCACATGAAAAAGCAACTACTCCTCATGGCCTGTGCGCTAACCTTACCATTCTTGGGTTTGGCCCAACTCATGGAAGCCGAGCCGAACGATGGCTGGAACCAGAACAACCCGGTACCGCTGGGCAGCACCATGAGTGGTTCAATCGGCACGTGTGGTCCAACGAATTCTTCCGTGGACGTATTCGAGCTTACGCTAACGAATGTTGGTCGCTTACAGATCAACACTACCATGAGCAACAGCGGTACAACACCGACCGTAACTATGTCATTGCACAACAATAGCGTAGGTCTTATTCAAACATTCACGGTCAACAACGGTGTGAACGGCGCCTCAGTACAAGACAACATTAGTATTTCGTGTCGCGGAACAGGTGTATACTATTTGTACATCAATGCTCCGGCAGCAGGTTGTTTGAACTATACGTTCGACTACGCGCTAGCGCAACCCCTATTCGGTGCGGACATGGAGTCGAATTCGGCATGGAACTCAGCCAATACGGATACGGTACCTGTTTCAACCAATGCTGATGGTCGTATCAATTTCAGCCAGAATGATGACAACAGCGACTACTTCATTCTTGAACTCGATGACGACGGGGTGCTGAATATCAATGTGGAAGCTGAACAAGTAAGTAACACATCAAATGACAGTCTTACTGTAAGACTTTACAGTACCAGCGTGGCGCTCCAGCGGACATGGAGAGTTAAGATCGGAGCCAATTCCACACCGGTCAGTTCGGATATCAGTATGAACTGTCGGGGGATTGAAGAACGTTATTTCCTGCAGTTCGCGAGCGATGCTTGCGGAACATCATACCGTTTCAGTTACGACGTTTCTCCACCCGTATTCGCCGATGATCTGGAAGAGAATGATGCATGGAATTACGCTAACACGGATACGGTAGCTGTTAACACGGATGCAGAAGGGCGGATCAATTTCAACTATGATGACAACAGCGACTACTTCATACTTGAACTGGATGACGACGGTGTGCTGAACATACATGTGGAAGCTGAACAAGTAAGTAACTCACCAAATGACAGCCTTACTGTAAGACTTTACAATACCAGCATGGCGCTCCAGCGGACATGGAGAGTTAGGATCGGAGCCAATTCCACACCCTTCAGTTCGGATATCAGTATGAACTGTCGGGGGAATGAAGAACGTTACTTCCTGCAGTTCGCGAGCGATGCTTGCGGAACATCATACCGTTTCAGTTACGACGTTTCTCCACCCGTATTCGCCGATGATCTGGAAGAGAATGATGCATGGAATTACGCTAACACGGATACGGTAGCTGTTAACACGGATGCAGAAGGGCGGCTGAATTTCAACTATGATGACAACAGTGACTACTTCATTCTTGAACTGAATGACGATGGTGTACTGAACGTGTACGTGGATGCTGAACAGGTCGGTTCTTCAACAAATGATAGCCTGACCATAAGACTTTATAGTTCCAGCGTTGCGCTTCAGGAAACATGGCGCGTTAAGGTCGGTGCCAACTCTACACCTTCCAATACATCCACAAGTATAAACTGCAGAGGGAATGAACAACGTTACTTCCTACAATTCGCTAGCGATGCATGTGGAACATCCTACCGTTTCAGCTATGATGTTACCCTACCGGTTTTCGCGGACGATCTGGAAGAAAACGATGGTTGGAATTCGGTTAATACCGATACCGTTGCGGTTAACACGGAGATGGATGGGCGACTGAAGTTCAACTATGATGACAACAGTGACTACTTCATCCTTGATCTCGATGATGACGGGATTCTGAACATTCATGTGGAAGCAGAACAGGTAAGCGCTTCACAAAATGATAGCCTTACGATAAGACTCTACAGTTCCAGCGTGGCCCTCCAGAAGACCTGGCGCGTTAAGGTCGGTGCCAACTCAACGCCATTCAGTTCGGACATCAACATGACCTGCCGCGGGAACGAAGAACGCTACTTCCTACAATTCGCCAGCGATGCTTGTGAAACATCCTACCGCTTCAGCTACGATGTCACTCCACCGGTCTTTGAGGATGATACGGAAGAGAATGATGCTTGGAATTCCGCTAATACGGATACGATTGCTGTGAACACGGTTCAAAATGGGCGACTTAATTTCAACTATGATGACAACAGCGACTACTTCATCCTTGATCTCGATGATGACGGGATTCTGAACATACATGTGGAAGCAGAACACGTAAGCGCTACACCGGATGATAGCCTTACCATGAGACTGTACAACTCCAGCGTAGCGCTCCAGAAAACATGGCGCGTAAAGATCGGTGCAATCTCCGCACCGTTCAGCACGGATATCAGTATGACGTGCCGGGGGAATGAACAACGCTATTTCCTACAGTTCACCAGCGATGCTTGCGGAACATCCTACCGCTATAGCTATGATGTCTCCCCACCGGTATTCGCTGATGATATGGAGGATAACGATGCTTGGAATTCCGCCAATACGAGTGTGATCGACCTGAACATGGGCGCTGTGGAAGGCCGCTTGAATTTCAATTACGACGACAACACGGATTACTATAAAGTGATCCTCAACGCCGTCACAACCATTACCATCAATAGCCGTGCAGAGAACGCTAATGCCAGCGGCACCTACGACGTGAGGTTATTCAGTGGTAGCGTTGCCTTACTGAATACGCACGAATTTGCGGTGGGTAATGGGTCAGTACCGGCCAGTGACACGTGGACCTCGGCTTCCTTGGCCGCGGGAACCTATTACCTGCAAGCTCTCAATGCACCTTGTGGCACAAGCTATACATTCGATTGCTTTGACGACGACAGCGACGGCACATGCAACGGTGCGGATGTGTGTGCAGGTGGCCCGGAACCCGGAACTCCGTGCGATGATGGTAACCCGGATACGGAGAATGATGAGATAGGTACTAATTGCCTGTGTTCTGGTATAATTTTAGGAATTGCCGAAGCGAACGAGTCCAGTACACTACGGGTGTGGCCGAACCCCGCGCATGGAAACACGCTTTTCCTGAGCGAGAATACCTCTGGCCAGATCATGGACGCCACAGGCAAGCAGGTCAACTCGTTCCAACGCACAATGGTGGTAAACATCCATGACCTCGCACCTGGCATGTACGTGATACGCACCAACGAGGGAGCCATTGTTCGGTTCATTCGAGAATAAATGTTCATCTATAGTAGAACCCAACGAACAGATCCAGGAATGGTCACCAACAGAATTTCAAACGATTGCAGAAATACCCACTTATGGGTATTGTGAGCGGAAAATGATCACCGTTGATTTGTACGCATGGAAGGTAAGAACACCAACTACGTAGCCGATAACAGCTACTGAACATTTCTAAAAGAAAAAGCGGTTGAAGGAAAGGTTACTGGTCCATTCTCTCCCGCCACGAACGCCCCATATAGCTTGGGGCGTTCGACTTTTGTGATCGTGGCCTGTACTTTGCACTTCGCAGTTTATTCCACTTACCGATGAACCTTTTTGCTTCAGATGGGTACTGGAATAAGTAGAATCATAAGCTTACGAAATGACCCCTCGAATGACCCGTTCCTTCATTGCGCTTATTGCGCTGACCCTTTTACCATCACTTTACGCGGTAGACGAAACACCAGTAACCAGCAAGGTCTCTGAAGCAAAAGTTTTCCTGAGCGGAGCTCAGGTTTCACGCAAAGCCAGTGCGAAGGTGCCATCCGGAACAAGCACATTTGTATTTACCGGGTTGGCACAAGGCATCGATCCGCAGAGCATACAAGTAACAGGCAAAGGTGGATACAGCATATTGAGTGTGAACCACCGCATCAATTACTTGACGGAAAGTCCAAAGAAGCCGGAAATAGAGGACTTGCAGACTCGTATCAAAAAACTGGAGCACGACTTCAACATCGAAAAAGGACTACAACAAGTTTGGGAGAACGAAGAGAAACTACTGCAGCAGAATTGGGCCGTAGGTGGCCAAACGAACGGTATATCCGCTGCGCAATTGCAAGGTGTGGTGGACTATCAACGGGAACGCATGAAAGCGATGAAAGCCGGTTGGCTTGAGCAGCAGGAAAAGCTTACGAAAATTGAAGAAGAAGCGAATAAATTGCGACAGCAAGTACAACAATTACAAAGCCAAGCGCCGCGTCCTACAAGTGAAGTCGTAGTTGAGATCAGCAGCACCGCTGAAGTGAATGCGAGTTTCGTTCTGAGCTATTTCGTGGGCAGCGCAGCCTGGACACCAGCATATGATCTGCGTGCAATCGGTGTTGGCCAGCCCATAGAACTGCTGATGAAAGCGCAAGTGACGAACAATACCGGTGAGGATTGGGATAAGGTGGATCTGAGCTTGAGTAGCGGAAACCCAACTCTGGGAGGCATCATGCCTACACTTACTCCATGGACCTTGTACTTGCCGCAGATCATGCGCACCGAGACGATCAGCAAAGCTCCTAGACAGCAACCGATGATGGATGCCGCCAGCACCCTAGCCTCCGGTAGTGAGTACAAACTGATGGAGGACCAGGACGCTTCCGTGGTGAACTGGAACACGGTCGAAAGCCGAACCACAACGATCGAGTTCGTGATCCAAACACCATTCAGTGTCCCAAGCGATGGCGCTCCGCATATGATCGGCGTAAGCAGCCAAACAATTCCTGCAACCTACAAGCACTACACCACACCAAAGCGCGACAAGGATGCTTTCCTCTATGCACGCACCACCGGTTGGGAAGACCTGAACCTCTTGCCCGGCGAAGCGAATGTGTTCTTCGAAGGCACGTTCGTAGGCCAGAGTTATTTGGAACTCGACATACCAAAGGACACGTTGGAGATCTCGTTGGGCCGTGATAAGGGTGTATCAGTTGAGCGCGTTCGGCGCAAGACCACCAATGAAAAAGCGGTGATCGGTGGAAAGCGAACAGTAAGTATCGGCTGGGATATTTCTGTGCGCAACACCAAGAACACCCCGGTGGATCTCGAAGTTCATGATCAATACCCGTTAAGTCCTCAAAGCGAGATCGAAGTAAAATTGGAAGACGAAGGCGGTGCTACCGTGAACAAGAACACGGGCAAGCTTACTTGGAACATTACGGTCGCTCCAAAGGAAACGAAGAAGCTCGGGTTCGTTTATACGGTGAAGCACCCGAAGGACATGCCGGTGGTATTGGAGTGAGGTTGTTGTAGGTTGGATGTTGTTCGCGCCCAGACTGCCAGCGACGAACAAACCACTCATCGATCAGGACCCGGTTGGGGATCACTTCTTGATAGCGTTATGAACGATCATTAACTTGCCGGGAAAGCCGATCACATGCAAAAGATCCAACAGCTTGCACTTCTTGTCTTGATCATTCCCTCGATCTCAACGGCCCAATCCATCGATTCGGTTACGCTGACGGAGGTCGGAAGATACCAGCATGGCTACGTTTCCTTCCCGGATAGTTTTTCTGCGCCAACGTTGAGCAGTCGGATCGATCGGCTCGGCAGACCGTACATCTACATGGCATGTAGCGATTCCGGATTGATGGTTCTTGACATCTCAGAACCGGGATCACCTCAAGTCGCGAGCAGAATGTATCCAAGTGTGTTCGGTGGTCTCAAGGTGATGAACTTGGAACAGTATGGTAATCTCCTCTATTTGGCAGTTGGGGACCTCGCGGGTAATGGACAGAACCCCGGTTTAGCGATCTTGGATATAAGCGATCCGGCAGATCCGTTGCTGCTTGACACCTACACACATGCACCATTTACGCACGGAAGCGCAATAGTGAAGGTCCATGAGGGATTCGCTTATCTCGGTGCCATGGAAGAAGGCATCGTGGTCCTCGACGTGATCGACCCCGAGAACATCGCTTTCCGCTCTTCTTTTCTTCCGCCGGACCCTACGTGGCCGGACATTGTGAATTACCCCGCAAATGCACGCGGCATGGCCATAACCGGCGATATGCTCTATTTGGCATTTGATGCGGGAGCTCTGCGGGCCATAGACATTTCGGATCCTGGAGCGCTAACAGAGGTCGGTCGTTACGTGAATCCTTCGCACCCGATCTTTACTAATCCGGCGTACAACAATGTGCTGGTTCTTAACGATCGTCTCTATGCAACGATCGATTATTGCGGATTGGAGATCGTGGACATCAGCGACCCGGGGAACATGACCCAGGTGAATTGGTTGAACCCATGGAATTGCTCCGGCTTCAACTGGTTCGGTAGCGATGGCCACGACAATGAGATGCTCACAGCTCTGGGAGACAGCCTCCTATTCGTAAGCGGTGCAGATAGCGAGATCATGGTCTATGACATCACAGATCCTGATGAGCCGGTCCTGAAAGGCGGGCACATCCTACCCAATGATAGTGCAGCAACCTGGGGTGTCGATCTGTTCGGTGATCTTGTAGTGGGAAATTTCATCAATAATCATGGACTACCCTTACAGCCGTACGATTCGAAATATGGTGGCGTGGTTCTTTTCAATTGGGAAGTGGACATCAGCACCGGCCTGCACGAAGATCCCATCGGGAACGAACTATTGACGGTGTTCCCGAACCCGACTGATGGCATCTTCACAATAAGGATGCCTCAGGGTTTGCCTTGGATCCAAGACCTAGTGATAACGGACATTATCGGTCGTCCGGTCCAAAAGGCGGGCATTCTGAATGGTGGACCTGAGAATACAGTTACGGTGGATCTATCCGGCCACGATGTCGGGCTGTACCTGATTGTTTGCACTCTAGGAGATCAGCGTTTGGTGAGCAGATTGGTATTGGAGCGTTGAATCTCCCGGTGGTCCGATAAAGCAGACCACTGTTCCAACAACACCCTCTTACGCCACCCCGACCTGCCGCAAATGCCTTAAGTGCGAAAGCAATGCACTGCGCAGCGAAGGGAATTCCCTATACGTGATATTGAACTCCGCGCATACCTCTATCAAACGCTTGTTCAGCGCAGGGTAATGCACGTGGCTGATGCGTGGGAACAAGTGATGTTCCACCTGAAAATTCAATCCACCAAAAAGCCAGTTCCACACCTTGTTGTGCGTAGCGAAGTTGACGGTTGTAGCTACCTGATGCACAGCCCATTCAGACTCCACATGCTGCGGGTCCGTCGACCCTGGAACGAAATCGGTATCCTCTACCACATGCGCCAATTGGAATACGACCGAGATCACTATTCCGGTCACGAACACCATAACACCGTAACCGATCAACGTTGGAACCACCCCTGCGAAGAACATAGGAAGCACCACGAAGACCGTAAAGTAACCCACTTTCGATCCCCAGAAAATGAAATGCTCCTTCAAGCTTAGCGGCTTCAATTTGGTCTTCTCACCGATCTTGCCTGTAAAGTATTTCTGCATATCGTTCACTGTGATCCACAGCAGATACGTCAAGCCATAGAGCAGCAGACCGTAGATGTGTTGGAACCGATGGAACCAATGCTTTGGCTGTCCTTTGTGAACACGCATGAAGAATTTGATGTCGATGTCCTCATCCATTCCTTCGATGTTGGTGAAGGTGTGGTGGTTCACATTGTGTTTCGCTTTCCAATAATGCACACTGCCCCCTAGCATGTTCAGCGAATGCCCCATCATTTCGTTCACCCAATTCCGGCGGCTATAACTGCCATGTGCACCGTCGTGCATCACGTTGAACCCGATACTTGCCATTACTAGACCCAGCAAAGTGCAAAGGCCAAGTGAGAGCCATCCGTTCTCAGGTGTGAAGAACACCAGAACGGTATAAAGGCCCACCAGTGCCGTCATCAGTATGGCGGTCTTCCAATAGAGCCGTCCATCGCCAGTTTTACGCAGGTTGTTCTCCGTGAAATAAGCTTCCGTGACCTCACGGAGACGTTGGAAAAAGACGGGTGGCGTTTTAGCAAAAGTGGTTTTGGACATGGTGTAATAATAACGCTGAGGGCATACAAAGGTAACGCATCCACATTGGGCCTTCAGGTGCAGAATGCGACGGAATTATGAACCCTATCTCTAAGAATATCAGTAACGGACCAATGGATTAGTTCCCAAAATTTCCGTCGTCCTCACTTGACCGATCCAAAAACGTCCTACTTTCGCTCCGTCCAAAGGCCCCATTGTGCTTTGGCGAGACCAACGGGGTACAGGCAAGATCAATTTAAAAAACCGTCAGTAGAACTCATGAACATTTACGTCGCCAACGTGCCATACACAGTGAAGGATCAAGACCTTCAGGAGCTTTTCACCGAATATGGTGAAGTCACCTCAGCCAAGGTCATTATGGATAAAGTCACTAACCGTAGTCGCGGTTTTGGGTTTGTTGAAATGGCAGACGATGATGCCGGTCGCAAAGCGATCGAAGGCACCAACGGAAAGAACTTCCATGGTCGTGACCTGGTAGTGAATGAAGCTCGTCCACGTACTGAAGGTGATCGCGGCGGAGACCGTGGTGGTGACCGTGGTGGATATCGCGGTGGCGGCGGTGGTGGCGGTTATCGCGGAGGCGGTGGTGGCGGCGACCGTGGTGGATACGGTGGCGGAGGCGGTGGTGATCGCGGAGGATATGGAGGCGGTGGAGACCGTGGTGGAGATAGAGGCGGTGATCGTGGTGGTGATCGCGGCGGATACCGTGGTGGTGACCGTGACCGTGGTGGTCGTGGTGGAGATCGCGACGGTGGCCGTGACGGCGGTCGTGACGATTATTGAACTGCAATTCAGATCTAGTGTATAAAGCCCCTCGGTGATCCGGGGGGCTTTTCATTTTGGGGTTGGTTCACTAGCGCGTATGTGAACGATCGTTAACATCAAGGGAAGGTCGGGCACATCATCGTCCTATACCACACAAGGGCCTGCCAATAGCAGGTACCTTTGCCATCGTTCACAAAAGGCCATTCAACCGATAAATTACCCTCGATTTTGCACCCATGTTCAATTCCCGGGTACTTACACTCATCTTACTGGTTTCGTGGATCAGTATTGAAGCACTGGCCCAGGAAGGTTCTACCGGAAGAGGACGTGGCACTATGCCTGCGATCGGCAAGCTATTCGGTAAGGTTTTAGACTCTGAAACCAAGAAGCCGGTCGAATTCGCAACGGTCACTGTGTTCAGCGTGCGCAAGGACAGCGTGGTAGGGGGTTCCTTGGTTCAGGGGAACGGTGATTTCTTAGTGGAGAAATTACCACTGGGTCCATTGCGCATCAAAGTGGGATTCATGGGTTATAGGACATTGGAACAAACTGTTCAATTGACCCGGGATACCATCGAAATAGATCTTGGAGATCTATCGTTGGAGACCGACCCGGAATTGCTAAAGGAAGCAGAGATCGTAAGTGAAAAGAGCACCATGACGATGCAGGTAGATCGTCGCGTGTTCAATGTGGACAAGGACTTGAGCACCCAAGGTGGTACCGGTGTTGAAGTCATGAAGAATGTTCCAGGCCTTACCGTGGATGTGGATGGTAATGTTCAAATGCGAGGTGCCAACCCCCAGATCTTGATCGATGGGCGACCGAGTTCCATAACATTGGAGCAGATCCCTGCGGAAGAGATCGAACGCGTTGAAGTGATCACGAACCCCTCAGTAGCATTTGATGCAAACACCACCGGTGGCATCATTAACGTGGTTCTTAAAAAGAGTATGAAACCCGGTTACAGCGGTCAATTGCAAGGTGGTATTGGCAGCAACGATCGGTACCAGGCCGGAGGGAACATCAATGCGAAGGACGGCAAATGGGCCTTCAACCTGAGCTATAACTACAATACCGGTCGCAACCTCACCAATGGCGATACCCGACGTACGGACCTGAATAACGGAGAGACCTTGGGTTATTTCGATCAAGTAACTACGAGCAACTCCATGCGCGGAGGTCATGGCGGGCGTTTCGGAGTGGATTGGCAAGCGACGAATCGAAGTCTGTTCAGTTTGTCTCAAGGTTTGCGTTTTATGGGTCGCGGCGGCTCGGATAAACAAGCATTCACTTCCCGGAATGGTTCGGGTACCGTAATTGAAACCGGTGACCAGATCAATACGACGGACAACGATATGCAGAGCTACAGTACACAATTCATGTACAAGCACACATCACCGAAGCCCGGTAAGGAATGGACCATGGATGTGAACTACAACCGTTGGCAACGTGATACCAGATCGGATTTCGATCGCTACACTTATGGTCAAGATGGTACGCAACAGGCTTTCAGCCCTTGGTTACAAACAAACCTCGGTGGCAGTACGTCCAACAGTTACACCTTCCAGACCGATTGGAAGGAGCCCATAGGCGAGCGCACCAAACTGGAATGGGGAGCGAAGGTGGCCTACTCTCAGGATAACACCTACTTGAACGTATTCGAAACGTCGCCGATCGTTGGTGAAGCTGTAAAGGATACTTCATTGACAAACGATTATTTCATCACTGATAACACCAATGCGATCTATCTCAATTGGATGCGCAAATTGAATGATCGCTGGAGTGCGCAAGCAGGCCTTCGCTTTGAGCAGACGGCGTTCATTGTTGAACTGCTCGGCAAGGATGTTGAGTACCGATACGAATATCCGAATGGCTCATCGAATTTTGGGAAGGCACTTTTTCCTGCGATCTATCTGGTACGGAATTGGGAAGGAAGTGATCGCGAATTACAATTCAACTTTTCACGCAAGATCGACCGGCCGAGATTCTGGCAGATCATGCCTGTGATCTGGAGCGCGGACAGTCGGAACATTCGCATTGGAAATCCCGCTTTGGCTCCTCAGTTCAGCAACATTGCCGAAGTGAACCATTTGACCCCGTTCATGGATGGAAAAGCCACATGGCTAACTTCAGTGTACGGTCGGTTCACGGAGAACGTTATCACCAGCTACAGTTCTCCCCTATCCTCTGACAGCACGATCCTGCGGAACACTTTCGTTAACGGCGCGAACAGCACACGGGCTGGATGGGAGAACATCTTCAAATTCCGTTTTTTTCAAGACCTTCAAGTTACGCTTAGTGGCACGTTGCAATACACGGATCTGACATTGGGTAGTGATCAGGGTGGTTTACGCAATCAAGGGACGAACTGGGAGGCAAAAGCACTGGTGCAATACAGATTCAAGAAAGCGTGGAACATTCAGTTGAATGGCGAATACGAAAGTCCGGAAGTTCAGGCTCAGGGTCGGTCGCTTTCACAATACAGCATGGATGCATCATTGGGTTACGACTTCAACAAACGCTTGACCGGTGTTGTCTCGGTGAATGATGTCTTCTATACGAACCGGCACGGGAGTACGATCAACACACCCTATCTCTATCAGGAAAGTTTCGGTCGTCGTGAGCAACGCTATGTGCGTTTCACATTAACATGGAAATTCGGTGAGAGCGACGCCTCGTTGTTCCGCAAGAAAGGTCAACGCCCTGCAGGCGAAAGCGGTGGCGGGGAAATGGATTTTTAGGGTGATCCTTTATCGGAACTACAACCCCACCACTTCGAACCGTGGGTTACCACGCTGGCCAGCGGCATTGTACCAATCGGTAAAATGCAATTTGTAGAAATATCCTTCGACATCCTGAACGATGAATACGTGATCCGGGAAGATCGCATAGATACCGGTATCGAAATCGTATTCTTTCCAATCGTATCCGATCACATCCTCGTTCGTGTTGAAGGGGTTCGCCATTGTATCTGCCAATGAGACCGAAGCAAAATCATTCGTAAAGAACTCGCTCACTCTACAACCGCTGAAACCGCTGACCGCGCCAGTCACCAAATAGGCCAAATAAGGGTCGTAGAATTGGTAGGTGTATTGCGAGAAAACGAGATCATACGCGCCATGCGGGGGAGCGATCAGAACTTGCTGCCCATTCAGAATGCTGAAATGAACGTACGTTCGTGATGGGTCTTTCTGTACGGTGAATTGTTGCACGTTGCTGCCGTTCATCGCTGCTACTTCGAAGGTGTATTGCGTAGTTGTTGACTCCAACACCCTCACTCTTCGGATACCGAGCAAAGTGCCCTCGGCATCAAGACCAAGGTCAAGTACGTACACTTCATCATTCATTCGCCAGTCACCGAACGCAAGGCTATCCACCATGCCTTCGCTATGATCGTATTCCCATTGTACTCCGAACCCGTTCGTATCGGTCGCCAAGGTGATGTCGGTCGTACTGGTCCTGTTGGCCCGCATGAAACGCGCTGGGTTCACACGTACCTGCCAGCCCGCAGCACCACACTCAAAGGCGAGATCCCAAGCCGTTTTACTGTTCTGCGCAACAACGGAATTGGTTCCGAGGTCGAACCACAATTGCTCATTGTAGCCATTGCCCATGGTCAACTGAACTTCGACCACATCACCACGTTCCACTGGGATCACCGGTAATTCATCCTTCAAACATGAGGAAAGCAACGCACTGCTCGCCACGGCGAAAATGACCATACCAAGGATCCTCATTTTCTAAGAGCTGATAATTCAAGGTTCAAGCGCATAAAGAAAAGGCGACCGTTCATCATGGGTACGCTGGAACCACCGTTACCGTGCACTCCTCCAACACCGGAGCTGGTGGCATTCAGATTCTGCACGTCGAACAGGTTCTTGCACCCCACTGTAAGTCCAATTCGCTTTTTCAATAGCTCTTTCGTCAGAGATACATCGGCCATGCCATATGCTTCGATCATCGAGCGTTGCACCGTATTGTCATCGGCCAAGGCGTAGTTGGAGACCAACCCTTGGTATTTGAAAAATGCTTGTGCTGATAAACCGTGCTTTGCCCAAGTGTGTGATATGGAACCACGCGCTTCATGTGACCACAGGTAATCGTTCGCTCCGTCATTTGCGAGATCATCCTTACGACCTGTGACATTACCACCTGCACTGATCACCCAATTCCCATTCTCCCAAGACAGGCCAAGATTTCCTCCGGCGGTACTGTACTGGCCAATATTGACATACGTGTAAAGCGTGGCATCCACCTGCGCCAAGGTGATCATATCGTTGATGGTATTGTAAAATCCACTGAGTTCAGCGCGCCATGCACCGCGTTCGCGTGGTTCATTCCAAGTAAGCGATGCACTGAAGTTGTTGGAATGCTCTGCATCGAGCTCCTTGTTACCACGTATATCATGATTCACATCCACGAAATAGAAATAGAGTTCCTTCAGCGAAGGGGTACGGAACCCTCGGGCATAACTAGCTCTGAACGTGAAAGCCGTATCCAACTGCCAACGGACGTTGAGCGATGGCACCAACGGGGCGTCGTAGATGGTGTTGTACGAATAACGGACCGCAGGTCTAACTACGACCTGCTTCCATGGCTTGTACTCGATACTTGAATAGATCGCGTAGTCACCGATCGAGGCGCCATCGTCTTGTACAATGCGTTGGCCGGAACCGGTCTCGTAATTCAGGTCCGTCCCGAATTCATAACGCAATTGAGCATCTTCCTCCGCAGAAAAGTAGACCAGTCTCGCATTGGTCAATGTGAATAGCGAGGTGTCCTGTACATCTTCACCGACCACGAGTTGTTCTCCAAGGTTCGTAAGATCACGGACCCATGTATTGCGTGTACGCTTGTACCGATCGTGCGCTATGATCAGGTTCAGTTTGCGTCCATTGCTCCAATAGTGATCGGCAAATAAAGCGTTATCGAAGCGTTGTGTTCTGTACTCCTCATCGAATGCTGAAACGTAGTAAGGTGCTCTTGGTCTACCGCGCGCGGTGATCAGGTCATTGCTGACCTCGGCCTTATATCCAAGGTGCCAGGAATTGCTATTCCATCGGTAGTTGAGACGCCCTGTATACTGCTCGCGTGGCTTCCATTGTTGGTAGCGTGTAGTATCCGCCAGTGCGGGCTTAAAGTTGGGAATATCTGTCTGGCCGGGGTTCCAGCCGTTGAAATAATCGCGACCAAGATTAATGTTCACGTTATGCTTTCCCCACCGTTTGGAGGCGGTTCCCCAGAGGTTGAGCCGACCAATATGTTCAGTGTACGAACTGAATTTGAAGGTAGGTGCTTCACTAGCGTTCTTCTTCGTGATCAAGTTGATGGTTCCGGCCAATGCATTGGTTCCATAGCTCACGCTCAATGGCCCTTCCACGATCTCCACACGCGCTATGCCGTTCAGATCCATCTGGGCTAGATCGATGTTCCCATTCTGCCTTCCGATCACAGGCACACCATCGATCAGGATCTTCACGTTCTGTCCGCTCAGCCCTTGCATGGAAATGGAAGTACCAAGGATATTGTCCTGTGAAAGCTGAATATTCAGCTCATTCTGTAAGGCATCGGCAAGCGTGTTCGAAGCGCGTGCTTGCAACTGAGCTTCATCGATCACACGTACTTTGTGTATGGCATTAACCGCAGAAGTAAGCCCATACTGACCGGTAACCACAGCGTCCTTCAGTTGTTGCGGGTCCCGCTTCAAGCCAAACTTGATCAGCGTTAGTGCCGGTATGTCCGCCACCATGTATCCAAGCGCTTCAATTCGCACGAAAGCAGCTTTCTTGCCTAAAAGTTCACCATCAACAAAAACAGCTTTGCCGTTCAGATCGGTGCTCTTCGATGCAATACCCGTGTGATCTTCGGCCTCTAGCCGTACCACTGCGAACGGAACAGGCTTACCGTCAATACAATCGAATACCTCAACCGACGTCTGTGCGGAAAGGGCTCCCGAAAGCAGGAGAAGCATGATCCATAATGATCGCAAATGCAGTATGTACGGATTGACGCTCACGCGAGGCGAAGTCGCTTAGTTCCTTTCGCTGCGCGAAGGTCGGCCAGCTATTGTCGGATACTGTCACAGTTCGGTAGATCCGGAGGATCCATTCTCCGGTCACAAGAGTGAACGATCACCCCTACAACATTGAACGCCCCATGCCAACCAAGGCATAGAGCGTTCTACGCAACGAGGGGCTCTTTATTCAATGACCAATTTGGTATTGGTCACGCCACTCACATGAGCGATACGGACCATGTACACACCTTGTGTCAATGATGAAACGTCCAATGTTCTTATTGCTAGCGGGTTGATCCCTGTCAGCTTTTGACTTTGCACCAGTTTGCCATTCACAGCGGAGATCGTGAGCTGTGCTTCATTCGCGGGAATATCCAACAACACGTTCACGCTGCTTCCATTCGTGGGGTTCGGGAATATGATCGCCGATCCGTTCGTTCCATATTCATTCACACTCGTTGCGCTGACGAGCTCTTGGGTGAAGGTGATGGTACCCGTAGCACCACCTCCATATTCGGTAAAGATCAGTTTCCAGATATTGCCATCGCGGTCCTGAACAAAATAGGTGCGGTCCGGTGTGTATTCCCACACGAAGGTGGTCATGTTGAAGTTCTTCCAATCAAAACCGATCACATTCATATCATCACTGAATGTTCCGCCGCTCCACGATGCGGATTCGGAGGGTACACCATCCACCTGCAATGCTTGTACTTCACGGTTCTGAAAGCATCCTACAACCGGATAAAAACCTTCCGCCGGTTGTGTAACGAAACCCAGGTATTTCGTGAAGACCAGATCCCATGTGGAAGCATCCGGTTCTTGGGCCAATGGGCTATTCGTCTCCAGCGAGTAATATCCGAAGTTCATTGAAGAATAATCACCTCGAACAATGCTCCCTACCTGTTCTGCGCCGCCATCAAGGTCGGCCCATGTGAACGTGAACGCGTTGGTCGTTGAAGCGTAACCATCAATGCGCAACTTCTTCCACGAACCATCGGCGAGCTTCAGTACGAACAAACTATCTCCGGTAATGTTATGAGATACCATGTTGTAGATGCCCCATCCCAGATCGAAGGGGTTGCTTGTAAGGCCTTGATTGAGTGCACCCGAACTCCAGTTCGTTTCACTGTTCTGTTGCGGGGTCCAGGATACAGCGAGTCCGGATGTATCGAGCATTGTCCACTCAGTAATCGTGTAAGGTGCTTTAAAGACCTGAATGCCTTTGGCCGTATTGACCAGTATACTCCCCGTTATCCCGGAAGTTTCGAAGGCCAGATCCCACTGCGCCAGAGCTGGGTTACTGATGGTCCCGTTCTGTAAGCTGTAGAATTCCTGAGCGGTATTCCCGGCATTCGTGTTAACAACGACCGTTGTCTGAGCAAAAGTCGCGATTGAAAGAAGTGAGGCTGCGCACAGCGTAAAAAGCTTCATGAAATGTGTTGCTGTTTTTCCGGGTACAAAGCAACTACCGGAACGTTGAGCACACAACCCATGAATGGCCTTCTAAGGCCGTTTCGGTCATGGAATTGTCAAGAGAATGGATCATGATCCGGAATACCATTCAATGATCCGATCCAAAACAAAAAAGACCCGCACCTGCCTCCACGCATTTACTGAGGGACGGCAGACTGCGGGTCTTATAAAATAACTGTTGGACTACTTCAGACCGATCTTAACGAAACGCTGTGATTCAACACCATGCACACTTTGAACGCGCAGCGTATACGTACCATTGGTAAGTGCGTGCACATTCACGATCAACGGAACGGTTGCGTTGCCGTTCACTTTTTCACTTAGGACCTGATGACCCATAGCGTCAAGAATGGTCAATTCGACCTCGGCGTTATTACCCGTTATCTTCTCACTTACCTGCACATGCAATTGGTCCACAGCAGGTACAGGCCAGATCGCTGTAGAAGGTTGTGTGATAATATTTCCGCAATCGGTCACAGTGAAAGGCACTCCAGGAATATCTATACCTGCGCAGAATGGTTCATCACTCTGTGTGAGCAGGATATGAACGGCATCCATGGTGGACATTCCCGGTGTGATCAGTGAAAGATCCAAAGTCAGTGGATCGTAGACCAACCCGTGGATCGAGTATGCACCCGGTGTGGTAACAGAAAAGCTCGCCGTTGGACTGATCTCCTCGATCACTGCATTCTCACCACTTGCAAGGATATATGCCACGGTGTAACCAGGAGGAACCAACATACTCGCATTCGGTGTAGCGGAAAGTGTGATCTCTCCATTCACCAAACAACCACCGCTCCCGTTCGCGGTGAGGTGGACCTTCGCTAAACACGGCTCCAAGCAATTACCAATGGCATATTGGGCACCGGTCTGGTCCAACCCTGCACAAATGTTCCCTCCGTTCAACAGGATGTATGCAACTACATCGGCTGCTGTCGAAACACCCAACTGGATGATCGATAGATCAAGCGTTGCGGGGTTGTACACAATGGAATGCATGGAATAGACACCCGGCGTAGTGATCACGAATGATGGAACAGGACCGACCTGCATGATCACTAGATCCGGGCCGTATGCCAATACATAATTCTGTACGAAACCAGAAGGTACGATGGCATCTCCATTCGGCGTAGCCATCAACGTGGAAGCGCCATCCGACAAACAACCCAAGCTGTTGACCCCGGTTATGGTACCAGCAGAAATGATGCATTCCGTGGAACAAGGTTCGATCGTGAATGATGCACCGTCCACATCCAACGCAGCACAGATATCACCATCACCTTGGATCAACAAGGCATTCACCTCAGGTGCCGTGGTCACCCCGAATTCAATGATGGTCAGGTCGAGGGTATTCGGATCATAGACCAAGGTGTGGATGGTGTAAACTCCTATCACATCCACGGCAAAAGATGGGTCGGCACTAACTGCTTCGATCACCAGACCGCCGCCACTGGTCAGCACATAGAGGGTAGAATAACCTACTGGCTCTACCGCATCACCATTCGCATTCGCGGAAATAAGAACAGGGCTACCTTCAATGCATGGTGCAGCGTTTCCTGTAAGCGTTCCAGCATCAGCCAAGCAATCGGTCGTGCATTCCTCAATACTGAATGATGCACCGGTAATATCCAAACTACCACAGATATCTCCACCTCCTTGTAACAACAAACCGTGGATCGCACTCGCAGGTGTAGTTCCGAACACCACAACGCCTAGATCCAACGTACCGGCATCATACACCAGCGTATGAATTGCGTACAGACCAGTATTGGATATGGCAAAACTTGGAGTTATAGAAGTTTGTTGGATGATCTGTCCTGTACCGTTCGTGAGCACATAGATCGTTGCGTAACCTGACGGCTCCACTGCATCACCATTCGGTGTGGCGGAGATCGTTGCCATTCCATCCAATAGGCACGGAGTCTTATTACCGGTCAACGACCCGGCTTGGGTAAAGCACTCAACGCTGCAATCAATGACAAGCGTTGATGCACCAACCAGGTCAAGAGACGCACATATGTTTCCGCCGCCTTGGATAAGAAGAGCATTGACATCTGCGGCAGTAGTAACACCGTAGTTCACGACGGACAGATCCAACGTAGTAGGGTCATATACCAACGTATGCACGGTGAACGTACCATCAAATGAAACGTAGAAATCAGGGTCATTGGACACCTGTTGAAGGATGTGATCAGTACCCGAAGTAAGTACGTAGATCACTTCATAACCAGCAGGTACTGTTGGCGCATCCTCAACGAACGCCGTGACCGTGGCCTGTCCATCCACTAAACAGGTCTCGAACGAACCAATGCTCAATGAACCGGCATCCGTGAGACAAGGAACATTGCATTCGATCACTTCGATCGGCGCACCAGCAACGTCAAGTACGGCACATATCCCGCCGCCGCCTTGTAGGAGCATACCGTTCACATCCAAAACCGTTGTGGTTCCAAAAACAATCCCACCCAAAGGCAATGTCGCTGGATCATAGACAAGCGTATGGATCGTGAAGTCTCCCAGTTCCGTGACCATGAACATCGGCTCACTACTAGTTTCCAGGATGATCAGTTCGGGACCTTGCGAAAGAACATACAATACGGTGTACCCATTGGGCACATAAAGCCCACCGCTCGGAGTGGCGCTAATAGTTGCGGAACCAGTAACAATGCAAACCTGTGCTTCAACTGCTGTGAGGCCGCCCGATTCCGGATTCTCGACTTGGATCGTTGTACCTACCAGATCCAACGAAGCACAAATGGAGCCGCCGCCTTCGATCAACAGTCCGCTGATATCCACTGCACTGGTAACTCCGAATTGTACTGAACCAAGATCAAGCGTAGCCGGGTCATACACCAATGTATGCACGGTGTACACAGCCTCTTCCAATACATCGAAGATCGGAACGTTCCGGATCTGCTCAATGATCGCTCCGGGGGCGCTGGTCAGCACGTAGACCACTTCATATCCCGCGGGAACCACCTTATCACCATTTGAAATTCCACCGATCGCCGTACCTCCTTCCTGCAAGCAATCCGTTGGTTTGAAACCCGAAAGTGTTCCGGCATAAGCAGAGCATTCCGTACTGCACTCCACAACGTTCACCAGAGCGCCAGCAACATCGAGGACACCACAAATTGCACCTCCGCCTTGGAATAAAAGGCCATTGACGTCATTCAGTATGGAGCTTCCAAATACAATGAGATCAAGATCCAATGTTGCAGGATCATGGACCAACGTATGTATGGTATAGGTTCCAACAACATTCACCTCGAAAGACGGAGTAGCGGAAGCATCTTCAATAACAAGAGCTGCTCCGTTAGTAAGAACATACAACACGCTGTATCCTTCAGGAACGATGGTGCCATTTGCTGGCGATGCGGCTACGGTTGCCGACCCATCAGCCATACACACTTCGTCCATGACCGCAGAAATGCTACCGGTACTTGGATTAGCCACAATGATCTGCGTACCGACAAGATCCAGACCTGCGCAGATCGAACCACCACCTTGTACCAACACACCATTTATCGCACTCACCGACGTAACGCCTTGAACTATGCTAGTGAGATCGAGCGTAGCAGGATCATGGACCAACGTATGTATGGTATAGGTCGCTTCATCGGTGACATCAAAGATCGGTACCGTACGCACCTGTTGAATGATCGCTCCAGGACTAGTGGTGAGCAGATAGACCTTGGAAAAACCACTCGGCACCACTGCATCGCCATTCGGAATTCCGCCGATCGCGGTTCCACCATCCAACAAACAATCTGAAGGTTTAAACCCCGTCAAAGTACCGGCGAATGCATTGCATTCCGAACCGGTTTGAGCAAATACCACACTGCTCAAAAGGATAGTTCCCAATAGGAGAAAATTCCTCAATTTTCGTGAAAGGAATTCCCTTGAACAGTGCTTGATGAGTCCAGCGTGATCCATAGTTCTATGCTTTAGATGTGAAGTTCGATCGAGTGCCCCAATTTAGGAATTTGTCGTCAAACTACGGTTTTTGATCGATTCAATAATAAAAATGTTCGACGAATGCCTCCGTTCAGTATCATAGATCGATCCAGCTATGACAAGGCTGGAACGCGCCGATACCCATTCAAATAGGCCAAATGATCAATAGATCAGGATAAACCGAGCCTCAACGGCCTTATACCGCTTTATAGGATCGATCATATCGAATCCCATGAGCTGCACCTCATAATTCTGGAGGACCACTTCGCTCTTCGGTCTGAACCCTGCTTGTATCAATTGTTCGCGATGAATTACATCCGTATACACTGCAACACCGGGCCCAATAACATCATTTGCCTCCCCAACATTACTGATCCATTTCACTGGAAACCCAGCATAAAGGTCCAATGCGGTCCCGCTCAGATGCATCCCAAAAAAATGGTTTCGATCATAGCCGTTCTCTGCGGCCCACTTACCAGCTTGTGCATTTGCTTGGTAGTGTAGTATTTGTGGATAAACATGACCATTGACGGTGATACCGATACCCATCATGATCCAGAATGTGGCAAGGAACAGACCGGATCGATCCGCCATTCTGTGCAGGATCAGGACTGCCACTACCACTAGGATGAGCATCAACGCAATGAACGGAACCGACCCATTTGGAAACGACCATGCGGCCAGAACGACGGTCAAGCTCCAGACCAGGATCACCACTATTCCATGTGTTCGAAAGAGCCAAGCAGATCGGGCCGAATGCCAAGCCCTAGCACCAAGTACCGCCAGCAACGGTAGTATTACGTACAAATAATGCGGTAGTTTGAAATGAGACAAAGAGATCGCCACGAAAACAAGTACAATACCCGAAATAGTGAAGTATTCGCGCGCAGTCCGTTCAACCACTTCCTTGACCGAGGCCAGGATCCCGACGAGAATAAAGATCGTCCAAGGCAACATTTGCCATAGTACTTCATGTGTAAAGTAGAAGTAACTGGAATCATCTTTCCAACGATTCTCGCCGGTGATCCTTCCGAAGCTTTGTTCCCAGAAATAGAACCGCAGTCCTTGTATTCCGTGCTGTTCATATAACCCGATACACATTGGGATAAGCAGAATTCCGATCACGAGAATACCGATCAACCATCGGGCATCACGGAATACATCCCATCTTTTGGCGAATGCGATATGTCCGATCAACGCCAACAACGGCGCCATTATGCCCATTGGTCCTTTGACCAACATACCTGCACCAATAGCCATGGCGCACAACCCCAATTGCCACCATCGGCGTTGTTCGATCCACGCTGCACCAGCCCAGATCGCGGTCATTACGGAACCGGTCAATATGGTATCGCAACGCACATCGTTCGTCATTAAGAGAAATGCCGCACTACCACCGAACATGAGTGAAGCACTTCGAGCGACCTCTCGGGACGAATAAAGCAACGTGAAGCGGTAAGTCGCGACCAGACCCAGAAAAGCAAAAAGAATGCTCGGCAATTTGTAGCTCCAATTGCTTATTCCAAATAACTTGAAGGACAGTGCCGAAAGCCAGAACAACAAAGGTGGTTTGTCCAGATAATCATGCCCTCTGAAATACAATTTCGTCCAATTATCACTTGCAAGCATGTCGCGGGACATACCAGCGTATTGGGCAGCATCCACCTCCATAACATCCAATCCGGCCCCCGCTATGGTGACCAGCACTATACCGGCAATTGCGAAATGGAAGGAGCGTTGTGTCACGGAAATGCGGTTGCGGGATGGCAGGTGTAACCAGGTGCGAAAGTAAAACCGATGTTAATACCGACCGGAACGTATTATCGTCTGTGTAACATTGCACTAACGGAAGTAGCATAGGAGCATGGGTCGAAAAGCCATAGGAACGTTGATGTTATTGGCTACGTTGAGCGTGATCGGCGTTATCGTGACACAGCTCCTTTGGCTACAGGTCGCAGCATTGAACCAACAGGAACAGGCGGCATTGAACCAGGAACAAGCGTCGCAATTGGAAAAACAGTTCAATGATCGGGTAGTGATGGCGCTTACCGATGTTACGGAACAGATCCTATCCATTACACAGGACCCGACCGATCTATACGATGCGGTAAAACAAGTGCGACCTAATTATTTCGCCGTTACCATCAACGACACCGTACATCCATACCTCTTAGAAGCCATGTTGCGGAAAGAGTTCAGCCGTCGTAACATCCAGGAGGATTTCGAATATGGCGTTTACGATTGTTTTACGGACAGCATTGTATATGGCAACTATGTTTCCGTGGATAGCGTCAATACGGATACAGTGCCGCATTCTGAGTTATTGAAGCTGGACAAGGACGGTCATTATTTCGGTGTGTTCTTTCCGAACCGCGAGGTCAGTTATTGGAAAGAGGACACCAGCCGTTGGACCTGGATCTTTCCAGCGATCGTAACGTTGATCGTATTCAGTTTTTTCGCGTATAGCGTCTGGGTGATCTTGAAACAACGCAAGTTGAGTGAGATGAAGAATGACTTCATCGGTAACATGACGCATGAACTAAAGACGCCTATTAGTACGATCGCATTGAGCAGTGAAGTGATCAGCGACCCGAATATCATCAATGAACCGGATCGCTTACGGGAATATGCGCGGATCATTGGCAGTGAAAATGAACGTCTTCGCATTCAAGTGGAACGGGTCCTTCAGCTTTCAACATTGGAAAAGGGTAATCTGAAGATCAAACACGAGCGTGTGGATCTGGACATGATCGGCAACGACCTACTGGATCTGTTCCGGCTCCCAGCCAAAGAACGCAACGTGCATGTTGAGCTGATAGCGAATGATGGTCCTCACATTGTCATTGGTGACAAAATACACTTGACCAATGCCGTTGCGAACCTGCTTGACAATGCGTTGAAGTACGGACCGGATAATGCTACGATAGAGATCCGGTTGAACAGCGCGAACGGCAACGTAAGTGTGAGCATACATGACCAAGGCATTGGCATAGCAAAGGCTGAACTGGATACCATTTTTGAACGATTCTATCGTGTGCATACCGGCAATGTGCACAACGTAAAAGGATTCGGGCTTGGCCTGCACTACGTGAAACAGATCGCTAAGGAACATTGTGGCAAGGTCACTGTCCAAAGTGAATTGGGACGTGGCAGCGTATTTACATTGACGCTTCCGCTCGCCAAGCAGGAGCAACTAGAACGCACTCCAACAGCATGAACATGACCGATAGAAAAGAGACCATTTTACTAGTAGAGGATGATCAGAACCTTGGCTTCGTGATCCAGGACTCATTGAAACGTAAGGGCTATACCGTCCATCTCAGCAGAGACGGGAAGGATGGTCTTAAACATTTCAATGAGCACGTTTATGACCTTTGTGTTCTGGATGTGATGCTGCCCCATAAGGATGGATTCAGTCTTGCGGAGGACATACGTTTGATAAATGCCGAAGTACCGATCGTATTTCTCTCGGCGAAGAGCCAGACCGAGGATCGCATAGCAGGATTCAAAGCAGGCGGCGATGATTATCTAACGAAACCATTCAGTCATGAAGAACTGGTACTTCGTATTGAAGCCATACTGCGTAGAACATCCGGCACCGGATCGGAAACGCGCGATCGCGAACATTTCGAACTCGGTGAATACACCTTCGACTTTCGGAATCTGACGCTGACCCACCCGACCGAGGAACGGAAACTGACAAAGAAAGAAGCCGATGTTCTTCGGTTGTTGTGCATGCATCAGGAACAAGTACTTCCGCGTGAACTCGTGTTGAATATGGTATGGGGTGATGACACCTATTTTCTTGGACGTTCACTTGATGTTTTCATCAGTCGATTAAGAAAGTACCTGAAAACGGATGAGAAAGTAAACATCGTTAATGTGCATGGTGTTGGATTCAAGCTTGTAATAGAACACTAGGAACAGCAAGGGTTTTCTTCAATCGCAAATGAATCCAACGAATCAATTCGATCATGTTGATGGGCGATATCAACATTGCAGCGTTGGAATATGGATGCATTGATTTGCTCACTGATAACTTCACTGCCATACGTTTGGGGAAACACTCCAAAACAATGGCTAAGAAAGCAAAGAAAGCAGCGACGAAAGCAGCCCCTAAAAAGGCAGCAAAGAAGGCAGCGAAAAAAGCAGCCCCAAAAAAGGCAGCTAAAAAAGCAGCTAAAAAAGCAGCCCCAAAAAAGGCAGCTAAAAAGGCAGCTAAGAAAGCGGCTAAGAAAGCAGCCCCTAAAAAGGCAGCTAAGCCAGCAGCTCGCAAAGCTCCTAGAAAGGCAGCGAAAAGAAAAGCGGCCAAGAAGAAGTAAGCGCGTTTTGGTAACGCACGTTAGGCCCGCGAAAGCGGGCCTTTCGCTTTTATAGTGGTTCCGGAACTACCTGTGGTTCATGAACGGATCAGAACACAACGAACCGGGTCGAATTCGTTCGACCATTTTTGCCAACCCTTGAAGCGATATATGAACCACCCACCAGAGGAGGCGTTACATAGTGCTCATTCTCCATCATGCTCAATGATAGTACCTGGCGGCCAAGTGCATCATGAATGTAAAGCACATCGCCTTTCTTGAATCCGCTGATCTGTAAGGTGCCAGCGCCACCTCCTTGCCAAATGACCAGTTGTTCTTGTACTGTAAACTCCGTGGGCACACCCACGGGTAGGCTGCATGTATCGGCGTACGTACTACCCAAGTAACGAGCCATATGGTTGGTAAAAACCCCATCCACGTTGGGGTTGCTTTGCGAACCATAGAAAAGTGTGTCATGGTAGAATGCAATGGTCTCTACGCGACCTTCGATCTCGCCGCCTAGCCCGCACCATTTATTTCCATCCCAAGTCGCCATGCGCCATGCGGGCACATTGCCTGCATGCCAAAACACCCCACCAACGAAAAGTTTTCCATCATGTACCTCCATATCCTCTGCAACTACATACAGCGCTTGCCCGTTGTCCATATCCTGTAGTCCGGTGCCTACGGGTTGCAAACTCCCTACCCCATCATACTTCAAAACACCTTCGCCTATGTTACCCTCGCTAATGTGTATACCACCTGCTATATAAAGCTCATTCTGGTACACCTCCAAGGCATTGCCCACCGCAAACGAACCGTACAATCCAGTACTCGCTGCAGGTACCCATGCATCGCCTTCGAGTTTGAAAAAATCACTTGAAGTTGTAGTGGAGCTAATATTTCCACAGATATAGATCTCATCATTGAAGATGGCAATATCCATAACCATCGGGCTATTGTTTGGTAGTACGTCTTGCAACCTACCCACGGCTTCCCAATGGTTACCAACACGCTTCGCCACTCCCTTAGCGGTGTCACCATCATTGATATAAATGAATCCGCCAACCAAGTAGAGATCATCTTCTAATATCTTTAGGTGAAACGGCGAACCAACGAACGCACCGTAGTCATACCATTCCCCATCATACAAATACACGCAGGACTCATGTGGCTGACCATTGATCGTGCTAAAACCCCCACTGACGATGATCGTGTCATGGTAATTCACTATAGATCGAATAGACTGGTCAAAGATCCCAATAGTTGACCAAGCACCATCTTGGTATTTATACAACGCATTGTCATTGTTCGTTCCGTTGAATGTACATTCCCCGCCTGCATAAAGCGCATCATTCGCCGTGTCGGCATACAACCTCTGAATGTATGCACAACTACCTGGATGCCCAGCTGGTGCCCATAGATCCTGAGACTTAGCAGCAACTACTATCACCAAAGCAAAAAACAAGAGAATAATTCTCATGGCTTGATCAATGCAACACGAGTGCTTTTGCACCAAATGCGCCGTTGAAGGTGATCACATACGCCCCATCAGACAATGCATCAAGGTCAACTATGAAACCTTCTTTGGTTCTTGACATTGAACTCGTCAATATCTGTCTTCCTGTACTATCGAAAACCAACGGAGCCTGAGCAAGTTGCTCAGAGCCGATGATCTGTCCATTGTTTCTCCAGAACGTTGTATGCTTACTATCTTCTTCACCATATTTATCCGATGGTATAAGCGGATCCTGTGGTGCAACATTCACACTAATGGAGGCACATATCACAAAGAACCAAGCGTAGGTCATGCTATTCATGAGGAAGAAAATTATGCTGTTTGCTTGGTGAATGTAGTCGAAATGATCAAGTTGGTTTCGTCTTGTCCTATGGCTAATTGAGTCTTCCATTGTATAGCGGAATTGTGTCAACCTATTCTAGGACGGGACACATAATACCATTTCGTCATACAGTCTCGACCAATTTGCTCGCTCTTTTCCGACCATGCTTCTCAATAAAATAGTTCCATAGCTTTGGATATGAAAAGATTTTCTTGATCGCCTGATCAAAAAATTGCTACACAACTTTAGTCGATTCATAAGACGAAATGGTATAAAGCGAAAAGGCGCGCCCGGTTTGGACACGCCTTTTCATTCAACCCTAACCTAACCCTGCTCAGCCCCCGCTGAGCAGTTCTTTTACGAGCGCCGCAATAGCGCTTCCATCAGCCTTACCGGCCAATCTTTTATTCGTTTCACCCATTACTCGGCCCATATCCGCCATACTTTTCGCACCTGTCGAAGCAATCACTTCACGCACAACATCAGCCACTTCCTCCTGGCTCATCTGTTGCGGCAAATAGGCTTCTATCACCTTCGCTTGCACTTCCTCTTCGGCGGCAAGATCCTTTCGATCCTGTTCGATATAGATCGCCGCACTCTCCAACCGTTGCTTATGAAGTTTCTGTAGGATCTTCATACCGACCGCTTCATCCAGTTCCTCACTACTCCCTCCTTTTGTAAGTTCGAGCAGTATCGCACTTTTTATTGCGCGCAAAGCATTCAACTTGTCCCTTTCACGGGCAAGCATGGCTGCTTTGATGTCAGCATCGATCCTTTCCTTCAGTCCCATTTTTAGTTTGCGCGTTCTTGCCACGATCGATCAATCGACGTTGTCGTGCAAGTAGTTGTTGTTCTTCTTCAGTTCTACACGACGTTCGCCATTTTCATCGATCTCCTCGTTAAGCGTGTACCTGCTCACATTGGAATCGGTGCTCGGCTTGGCATCGTTCAACTGAATGTTCTTGCGCTTATAGGCCGGCTCACGCTCCAGATCGGTCAACCCGTTCGGCGTGCGCAAGCGCATGTTCAATTCGCGAACATGTGCAACACGTTGTTCTACGCGGTTCTGATGTTCATCGTGGGACAGACGCGCCTCCTGCACTTCGGTTCGTGGCACCGGCGTTTCCGTTACGGATCCGTTCTTCACGGTATCGCCGTATAAGTTGTGCATCTTTTTTTCCGTATCGGGTGCTGGCTCCTTTTTCGCTTCAACAGGTTTGTTGGTGTGCACAGGTGGTTGATCGATGATGAATTCGATCTTGCTCTGTGCAATTGGCGTTGGCTCCGATACCGGTTCTACTTGCTTGAGGTAAGGCTCCTCCGTTACCTTGGTACTAGGTGAACGATCCAACTTTTCTTCCGGGACCACGGTTGCATTTGATTGCACAGGATTGACGATCGGTTGCGTGATCATGGTCGGGCGATCCGCATCCAATGGGATCACGGTACGGGTGTTCTGTTCAGTAGCAATGGCTCCTGTAATTGGATGTGTTGGAAAGCCGGTTGCAATAATGGTGATGCGCACTTTCTCACCAAGGCTTTCATCCTTGCAATATCCCCAGATCACATCGGCACTACTACCAGCGGCTTCTTGAATGTGCTCAGTGATCTCACTGATCTCATCCATCTGCACCGGGTTCGTACCGTGCGTAATGTTCAGCAATACGAATTTGGCTCCTTCGATATTGTTATCGTTCAATAGTGGTGATGCCAATGCTTCATGGGCTGCGCGCACAGCACGGTCCTCACCTTCGGCTTCGGCCATACCCATGATGGCTACACCGCTTCGGGTCATCACGGTCCGTACGTCCTCGAAGTCAACGTTGACCTTACCTGTCATGGTAATGATCTCGGCGATACCCCTTGCACCGGTCGTTAGTACGTTGTCGGCATGCTCGAAGGCATTATCCAGTGATAAATTCCCGAAAAGATCCCGCAACCGATCATTGTTGATCACCAATAAGGTATCAACGGCATTGCGCATTTCTTCGATACCGATCGCGGCTTGTTGCTTGCGTCGGCGACCTTCCCATTGAAAAGGACTTGTAACGATACCAACGGTAAGGATGCCCATTTCGCGAGCGATCTCAGCGATAACGGGAGCTGCACCGGTTCCGGTACCACCACCCATACCCGCTGTGATGAAGACCATCTTCGTACGCTTGCCGAGGAGTTCTTTGATCTCGTCGATATTCTCTCCGACCGCATCGCGACCACGTTCAGGTACTGCACCAGCGCCGAGCCCTTCGGTGAGGTTCACACCGAGTTGGAGTTTCACCGGCACTGGGCTTATATCAAGCGCCTGGCGATCCGTGTTACAAATGATGAAGTCCACGCCGGCAATTCCTTGCGTGTACATGTGGTTAACGGCATTGCTGCCACCACCGCCCACACCGATCACCTTGATAATGGAGCCTAGTTCTTTTGGAAGATCGAATTTCATGACTTCTGGGGGATTTTTTTGGAGTGTAATTGCGGGTCTTTCAGTAGGTCAGTTCTCGTCGTCCTTGAGCAATTCACTTGCACCTGAAAGGACTGACTTAAAGAATGAACCGATCCTACCTGGTTCGGAATGTTCTTTAACGGTGCTAGCGGATCTGCGCATTGGGTTACGCGCATCGGCCGCATGTGGGCGACGGCGCTCCAGATAATCAAAGCCTTTCATAACAAGGCCTACACCAGTTGCATGCAAGGGGCTTGTAACATCTTCAACCGCACTTTTCGCAATGTGCTCATTCGGGTATCCGATGCGTGTGGACATGCCGGTCATGTACTCAACGAGCTGTTTCAAATGCTTCAATTGTGCACCACCACCGGTCAACACCACACCAGCGATCAGTTGTTTTTCCAAGCCACTGTTCTTGATCTCGAAATACACATGTTCCATGATCTCTTCCATGCGGCTTTGGATCACTTCAGCCAACGTGCGCAAGCTGATCTCCTTGGGTTCGCGACCGCGCAGACCGGGAATGCATACAACTTCGTTCTCCTTATTCTCTGCTGCAAGAGCGGATCCGAATTTCGTTTTCAATAATTCAGCCTGATCCCGCATGATCCCGCAACCTTGGCGGATGTCTTCCGTTACCACGTTACCACCGAATGGAATTACCGCCGTGTGACGAATGATATTGTCGAAGAAGATCGCGATATCCGTTGTACCACCACCGATATCAACAAGCACCACACCAGCTTCCTTCTCCTCTTGGCTTAGCACAGCATCCGCACTTGCCAGTGGTTCCAGGATCAATTCGGTAACATGCAGACCAGCTCGGTGTACGCATTTATTGATGTTACGCGCAGCGGTCACCTGGCCACTGATGATGTGGAAGTTGGCTTCCATGCGAATTCCGGACATACCGATCGGGTCACGGATCCCTTGCTCGTTATCCACGATATATTCTTGCGGCAACACGTGAATGATCTCCTCACCCGGCGGCATTACCAAACGATAGGTCTCATCGATCAACAGGTCGATATCATTCTGCGTGATCTCTTCATCGTTGCTCTCACGCATCTTCATACCGCGGTGCTGCATGCTACGGATATGCTGTCCGGCAATACCCACATTCACGGTGGTGATCTCGACACCAGCGCTATCCTCGGCCATTTTCACTGCAGCTGTTATGCTCTCCACCGTCTTTTGGATATTTGCCACAACACCACGGCTCACCCCGTCTGATTTCGCTTTCCCCATCCCGAGGATCTCGATCTTGCCTTGTTCATTCTTTCGCCCCACGATGCAGGCGATCTTTGTGGTACCGATATCGAGGCCGGCTACGATATCAAGGTGCTCGTTAAGCTTCTGATTTTCTTGATCCATTTCTAATGCGGGTGTTTAGGGTCGTTGGAACGGTTAGGGTGTAGTGCGTTTAGTACAGACGACCTGGTCAGCGAAACGCAGGTCGATCCTGTCGTAACGTCTCCAATCGGCTTTCGGAATTCCTTTTTCGTAGAAGATCTTGAGTTTGGCGAATCGTTGTTCCAATTCGGAACCATCGCCTAAGAGGATACGCTGTGCACCGATCTTTGGTATCAGCTCGAATTCACCATCATTCTTTACAACAACCTGATCAATAAGAGCGTTCCACAAAGCGTCCTGACGAATGAACATGGCCAGTCGATGGATATCATCGGAACGGAATCGATCCACGATACTGTCCGTAGCGAATACGGATCGGACACCATCCGTTGCACCGGGTTCGTTCAACGCACCGGTGACAACGAGCACACGCGCGGTATAATTCGGATCGATCGGCATGGTGATCCCTTCCTGATCGATATAGAAACTGGTACCGTCAGCATTGAATACACGTACCACAGGTGCCCGTTGCTTTACCATTACGTGCAACGTGCCATCCATGGTATGATGTGCTTCTGCTTGCGAAACACAGGGTAGGCCGCGCAGTCGTTCTTCAATGATCGGCAGATCCAATTCACCGATCGGCGAACCAAGTACCGCGATACCTTGATCCAATACTTGGCGCCGAACACCGACATCATCAATGAAATGAACGCCTTCATCGCCGATCACGGTGATCTTCAGGTCCGAAATAAGGGTACCATCGGAGGTCCGTTCCACGAAGCCGAGCATGACCACCACGCTGATCGCGCTGAGCACGATCATAAGTGGCCGAACTATTTTCCTGAGCTTGTTCATGGGTAGCGTTGATTGAGCTGACGTTCGAGCGGGGCCACCAAACTGTCGATGTCACCGGCGCCCATGGTCAGCACGACCTCCACATGGCGTGAATCAATTTCCTTCAAAAGTGATTCTTTCTTGATGCATTCTTTCACGTCCATCGGAACATGTTTCAACAACCAATCGGAAGTAACTCCTGGGATGGGCTCTTCCCGAGCAGGGTAGATATCGAGCAACAGGAGTTCATCCAATTGCGCTAGGCTCTTACCGAAATCCTCAACATTGTCCCGTGTGCGTGTAAAAAGGTGAGGTTGAAAGATCCCGGTGATACGCTTACCCGGATAGAGCTCACGAACACTGGCTATGCATGCATCCAGTTCCTTAGGGTGATGGGCATAGTCGTCGATATAAACGACCTTTTCATTCGAAACACGTGTTTGGAAACGACGTGCCACACCTCGGAATGATGCCAGCCCTTGTTGTAAATGGTCAGGAGAAACTCCCAGGCGGAGTGCTACAGTGGAAGCCGCGATCGCATTCTCCACATTGTGCTTGCCTGCCATACCCAGTTCAAGGTCCTTGATCATTCGGCCTTCCGCGAAAAGGTCGAAAACATACTTGCCACCCACTATGCGGAGGTTCTCAACACGCGGGGACCCGGAGCCTGTAAGCGCATAGGTGATCACATTGGAACGCTCCTTGAAATGGTCAGCAATGCTTTCATGCACCAACAATGGACCATCACAAAGGATCGCGAATTCGGTGTAGGCATCGAACATGGCCTTCGGCGTACCGTAGATATCCATGTGATCTGGATCCATTGCCGTGATGATCGACTCACTTGGACAGAGCTTCAGAAAGCTGCGATCATATTCATCCGCTTCAACGACGTTCACTATCGCATCATCGTTCAGTAGAACGTTCGTCCCGTAGTTGGCGGCTATTCCGCCGAGAAATGCATTGCATTTCACCTTGCCGACGGTGAGCAAGTGGGCCAACATGGTACTGACCGTTGTTTTTCCGTGCGTTCCCGCCACAGCAACAGTTCTTCGTTCCGCCGTTACCAATCCCAACACTTCGGCGCGTTTCATGATCTTGGCACCACGGTCCTGCCAATACTTCAACAACCGCGAATCCGCAGGAACGGCTGGTGTACGCACAACAAGGATCTCGTTCGCTGGAGCGTTCGCATATTCCTCCGGAATGGAACGTGGGTCTTCATTGAATTGTACGGAAACGCCTTCGCGCATCAACTCGTTGGTCATTTCACTTGGGGTACGGTCGTAACCAGCCACTTCCGCACCTCGCCTACGGAAATAGCGTGCAAGACCTGACATACCGATGCCACCGACACCGATGAAAAAGAATTTATATCCGTTCAATTCGGTCATTTGGTGCGTGCCAATCGTATTACTTCAACTGCTATCGCTTCGGCGGCATTGCGCGTGCCCATGCTGGCGATCGCAATTCGCAACTTCTCCAATGCTTCGGTATCGTTCATTAGACCCAGTACGGTCTTTCCAAGTTCTTCCACTGCATCCGCATCGTTCAACAGAACAGCCGCTCCTCGATCGGTCAGCGCCCTTGCGTTATGCGTTTGATGATCCTCCGCAGCGGTTGGTAACGGCACAAGGATCGCAGGTTTTTGCACTAGGCACAATTCGCTTACACTTATCGCACCGGCACGAGCTACGACCAGGTCTGCCACAGCATATGCGTAGTCCATTCCGGTAACGAATTCCATGACCTTACAATCATCATAGCCAAGATCAGCGGCTGCCTTCCGTGCTTGTTCGAAATAGGGCGTTCCTGTTTGCCAGATCACTTGGATACCAGCTTCCTTGAACTTAGGCAAGGCCGCTTCCACGCCCTTATTCACCCCGCGTGCTCCAAGCGATCCGCCGGTTATAAAGAGCACCGGTCTTCCTTCTTGCAACCCGAATAGTTCCATGCCCCTTAGCCTTTTACCAGTGAGACGAACCACTTCTTGTCGAACCGGGTTTCCGGTCAACAACACTTTTTCCTTCGGGAAGTATTTTTCCATTCCTGCGTATGCCACGCAAATTCGATCCACACGTTTGGAGAGGTATATGTTGGTCTTGCCGGGGAAACTGTTCTGCTCCTGGATCAACGTCGGCACATTCATACGTTGCGCCGCAGCGAGGACCGGCCCACTGGCATAACCACCAACACCCACCGCAACATCCGGCTTGAATGTTCTCACCAGTGAACGCGCCTTCATCATACTCCGGACCAAACGCCATGGAAGCGACAGATTCTTTGCAATTGAACCACGTTGAAAACCGCGGATCGGCAAGCCTTCGATCTTAAACCCTGCCGCTGGAACTTTCTCCATTTCCATTTTTCCTTCGGCACCAACGAACAGGAATTGGGCAGCACTTTCCCGCTCACGCACTGCATTTGCAATTGCGATGGCTGGGAAGATGTGACCGCCGGTACCACCCCCGGAGATCATCACCCTAAGGTCTCCCTTAAGCGACGGCTGTCCGAGGTTTTGCATCCTTTTTTATGATCTGAATATCGTCTATACTTCGGCTTACACTGAGAACAATGCCAATGGCAAGGCAGGTGAACCAAACGCTGGTTCCTCCCATGCTCACCAAAGGCAACGGCTGACCTGTTACCGGAACAAGGTCCACAGCAACGGCCATATTGATCATGGCTTGCAGCACCAACATCAGACTGAGTCCAACTGCAACGAGCGATCCGAATTTTTTATCGCACCGTCCGGCGATCTTGACCGCTCGGAAGAGGAGTATCAAATACAGCAATAGCAACCCCAATCCACCGATGATACTTCCGTACTCTTCAATGATGAATGCGTAGATCATGTCCGAATAAGGATGTGGCAACCAGTTCCGGGAATTACCACTTCCTGGTCCGTTCGGTAACAGCCCACCGGAAGCGATCGCGATCTTGGCATGCTCCACTTGATAATTCGCGTTGCGATCATCACCTCCGAAATTGGAAACACGGTTTGTCCATGTCTCTACACGCGGCAAAACATCCAACTCCAAGGCTTCGTTCGCCATGACCAACAGAACGAATGAACCCACAGCCAAGCCTACGATAGCGAGCAACCATTTGATCGGTACTTCGCCAATGAACATGATGATCATGCAGAGAAGGAACAAGAGCGCCGCCGTCGAGAAATTTGCAGGAAGTATCAAACCACAGATCACTCCTACGGGAACCATCAGGTTCACCAGCACATCGCGGAACGTCCATTCCTTATCCTGTTGTTTTCCGATGACACGAGCGAGGTAAACGATCAATACCACCTTAGCCAGATCACTGGTCTGGAAGCTTTGGTTAATGATCGGTATCGTGATCCACCGACTGGCATCATTGATATTCGAACCGAGCAACAGCGTAAGCAATAACAAGCCTGCAACGATGCTGATCGCTAATTGCGAAAGCCGCGAGTACATGCTGTACTTCAGCATGGAAGCGTAATACATGATCACGCCACCGGTCACTAACATGATCCCATGTTTCATTAGAAAATGCAACGTGGAACCACCTTCCCTTTTGAAGGCAAGTGAGCTGATGGAACTGTACACCGCCAGCAAACTGATAACGGCCAATATCATAGCGGTCATCCAGATCACACGATCTCCTTGAAGCTTATTTAAGAGGGTTTTCAGTTCGTTGGATGGTTTTTCGTTCTCAATTCTTGATCCAGTTCCGCTGACTATAGATCCCTTACTGCGCGTTTGAATTCAGCGCCGCGCTCTTCGTAATTCGCATAACCATTTCCGCTCGGGCAAGCAGGGCTGAAAAGCACGGCCTCTCCATCCTTTGCCAATTCTCTTGCTAGAAAAACAGCAGTACGTAATTCCTTCGCATGGAACACTTGAGCATCCTCTTTTCCTTGCACTTCTTTTACCGGACCGAAGAGCACTACTGCACTAACATGTTCCTGCATGAGCTCAACCACTTGGCTTTGGGCCATCTCGTCGCTCCATGCACCGGTGATCCACACCACGCGTTGGTCCATGTTACCGAGCGCTTCCAAGGTCGCATCCAAGAACGTAGATTTCGAATCGTTGATGTAGATCACACCATCCACGGACAACACCATTTCCATGCGGTGTGGGCCTTGTCCCTGAGCTTCAATGGCAGCTTGGCGTGCTTCAAGCAATTGCCCGCCGACCATTCGAAGCGAAGAAGTAATGGGTTTCTTTTCCATCATCGTTCTGTTCTAGAGCCCCTTCACTGCGGACTTGAACTGGCGCCCGCGGTCCTCGTAATTCTCAAATAAATCGAAGCTTGAACAGCATGGGCTCAGGAGAACCACATCGCCACTTTCTGCTAGTTCATAGCTTGTGCGAACTGCTTGTTCAGCACTCGCAGTATCCACCATGACCGGAACGATGGATCCGAAAACCTCATGAAGTTTCGCGTTATCCGTACCCAAACACACGATCGCTTTCACACGTTCCTTGACAAGTTCCATCAGTGACGAATAATCATTGCCTTTGTCTATCCCTCCAACGACCCAAACAATTGGTTTGGTCATGCTCTCCAATGCGTACCACGCTGAATTAACGTTGGTCGCTTTAGAGTCATTGATGAATTCGATCCCGTGCACCATTGACACATACTCAAGTCTATGCTCCACGTTCTGGAAATCGCTGAGGCTCTCCCTGATCACCTCACTTCGGATCTCGAGTACGCGCGCTGCGATACCCGCAGCCATGGAATTATACACGTTGTGTTTGCCTTTCAGCGCTAATTCGATCATTGACATTTCGAAGGTGGTTTGGTTTGTTTTGATGTGGATATGGTCGTTAACGAGAAATGCTCCTTGGGGAACGGAATGCTGAATTGAGAAAGGCCACTGCTGCGCCTTGATAGCGTTTTTTGATAACCAAGCCGCAGACTCGGGATCATCCGCACAATGGATGAAATGATCCGTCTCGATCTGGTTCATCGTAATGCGGAATTTGCTTTCCACATAGTACTGCATTCTGTAGGCGTACCGATCCAAATGATCCGGAGTAATATTCAGCAACACGGCGATGTGCGATCGGAAATCAATAATGCCATCCAACTGGAAGCTGCTTAGCTCAAGGACGTAATGCGAATGGTCTCCATCCGCTACCAACGCTGCGAAACTGTTACCCAGATTGCCGCCCATGGCCACGTTCAATCCCGCTCTTTGCAGGATATCGTTGGTAAGCATGGTCGTTGTGGTCTTACCATTACTACCCGTGATCGCGATTATCGTACCGTTGCAATAGCGGTAAGCGAATTCGATCTCACTGATCACTGGAATACTTTCCTTGCGCGCCGCGATGACCGATTTGGCAGTATCGGGAATGCCAGGACTCTTCACAATGGTTGATGCACCCAATACGCGTGCTTCCGTATGTCCTCCTTCCTCGAATGCGATCGCGTTCCTTTTCAATTCGTCGCGGTACTTCGGCTTGATCTCGCCTGCGTCGCTGACGAAAACATCGAAACCTTGTTGTTGGGCCAACCGTGCTGCCCCGACGCCGCTTTCCTGAGCTCCAAGTACCACCAGCTTCTTCATCTTAGCTTAAGTGTTACGATGGAAATAACTGCGAGCAAGACACCGAGGATCCAGAATCGTGATACGATCTTGCTTTCGTGGATCCCTTTTTTCTGGAAGTGATGATGCAAGGGCGACATCAGGAAAATGCGTCTTCCTTCGCCAAATCGTTTGCGGGTGTACTTGAAGTAGGACACCTGCACCATCACGCTCAAGTTCTCGACCAAGAAGATCCCGCAGAGTACCGGGATCAACAATTCCTTGCGCACGAGTATCGCTAGCGTAGCTATGATGCCACCAAGTGCCAGACTGCCTGTATCACCCATGAACACTTGCGCGGGATAGGCATTGTACCATAAGAATCCGATGCACGCACCAAGCAGCGCACCAATGAATACCGCCAGTTCACCCGAACCGGGTATATACATGATATCCAGGTATTGTGAGAAGATGATGTTACCGCTCACATAGGCCAGGATCCCGAGTGTCATCACGATGATCGCGGATGTACCCGTCGCCAGTCCATCGATGCCATCGGTAATGTTCGCGCCATTACTCACTGCGGTAATGATGAAGATCACCGCGAGGATGTATACGATCCATGTGTATTGTCTTGCATTGCGTCCGAATACACCGAGTATGGAGGAATAATTGAACTCGTTATCCTTTATGAACGGGATCGTTGTATTCGGGGATTTGCGGTCGAGCATGTAATGCGCCGTACCATCCTCTTCCTCGAAAACGCTCAGTTCAGAAGGAGCGAATTGTTGTGCCAGAACTTCCGGCACTTCAACGCGCGTACGGATCGAAGGATGGAAATAGACCGTAGCACCGATGATGATGCCTAGCCCGACCTGCCCAATTACTTTGAATTTTCCCGCCAAGCCTTTCTTATCCTTCTTGAAGACCTTGATGTAATCATCGATAAAGCCGATGGTACCAAGCCATACCGTACTTATGAGCAATAGGATAATGTATATGTTATCCAGTTTCGCGAACAATACTGTTGGGATGATCGTCGCGGATAGAATGATGAGACCACCCATGGTCGGTGTGCCTTGCTTCTGCATCTGCCCATCCAGACCAAGGTCGCGTACGGTCTCCCCGACCTGCATTTTGCGCAGTAGATTGATGATGCCTTGACCCCACCATAGCGAGATCAGCAATGACACGAATACGGCCATTGCTGCACGGAACGAGATGTAATTGAACACCCCTGATCCAGGGACATCATTACCAAGCCAATGGAACAAGTGATACAACATTATTTGTGCAGTAGTTCAAGGGTTTCCTTTAATACCGCGACATCATCGAACGGATGCTTGACGCCATTTACTTCTTGATAGGTCTCGTGTCCTTTACCCGCGACCAATACAACATCACCTGCTTTCGCCATTCCAACTGCTTGGCGAATTGCTTCCCGACGATCAGGGTTGGTCCATACTCTTGCTTGATCATTCGCAGCCACACCTTCACGCATTTCGTTGAGGATCGCCATTGGGTCCTCGCTGCGCGGGTTATCACTGGTGAGCACTACATGGCTACTGTTCAACGTGGCGATCTGCGCCATGATCGGGCGTTTCGTACGATCACGATCACCGCCACATCCTATCACAGTGATCACTTGTTCGGTTTCACCGCAAACGGCATTCACGGTTTCCAATACGTTCTTCAAGGCATCGGGCGTATGCGCGTAATCCACAATACCGATGATACCGCTTGTACTACGTACCAACTGGAATCTTCCGCGCGGTGGCTCCAGGTCGCTGAGTGCTGTCAACACGTTCAAGGGTGCCTCGCCTAAGAGGAGGGCTACGGCATACACAGCAACCAGATTACTCGCATTGAATTCACCGATCAACCGAGCGTACACATCATGTCCGTCTATGTTCAAATGCAGACCGGTCAGTTGGTTCTCTATGATGCGACCGCGATGATCGGCTATGTTGTGTACTGCATACGATCGCTTCTCTGCCTTTGTATTCTGCACCATCACAGAACTGTTCTTATCGTCCGCATTCACTATTGCGAATGCAGTTGATGGCAACTGATCGAAGAAGCGCTTCTTAGCTTTGATGTACGCATCGAACGTACCGTGGTAGTCCAAATGATCATGCGTGATATTGGTGAACAACCCGGCCGCGAACTTCAATCCGGCAATACGTTCCTGCACCACACTGTGCGAACTCACTTCCATGAAACAGAACGCTATGCGTTCGCTTACCATTTCGGCGAGCAACTCGTTCAAGCGGATCGCATCCGGTGTGGTGTGCGTACTTGGGATCGTTCGCTGTCCAATGCGTGTTTCAACCGTGCTGATCAACCCACACTTATGACCCAAGGTCCGATACAAACGGAACAACAGCGTTGCAATACTGGTCTTTCCATTGGTACCTGTGATCCCGATCAACTTCAGTTTACCCGACGGATGATCGTAGAAATTCGAAGCCATGATGCCGAGTGCTTCTTCGGCATGCTCTACACGTACGTACGTAACACTCTCCTTCAGCTCGGCAGGTAACGTCTCGCACACGATCGTATTCGCTCCGTTTTCGATCGCTTTTTCGATGAATGCATGACCATCGACCTGCGTACCTTTTATGGCAATGAACGCGGCAAAGGCGATCACTTCACGGCTGTCGAAAGCCAATTTCTCAATAGCGGTATTCGTTGAGCCGACCACTTGCTCAATGCGCACACGATAGAGTATGTCCTTCAGCAGTTTCATGTCAGTTCGATCACGATCATTGAACCACTGGTAGCCTTCGTACCTGGAGGAAGTGATTGACGCTTCACCATACCACTTCCTTCGAAGCGTACACGCAGGCCCCGATTCTCCAGGATGTAGATCGCATCCTTCAATCCCATTCCCAATACATTCGGAACCAGATCCATCGCACCTGTTGGAATTCCGCGGGATACGAGCGTTACACTGGAATCTCCTGCTTGGGTCGTAACCCATTCGCTTTCGGTATCAAAGACCATCGGAACCTTCAATGCTTCCATTGCGGTGCGTAGATCAGCGCTGTTCCCGCTCAACGAAATAGGACTTGATGGCCCCTTGGCCTTAGCAAGATGAACGCCTTGTTGTAACTCCAGTCGATTGCTGTAGATCTTATCGGCGATCTCTTTGAATATCGGTCCGGCCACAACGTTCCCATAGTAACCGCTCATCGTGGGTCCATTCACCACAACGATACAGCTGTACTTGGGTGCATCTGCCGGGAAATAGCCAACGAACGATGCTTGATAGCTGACCCCGTGTTGCTTGTAGCTACCATTGCGTGCGATCTGCGCGGTACCCGTTTTACCTGCGATCGCAAAATGCGCTGCGCGTAGGTTGGTGGCAGTGCCACTATCCACAACACCTTGTAACATTCCTTGAACGATGTCAAGGGTCTTATCGGATGCTATCCTTTCGTTGATCACTTGCGGCTCGAAGGTGCTGGTCACTTTTCCGTTGCGCGTTATATGGCTCACGAAACGGGGTTTCATCATCCGCCCATTATTCGCGACAGCATTGTAGAAAGTCAGTGTCTGCAAGGGTGTTAGCGACACTTCATAGCCTATGCTCATCCAAGGAAGACTAACGCCACTCCATCCTTTCTCACCAGGGTTACGCATGGTGGGTCTCGGTTCTCCGGGCACCAGTACCCCGGTCGGAAGATCCAGACCCATACGTCGCAGACCATCAACGAAACGCTTCGGATCCTTCTCATAAGCCCGGTTCACAGCCACGCTGATACCGGTATTCGAGGAGAGTTCGAATGCGCGTTGCACGGTGATCTTTCCATAACCTCCTTCGTGTGAATCACGCATGATGCGGTCCCTGAATCGCACCGCTCCTTTTTGTGTATCTACCGTATCCGTTGACGCGATCAGTCCATCCTCCAGACCCACCATTAGTGATGCTAGTTTAAATGTGGAACCGGGCTCTGTGCTTTCACCCACAGCAAAATTCTGAGCCTCGGAATAGGTGCTGTCCTTATACAGCATCAAGTTGCTGGCGGCCTTTATGTATCCGGTGGCAACTTCCATCACGATCACGCAACCGTAAACGGCACCATGTTTCAAGAGCTGTTGTTCCAAGGCATCATCCGCGACATCCTGTAGGTTGATGTCGATCGTAGTATGTATGTCAGAACCCTCGACCGGATCAACACCTTCACCATCATCGATCGGCATCCAGACACCACCGGTCAAGCGACGTTCCAACCTACGGCCGGTAACCCCTTTCAAATACTGATCATATCCATTCTCCAACCCGATCGTGGTACTATCCCGAAGCATGTAGCCGACAGTACGTTCTCCTAATCGTCCGAACGGATGCACCCTCACCGTTCGTTTCTCGGTCACCAATCCACCGCGATATCTTCCTAAGTTGAAGATCGGGAATTCACGGAGTTGTTGCACTTGCGCATGATCCGCACGACGCTTAACTAAATGGTAACGCTCTTTCCGTTTGCGTGCATCAACAAGGTCACGCTTGTATTCAACAGCGGTACGGTCACCAAAAAGTTGTGACAACCGAATGGCGAGCGAATCCACTTTGGAACTGAACATCTCCTCGCTGAGCCCGTCAGGGATCATGTCCATGCGCACGTCATACTCCGGAACACTGGTCGCTAACAACCGCCCATCTTCACTGTAGATATGTCCGCGATCCGGTTGAACGGTGCGGTAGGTGGTCGCAACATGCTCAGCCTTTGCACGCCATTCTTCGCCTTCAACAAGTTGAATGGTGAAGAGCCGAACAGAGATCGCCAGTGCGAATAGCACCATTACGATATAGACCATGTTGGCCCGAGCGCGCAACTGTTTGGTCGTATCCGTCATGGTGTTCTGGTATGATCCATTTCCTTCTTCTCCACGTCGATCTTCACAGGTGGCACAACACTTTCCTTCAAGCCAAGCACGGCGATCCGATCGGCTACTTTACTTTGTTGTTCATCGGTCTCCAGTTTGGCACGCACGGTGATGTATTCACTGCGCAGTTCTTTTAGCTCACTATCCGTGGAGCTGAGGTTGCGAACGATACGTTCCGTGTGATAACCATAACCGATGTAGGTGATCATCAACGCTGAGCAGAATAGTATGAAGGGCATATTGCCCAACACATTCTCACGTGTGAGGAACGTTCCATTCAACACATTCAAAAAGGCACGCGGCATCCGCGCCTTACTGGCGGGCGCATCTGAAGAGCCGTTCGCTTCCTTCTCTGCTTTCTTATTTTTCAACTTGTTCACTGCGTACTGCTATTCGTAAGCGGGCACTGCGGGCCCTTGGGTTCATTGCTACTTCGCTATCGCTCGGTTGTATTGCTTTGTTACTTGTAGGATCGAAGGGGCGTGTTCTGTTTCCGTAGATGTCCTTGTTCTCATGGCCAGCGAGATCTCCGCTTCGCATGTAATTCTTTACCAGTCGATCTTCGAGGCTGTGGTAGCTCATGATCACGAGTTTTCCTCCTGGAGCCATCACCTCTGCGGTCTGTTGCAGGAACAGTTCGAGCGAAGCGAGTTCATCATTGACTGCGATCCGAAGCGCTTGGAACACTTGCGCCAAAAAGCTACTCTCCTTACCACGGGGAGTCACCGGCCTCAACGCTTCCACCAACTGGAACGTGGTGCGGATCCGTCGGGATCTATTCGCATCGACCAGTTGATGTGCCACACGGTGTGCATGCTGGACCTCACCGTATTTGCGTAATACATCCGTGAGCGCATTCACATCCAGGTCGCGTAAGAGTTGTGCAGCATCCCGGGAATTGCGATGATCCATCCGCATATCCAATGGTCCATCGAACCGAAAGCTGAATCCACGGTCCCCGGTATCGAATTGGTGACTGCTGACTCCTAGATCTGCGAGAATTCCATCGACCGGAATGGCGTGGAGGTAGCGGAGATGATTCCTGATCCAACGATAATCCGCCTGAACCAATGTGAAGTGCGGCTTATTCTCGCCATCATACTTCTCACGCAGTATAGCGGCATTCGCCCAAGCATCACGATCGCGATCAAAGGCGATCAGCCTACCGTGCGGTCCGAGCTTTTCAAGGATGGCTCTGCTGTGCCCACCACCGCCGAACGTAACATCGACATAGGTGCCATCCGGCTGGATATTCAATCCTTCAATACAAGCTTGTAAAAGAACGGGCTCGTGGTACTCACTCTTCATCTGCGTTGCCTAGGCTGCCCATGACATCCTCGGCAAGCGCGGTGAGATCCACTTTTTCGCGCAACATTTTTACATGCGTGTCGGTACTCCATATCTCCACACGGTCCATCATGCCCACCATCCGTAGCCCTTTGCCGATTCCGGCGTGGGCGAGAAGGTGTTTCGGCAGGAGCAAGCGATCACTCGCGTCCAGTTCAATTGGCGTTGCTCCATTCATGAAGCGCCTAACGAACTCGACGTTCTTGGCCACGAAACGATTCAATCGTCGCATCGTGGTCTGTGTATGCTCCCATTCGACCATGGGGTAGAGCACCAAGCACGGCTTGAACACATCACGATTGATCACGAATCCTTTCTGGATCTCACCATCGAGCTGCTTGCGCAACCCGGACGGGAGCGTAAGACGGCCTTTGGCGTCCAGTTTCAGATCGTATTCACCGAGGAGGTTCAACATGCAAAGCGTTAGCTCGAAAACGTGGCGAAAGTAGGGTAATTGACCCACTCTGTTCCACTATAACCCACTTTTTTGTTCAATCGTTGATAACTTGTCAACGGTCAAACATAACAAATGTTGCAACAACCCGCGAAAAGGCTGGAATTAGTGCATTCAAACCCGTGGGTCAAAGTGGGGCATATGAACAATCAAAGGTTCAGAATATGACTCGGAGCTGATCACCAATGGATTGCTAAAAGTCTGGGATCAAGGCAATAACACTACAAAGCCAGAGCAGGATCGATCAACCGCTTTCTGTTGATAGCGGATGATATTCGGCCGGATGATCAAGCGGGATCCGGGTTTGATGGTTTTGGCCGATAGAAGATGATCCTGAAGGATCCGGGAAGGAGAAAGTAAGTCGCCATTAGACAGCTAAGTCGCACGGATCGCGAACGGAAAATGAAGTTCGAGAACCACAGACCGCTCATGATCAATGAAGGATCACCTTTCAGCTGTTCTCCTTGGATGGGCACCTTCTTCAACAATGATCTAGTAATACTCTGAGGGTCCCCCTTTCCATGAACCAACCATCGGCATACCTTTGGACGGACCGCATAGTAAGCATGTCGAACGATCGTACGTTAATAAAGGAGGGTGAATTCCAGTACTTGGAAGCGGGCGAAGGTCAGCCTTTGATCTTGCTGCACGGGCTTTTCGGAGCGTTGAGCAACTTCAAACCATTATTCGATCACTTCACACCGAACTACAAAGTGATCGTACCCATATTGCCGTTGTACACGCTGCCGATGTTGAGTACGAACGTGGACAATCTGGCAAAATTCCTGGACCGGTTCATTCAGCATAAGGGTTTCAAACAGGTGAATTTGATCGGCAATTCGCTAGGTGGGCATGTCGCCTTGGTGTATTGTAGTCGACACGCGGAGCGCGTACGGAGCTTGGTACTCACAGGCAGTTCCGGTCTATACGAAAATGCGTTCGGCGGAGGTTTTCCTAGAAGAGAGGACAAGGAATTCATTCGCAAAAAAGTAGCCGTGACCTTTTACGATCCGAAGCATGCAACGGACGCTTTGGTAGACGAATGCTATGAAACCGTAAATGATCGGAGCAAGTTGATCCGGATCCTATCCTTGGCCAAAAGCGCGATACGGCACAACATGGCTACGGAGATCCCGAAATTGAAGATGCCCGTGTTGTTGATCTGGGGAAAGAACGATACGATAACCCCACCTGATGTAGCTGAAGAATTCCATACGTTGATCCCGCATAGCGAATTGCACTGGATCGATGAATGCGGACATGCAGCCATGATGGAGCATCCAGATCAATTCAACGCCATCTTGGAAACGTGGCTGGCCAAGACGTTGGTGTGATCGATCTGGGTCATATAACAACCTTATCGGTATTCACTGTCAGTCCATTGAAATGAAAGCCTTGGTCGCAGAACATTTGGGCAGCGGTCGTGCTCCGGAGCATTGGCCCAAAGCCACATTGCCGGAGTATGCGTTCATTGGAAGAAGCAATGTTGGGAAGAGCTCGTTGATCAACATGCTCTGCCATATCAACAAATTAGCACGAGTAAGTAACACTCCGGGCCGCACGCGGAATGTAGAACACTTCAGAGTGGACGGCACGCTGAAAAGCGATCGCCAATGGATGCTCGCGGACCTACCCGGCTACGGCTTTGCGAAAGTGAGCAAGACAGAACGCAGCGCTTGGGAAAGCATGATCCGCAATTACCTGCGCCGCAGAGAGAATCTACAATGCACGTTCGTTCTCGTCGACAGCAGACTTGAACCGCAGAAGAACGACCTTGAAATGATACAGTGGTTAGGAGAAACGGAGATCCCGTTCGCAATCGTTTTCACGAAAACCGATAAGCTCGGTCAGCCACAGGTTCAGGCAAACGTAGCCAAGCTCAAACGCGAATTGAAGAAGTCCTGGGAAACCCTGCCGACCATCTTCGAGACCAGTTCAGAAAAGTCAGTGGGCCGGGACGAATTATTGGGATTTATTGAAGAAGTGAATAAGGGCTGGGGGGCTACGGAGTAGCAAGTTGGCAGTTTTCAGTTTGCAGTCAGCAAGAGCAGTGGGCAGTCAGCAAGAGCAGTGGGCACTAGCAGTTTGCAAATTGCCCACTGCCTACTGATAACTGCCAACTGACCTAAGCCTTCAACTCCGGCAACATATGCTCCGCGAAATACGCTCCGAAGTCGCGCATTTGTTCCGCCATTTTGCTTTCGTTGGTCGCACGTTCGAACGTATCCGCCATGGTGAGAATGTTCTGGTGGAAGAACGCTTTCATTTCCTCAACGGACATTTCCTTGGTCCAGAGATCGATGCGCAAGGTGTTCTTCTCCTTATCGTCCCAAAGGGATAGGAGCACTGCTTTGCTCTGGCTTTTTTCGCCATTGTCCTCGGCTTCCCAATCGATGCGTTCGGGCACGTTGTTCTCGTCGAGTTGTACGGAAAGTTTGATCTCGGATCTTTTCATGGGTGGCAAAGTTCGGGCTCAGTAAAGAGAATGTAGAATTTAGAATGAAGAATGAAGAATTTTGAATTTAGCGCCTACATGGCTAATTGCGACTTGACTTGGGAATTGTCACTTACTACCCGAAGCACACATTCTGGCAATGCGAAAACGAAGGAACTGCTAACTGCCATTGCAAACTGCCCACTGGTGTAACTTGAGTCTTCTTTTCCTACTTCGGTTTATAGGCCTTAAGGATCACTTTTGGATCTTCGATGGCGATCAATTGCGCGAACGACACATCCGGATTCTCACTGAGGTAAGCCGTAACCATCCGATAGCCGATCCATTCACCGATATGTCCTGGGCTTTCACGCGGTAGACCGTTCGTGAACGGACCATCATTCAACATTCTACCGATGTCATCGGCTTGCTTACTGAAGAGTTTTTCATCGCTCACCAAGTTCTTCCAGATCTCGAATTCATTTGCTTCGCACCATGCGAGTTGTTCTTTAGTGAATGCGAATTTGAGGTCAGGGTGGGTATACGGAAGCAGTACATCGAGGATCGCCATCACCTTTCCGGTCTCCACTAAATTGGTCAATAGGTCCTCCCCTCTTATGTCTTTTGTGTAGTGTACCAACAACCACCCTTTCAAGGCACTTGGCACTAACATTTCAGGCACCATCCGGTCTTTCATGAACTGTGGAAATGCGTCAGGAGCCAGCAGACCGATCACAGGGCTATTGCTGCCAATGAACCATTCCACTCCCACGCCGAGAACACTATCCGTCGGAAAAATGCCAAAGTTGAAACCCGAATTGAATGCGATCACCCTTGGTGTAAGGCTATCAGGGAACAAGGTTTTCAACCTTCCGAATGCATCCTGGAATTGTAGGCGCTGAGGCTCTAGGTCACCAAGTACACTATCCACCGCTTGTTGCGCTGCACTCCAATCGGGATCACTGATAAAATCGGCAAGGACCATCGGCAAACGCGGGTCGTTCAACGCAGCACCTTGCAGGATATCTTCGATGTAGATCCGATAGAACGTTCCATATTCCGCAGATAGACCTGCGTTCACACTCGGCAGACTTTCCAAAGGTGCATTGAAAAGCCGTTGGTCCAACCGCCCTATGGTCAGGTTTTGTTCCAAAGCAATAGGGTCCACTGTCCTGTGACCATTTTCGGTACAGCTCGTCCATATACCGATAAGGGAGTACGAAACGAGGAGCAAACCCAGCTTGTTCGATCTTGCGCGCAACACGTTACCTTTGTCCATTCGTAAAACGACCCCAAAACTATGAAGAAGGCATTCGCCATTCTCGCCGTGACATTGATCGGCGCAACAACCCTTAACGCACAAAGCGATAACAGCGTGCGCTTGGGCATAAAAGTATCGCCCAACATGGCTTGGATCCGCACGGATACCAAAGGATTGGAAAGCGATGGTAGCTTGATCGGCTACAGCTTCGGCCTGATGGCTGAGTTCCCATTCGGTGCGAACGGAAATTATCGGTTTGCTACGGGTCTGACGTTGTTGAACATTGGTGGAAAGACGGAGACATCATATGAAGTAGACTCTAGCAGTGTTGTTACATCGGTTAGAAGTATTCAAAAAACCCGTCTCCGTTATATCGAGATCCCATTGGCCCTTAAATTAATGACCAATGAGATCGGCTACATGCGTTATTTCGGTCAACTTGGTTTCGACGCTGGCGTTAACCTCCGCGCCAAACAGGATATTGAGACCGTAACCACTACCAATAATGTTTCAACTACCGCAACCGTTGATGAAGACGATGTAAAGGACGAGGTGAATCCCGTAAAACTCGGGTTCCAGATAGGCGGAGGTGCGGAGTATAACTTCTCTGGTAGTACCAGCATGTTGATCGGTATTGCGTACCACAGTTCGTTCACTACATTGTTCAAGAAAGGCACCTTCAATACGGATGATACTACGCTCTTGTATAAGGCCAAAACATACGCTGATTATTTCGAGCTATCGCTTGGTGTTTACTTCTAAGCTTGGAACATAGTAATGAAGCCCCGTTCAAACGTAATTGAACGGGGCTTCGCATTTTTGTACCGATGGAAACCCAAAAGGTAATAGCCCATATCGTTGGTTGGCTGAAGGAATATTGTACCAACGCTCACCAAAAAGGATTCGTGATCGGGATCAGCGGTGGTATTGATAGCGCTGTTACCAGTGCGCTGTGCGCACGGACCGGGTTCCCTGTTCTATGTGTGGAAATGCCGATCCATCAAGCGGCATCACAAGTTTCACGTGGCCAAGAGCATATTGTAGCTTTAAAAAAACAGTTTCCCTTGGTAAGCTCGCAGATCGTGGATCTCACACCAACCTTCGACACAATTGCGCTAGCGTTACCTAAGTCGGAGAACGATGATGCTGTTCAACTCGCCTTGGCCAATACGCGTGCGCGGTTACGTATGACCACCTTGTACTACTTGGCGGGCCTACACGGATATCTCGTCGCAGGCACAGGAAACAAAGTAGAAGACTTCGGTGTTGGGTTCTTTACCAAATACGGCGATGGCGGTGTGGACCTTAGTCCAATTGCCGACCTGAACAAGACAGAGATCTATACAGTAGCACGCGCATTGGGTATCGTTGAAAGTGTGCAAAAAGCGGCGCCAACAGACGGTTTATTCGGTGATGACCGTACGGATGCGGATCAGATCGGTGCGAGTTACCCGGAGCTGGAGTTGGCTATGGAACACGTGGAAAGCGGTAACAGCGACCTATCAGAACTTAGCGAGCGCGAGCGCGTCGTTATGGACATTTATAAAAAACGTCACCGCGCCAATCTGCACAAAATGGATCCGATCCCGGTGTGTGAGATCCCGCTGGAATTGAAGAACTGATCAGTGAAGCACGTCGTTCAAGATCTGCTCCACTACACTCTGTCCGAAGAGGATGTTGAGTCCAATTGTTGCGGTAATACCGGGTTCGATAGTGGTCCGTACAACTTCGCCCTGAGGAACGGTCCAGCGCAGATCATGGAACGCATACCCCACTTCACCGCGCAGTACGAACGTTCTGTTCAACTTCGTCCTTCCATTGATAAAGCCACGAACCGCTTGATAATTCAAATTAGTTCGTTGGTCCTGTACATACGGAGCACTGGATACGCCGCTGCGCCATGCATCCACACCAACGCCTGCTTGAAATAGTGTACCTGCATTCGGTCTATAGAGAATGGCGATCTGTACTGGCAACGTATAATTGAAGTACAGCTTTTTTGCCAACCTCGTTTGCCCACCAATGAATGGCAATGGCAAGGTCAGTCCATCGCTATGGACCAGCACAAGACCGTAGTAGAATTGACGGTGCAACCCTTTCACCTTCATTTTTCCGATCAACCCACTGAAACGGATCGCAGGGTCGTTCAGCGTTTCATTCTCTTCGCTGATGTTCACGTTCACATTCCAGAACAGAATGCGGAACTTCTTCGTGAGACTGATCCCCAGCAACCCCGCAGATGCCGTGTGCAATGACCGAGGGTCCGGTTGCAGACCAACGGTATTATCGGTAATGGAAATTTCGCGATACCCGTATTTCAGGCTACCCATCACTTGCGAAGCGCGCACACGGACACCACTCAAAAGCAGCTCCTTCCAACTATCCGAAGTAAGATCCAGTTGCACATTTGCATTGAATGTCCGCGCGATCGGGAACGTTAAAGTTGCTGCTCCTGATCGATCCTCCAATCGGGTGTGTGGGGTGTTCACTCCCGTCCGTGGCAGCCATCGACCATCAAATCTTAGCCTTGGCCGGAAGACCTGTTCAAATTGTTAAAGATCGAAGGACTGTCCGAAAACCGGCCCTGACGCGACAAGCGTGAACAACAACACATATTTCGGAAAGTGCAGTCTCCGTTTCATTCCAGTTATTGCCGAACGGTACATTGAAGCATGTAAAATTAGCAAAGTGAGCAGCTAAGGATGCGTAGAAAAGGCTTTGCACGAGCTGAAGAACATGTTGAAATATATCCCGGAAAGTTGAATGGCGGATCGTATTCATGCAAAATGTACAGATGATGAACTTATCAGTTCGTCATCTACGAACACCTTGATCACTTGATACTCCACATGTGCTCACCACGCAACAACGCATCGAGATCGCCTACACCCTTCTTCTCTTTTGCCAAGGCTAATTGTGCATTGAGCTTTGTCTCGTTGGTTGCGCGATCGTTCACGTAGAACACACCGAACGGACGTGGTAAAGCTCCCTCCTTTCTTGGATCCTCGAAAATGCGAACGAGTATACTGGCCTTGTAACCATCGCGTTCGTCATGGACCCACAGGTCGGCGGCGGATGCGCCGTTCGAAAGATCAACTGCAATGGGTGTCATACCATCGAGCTTAATGCCTTTAGTACCACCAGCAAAGATCAGCGGCTTACCGTGTTCTACGAAAATAGTGTTATCGGGCTTCGACTTTTTCTCGGTGAACACTTCGAATGCACCATCATTGAAAACGTTGCAGTTCTGGTAGATCTCCAACAAACTGGTACCACGATGTGCCTCTGCACGCACCAACATCTCACGTAAATGCTTCGGGTCGCGATCCATACTGCGCGCAATGAACGTGGCATCGGCACCCTTACACAATGCCAATGGGTTGAATGGATGATCCGTACTACCCATAGGTGTGCTACGTGTTACTGCACCCTCAGGTGAAGTAGGTGAGTACTGTCCTTTGGTCAACCCGTAGATCTCGTTATTGAAGAGCAGAACGTTCACATCAACATTTCGACGCAACATGTGGATCAAATGGTTACCACCGATGCTCAGTGAATCACCATCTCCGGTGATCATCCATACGCTCAGATCCGGACGTACACCGCGCAGCCCGCTTACAATGGCTGGTGCACGGCCGTGGATGCTGTGCATTCCATACGTATCCAAGTAATACGGAAAGCGCGAACTGCACCCGATACCGCTGATGAACACAATATCCTCTTTCGCTTTTCCTTGATCCTTCAGCACCGTCTCCACTTGTTTCAGAATGCTGTAGTCACCGCACCCGGGGCACCAGCGCACTTCCTGATCACTTGCATAACCTGCGCTTGGCGCGGCATTGTCCAGAACGACATCACTTGCTATGGTCATGCTTTCAAAAGGTCTAATGCAGCGTTGTGTATCTCTGCTGATGTAAATGGCATTCCTTGGATCTTGTTCAATCCTTTGGCATCGATCAAGTATTCGGCCCGTATCATTTGGCGCAATTGACCACTGTTCATTTCGGGCATCAACACGGTCTTATACTTCTTAAGGATATTACCTAATTCTTTTCTGAATGGGAATAAATAACGCAAGTGCAAATGACCAACGCTATATCCTTCATCCGTCAATTCGTTCACGGCGGTCCGGATCGCACCATACGTACTTCCCCAGCCCAAGATCAACAGGTCACCGCTTTCGGCACCACTTGAAAGATCCAATGGAGGCACGTCCTCCACAATGCGATGCACTTTTTCAGCACGCAACTTTACCATTAGTTCATGGTTGGCTGGATCGTAACTGATGTTACCTGTCCCATTCTCTTTCTCAATACCTCCTATGCGGTGTTGCAGTCCCTTCATGCCTGGGATGGCCCATGGTCGCACACCTTTCTTGTCCCGTTCATAGGGCAGGAATGGTTCATTGACGGTACCGTTCGTTCGTGGCTTCGCGAATGGAGGTTTGATGGCCTTCAGCTCATTTGCTTGCGGGAATTTCCACGGTTCGGCACCGTTCGCGATATAACCATCGCTCAAGAAGATCACGGGTGTCATGTGCTCAACTGCAATGCGCACAGCTTCGTAGACCATTTCGAAACAATCCGTGGGACTGCTTGCGGCAACGACCGGAATGGGTGCTTCGCCATTCCTGCCAAAAACGGCTTGCCACAGGTCCGCTTGTTCGGTCTTGGTGGGTAACCCGGTGCTTGGGCCACCCCGTTGCACATTCACGATCACCAATGGAAGCTCCAACATGAACGCAAGGCCCATGGCTTCGGTCTTCAATGCGATACCCGGACCGCTACTCGCCGTGGCACCTATCGCTCCACCGTAACTAGCACCGATCGCGGAACAGATCGCTGCGATCTCATCCTCGGCCTGAAATGTCCGTACACCAAAATGCTTGTGGCGTGAAAGTTCATGGAGGATATCACTCGCCGGTGTGATCGGGTATGATCCGTAGAACAGATCAAGCCCGGCCTTCTGTGCGGCGGCAGTTAGGCCAATTGCAGTTCCTTGATTACCAGTAATGTTCCGGTAGTTGCCAGAAGGCATCGGCGCGGGTTTCACCTCGTAGCGTGTGGTGAATGTCTCGCTGGTATCACCGTAGTTGTATCCGGTGAGAAGCACTTTCAGATTCGCCGCAAGAATATCCGGTTTCTTAGCGAACTTCTTGTTGAGGAACGCTTCGGTATGTCCCAATTCACGGCTATACATCCAATGGATGAAACCGAGAACGAACATATTCTTGCAGCGATCCTTCTCTTTCATACCAAGAGACGTGTCGGCCAGCGCATTGCGCGTCATCTTGGTTACGTCGACCGTATGCACGAGGTAGTTCTGGAGCGACCCATCCGTAAGCGGCTCCGCATCATCCGGGTACCCTGCCAAGCGCAGGTTCTTTTTATCGAACCCATCTGTATTCGCGATGATAACACCGCCTTTCTTAAGCTTACCGAGATTCGCTTTCAGTGCGGCGGAGTTCATTACCACAAGCACATCACTCTGATCACCCGGGGTGAAAAGCTCCACGCTGCCGAAGTGCAGTTGATAACCACTTACACCGGCAAGAGTTCCTTGTGGTGCACGTATCTCAGCTGGAAAATTGGGGAAAGTGCTTACATCGTTACCGAACAAAGCGTTGCTTTCCGTGAACTGGGCACCAGTAAGCTGAATGCCATCGCCGCTATCCCCTGCAAAGAGGATGACCACATTGCTACGTTCTTCGACGGAGCGCGTAATAACAGGAGTATCCATTAAAGTGGCACAAAGGTACGAGGGGAGAAGAGATCAAATGATCCAGCGTCCAGCTGAATTAAGGCATCCTCATCACTCAAGCGACCAGCTCTGCGTTCACGGCTTGCACCGATCTGACCTCGGGAGCTGACTTTTTAATTGCCTCTTCAACACCCGCTTTCAATGTCATTGCCGACATACTGCAATTGCAGCAGGCACCATGCAAGCGCACCATGGCAATGCCGTCCTGCGTTACCTCTTCCAAAGTTATGTTACCACCATCGGCCTCAAGAAATGGGCGTATTTCGTCAAGTGCTTCGCGAACGCACACCTCCGATGATTCGATCTGGTATCTGTCTAGAACGGTCATGCCGGTTGTTGCATTGGAGCTGGTTTTGGTTCTTGTTCAACTTTCGCCATTCGTTCCTGGAATGCGTTGCATAGATCATTGAACGCTACAGCGCTAACGGTATTTGGTTGCAATACTGCGGGCCTTCCCACATCCCCGGCTTCACGGATGCTTTGTACCAAGGGTACTTCGCCCAAGAATGGCACATTCAATTCGCCGGCCAACGCACGAGCTCCGCCTTTACCGAAAATGTAGTATTTGTTATTGGGCAATTCCGCTGGAGTGAACCACGCCATGTTCTCCACAATACCAAGCACGGGAACATTAACGCTAGGCATTCGGAATAACCCAACACCCTTCCGAGCATCAGCTAACGCGACTGGTTGCGGTGTACTTACTATGATCGCACCCGTCAACGGCACGGCCTGCACGAGAGATAAATGGATATCACCTGTTCCCGGTGGCAGATCGACCAAAAGCAGGTCAAGCTCGCCCCAATCGGCATCCTTGAATAGTTGCTCCAATGCTTTACTGGCCATTGGCCCGCGCCAAGCTATGGCTTGATCAGGTGCCGCAAAAAAACCAATGCTCAACAGTTTCACGCCATGGCTCTCAACCGGAATGATCAAATGCTTGCCGTCCTTCTCCACTGTTTGCGGTCGTTCATTCACCACATCGAACATGATCGGCATACTCGGTCCGTGAATATCCGCATCCACCAGACCAACCTTCAACCCGCGTTGTGCTAGACCAACCGCAAGGTTTGCGGTGATCGTGCTTTTTCCAACACCACCCTTTCCGCTGGCAACGGCAATGATATGCTTAACATGAGGTAGCACTTTGCGCAAATTGCCGCGATCACCGGACAAGGGCGAAACGGTCACTTTGACATCAACTCCTTTTCCTAGTTCCTTCTTCAGGTTGAATACGACCGCTTCTTCCATGCGTTTGCGGCTATGCAACGCGGGATTGCTCACTTCTACGCTCACATGAACAGTGTTCTCGTCGACAGTTACCTCGCGAACAAGGTCCAGTTCCACGATATCCTTCTTGAGGTCGGGTTCAATAATTTGACTAAGTGCCGCTAGAATAGCGTCTTCGGTGATCGGCATGGGGCCACAAAGTTATACCATTTAGACATTCAGCCCCCTCGATCTACTCGCTCTTTTCGACCAACACATCTCCGAATGATCAGTTCCGCCGCGATGACCATGCAATGATCTTTTCGGTGCGCCTTCATCAAGAATGGCTTCGCATTCTCGGGTGCATTTGAAGATCTAAATGGCACTAGTGGTCTGGCGGTCCATCTGATAGTCCCTATCAGACAAGGCCATTCTTGGCCCTTGAAGGACCTGCACCATTACTTTCCATCAACCATAACTGCGCAATGGCCGGATCCTCGAAGAAATTGATGCTATACGTAGCTTCTTTCGGTGTAGCGTTCACCATCTTATCCACCGCGATAACATTCATCGCATCCAAGCTGCTCACGATCGCAATTCGCTCTAACCCAACGGCTATAAGATCCGGCGTGAATTCCTGCATGGTCCAGACCTGATCCGCTTGAAGGATGGGCCCCATTTTCCGCCCGTCGCTTAACCAAAGTTTGATGTCCTGTTCTGAAACAACATCCAATAAGCACATAAGCAGAGACCGATAATGCTCACTACTCACATGTGACTTCCATGTAAGCCGTGCCAATTTTTGATCGGGATAGACTTCGATGGTTGCAAAATCATCGTCGTGCTCTAGAACTACTTTCATGCCTAATGCTTAGAGTCAGCAATGTACTAGATCATAAACGAAGTTCAATTGCAGGATCCCAGAAACGGTCCGGAAAACCGAGTATGGTATCCTTCTTTACCATCACACCCTCTTCAGCCAACAACTCTTCCATGAGGGTTTCTGTTGCGAAGTGGTGTTTTCCGGTGAGCATGCCATTCCTATTCACTACGCGATGCGCAGGTACTGGAGGTTCTACGTGGTGTGCTTTGTTCATACAGAACCCTACCATTCTGCTGCTACGTGCGGCACCAAGGTATTTGGCAATGGCACCATAACTCGTAACGCGGCCCTTGGGGACCTGTCGCACAACGTCCATTACATCGGCAAAGAAATCACGCTCTTGTACCGCATTGTTCTGAATGGTGCGTTTAGGCATGATCACGAATTACTTGAACCCCTCGATCCCGAACCGCACATAATGAATGTTCTTCCCTTCTGAAAGCCAACGCTTTTCATAGTAGGTACGGATATTCATAACAGCCTGCTCTTGAGGAGATGAACGCAGAACAAGGTCTGAATAAACGTTCGTGCTTTGTTCGTACACCGGCAAATGGAATTCCGCGATCTGCTCCATAGTGTACTCATAAAGCTCAGGACTATCCGTCTTCATATGAATAAGACCTCCGGGCTTTAACACTTCCTTGTAGCGCGCTAAGAATAGCGGACTCGTCAATCGTTTGCGGGCCTTACCGATCTGAGGATCGCTGAAGGTCAACCATATTTCGCTTGCTTCATGGGTGCCGAAACAACGGATCAAATGATCCACGTGGGTTCGCAGAAAAGCGACATTCTTAAGACCTGCTTCTTGGGCATGTTTAGCACCTCGCCACAATCGCGCACCCTTGATATCCACGCCAACATAGTTCTTCTCGGGTTGCAGTTGGGCGAGACCAACGGTGTATTCACCACCACCACAACCCAACTCCAACACAAGTGGTGCATCCCGATGGAACATTTCTGCATTCCATTTCCCCTTCAGCGGGAAGCCCATTTTTTGCCAGCTCGGTGTAAGAAGGCTGAACAACGTGATCATAGGTGAGGTTCTCTTCGAATCTGGATATCTTGTTCTTGCCCATATACTGGCCGCGAATTTAGAGCGCAGAGCGATAGTCCGAGGTGATCCACTTTCCTTTGCACTATGCTCAACGGCAAGCGCATTCTCGTAGCACCCCTCGATTGGGGTCTTGGACATGCCACGCGCTGCGTTCCATTGATCGAACGATTGCTTCGCTTCGGTGCTATTCCGATCCTGGGTGCCGACAAAGGACCCTTAGCCGTTCTTTCTGCTGAATTCCCATCGTTGGAATATGTTCGCATTCCAGGGATCACCGTTCGCTATTCCGAAAGTGGGAATCAGTTGTGGAGCATGGCGAAACAGTTCCCTGCCATGCTGCGCAGCATGCAGACAGAACGTGCGTTATTCGAAGGAATGCGAGCAAAATTACGATTGGATGCCGTGATCAGTGATCAACGCTTCGGGATCCGTTCAAATGCACTGCCCAGCTTGTTGATCACGCATCAAGTATTTCCGTTCACGCCATTCGCGCAAAGCGTGTTGCGCAAGGTCAATCTGCGGAACATTGCTCGGTTCGATCGGTGTTGGATCATGGACGAACAACGATCTCCTGGACTCGCGGGTGAACTTTCGCATGGCGCTGAACTGCCCGGAAATTCGCGCTACATAGGGATTCTAAGCAGAATGGCACCGATACGGAACAGCCCTTCCGAAAGCACAGGAGCTAAATACAGGATCGTTGCAGTGATCAGTGGTCCAGAACCTCAGCGCTCACTATTGGAGAACATTCTTTTGGAGCAAATGCAAGGGATCAAGGGCGAACATTTAGTGGTCCTTGGCCTACCGGATGAACTGGATCAAAAACAGATCAAGAATATTACAATGATCGGCCATATGCAAGGTTCCAAGCTAGCGCGGGCCATGTCGGATTCCGAGATGATCGTATCGCGCAGCGGCTACACCACCTTGATGGACCTTGCTGCACTTGGCCGCAGTGCGTTGATCGTACCTACACCCGGACAAGAGGAACAAGAATATTTGGGAAGACTTCACGCAGGAACGGGTCGGTATATCGTGCAACAACAGAACAGTATCGACCTGACCACCGCACTAGGCACTACTGCTGACCAACCGTTAACACCTCAACATTCAGGGAGCGATCTTCTTGACGAGGCCTTGGGCGATCTGGCAGGGCTCTTGCAGTAGACCAATTTGCATCGCATGTATATTGAAAATTCCACATTCCATTCCAATATCCCATGGTGTTCCCCTACCTTCCCACCTTCCATGAAACCGATCACCTACATCCTATTGCTCTTGGCCGCCTTTTTAGTGTTGCCAACAACTGCCCAGACCGACCTCGAAGTTCAACTGAAAAAATTGGAGGAACAAAATTCTGCGTTCACCCTTCAACAGGAAAAAATGGTTGCACGCTTGGACTCGGTGAAGCTTGCGATCATCCGTCGAGACCTACAGAAATGGGGTTTGCCCAAATTGGAAGAAGGCGATGAATTGATCGTACACCCTGGACACATGTTGGTATACAGCGAGAAGCACGAACAACCGAAATGGACCGTACACATAGCTGCGCCCGACCTGATCAAAGGAAACTTAGCGCGTATTGACTCCTTCTTACCGGATCCATTGGTGAAGACAGGCACCGCAGTAACGGCGGATTATTGGTATAGCGGCTATGATCGCGGTCACATGGTTCCCAGTGCGGATATGCGTTGGACCTACGATGCTTTGCTCGGAACGTACTACTATAGCAATATCTCACCACAACTTGCCGACTTCAATCGTGGCAAATGGGCCGAACTGGAGGACTGGGGGCGCCGTTATGTCTACCACACCAAACGACGCGTATTCATCGCAACCGGCCCCGTTCTTCGCGATGGACTTCCTACAATGCAGAAAGCAGATCGAAAGAATGAGGTCAGCATCCCTGAGCTATTCTGGAAAGTGATCGTGGATCTGGACGGGAAGGATCCAAAGGCGATCGCATTCGTTATGAAGAATGAGAAATTGGAATACCCGGTGATCAGTTACGCAGTGCCGGTCGACAGCGTTGAGAAACTTACAGGGATCGATTTCTTTCCTTCATTGGAGGATGAGCTCGAGAATAGGATCGAGGTAATGGCGGACTATAAGGCATGGTATGAAAAAGACGAGGATAAGGCAGGTGAAACGGCTCCGATCCCTGCTCCCTTGCCAAATGGCATGTTCAATTCCGTACAAGCCAAATATCACGTTGGTAAGACCGTTACGGTCTGCGGAACAGTGGTAGCATCGCGCACAACGGTAAAAGCCAAAGCGATCTATTTGAACTTTGACACCCCGAATCCGGATCAGGAGTTCTATGCAACGGTCTGGCAGGACAAAAGCGTGAATTTCAGCTACGACCCGGAAACTTATCTCTTGAATAAAAAGATCTGTGTTACCGGTAAAGTCACCATGTTCGATGAAGTGCCGCGCATAAGCATCAACAATGAAAGCGAGGTGCAGTTATACGATGAAGCTGTTGGAAAATAAGTGGGTCTATCAGGATCGGACACAAATTGATACAACGATCTAATTCGCCTTCTCCAAGGTGAACACGAACGTTGTTCCTTCCCCCTCGTTGCTCTTTACGGCAATGGTCTGGTCGTGTGCTTCGATGATGTGTTTCACGATCGCCAGCCCTAATCCGGACCCGCCTTCGTTGCGCGCTCTGCTTTTCCCTACGCGATAGAAACGTTCGAAAAGGCGTGGCAGGTGTTTCTTGCTAATTCCGATCCCATCATCGGATAATTCCACTACGATCTGGTCACCCATCGTATAAGCCCGCACTGTGCATGTACCACCCGATCTTCCGTAGTTCACCGCATTATTGAACAGGTTGGTGAATACTTGGGCCAAGCGGTCTCGATCGGCCATTACCATAACGTCATGTGGTACTGTGTTCTTCAGTTTCACACCGCGCTCCTTAGCAAGGATCTCCATTCCTTTTTTGGTTTCCTGCACTAGATCATGGAGGTCCAACGGCGCAGTCCTCAGGTCCATGACACCGCTCTCCAATTGCGTGATCATATCGAGGTCCTCAACGAGCTTATTCAACCGGTCGACACCGGTGAAAGCGCGCTCAAGAAAATCACGGTTCACCCGATCATCCTCCAGACCACCTTCCAAAAGCGTGAGTATATACCCTTGGATATTATGGATCGGTGTCTTCAGTTCATGTGCCAGGTTGCCAATGAACTCACGTCGGAATTTTTCGCGTTCCTCCAATTCTTCGATCTGATCGCCACGTTCTCTGGCCCAAGCACGAACTTCTTCATTCACTTGTCCCAATACATCGCCTTTCAAATTCAAGTGGTCCACCTCTTTGGGGTTCCGCTTAAGATCATGCACTGTTCTGTACAGCATCTTAATGCGCCTGTGGATGAATTGCTCAATACCGAAGGAAACCGCTCCATACGCCACAGCGAAAACAAAAACGGCGACTGCGAAAGGCCACCAAACTTCTGAATTAGGAATAACACCGAATGTGCCAAGCGCAGACAAACAAGCCGCAAGGATCGCAACGATGGACGCTATCAATAGCGCTAACTGACGAGGAGAAAGTTGGCCCAAAATGAATGACCTTGTCGGCTGGATCTGTGTAAGGTCGCCCAAATATACCGTGCTTGTATGACCGGCGTAGCTTGGGTAGGCAAAGGATAACCTCCGGCTAACATTCCGGAAACGTCATTACCAACTAAGTGGATGAACGATCGAACCGGCCTCTTCGGTCAATCCAGAATGATCTGGTTGGAGTAAACAACATTGCTTTCATGCAATGCGCGGTCAACGATCTTAACTGAGAAGCGGATGGAATCAGAGAGCTGAGATATCGAAAGCGGCAATGGGTCGATCGCTACAGAAATATCACCTTCCAATGTTTTATTCTGACCATTTGGCGTAATGCGTGGGATACGATAATAAAGTGGCAAACCTGGGAAAACATACGGTGTCCAAACACCATTGATCAGATCTTCCTGTTCCAGGAAAAAATTGTTGTAGTAAGCAGAAGCGGTATCGAAAGGAGCTTGTGTATCCGAATCATCCAACCCAATATCCCCATCACCATCCGTGAAAGAAACGGTTAGCGAGGCGGAATCGCCAAAAAGTTCGAAGGATTTGAACGTGAGTTCGGGTTCTATCGGAAACTTCTCTGTTTTGCGACAACCCAAGGCGGCGCCCACTACAAAGAGCACCACAACTACTTTTGTCCATATACCCATCGCAGCATTCATTGATACAAAGTTAGCTCATAACCTCATTTTGTCACCTATCACTGACCCAACCCTCTTTCTTGAACGACCATTCACTATCAGTGGTGCTGATGAATTCAACGCATTGGCGCTGGATCTATTTCGTTTACATGCAGCAAAGAACCCGGTGTATCGGGGATTCCTGAATGGGTTGAAGGTCGACCCTTCATTGGTCGCTGATGTTGCTGGGATCCCATATCTACCTATTGGGTTGTTCCGAGATCACCGGGTTCTATTGGAAGGTTTGGACCCAAGCGCGCATTTCACGAGCAGCGGCACCACAGGCTCAACTACCAGTACACACCATGTGCCTTGGCCAAAGCTGTACGAGCGATCTTTCAGTACATCGTTCAGAGCAGTGTATGGCGACCCTAAGGGATGGCGGATCCTAGCGCTGTTACCCGCGTACCTGGAGCGCGAAGGCAGTTCATTGGTGTACATGGCTCAGCAATTGATCGCCGCAAGCGAAGACCCCTTGAGCGGCACCTACCTCTACAAATATGCCGAACTGAGCGAGGTGTTGAAGCGATCTGAACGCGAAGGGAAAAAGACGTTACTGCTCGGTGTAACGTTCGCATTACTGGACCTTGCCGAACAATTTCCGCAAGCCCTGAAGCACACCGTGATCATGGAGACCGGTGGAATGAAAGGCCGTAGACCCGAGATCGTACGCGAGGAATTACACACCATCCTGAAAAAAGCGTTTGACGTTGCAACCATCCACAGCGAATACGGTATGACGGAACTACTAAGCCAAGCATGGTCCAAGGGCGACGGGATATACCGCTGTCCACCGTGGATGCGAATAAGTTTACGCGATGTGAACGACCCGTTGAGCAGCGTATCAAACGGACGCACAGGAGGCATCAACGTGATCGATCTTGCAAACATTGCAAGTTGTCCCTTCATTGCTACGCAAGACCTTGGTCGGTGCTATCCAGATGGTTCGTTCGAAGTGTTAGGTCGGTTTGATCACAGCGATGTACGCGGGTGCAATTTGTTGGTGTAGCAGCGTAATGGAACGCTGATGACGCAGAAAGAGCTGATCAACGCGGTTCACGCTACTTGTTTCTGCAATGGCGAACCATTCATCACGCCAATACCGAAGACCCCTACATCGCCTTCACTAAAAAATAATTCTTCTTGCCGCGTTGAAGCAGGATAAATTTCCCACTCAACAGGTCAGCTGTTCCGATCATTTTGTCGTCACCTACTTTCTCGCGATTCACCGAGATACTGCCCTCCTTCAGTGCCCGTTTCGCTTCGCCTTTGGAAGCCAAGAATCCTGTATGGTCCGAGAGAAGATCAACACTATTCACACCACCGGCAAATAGATCACGAGATACTTCTGCTTGCGGAACACCGTCGAACACATCCAACCATTGTTGATCGGACAGCTTGCCCAACGCATCCGCATCACCTTTTCCAAAAAGCACTTCAGAAGCTTGTATCGCACTTTGCAACTCATCCTCACCATGCGTTCTTCGTGTGATCTCCTCTGCCAACTTCTTCTGAACGATGCGTAAGTGCGGAGCCTTGGTATGTTCCGCGATCAACGCTTCGACCTCTTCCTGGGTCCATGTTGTAAAGATCCGGATGAACTTATCAGCATCAGAATCGGAGGTATTCAACCAGAACTGAAAGAATTTGTACGGTGATGTGCGCGCGGCATCCAACCAGATATTTCCGCCTTCGCTCTTTCCGAATTTTGAACCATCGGCCTTGGTCAGCAGCGGGCTTGTTATCGCGAATGCTTCCCCGCCACTCATTCTGCGGATCAATTCGCTGCCCGTGGTGATATTGCCCCACTGATCGCTGCCACCCATTTGCACGCTGCAACCCATGTTCTTGTGCAACCAGTAGTAATCGTATCCCTGCACCAACTGGTAACTGAACTCAGTGAACGAAAGTCCGGTTTCCAAGCGCTTTTTCACGGAATCCTTCGCCATCATGTAGTTCACGGTAATGTGTTTACCCACGTCACGGATGAACTGTAAAAAACCCATCTCCTTGAACCAATCATAATTGTTCACGAGTTCAGCGGCATTATCCTTCGCGTTGAAATCGAGGTAATGTTCCAGCTGTTTGCGGATGCACGCTACGTTATGCTCCAGCACCTCCGCGGTCTGTAACTGGCGTTCTTCGCTTTTACCACTTGGGTCGCCCACCATACCGGTAGCTCCGCCGACCAGCGCCACGGGTTTATGTCCTGCACGTTGAAAATGGACCAACAACATGATCTGCACGAGATTCCCAACATGCAACGAATCCGCAGTAGGATCGAAGCCGATATAACCGCGTTGTGGTCCTTTGTTCAAGTGTTCCTCCGCGCCGGGCATACTGTCTTGCAGCAATCCGCGCCAACGCAGTTCATCCATAAATCCGTTCGCCATTCTTCAAGTTGTTCCACTCACATTCAACGAATGCATGATCAGTGCAAGGTCGGCAAAGATAGACGGGGTGTTCAGTGGATCGCCGTTCCTTTGCACAAATGGATCTGGTCACTGGCGGCACGGGAATAGTAGGTGCACACGTTCTTCTCGAGCTCACCATGACCGGAAAGCCGGTTCGCGCATTGGCAAGGCCGAAGAGTGACCGCACGATCCTCACACGCATTTTCAAGCACTACCAGCCCGATAGGGTTGATGAACTTTTGTCCCGGATCAATTGGTTCGAAGGCGATCTGGACAGTCCTGGAGCATTGGAAGATGCAATGGTCGGAGTAAGAAATGTATACCACGCTGCTGCGATGATCTCCTTCGATCCACGCGATGCACGGACCATGCACAAGGTGAATGTGGAGGGCACTGCGAACGTGGTGAACGCCGCATTGATAGCGGGCATTACGCGGTTGTGTTTTGTAAGTTCCATTGCTGCGATCGGCGAAGCACCTGGGCATGTGGAGCGCGATGAGACCTTACCGTGGAGTGCCGATGAATACACCTCGGCATATGCGCTGAGCAAGTACGATGCGGAACTGGAAATTCAACGCGGCATCGCCGAAGGACTGGATGCAGTGATCGTAAATCCGTGCATGATCATTGGACCCGGTGCTCCGGGTAAAAGCACCATGACCTTGATCGAACGACTGAGCAAGGGATCCCGATTCTACCCGCCCGGTAGCAACGCTTATGTCGATGCACGGGACGTTGCACAATGCATGATCAAGTTAACGGACCAAGCCCCGAACAGCGAACGCTATTTGCTCGTTGGCGAGAACCTCACCTATAAGGAATTCTTCACGCAGTTCTGTAAAGCCAATGGCAAACCAGCGCCAACGCAGGAACTAAAGCCTTGGATGCTTGCACTCGCTTGGCGCGCTGAACGCCTGCGGACCTTCCTTACACGCACCCGACCGATGGTAACCAAAGCAACCGTTCATAGCTCCATTATTGAACGGCGATACGGCAACAAGAAAGTAGTTGCGTTAACAGGACATCAATTCCGGCCGATCAAGGATGCTGTAGAGAATGTTGTGAAGTATATGAGGGGGTGAATTAGGGTGAATAGAACACAGATAACGCTGAAAACAAAGATGAACGCAGATTGTTAGTTGATAGTTGTTCGTTGTTGGTTTTACTTTCTGCCTAACACCTGACGCACGGTGCAAGAATTGTTACGCAGTGTTTTCTACTTCCGAGATCCACGTTCAGCAAAGCGAAAAACTCAGGAACTGCTAACTGCCAACTGAAACCAGCCTACTGCCACTGCAACCTGCCAACTTCTTACTGTCATTCGACCAAGCAGGCGCGACATTCTAGTTCGTCATTCCGGGCCACGACCCGGAACTACATTGATCATTCTTCATTTTTCATTCCCGAAGGGCCATCCTTCCTCTTGCTCAACTCGGTAATGATCTCCTCGTAGATGGATTCCATCTCGTTCGGGTGTTCACTGTAATGGTCGAAGGTTGCTTGGAATTGTTCCTTGGTGGTCCCTTGCTCGGCAAATAGTTCAGCATAGTATTCATCAGAAGGAACTTCGCCCATATGCGATACCGTCAACTCATGGTTCATGCGAGCCTCGATCAACTGCGCCTCCAATAGAACGCTCACGAATTTTTCGCGTGGCAACAGGTCAGCGGGCGGTTGGGCCTTCTTGGTTCCACAAGCGAAAAGCAACGCTACTAGCAAAAGTTGGGTAAGCTTCATCGTGCAAAACTTAATCGCTGCCCCCGTACCGAACGGTCCACTTTTCCATCAGCGTACACCATGCGGCCGTTCACCCATGTGTTCAACACTTTCGATCGGAATTGCTGCCCTTCGAATGGCGACCAACCACATTTGTATAGGAGATTTTCTTTGGACACGGTCCAGGGTGCGTCGAGATCCACCAATACCAGATCGGCATGGTGACCTTCAGCAACGTACCCACGCTTGGAAACTTGGAACAACCGAGCTGGAGCATGGCACAGTTTCTCCACCACTTCCGCAATGGTGAACACATCCTGATGCATCAGTTCCAGCATGGCCACCAGTGAATGCTGGATCAATGGTCCACCGGATGGACATTGGGCATACGGACTTTCCTTTTCTTGCAGGGTATGCGGCGCATGGTCTGTTGCTACCACGTCGATCCGTCCATCACGCACCGCTTCGCGAATGGCATCTCGATCCGCAGCAGTTTTTACAGCAGGGTTCCATTTGATCAGTGCGCCTTTTTCTGCATATGCAACATCGGTGAACCAAAGATGATGGATGCATGCTTCCGCAGTAATGCGCTTTTCCTCCAACGGTCCGGGCTGGAACAACGCGGTTTCTTTTGCGGTACTTATGTGCAATACATGCAACCGCGTGTTGTGTGCAAGCGCAAGCGCAACGGCATTGCTGCTACTGGTGTAACAGGCTTCAGCACTGCGGATCAACGGATGTTGTTCCATCGGAATGGCATCGCCCCAGCGCCCTATGGCCTGCTGCATATTGGCGCGGATCGTCGCTTCATCCTCGGCATGGATCGCGAGGAGCATGTGCGCCTCGCGGAATAAATTCTCTAGCGTTGCGGGATCATCCACCAACATATTGCCTGTACTGGAACCGAGGAATGCTTTCAATCCACAGACTGATCCGGGATCGGTACGCAATGCTTCATCCAAATTGGAATTGCTGATCCCCATGTAGAACGAATAGTTCACCAATGAACTAGCCGCGCCCAGGCCGTACTTCATCTCCAATAATTCCTGTGTAAGCGTTTGGGGTTCCGTATTCGGCATCTCCATGAAACTGGTCACTCCGCCTGCAGCGGCAGCTGCTGTAGCATGGGCGATATCCTCCTTATGGGTCATTCCCGGCTCCCGAAAATGCACTTGATCATCGATCACCCCTGGCAAGAGATAAGCTCCTTTCGCATCCAACTCTTGTACACCATGCACTTCACCAAGCCCATCAACTTCAACACGCTCGATCATGCCATCACGCACCAGTACATCTGCCCGATAGACAGCTCCTTCGTTGACAATACGTGCGTTGCGTATAAGGTGGTTGTTCATTTTATTATATTCCTTTATGGGTACAGAGTACTGGGTAGTAGGCTCTTGTCTTATGTCTTATGTCTTATGCTTTGTGCCTCGAGTCTTGGATGTTCGTTTATTCTGTCGGCGGAGGCGAAATGAACTAGGTGGTGAATGTTATTTCCCAAGACAAAATTCAAGCAAAGCGAAAAATTCCGGGACTGCTAACTGCCATTACCTACTGCTAACTGACCTACCCCAACTCCTATCGTTTCAAACCCATGCGCATCTGCATCACACCAATGATTGCTTCCTTAAAGATACCGGAATTCATTTTGCTCTTTCCCTTCACACGATCGATGAACGTGATCGGAACCTCTTTGATCTTGAATCCAGCGAGACGCACGCGGTATTTCATTTCGATCTGGAATGCATAACCGATAAAGCGCACATGATCCAAGGCCAACTTCTCCAGCACATGGCGTTTGTAGCACACGAAACCGGCAGTGGTATCGCGCACACCCAACCAAAGTATTGCCCTTACGTACATGCTCGCGCCTACACTGAGCATCACGCGGTCCCAGGACCAATCCTTCACCTTTCCCCCTTTCACATAACGGGAGCCAACGGACATATCCGCACCATCTGCACAAGCCTGGTACAAACGCAAAAGATCATTGGGATCATGACTGAAGTCCGCATCCATCTCGAAGATGTAGTCATACTTCTTCTCGATCGCCCATTTGAACCCTTTGATGTATGCGGTACCCAAACCAAGTTTTCCGCTGCGTTCGATCAGGTGTACGCGGTCCGGATGTTCCTGCATCATCCCCTTCACAAGCGCCCCTGTCCCATCGGGCGAACCATCATCAACTACCAGCACATCGAATAACGTCGCCAAACCCAGGACATGCGCAATGATGTCGCGGATATTCTCTTTCTCATTAAAAGTGGGGATTATGACCAAACGGGTGTTCACGCGGGGAAAATTGAAGGCGGTAAAGATAGGTGTAGCTAAAATCCTTGCTCTCTAGGCATTTGCCAATAAAGATCAACGCTTTCAGATACGCCCAGCAACAGTTGATCCGCCCAGGAAAAATGACCTCAAAAAATTAACGCTGATGATATCCCTCCGATCCAACCCTGCACAGTATCTTCGCAGGCCCAAAAAGAAATGGGAAGTAAAATTGGCCGGTGGGTTTCCCATTACGGTGAGAGCAGATGTAACCACCGAACCAAGAGCTAAGTCCGTCATCACATTACTTTGTACGCTATGCAAACACCCTTACCCGAAAACGCATCAGGCAGCACCGGAAGCGCGACCCAACGTATTTCCTTGAGCGGAGCGGTAAGTGCGGTATGCGCGATCCTGTTCCTTGCGATCGGTACGTTGTCTGCACAAGTGGATAGTACCACGTTGGAGCTTCCACCGGACACCACTATTGTACCGGACCGCCAGACACCGATCATTACCGTTACTGCGGATGATCTTGATTCCGAACTAGGTGGGCAGGACGTTTCGGGTATCCTGCAATCGTCACGGGATATTTTTATTTCAACTGCGGGATTCAACTTCGGTTCCGCGCGTTTCCGTATTCGCGGTTACGATAGCGATAACACCTTGGTCACCATGAACGGCGTTATGGTCAACGACCTGGAATCGGGGTGGGCCAGTTGGAGCGATTGGGGCGGACTGAACGATGTGACCCGCTACACCTCAGTAACTGCTGGTGTGGGACCTACGAATTTCAACTTCGGCAGTATCGGCGGTACATCCGATATCAACATCCGTCCCGGTGCGGTAAGAAAAGGCATCCGTGTTTCTTATGCCTCAGCGAATCGTTCGTACAACAACCGGATCATGTTATCTGGCAGTACCGGTGTGATGAAGAATGGTTGGAACGTTAGCTTTTCCGGCTCACGTCGATGGGCGCAGGAAGGTTACGTGCCTGGCACACCGTTCAACGCCTATGCGTATTACCTGGCTGCGGAAAAGCAATTGAGCAAGAAACACGCGGTGAGCTTCGCTGGTTTCGGAGCACCGATCGTACGCGGTCGTCAAGGCTTGGCCATCCAGGAGGCCTACGACCTTGCTGGCACAAATTATTACAACCCGAATTGGGGCTACCAGGATGGCGAAGTGCGCAATGCGCGGATGACCTTCGATCATAAACCATTGGTGATGGCAAGCCACATCTTCACACCTACCGATAGTGTTACGTTGACCACTACCGTGTTCTATGCTTTCGGAAGGGATGGATCAACGCAGTTGAACTGGTTCGATGCACAGGATCCACGACCGGACTATTACCGTTATCTGCCAAGCTACAATGCACTACAGGATCCCGGTCTTGCTGCACAACAAGCGGTATCCTGGAGTAGTGACCCAAGCGTACAACAGCTCAACTGGGACCAGTTCTACTTCGCGAACGATAAGAATTTGTACACCGTTGAGAATGCGAACGGCTCTGGCACGTCCGTTACCGGGAACCGGAGCAAATACATTGTTGAAGAGCAACGTGCAGACCCGAAGCGGATCGGACTCAATAGCGTTTACCGAAAGAACCTGCTCAACAACCGGAACATTACTGTCGGATTGAATTTCAATCGTCAAAGCACCCATTATTTTAACGTTCTGGATGACCTCTTAGGTGGAGACTTCTGGGTGGATATCGACCAATTCGCGGATCGCGATTTCGATGACCCGATCATCTCCCAGAACGACTTGAGCACACCGAACAAGGTAGCAAAAGAAGGTGATGTTATCGGATGGGATTACAACATTGTAACGCGCGCTACGAGCCTGTTCGGTCAGTACGAAAAGAAATGGCAGAAGGTAGAAGTTTATGCAGCTGCGCATTTGGCACAAACCTCGTTCCGCAGAGATGGCAATGTGCAAAATGGTCGCTTCCCTGAAACATCGGAAGGCAAAGGCGAGAGCCAGGATTTCTTGACCGGTGGTATTAAAGCAGGAGCTACATACAAGATCACAGGTCGCCAGTTCATTGTAGCCAATGCTGCTTATTTGAACCGCCCACCGTCACCGCGGAATTCGTTCCTATCTGCACGTACCCGTCCGGATGTGATCCCTGGTCTCCAGAGCGAATCCGTTTATACCGGTGATATCGGTTACGTGGTGCGGTACGCTCGACTAAAGGCACGTGCGACGTTCTACTACACCAAAATGATGGACCAGATGTGGAGCCGCTTCTACTACAATGACGAAGCGTTGACCGTGGTGAACTACAGCATGAGCGGTGTGGACCAGATCAACAAAGGCGTGGAAGTAGGTATCGAAGCGAACTTGACCAGCACGATCCAAATGACAGCGGTATATGCCGGTGGCGATTATCGGTATTCCAGCCGTCCGTTGGCCACGATCACTCAGAACAACAGTGCGAACACATTCGCAGAGAACCGCGTGATCTACTGGGAGAACTACAAAGTCGGTGGCATGCCACAGACCGCTGCCTCGGTCGGTCTCCGGTACAACCATCCTAAATTCTGGTTCGTTGGTTTTAACGCGAACTACTTCGGTAACATTTATTTGGACCCCAACCCGGACCGCCGCACGGCTGAAGCTATCGGCAACTACGTGGATAGCGACCCGCAAGTGGCCCAATTATTGGACCAAGTGCAGTTGGATGACAACTACACCGTGGACGCTTTCGCTGGCAAATCGTGGATGATCCAGCGGAAATACCGGATCGCATTGAATATCTCCGTGAGCAATATCCTGAACAACCAGGACTTCAAAGTAGGCGGTTTCGAGCAATTGCGTTACGACCGCACCAACGTAGACAAATTCCCCCCGAAGTTCAGCTACCTCTATGGCCGCAATTACTTCGCAATGCTTACCTTCAGTTTCTAATGACCACACGAAAGAAGAATCCCATGAATTTTAAGACCATTGTACTTGGCCTCGTTGCCATATTGACCGTAGTGGCCTGCAAGAAGGAATTCGACGCGCCACCGATCCGGACGTTACCTGTTGGCGAGGTAATCACCCTCAAGCAATTGCGAGCCATGCATGTTCAGAATGCCAATCACAAGTTCGTAGGTGACACGTCGATCTACGCAGTGGTAACAGCTGATGAAGTTTCCGGCAACCTGTATAAAACAGTCTATGCACAGGACGATTCTGCCGCAATCGTTCTTAAGCTGGTATCTTCTGGAGGGATCTACATTGGAGATAGTATACGCATTGTGCTTAAGGGCACCTTTCTTAACGACTATAATGGCATGGTCCAGCTAGATAGTGTTAATGTGGACAACAACGTTGTGAAACAAGCAACCCAGGTCTTTAAAACACCGGAATTGGTTACTATTTCAGAGCTTGCTCAGAGTTATACACCCCGCTGGGACCACCCATTTCAAGGCAAATTGGTCATGTTGGATTCCGTTCAATTCGTAACCGGTGAGGCAATTGGCTCTACATATTCTGTCGGACAGACTACTGTGAACCGGAACATTGAGAACTGCATCGGTCAATCCGTATTCGTGCGCAATAGTGGTTATTCCAACTTTGCAACGAATCCACTTCCTCAGGGTCGTGGAACGTTCGTTGGTGTCCTTGGTACATTTGATACGGATGCACAACTGTACATACGGAACATTAACGAGATCCAACTGAACGGTCCGCGTTGTAACGGCGAGGTACTTCCCATTTTCAATAAGGATTTTGGAGATGGTAGCATGATATCCGGCGGATGGACACAACAGGCCGTGATCGGAAATATCCCATGGACATACAGCACACTGGGGGGAGGACAATATGGTCTCTGCAAGAATTACTTTGGGACAAATACGGCCTGTGAATCATGGTACATTTCACCTTCCATAGATCTTTCTAATACGAATGCTCCTGTTTTGACATTCCAGAATGCGAGCAACTATACTGGAGCTCAACTGGAATTGTTATTTTCAACGGACTATGTTGGAGGTGCACCTTCTTCTGCAACGTGGAGTCCGATTCAATTCACGCTTAGTTCAGGTGGGTTTGTTTGGATTTCTAGTGGAACAATAAGTCTTTTACCATACATGCAATCCAACTTCCATTTGGCATTCAAATATGTTGGTTCCAACTTCGATGGCAAGACATGGGAGATCGATGACATTCGGATCTCTGACCAATAATTTGCAAACGAACACAACCCCTAATCCCCATACACATGAAACACATTACACTTTTTGCAATGGCCGCCTTGTTCGGAGGAGCCATGAACGCACAGGTCTTTACCAGTGGAGTAGAGGCTTGGACAGACTCACTACCCGATGACTTCGTTGGTTCTAAGACCAATATTGCATTGAGCGACATCGGACAGGTAGATGCCAACCCGCATAGTGGCACGTATGCCGTGCGCTTGGAGAACACCACTACTTCACACAAGCGCTTCACTACACAGACAGTGACCGTTGTTGAAGGAGAAACCTATGACATTACCTTTTGGGTACGTGGCGAAGGTGATATCCGCGTAGGTCTTTATGATGGCCGTCCGGGAACGAGCTCTGGCTACTCCCCTTACAACCCACAGAATTACGTAGCCATAAGCGGTAACACATGGCAGGAGCTGACGCTATCTGTTGTTGCCGGGAACGATACAACGGGTGCAGAGTTCATTTTCAGCGTGCGCAGCACGGTTGCACCAGAGCATTTGGTCATCGATGATGTGAATATCGAGACCGGTGCTGCACAGGGTGATACCCCGATCTATGACATCCAGTTCACCACGGCACCGGATGGAGCATCCCCTATGGAGAACCAATCCGTTTCCACTTCGGGTATCGTAACAGCAATTTTCCCTGCTGGTGGTGCTAACCCAGGCTACTTCCTACAAGATGGCCCGGGTCCTTGGAACGGCGTTTTTGTTTACGACAATACGAACATTCCAAGTTTGGGAGATGAGATCTCGTTAACAGCGACCGTTACGGAATACTTCACACTCACCGAATTGACGGGTGTAGTTGGATACACTGTTGAAAGCACTGGCAATCCACTTCCTGCAGCTTCATTCACGAGCACATTCGGTGCAGGTTCCGAGCAGTACGAGGGCGTATTGGTTACGGCCAACAATGCGAATTGCACGGATCCTTCCGCAGCCAATGGTCAATGGATCATTGACAATGGAACCGGTCCTTTATTCGTAAGTCCTTTGATCTACGACTACCCGAACCCTGCACAAGGAACACTGTATGACGTTACCGGACCAATATTCTACGCTTTCAGCGAGTGGAAGGTATTGCCACGTGACATCAATGATGTGGTCTTCGCAACCAGCATCGGCGAATTCGCAGGTAGCACGGTGACTGTGTTCCCGAACCCAGCGGATAACGCATTGACCATGGACCTCGGCAGCGTTAACGGTCGCACGGAATACACTGTAAGCGATGCAACCGGCCGTATTGTATTGACTGATATGGTGAACACGCAACGCAGCACTGTTGACGTAAGCGTACTCAGCAACGGCATCTATGTAGTGACCCTACGTAACGCTGATGCAATTTGGAGCACCCGTGTGCAGGTGCAGCACTAAGTAGCTGAACTAAAACAAAAAAACGCCCCGTGCTCGTTGGAGTACGGGGCGTTTTCGTTTGCTGTATATGTACAGCAGCTGAAGTACATAAAGGTTTCCCGGGGCACCGTTCAAGCCGTTACATTTATCCCACTAAAGGAGATTTGAAAGAAATATTGGGGCTCTGATCCATCGAACAAAATCCAAGTCAATGAAAAACAGTTCTAATTTTCACGGAGCACTCCTAATGCTTCTCTTTAGTGTCATTCTTACCGGATGCAAAAAGGAGAAGAACAGAATTTGTGAGCTGTATGATAGTCCTGTTGGCTACGCTGTAGGCTTCATTGAAGACTATGAGTCAAGCGCTGTAAAAGTGCATTACACGTATTCTTACTACGTTGATTCAATCAGCTATGCTGGCACTGAAAAGGTCTATGGCCTTTGGAAAAAAGATACGGACATGCTGGGCAGGTCATTCCTTGTGGTTTATGCACTGGGAGAACCTTTGAATAGTGACCTGAACACTGACCATAGCCTGACCACGGAGATGGATCTTCAACAGTTCACGGACGAACATCAGGGCTCACCACCACCACCTGATTTTCCGAACCGGTGCCGATAAGTGTGTACTCCAACTATTGGTGCGAGACTCCTGCACCATAGGCGGTCAGGCAAGTCCTACTGCTCTCGGTCGAATTCATCGAGCGGAACCGAGTTAGGGCACCTCGACTCCGCTCGGCGACCTAACTCGGCTGCGGAGTAGGTCTTCGAGCGGAACGGATTAGGACTTCGAGCGGAGCTGAGAAGCCTACTTCGCCTCCTTCACCAGGATCAAGAATACCGGGAAGTGGTCACTGTACCCATCCTGATAGGTATCGCCAACGAATGTGCGCGACGGGTAGCCGGCGTAACTGCCGTCCTTTTGTCGGAGATAAGCTTCATTGAACACACGCGTGCCGTAGTACTTGTAGGCCCCCCCTGCACCGGTGAACATACCGGGAGAGATCAGGATCTGATCGAACAAGTTCCATGAATCGCGCCACGCCAAAGAGCCGATTCCTTTTTGGTACAACGCATGCATCGGGTTGAAGAAGTTAACTCCGGTCACAAGCTTTTTATCACCTGTTGCACGCATGTGTTTTTGCACGCTCGGGTTCACGGGATCATCGTTGAGGTCGCCCATGTATAGGATATGTGCATTGGGGTTGATCCTAAGCAAGGAATCCACGATGTGGCGCCCAAGATCCGCAGCTGCTTCACGCAACGGTTGTGATCTTTTCTCACCTCCTCTGCGGCTCGGCCAGTGGTTCACGATCACGTGTGTTGTATCACCATCCAGAATGCCGCTCACCAACAATTGATCACGTGTTTTGAACGTGGTATCAGCAGTATACAACCGGTAGGCCTTGTGGCTGAACACAGTGTATTGTGCGGGGTCATAAAGCAATGCCACATCAACACCACGGCGGTACCAACAATCCTCGTGAACGATCTTCATGCCGCGCGCTTTCAAAGCATCTGCGGCTACAAGGTCATTGAGCACATTCTTATTCTCCACCTCACACAGACCGATCAACGCAAGGCCGTTGGGTTGCACATCCTTACCCATATCAGCGATAACACCAGCCATCTTATTGATCTTCCTGAAATACCGTTCGGTGCCCCAGAACTTGCTACTTTCAGGGAGGAACTCGGCATCGTCCACATCGGGAGCATCCAACGTATCATACAAGTTTTCAACGTTGTAAAAGCCCAACAATGCAGGGATATAGGCCATTTTCTCTTCTTGTGCTTGAGTAGCACCAAAGAATAACGTGGCGATAAGAACGAGTGAGGTGCGCATGGTACGATCGTCTGTTGGGGGCGCCGAATTTAAGTCATCAGATCCGGGTCTCAGTCGTATTGCCAAGATCCGTGCCGTTGTCTTTCATAAGACCAAGGCCAAAACCGCCGTTCCTTTGCACCATGCGTTTCTTGTTTTCACTAACGATCCTCACTGTTGTAACGTCCGGTTACGCGCAGACACCCATTGACCAAGCTCGGAACCTACCGGTCGGCACCTCGGCTACCGTTAGCGGTATTGTGACCAATGGTTCGGAGTTCGGTTCGATCCGTTACGTGCAGGATGCGACAGGAGGTCTGGCACTTTTTCCGGGCACAGGTTCCACAGGGGGATTCAGTCCGACGGTTGGAACAGACATTACCGTAACCGGAACCGTGAAGGATTATTACGGCTTGTTGGAGTTGGATCCCATCAGTGCGTTCACGATCAACAGTACAGGCAATGCGTCTCCTACAGCACAAGTGATCAACCCTTCGCAAATTGGCGAATCATACGAGGGTGAATTGGTCCGCGTGAACAATTGCACATTCGCCAATGCAGGTGGCACCTTCTCAAGCGGATCTGGATCGTTCAGCAGCAACGGTCAATCCGGCATCATCTATTTACGCACGGGGCATCCATTGATCGGCACGACGATCCCGCTTGGCGCGATCGACCTTGTTGCGATCGTATCGCAATACACAACGTCAACACCTGCATCGGATGGCTACCAGCTCCTACCTCGGACCAGCGCCGATCTGATCGCGAGCAACACGATCACGATCACAAGTCCGATCACGCAAGCGAATATCGTTCCCGACGGCTTCACCCTTTTCTGGACAACGAATTTAGCAGGCACTTCGAACGTTGCGTACGGAACAACACCTGCACTTGGGTCCGTCACATCGGGTTCAGGAACCACTACGGATCATTCCTTGGCATTGACCGGTTTACAACCTGCTTCCTTCTACTATGCCCGTTGTTTCTCGGTATTGAGCACGGATACGGCATGGTCAACCACTACCTACTATTCCACTGCCTCCACCAACCCCGGATCGGTCGCTGCATATTTCACCCATTCCGTGGATAATAGTGTAGCAACCATCTCTCCAGCGATCAGTCTCGGGAATTTGATCGATGACACGGTGCGTGCTTACATCGATCGCGCACAACAGACCTTGGAATATGCGGTGTACAATACTACCACCACAGGGATCACCACCTCGCTGAACAATGCGTATGACCGTGGCGTACAGATCCGCATCATTGCAGAAGCGAGCAACAGCAACTCTGCGTTGAACAATTTGAATGTTGCCATTCCCATTCTGTTCAGACAGAATTCACAAGGGAGCGGCATGCACAACAAGTTCATGGTGATCGATGCGGATGACCTGAACAACGCCTTCACAGTGACCGGCAGTACGAACTATACCAACAGCAGTTTTTACACCGATGCGAACAACCTGATCATCATCGAGGACCAAGCGTTGGCGCGTTGCTATCGGATGGAGTTCAATGAAATGTGGGGTGGATCCGGAACACAACCCGATCTCGCGAACAGCAAATTCGGTGCGGATAAGACCAACAACACGCCACACTTATTCAATGTCGGTGGCACACTGATCGAAAGCAGTTTCTCTCCTTCGGACGGCACTACGGCACGGATCGACGCTGCACTTCGGACTACGGACGCTACTGTCGAATTCGCGTTGTTCGCGTTCACGATGAACTCCCTCATAAGTACATTGACAACTGTTGATGCCCTACCCGAAAGGACCGTGCGCGGGGTCATGGAAACGGATGATATGGACATGGGCACGTACCAGGATCTATTGGATGGCGGCATTGATGTTCGACCGGACGGAGACCCGGACAGTTACCTGCACCATAAGTATGCGATCGTGGACAGAGGGACCGTAGCGGCAGCCGATCCGCTGGTGATAACAGGTTCGCACAACTGGAGCTACAATGCAGAAACGTTGAACGACGAGAATACCTTGATCATCCACAACGACGAGATCGCAGATCACTTTTATCAGGAATGGGTTGCACGTTGGACACTTGCTGTTGGCGTAAACGAAGCATCAAGAAGCACGATGGAATTCAACGCGTGGCCGAATCCAACGCATGATCAGTTCAACATTCAGTTCGAAGCGTTGCAAGGAGGGTTGGTACACACGAACGTACTGGATGCCACGGGTCGCGTGGTCATCAACTCGAATGTAGTTGCAGCGCCAGGTTCGAACAGGATCACGATGGATGTCCATGGACTGGCTCCGGGCACCTACGTTATTCAGATCGAAGAAAATGGTAGCCGTGGGCACAAGGTCTTCGTGAAAGAGTAGATCGCGCCTCGCTTTCTACCGTTGCTTACTTCGGAAAGCGCAGTGGGTGCCGTTCGTTGTAGAGCCGAAGAAATCGGAAAAGGGCTTCATCCGAATTCCGTTGCTTTTTCGAAAGTGACCGGAACTCTTCCAATAACACTGGATCGGTCTGCAATGCTCTGTCCATGCCCGCAGCGTTGAACGCTAGGAATTCGCCGGTATCCATGTGCAGCATTTGTTGCACCACCACGGTGCGATTTATTGTTCCGGAATTGTACATGTACGGATCCCAATCGCGGTACGTCACCTCATACATCATGTGCGAAAGACTACCCATTAGTCCGATGCGGTAGAAGCCATTTCCCGCAGCGATATAGACCGCATCATTCTGGCAGAAACCCCACAGCTTCTCTTTGCGAATGGTCTGTTGCGCACCTGTATCCGATTGCCATACCAACTTACTCACCACACGACGGATATCCGTCACTGGGCCACCCTCATCACGCAGCGCTTCGATCGGAACAGTTGGTCGGTTGTATCGGAACGCATTGAAATCCGCGTAAACACCGTCGTGCAGATCGAAGCCTCCGTAATACGTTTGCCATTCCGTTTGGTCGGGAATGTTGTCGGATTGCGCGTGAATATTAAGCGCAATAACCAGTCCGATAAGCACATAAATAAAACGCATCATCAATTAACTAAGGACAAATTCCATACCACAGGCCAAGGGTTGTTTCAATCCGTAATTTAGGAAGGAACCAATCACCCAAGGCGTAGATCGATCGAACATCCAGATCGCAGGAATCAGAAATGGATCGCGAACGAAACAAAGCGAAGATCGGAAACCTCTCAAGACCCTAACGTAACACTAACCGAGACCTCAAGAATTAGGAATTAGAGATCGACCAACGGGAGCAATCAGGAATTAGAATTTGAACGTATCATCTCAACCACCTCATCCGGCGCCTGCGCATGCACCCAATGCCCGGCGTATGAGATCGTCTCGATCCTGCTGTTCGGGAACTGCTCTTTTATTGCCGGAATATCTTCACGGAGGATGTAATCGCTTTGCCCGCCACGGATGAACAGTGTTGGGACCTTGACCATCTTCGAACCGATCCCCGCGAGGATGTGATCCATCTTTTTCGCGAGTAGATCGATATTCATTCGCCACGCCAATTCACCTTCGCTCTTCCAGTACAAATTCTTCATCAGAAAAGACACCACGCCGGGTTCCGGGACCTTACTGATCATATATTCCTCCACCTCCTTACGCGTACGCCCTTTTGAAATATCAGCGTTCAACAGGGCATCAACTATGTACTGTTGCGTATTCGCATGTTCCTTCGGACTGATGTCCACCACGATCAAGCGCTTCAACAATTCCGGCCATCGCTGCGCGAATTCCATGGCTGTTTTCCCACCCATGCTATGGCCCACGAGAACGAGTTCCTTCAACCCAAGACCAGTGACAAGTGCATGCACATCCGCAGCCATGAGCGGGTAGGAAGTTTCCGTTCCATGTTCCGATCGACCATGATCACGCAGGTCAACGAGCAACACATCCAAGGCCGTTACCGAAGCATCAGATGGTGTGCCCAGTTCCTTGCCAATGCTTCCCCAATTATCGGAGCTTCCGAAAAGTCCGTGCAGGATCACCACGGGTGTCGCGCCTTCGGGACCCATGCGGCGGTAGTGAAGTTCAACGGTAGTCATTATTTCACTGAAGGGATCAACGCATCGCCCCGCAACTCACGCAGGTACAATTGGATCGTATTCTCCATGCCGTAACGCAACGCATCACAGATCAACGCATGACCGATGGATACCTCATTCAACCCCGGAACACGCGCGTTGAAGAATGCGAGATTGTGTCGACTCAGATCATGGCCTGCATTCAGACCAAGTCCACACAGTGTTGCATGGATCGCCGCTTTTGTGAACGGTGCTACCGCTGCTTCGCGATCCGCACCGTATCCTGCCGCATAGGGCTCGGTATACAATTCAATGCGGTCCGCACCCGTTCTTGCAGCATGATCGATCTGATCAAGATCCGTACCCATGAACAGCGACGTGCGAATACCGGCTTTTTTGAACGTGGCCACCACCTCGACGAGTTGCGCTTGGTTCGCGATCGCATCCCAACCGGCATTGCTGGTAAGCACACCGGGCGGATCGGGCACCAACGTCACTTGAGCAGGCATTACTTGCAACACAAGCGCAATGAACTCCTCACTGGGATACCCTTCAATATTGAATTCCGTGGTAAGCACCGGCTTCAATGCGAACACATCACTTCTACGAATATGGCGTTCATCGGGTCGCGGATGCACTGTTATTCCTTGTGCTCCCCATCGCTCAATATCCAGCGCCATGGCCACCACATCGGGGTCGTTGGCACCACGTGCATTGCGGATCGTAGCAAGTTTGTTGATATTCACACTGAGTCTTGTCACCTGTCTGTTGCGTTACTTTGTTCCCCTTGGGTTCAGCAAAAGTAGGACCCAAGGCTCGACCGATCCGTTACCATGCATGCGCTTGACCTCATAACCCCGGATATTCCACCGTTGCGTCCGCACGACGATATAAAGCGTGCATTGGATTGGATGGAAGAGTTCAAGGTGATGCATTTACCTGTGGTGAATGAAAAGCGGCTGGTTGGTCTGGTGAAGGATACGGACCTTATGGAATGCGCCGATGCGCACGCACTCGTTAGTACCGTAATGGAGCAAGTGGAGATCCCGTTCGCACGGGCCGGGCAGCACATCTATGACGTAATGAAGCTTTTCAGCGAACGCGGCCTATCGGTTGTTCCGGTGTTGGATGAAATGGGCGTATATGTTGGATCGATCACCGAACACCAAGCGTTGTTGAAATTAGCTGAGCTTGCGAATGTCGGCGAACCCGGCAGCATCGTGATCCTGGAAATGAACCTGATCGACTACAGTTTGCAATTGATCTCACGGATCGTGGAAGGCAACGATGCACGGATCCTGAGCGTTTACTGCCACACGTTGCCAGGCACCAATCGCACGGAGGTGACCCTGAAGATCAATCGAGAGGACATCAGCGATATCCTGCAGACCTTCGAGCGTTATGATATTTTCGTGAAGTCCACCTTCCAAGGCTCTCGCTTTCAGGACGATCTTCGTGGGCGGTATGATGAACTCATGCGCTTTATCAACACCTGAAAGCTGGGTTTGATGAACGGTGAATGGATAGTACGCTCTCCGGTTCAAGACCGGAGTGACAGACGATGAAAGAACTGATCTACGCAGATAGATGTGGCTGCAAGCGGCTTCGGACTCGGAGGTGAATGGTGATTGGTGAATGGTGAATGGATAGAACACGCTCCGGTCCAAGTGCCGTATCACCGGATGCCAGGCCCGGAGAGAAGGACGCTGAACGAATGGATGAACGCGGCCTTTCGCCATGTGGCGGGATCCTTAGTTACACTGTTACTGTTCGAATGGTCGACATGGGTCCATTGAATGGATACACGTCCATATAGATGAGATCGAAGTTGACCATACCAATGTTCATCTGCATGCTGTTCAGCAGCACAGCGCTTTTTGCGCAAGAAACCGCCGTGAGCGACAGCGTGGTCATACAGGTAATGGGCGTAGCAATTTCAGGGAATAAGGTCACCCGGGATCGGATCATTTTGCGGGAACTGGTGGTGAAAGAAGGAGAGGCATGCGGTTCCACAGCACTGTATGAAAAACTGGAACGCAGCCGTCAGAACCTGATGAATACAGGGCTGTTCAATAGTGTCACCGTTTTGCCGTTGTACCTGAATAAGACAACCGCGATGATCGAGGTAACGGTGAACGAACGCTGGTATTGGTGGCCCGCGCTCGTCTTCGACCTAGCGGACCCGAACTTCAATACGTGGTGGCTCACCAAGGACCTTAGCCGTGTGAACTACGGCGTGTACCTCTACAAATACAATTTCCGCGGGCAGAATGAAACGGTCTACGTCAATGCACAGTTCGGTTATACCCAACAGTATGCCATCCGGTACAAAGTACCCTATCTGGACAAACAGCAGAAATGGGGCATGTCCGTTGGTGCGAGCTTTTACCAACAGGCGGAGATCACGGCAGGCACCCTCGATAACAAACGCATCCTTATCCGGAACCCGGATGGGAGCAACAGGGATGTGTGGAGCGCCGACATCGGCGCAACCTTGCGCAAGACCCATGATTTCCGACATAGCTGGCGATTGGGCTTCACACAGGCCGAAGTGGCGGATACGATCGTACACGTGGCTGAGGATTATTTCAACGGCAACTCCAACACCACCCGTTACCTGAGCCTCACTTATTCCGTGACCTGGGATAAACGGAACCTCCGATCGTTCCCGACGAAAGGTCATTTTGCTGAGCTAAGACTGGACCGTTACGGATTAGGGCTATTGGACAAGAATGCACCGGAAGTTACCACGGCCTACCTGGAAGCTACCCGTTGGTTCAAATTGAACGAACGCTTCACCTTCGCTCTGGGCGCACGCGGCAAACGCACCTTCGGTAGGCAGCCTTATTATGTGCAACAAGGATTGGGATACCGCAATTCAGTGCGAGGCTATGAGTACTATGTGATCGACGGTGATCATTATGCATTGGGCAAGGCCAACTTCCTGTTCGCGTTGTTCAAACCGAAGACCTTCCGGGTGGAGTTCATTCCCATTGAGAGTTTCCGCACCGTGTATTTCGCGTTGTACTTGGATGCATTCGTGGATGCGGGTTACGTATGGGATAGCCGCTATGCCGATCAGAACTTTCTGGCGAATTCACCCATGTCCGGCTATGGCCTTGGTCTGGACCTAGTTACCAGTTATGATCAGGTAGCACGGTTGGAATACACCTTCAATGCCTTGGGCGAGAGCGGTTTCTTTTTGCATTTTACGCATCCATTCTAGCACGCACCTTGAACTTATTCTTGGATGTAAGCATGTTCGCAACACGCGAAATGGGAATACACCCAACTGCAATATCTTTGGACGGAACCCAACGACCAACGGATGCGCGTAGGTGTAAATGGTAGAGCAAAGGATATTAGCGGCACACCTGCTGTTATCCGTGTATTGGAACAGATCCATGCAGCTGGGCTTGAGTTGGCATTGACTCCCGATATGGCCACTTGGCTCAATGAGACTGCGGGATCAATTCCGTGGAAGGTCCTCACTGAAGCGCCGCTCGAGGCACAGGGGTTGGATATGATGATCAGCCTTGGTGGCGATGGCAGCTTGCTGGATACCGTGGCCATGGTAGGCCGATCCGAAGTACCCGTAGTAGGGATCAACTTGGGCCGGTTGGGCTTCTTATCCAATGTTCGCTTAGAGGAAGTGGACGAAGCACTCGCGGTGATCAAACAAGGCAAGCACACCATATTGGACCGCTCGTTGGTAGAAGTTACGAACCATGCGGATATACTGAGCACGCAGAATTTCGCGCTGAACGAGGTAACCCTTCACAAACGGGACAGTGCGAGCATGCTTGCCGTGCATGTACACTTGGGCGAGACCTACCTGAACACGTATTGGGCCGATGGATTGATCATTGCCACACCCACTGGATCCACCGCCTATTCACTCAGTTGTGGCGGCCCTGTGCTGGACCCATCGAACAATGCGCTGATCATCACACCCATCAGTCCGCATAACCTCAATGTGCGGCCCTTTGTGGTCCCCAATCATTTAACGCTCCACCTTCAACTGGAGGCGCGTTCGGCCAAGTGCCTATTGAATCTCGATTCGCGCAGCCATGCGATCCACGGACAAAGCATGGTCACCGTGCGCAAGGCCGATTTTGTGGTAAAGATGATCCAGATCGAAGAAGGGGAATTCCTACCCACGTTACGGGCAAAGCTCAATTGGGGCTTGGATATCCGGAGTCCGAAAGTGGAAAAGAACGCTAAACGTTGATATGTAGGTCAGTAGAAGGACTCAGAGGTTGCGGATCCAGATTACCTTCGCGCTCGCTAGCTAGGACATACCAATTCCGGGCTACGAACGTTGGTACCGGGATGCTACGCAAGATCTGCCTACTCATTGTGATCGGCTCGCTGATACAGGTTCACGCCCAAGTGAATGAGATCGGCATCACCGGTGGCCTTATGTACTACATCGGTGACCTGAATCCTACGCGGCACTATCCAAAAGGCACTAAACCAGCGGTCGGCATTGTGTTCCGGCATAACATCAACGATCGCTATGCCATTCGCCTTCAAGGGCTTTACGGAACTTTACAGGCTTCGGACAGCAATAGTCCGGATAGCCTACAACAGCTACGCAACCTGAGCTTCCGTTCCCGCTTGTTCGAGGCTGCCGTTCTATTTGAGATCAATTTCTTCAAATACCGCGACAAAGGCAAAGAAGGCAAATTCTGGACACCGTTCATTTTTGGTGGGCTTGCTTATTTCAGGGCCGACCCGCAAGCGCAACTGGGTGATACCTGGATCCGGTTACAACCATTAGGAACAGAGGGCCAAGGCACAACGGTAGCAGATAGGGACATCTACAAGATCGATCAGATCGCCATTCCGTTCGGTGCCGGGTTGAAGGCCAATGTGGGCCGGTTCGACTTCCAGTTGGAATGGGGACTACGTCGCACCTGGACGGATTATATCGACGATGTGAGCGGGAAATACGTGGATAATGGATTGCTAGAGTTCGAGAACGGACCCATCGCTGCGATCTACGCGGACCGCAGTGGACTGCCCCAGGCGGGCATCTCCAATGCAGGCCGTGCACGGGGCGATACGAACACACGCGATTGGTACCAGTACACCGGATTTTCGATCACTTACATCCTGAGCAGATTCTCCGATTGCGACGAACAGTACAACTGGATGCGTCGAAGAAATTGATACCGCGAATTTCGCGACCTTTGCACCCCATTTTAATACGCCCTTGACCACCGAAGAAATACTTGGCCGCATCGACACCACCAAGGTGCCGAAGCATATTGCTATCATTATGGATGGCAATGGGCGTTGGGCCAAGGCGAACGGCGAGCACCGCGTAGTGGGCCACGCCACCGGTGTACGCAGTGTACGCGAAGCCTTGGTTGCTGCTACGGAGGTGGGCGTGGAATACTTAACGCTCTACGCATTCAGCACGGAGAACTGGAACCGACCAGCGAATGAAGTCGCTGCATTGATGGACCTCTTGGTGCAGACCATAGCGGGTGAGCTGGAGGAATTGAACAAGAACGGCGTTCGGCTGCAAGCGATCGGCGATGTTGAAAGCCTTCCTGCTACATGCCGGGATACCCTGCGCAATGCGATCGACAATACCGCCAAGAACGATCGGATAACCTTGGTACTGGCCCTGAGCTACAGTTCACGTTGGGAGATCCTGCGCATGGCCCGCAACCTTGCAAGGGCTGCCAAGAACGGCGAGATCGATCCGGAAGAGATCGATGAGCAAATGATCGGCAACGAACTCACCACCGCCGGTATCCCCGATCCGGAACTATTGATCCGCACCAGTGGAGAGCAACGGATCAGCAATTTCCTGCTGTGGCAGATCGCCTATGCGGAACTCTGGTTCACGCCTGTACTGTGGCCGGATTTCAAGAAAGAGCATCTCTACAGTGCCATACTCGATTATCAGAACCGTGAGCGTCGCTTCGGCCTTATCAGTGAACAAGTGACCCCGGGTTGAAAGCAATGCGTTGGTATATCGTACTTCTTCTAGTGTTCATCGGCGGTTCAGCTTTCGCACAGACCAGCGGGCCTACCATGGATCCGGCGCATGCATCGGAATATGAGATCGGTGGGATCACCGTTAGCGGCACCGTTACTACGGATCCTAACGCCGTAAAACTGTTCACAGGGCTGCAAGTAGGTGATAAGGTCACGGTGCCCGGCGAACGGATCACCAACGCGATCCGCCAATTGTGGGACCAGCAGTTGTTCAGCGATGTCCGCATCGATGCAGCGGAGATCCGTGGGCGAGTCATCTTCCTGAACATCATTGTGGTCGAAAAGCCTCGCCTATCGCGTTTCAAGTTCAAGGGCCCGAACAAGAGCGAAGCTGATAAATTGCGCGAAGAGATCCAATTGGTCCGCGGGCAACAAGTGAATGATGCCCTGATCGCCAATGCCTCGAATGCGATCGAACGCTATTACATCGATAAAGGATTCCTGAAGGCCAGCGTGAACATCATCCAGATCAATGACACGGTAAAGACCGCACCGGAGAATAGTGTACTGTTGATCCTTGAGGTGGAGAAGAACAAGAAAGTGAAGATCAAGGATGTGGTGTTCACCGGGAACAACAATATCAAATCGAGAAAGCTGCGCAAGGCGATGAAGAAGACCCGCCAGAAGCGCTGGTGGAATTTCTTCGGCAGCAGCAAATTCCTATGGAGCGAGTACAGGAACGACAAGAACAGCGTGTTGGACCTGTACAATGAAAAAGGCTATCGCAACGCGGCCATCGTGTCGGATACCATGTATTTCGTGAGGGAGAAACGGGTAAGGGTGGAGATCGCCATGGATGAAGGTCCTGAATTCCGTTTCCGCAACATCACCTACACCGGCAACAGCAAGCACTCGGATGCGCAGTTGGCGGAGATCATGAACATCAACAAAGGCGATATCTACAACAAGAAATTGCTGGACAGCAGATTGTACATGAACCAAGCAGGCCGCGACATCAGCTCGTTGTACATGGATGATGGTTACCTGGCGTTCTATCCGGACCCCATTGAGCTACTTGTACCTGGCGATAGCATCGATATCGATATCCGGATCCGCGAGGGCAAACAATACCGCATCCGGAACGTGATCATAAAAGGCAATACGAAGACCACGGAACATGTGATCCGCAGAGAGATCTACACAAAGCCGGGACAATTGTTCAACCGCAGTGATGTGATCCGTACACAGCGGGAGCTCTCCACCTTGGGTTACTTCAATCCGGAATCTATGGGTGTGAATCCGATCCAGGATGCACGTACCGGCACCGTGGATCTGGAGTACACCGTAGAGGAAAAACCAAGTGACCGATTGGAATTGAGCGGTGGTTGGGGCGCAGGGCGCGTAGTGCTCTCATTGGGCCTATCGTTCACCAACTTCAGCATGCGGAATCTGTTCAAAGGTTCGGCATGGACACCTTTGCCTAGCGGAGATGGCCAGACGTTGAACCTTAGAGCACAGACCAACGGACGGTTCTTCCAATCGTACAGCTTATCCTTCGTGGAACCTTGGTTGGGTGGCCGGAAACCGAATGCGCTCAGCATATCCGCGTATCGCAGTGTACAGACCAATGGCGAGAACAGGTTCATAGACACCGAAGATGGCCGCATAGCAAACCCATTGCGCCAATCCTTGATCATTACAGGTGTAACCCTAGGCATCGGCAAGCGTCTGCAGTGGCCGGACAACTATTTCATCCTCCGCCAGACCTTGGGCTATCAATTGTACGATCTGAAGAACTATTCGAGCGGAGCCGTGGTCTTCTCGTTCACGAACGGTGTCAGCAATGTGCTTTCCTACACGCTCCAGTTATCGCGTAGCTCCATCGACCAACCGTTCTTCTCCAGAACAGGATCGAACACCACGATATCCGTGAAGGCCACCCCACCCTATTCGCTCTTCCAACCGGAGCGCGATTGGGCGGATCTGGAACCGGAGCAGCGTTACGAATGGGCGGAGTTCCACAAATGGAAATTCAGTACGCAGTGGTTCAATAAGCTCACCAACCCGAAAAGCGGTCGCAGTTTGGTGTTGATGACCCGTGCCGGATTCGGCTTCTTGGGAAGGTACAACAGTTCGTTGGGCGATTCGCCGTTCGAGCGGTTCTATTTGGGTGGAAGTGCGTTAACGGGCTTCCAGTTGGATGGTCGTGAGATATTGGGCTTACGCGGCTATGATGATTTCTCGCTCGCACCGAACACCGGGAATTTCGTAGTGGCCAAATACACCGCGGAATTGCGCTACCCGATCTCCTTGAACCCATCGGCCACCATTTTCACCCTTGCGTTCCTGGAAGCCGGTAACAGCTACGGCAGTTTCAATGATTTCGACCCCTTCAAACTATACCGTTCAGCTGGTATAGGATTGCGATTGAACCTCCCGATGTTCGGCCCCATGGGCTTGGATTACGGGTGGCGTTTGGATGATGTACCGAATCTTCCGAGCATGGCCAAAAGTCAGTTCCATTTCACGATCGGCATAGATCTTGGCGAGTTATAGACCGGATCACCTATTTTCGACGGCTCCGCATGAAGAACAACCTCATATATACGATCGCTCTGCTAGCTGCTTTTGCATTCGCCCCAAAGATGGATGCACAACGGATCGCATTCGTGAACACCAAGTACATCATGGATAATATGCCGGAATACAGTACGGCACAGAAAGAGCTCGATCGCTCGAGTGCGCAGTGGCAGGAGGAGATCGATGAACGGCATCTGGGGATCAAACGGATGCGTGAGTCGTACAATGCGGAAGCGATCCTCCTTACGGAAGAGATGAAGCGCAGTCGCATGGAGGAGATCGATCGTCGCGAACGCGAAGCACGTGACCTGCAGAAACGCAGATTCGGCCCTGGTGGTGATCTCTTCAAGAAGCGCGAAGAACTCATCAAGCCGATCCAGGACCGCGTATACGATGCGATCAAGGAAATAGCAGGAACCAGCTATATCGCTGTGTTCGACCTGGGCGGAAGCAGCAGCAATCTGTTGTTCGCCAGTGAGAAATACGATAAGAGCGATACTGTTCTGCGCAAGCTTGGTATCCGTCCGGGAAAGGAAGGGACCGATGGCGCGAACGACGATGAGAAATTCGGCGAAGACCCGCCGGAAGAAGAAAAGCCTGATCCCGGAAAGGGCGGAATTGACCCTAGAGGCGGCAAGGACGAAGTAAAACCACGATGAACAAACGAACAATGAAAACTGTATTTCTCGCACTCGGCTTATTGCTGAGCACCGTACCGATGGCCACCGCACAGAAGCTCGGTCACATCGATCGCCAGCAATTGATGCTCTTGCTACCTGGCCGCAAAGCAGCTGAAACGAAAATGCAGGACTTTGCCAAGACCTTGGATGATCGCTTGAAAGCGATGGGTGCCGAGTACCAGCAAAAAGTTGCCGATGCACAAAAAGATGCCCCGGACATGACCCAGACACAAAAAGATATGGTTGTGACGGAGATCCAAGATCTGGAGCAACGCATCCAAGCAGCGCAGGAAAAAGCACAGGAGGACCTAGCCAAGCAGGAAGAGGAATTGTTGCGTCCTATGGTAACGGAGACCAACGCGGCGATCAAGAAAGTAGCTGAAGCGAACAACTTCGTCTACATCTTCGATGTAAGCACGGGCTTTGTCCTGTACTACGATAAAGGTGAGGACATTCTACCGTTGGTAAAAGCCGAATTGAAGATCCCTTGATCAGATGGACCCACGTCCCATCGGTATCTTCGACAGCGGGATCGGTGGGTTAACAGTGACCAATGCAATGCAGCAGGCGCTCCCTACGGAGCGCCTGCTCTATTTCGCGGATACGGTACACATTCCCTACGGACAGCGTTCGTTGGAGGAAGTACGTCAATTCAGCACCGCCATAACCCGGGTATTGATCGCAGCGGATTGCAAACTCATTGTGATAGCGTGCAACACCGCTTCTGCCGCAGCACTCGCCCACTTGCGCGCACACTTCCCTACCGTCGCGTTCGTCGGCATGGAGCCAGCAGTAAAACCGGCCGTGGAACAAACGCTCAGCGGTGTCGTGGGCGTTATCGCCACCACGGCCACTTTCCAAAGCGCTGTCTATGCCAGTGTGGTCGGTCGCTTTGCGAAGGATGTTGAAGTGATCCACCAACCTTGCCCCGGCCTGGTGCAACAAATAGAAGCCGGCGAGTTAGAGACCGATCATACAGAAAAAATGCTGCGCGGTTGGCTGGAACCGATGCTGGCCAAGAACATCGACGCATTGGTATTGGGCTGCACGCACTACCCGTTCGTACGCCCGTTGATCGAACGCATCCTTGGCCCTAGTGTCCGCATCATCGACCCGGCACCTGCCGTTGCAAAACAGGTCGACCGGATCCTTGAACAGCGCGACCTGAACGCACCCGCGAAGCAAGTTGGTGGCTTGGTTGCTTACACAAGTGGCGCTACGGAACAGTTCACGGCGTTGTTGCCACTACTTGGGTTGGAGCAGATGGAAGTTCGCGGGGCTGTTTGGGGAGATGGGGATGAGGTGTTGGAGTTGGGTGGGTAGGAGATTGTTGCTGTTGATATTATTTGGAGATTATGATACCAAGGAGTATCGTTGCAACGGGGTGGGTTGCCGCCAGCCTTAATAACCGGGTGCATGATCTTAGCATAGAGTTAATATAGCCGCGGTGATCTTGCACTACAATAAAGCGACTACATTCGTGTAAAGGACACAATACATGGTACGGATCGTATTAGCTGGACTGGGTTGCCTTTTGTTCATTTCAGCCAGCACGCAATGGGTCGACTGGAGTAATCAATACCCATACGCGGGAAGACGTGTCTATGCGCATACCATGCACCGTACCAGCGATGGGAACTTATTGCTATGCGCCAGTATTCATGGTGGTTGGACAACCGGAAGCGGGATTCCTTTCGAGGACCCACCCCTCGCTACGTACTTACTGAAAACACAGCCCAATGGCGATACCCTGTGGACCCAACGGATCGATTCGTTGGTGCCCTACACTATTTCACATGTTGTTGATCTATTCGATGGGAATACCCTGATCGCCGGAACGGCAAGCATGAATTGGACCTATTGTGGTTTTGCGTACTCGACCATCCCTATGCCCCAAGTTTTCGCCATGAAGATCGATCAGCAAGGAACTATTCTCTGGAGGCATGTGTACGACCTACCCTGCGCCAGAATATTGGCCGACGCATGGGAAACGGACGATCAGGAAATACACCTGCTTGCTCTGGATACCCAAGAGCCGAACATCGTGGTCGGTTATATTCAACCGACGTGGTTCGAGAATTACACGTTGGATACACAGGGTAATACCATTAACATGGCTATGATCCAGGAGTCCGATCCTTTCTTTGGGGCCTGCATAGGTAGTGCGGGTCACCGGGCAGGGCGTTATTTACTGGCCACAGCGTTGGACACGGTGGGCCAGAATAACAGCTACGTAAGACTTGGAAAGCTGGACGATGATGGAGTTCCGCTGGGTTTTGTAACGGTAACCGATTCCTCGATCAGAACGGTCGTGGACATTATAACTACGGTGGATAATGGTCTGTTGATGACGCTGAGCAACGAATACTCAACTAGTCGACTGATCCATACGGATACACTTGGTGCCACCTTATGGGATCGCCAGTATGCCACCCGGTTTCAACAAGCGCTGTCCTTGTCGGACGGTACGTACTTGCTCGTTGGAACAAGCGGAAGCTTTGTGACACCGGACATGAATCAACTCTGTGTTACTGCTGTAGCGGCCAATGGCGATTCCATTTGGTCACGGGTTTATGGCGACTCGCTCCGTGACCGGGGAACGAGCATGCTGGTGACCAATGATGGTTTCGTGGCGTTCGGGACGAAGGATATGTATTCGGGTTCTGTACCGCCCCGTCTATTCTTGACATGGGACACATTAAGCAGCACCGTCGGAATTGCCGAGTACCAACTGAACAACGAATTACTTCTAATCTACCCGGTACCCGCTGACCAACAGGTGCGCGTACAAATACCACCACTTGCAGGTCCAATTCACATAGAGGTGATCGATGCCACTGGGAAAATGTCACACCAAGAGCAGATAATGTCCGGTGCGCGTGAACACGTGCTGTATGTTAGCGACCTTTCAAACGGAAATTATACAGTGATAGTGAGAACCGTTAAGGAGCTGCTTGTTGGCCGTTTGGTCGTAGCGCATTAGAACCAACCAATTACTATTCTCACGTTTTACACGATATACGTTTCGCTGTAGTCAATAGTATCACATATCCTCAGAACCGGAACCGCACCCCAGTACCCGGTTGCAAAAAGAAAACGAACGGATCATCGAACAGTTCCATGTACACTGTTCCATCCGCAAAGAGGGATACCGGCGCTTTCGGGAAGGTGTATTCTATACCAAGAACGGCATCAATTCCCAAGTCGACACTGCTCACACGCTCATCGCTCACATAGATCCAGTCATTGTCGTTCGGTAATTTGTAGCGGTAGCTGAACCGATAGCTCGCAACATGTGCTTGCCCTCCGAAACCGAAATACCAACTCAGACCATTTACATTACCAATAGGGTTCTGAATAAGGTAATGGACCTGCACCCCGATCGGCACCGAAGTACCGTACCCCAGGAACTCGTGCTTATCGTAGTTATAGCCACGGCGATCATACCACCGCTGATATTGCCTGTTGTAGAAACTGTTCCCTGTAAAGAACTGGGCGCGTCCGACGCTCACTTCAAGGGCTTTGTTGTTCCAGTAGTGTTTCAAGGTCAATCCGCTCGGATCGCCTAGCCGGAAACCGATGCCCCAATTCTGTGCAGCGGCGGAAGTACCCATGAGAAACGAAGCAAAAGCGAGAAGTTTAATGGAATAGCGCATGTGAGGAATTTTATTCATGGTACTCAAGCAAATGCTATGCCCCGCATATTTCTTAGTATGCCCTGTTCGGATGCTCTATCAACGCGGCAAATGTTCCCCATTGTGCTTCTTGCTTTACCCGTTTTCAACACGCGCTCAACTAGAACAGTGTTAGCCATACGATTTACGCGGAAATCACTCCATTACGAGATCACAAAAAGGCGCCACCCGGATCCGAATGGCGCCTTTATCTTTTTAATATCCCAGCACTACGCCGTTTGTTTCGCGTGCTTGCCTTCTGCAACTTCTTCTACCAATCTGGCATTGAATGCAGGGAGATCCTTGGGCGAGCGGCTGGTCACAAGACCTTCATCCACCACTACTTCATCATCCACCCAGATCGCGCCGGCATTTACCATATCGGTTTTTATGCTCTTGTAACTGGTTATGCCTCTACCTTCCAGTACGCCTGCTTCTGCAAGCATCCACGGACCATGACAAATTGCGGCCACGGGCTTTTTCTGTTTGAAGAATGCCTTCACGAAGTTCACGGCATCGGCGTTGGCGCGCAATAGGTCCGGGTTTATCACTCCGCCGGGAAGAACCAGGGCATCGTACGCATCGCTCGTCGTCTCTTTCACGGTCGTATCCACTTCGATCGACCCGTGCCAATCACCATCTTTCCATCCTTTGATGGAACCACTTTCCAGTGATACGATGTGGGTGGTTGCACCGGCTTTTTCCAATGCTTCCTTTGGGCTGCGTAGTTCACTGTCCTCAAATCCGTTCGTTGCCAGTATGGCTACTTTCTTTCCTTTCAATTCGTTGTTCATTGTATGTGTTCTTTAACTGTTCGTGTATGTTGATCGTGTTCACGTCACCCTGTAATTCCGGGTGCAACGCCGCGGTCCGGTCGTGGTGCGCGCGGCTGCTTTCTGGGTTTAATTGGTGGCGTGTGCTCTTTCTTCGGAACCGTTCGATCACCACGTTCTTGGGGTTTCATTGATGGCTTTTCCATGATGCCTATACTGGAACATAGTTCATGCCGAAGGGTGGAAGCCGCATGCATAGGCACTTCCTTAAAAATACCCTGTGCGAGAATTCCCCGATCATGCGCAACACCGGCAACACCTTCAACCAAAAAGAAGGGGCTGTCTCAAAAGAGGCAGCCCTTTTCATTTTGTTGAAAAGCCGTTGGAAGTTGATCTTGACAACTCGTTTTGGGTGATCGACCTTCGGGCATGGCTTCACAAAGAAAAGTCGTGTTCAAGGACTACGACCCGAGTCAAGCGATGCTCTTGCCACCATCGTTGGAAGAACTCATCTCAAAGACACATGCCGTACGTGTAGTTGGTTCGGTTATCGACCAGATCGACATCGGTTCGCTGGCCGACACGTACAAGGGTGGCGGCACCTCTAGTTACCACCCGCGTATGTTGCTCAAGGTATTGGTCTATGCTTACCTGAACAACATCTACTCCTCGCGTAAGATCGAGGCAGCGATCCAGGAGAACATCCATTTCATGTGGCTTGCCGGGATGAAGCGTCCGGATCACCACACGGTCAATCGGTTCCGTGCCCAGCGGCTCAAGAACCACATCAAAGAAGTGTTCAGCCAAGTGGTTCTGTTGTTGATGGAAGCGGGTCATGTGGATCTCAAAGCAGTGTACACCGATGGCACCAAGATCGAGGCCAATGCCAATAAGTACACCTTCGTTTGGGCCAAGAGCATTGCCACCAACAAGAAGAAAATGAAAGCCCAGTTGGAGGAGCTCTGGAACTACACCCAAGGAGTAGCCGCTGAAGAACTACAGGGCGATGACCCCGGTGAGATGGAAGAACTCGACCCGAAGAAAGTGGCCCAGACCATTGATGCGATCAACGCCGCGCTCAAGGACAAGAAGATCGATCCGAAGACCAAGCAAAAGCTCTCTTACGCCAAGAGGAACTGGCCGGACAACGTGCGCAAGTACAAGATGCAAGAGTCCATCTTGGGCGAGCGCGGTAGCTACTCGAAGACCGATCGCGGAGCCACCTTCATGCGCATGAAGGACGACCACATGGGCAACGGACAACTCAAGGCCGGCTACAACGTGCAATGGAGCACCCAGAACCAGTTCATCATACACTACAGCCTACATCAGGACACCACCGACACCAAGACACTGATCCCCACTACAAGGAACTACAAGCCCAGTTGGGCAAACTGCCCCAAGCGGCTGTGGTCCGCCGCATGGCGGAGCTATGGCTCGGAGCAGAATTACGAATACTTGGAAGGCGAGGGCGTGGAGGCTTTTGTGAAGTACAACTACTTCCACCGTGAACAACAAAAGAGCTACTGGGAAAAACACCCCTTTGTACAAAACAGACTCCACTACAACGCTGCAAGGAACGAGTATACCTGCCCCATAGGCCAGCCCATGCGGCATATCGGTGACCAGCGCTCAACAACAAAGGCCGGGTATGTGCAAACCGTATCGCGCTACCAAGCAAGCAACTGCGCCACATGCCCCATGAATGGTGTTTGCCACAAGGCCAAGGGTAACCGGATCATCGAAGTGAACCATCGGCTTAACGAACTTAAAGCCCAAGCCCGAGAAAAGCTCACCAGCGAAGAAGGTCTAATGCACCGAAGCGCTAGACCGGTGGAAGTGGAATCGGCCTTCGGTAACCTCAAGCAGAACAAAGGCTTCACCCGGTTCATGCTAAGGGGACTCGATAAAGTCGCCTTGGAAACCGGACTACTTGCAACTGCGATCAACCTGAAGAAGTTGGTCAGGATCCTTCAAAAAAGGGCTGAGGAACGTCTAAAAAGTGCCTTGGGTTCGGTCCTGTCCTTTACACGGGCAAGGCCGCAAATAATCCCGATCTGGTAGGTCTCTGAATCAGCACCACATCCAATCCCCATCAAAACAAGAAGGGGCCATCCCTTTCGAGACAGCCCCTTCTGATCTTCTCCCGAACGTTCAACGGGAGTGATGATGTCAACTTTCACCTCAACATCATATTCGAATTAATGTCCGTCCTTGTCATGGTCGGCATCGGTCTCCGCATCCACCTTTTCCTTTTGGGTCTCCCACCAGGACTTCACTTCTTTCGAGGTGTTCTCGGCATCGGACTTGGTCATATCCCAAGCATCGGCGGTCGCATTCTCAACGTTACCGATCTTCTCGTCCAACATGTTCAGCTCCTTGGTCAATTCAGCTTTCATTGCCTCCTTGTCCGCTTTCACACTTGGCTTGATATCCGTATTCGCAAGGTCCTCATTCACCTCCGCGAGCTTGTTGTCAACCTTCGTGCGCAGGTCGCGTAGGTCGTTCATGATCTCCGTGCGTTCGGCTTGCCAATCCCGTGCGGTCGTCGCGTCGATCGCTTTGTCCTCGATCTTTTCCACTTTATCATTCATCTCGTCGCGCTGCTCTGCTGGCGTGTTGTTGCAGCTCACTACAAGAAAAGACCCGGCTACTAGCGAGGCCATTATCAAATTGCTCTTCAACATTTTCATTTGGTTGGTGTTTTTAAGGGTTCGCTGGGTTCATTACCATTCGCGTACCGATCCTTTACGAATAGGCGTCGGCGGCATACACACCCTATCTACGTAAGCGTGTAGCACGAACAAGAAGATCACGAGGTCCGTGCCGGAATGAACGCATCATGTGGAACCTACACCCCAACGTGTGGCTTGGTTCCACAATTCAGGAACGCCAGAGCAAGGTGCCGAATGCCTCGTAAGCCCCGCGTACAGTGGGCATGACCACCCTTACGAACTCCATGGCATGGCACGTGCACCCATTAAAGTGTTAACACGAATCATTAACTAAAACCCCAATAAAGATGAGCACACCAACCGAAGACAAGTTGAAAGGCAACTGGAACGAACTGAAAGGTAAACTAAAGCAGAAGTACGGCGAGTTGACCGATGATGATCTGACCTACGCTGAAGGAAAAGAGGATGAGCTATATGGTAAGATGCAGCAGAAGTTGGGCAAGACCAAAGATCAAGTGCGCGATATCGTAGAAGATATGCGGTCTGCATTCAACAAAGAAAAACAGGCGCACTGATCGTGCCGATCACCTCAGTACATGAACTTGCTACAAAGCAAGTAGCAAGAAATAGGAATAGGCGGTCTGCGGGAGCAGACCGCCTATTCTCATTCAACACCATCATGATCCCGCGAAACACAACGAACAAAATAAAAACTAAAACAGGAATGGATCGTCAAGAAGCGATCAATCAATGAAAGGAACAGATCTTGCAGTAGCTATGCACAAGAACATGGCACGCGAGTAGTACCTTTGAATATGCCGTGTAAATAATACCAACCACCATCACCATGAAAAAGCAGAAGCACACACCCGTTAATCCGAACGTTGCTGCGGAAGGTGTACCAGGATTCCACCACGTAAAAGGGCCCGGCGGCTACTACATGGCGAGCATGAAAATGGATGACGATGAAGTGGAATTAGGACGAGTGGATTCCGGCACCGGCGAACAACCCGGCAACTTGGAAGAGACCTCCGAATACATATCGGAGCGGATCAAGCCCTTCCCACCGAAAAAGGGGTGAATCTGCTATCGCTGGATCGTCACGTTCGCATCAAACCTTCACCGGATCTCATACCTTCGCCTGGTCTCCGCTTCAGGACCCTGCGACTCATCAAACCTTTGCCTGGGCTTCTTCCTTCCGGCAGCGACCCAGTTTCTCATTGGCGCAATGAACAGCAACTGCGGGGTCCTCTTTGAGATACCCAGCAAAAGCTTGAAGCAGCGGTTTGAGGTCGCACGCGAACTGACCTCCAACTCCCTATCTAAGGTACTTGTATCGCCTGTTCGTAGATGACGATCCTGGAAGCAGTCACATGGTTCAGCTTCCACCAGCCCAAGCGCTCACTGCCGTTACCATCCACCATCGCGAAGCCTATATACAGCACCTCACCAAGTGGTAACAGGAAGCAATCATTAATTGTTTCCGACACGATCTGATAAGGAGGTTCATAGTTCGGAGTTGATACTCCTGAATTGGTGCGCCTTAATTGTATTGCATCCGCGTAGAATGCATCCTCACTGGTGAGCATGTAGTCAGTGTGGAACCACAGGATCTTCGTAACGTTCGGTACTATGGAGCTGATCTGATCAACCAGTGCCAAGCGCCGACAGGAATAGACACGGTGGATCATGGATACACTGACCGTATCGTCATGAACGAATGACGTATCAGAACGTTGAAAACTGCGCAGGGTAGCATTCGCATGTTGGCTCGTCAGGACGGAATAGGCCTGGAAACCGCCACCCATGGAAAAGTTCGTTTGCAGAAAGATCTGAAAGTCCGTGATCCCATCCGCATCCACGTCCATGTCATGCGTGACCGATTGGTTGATCATCGGTTCCAGAACGACGGAATCTCCGTTGATCAGCATATTGTCCACCAACCCGAAGGTGATCGTATCACCCACGTTGATCGTTGTCTGCACCGGCGAGGGACCGCTACCCGCAGGATCCTCAATTCCATGTTCCTTTCGGCATGAAGTGCTGAGAATGATCGCACAGAAAATTAGAATGCTGGAGTTCTTCATGGCATGGGAGAATATGTAAATGTATGCACTGATGCATTGTGAATGCGTTGTTGAACTACACGATCAATTCAACCTTCGCCGTCGCACCAAACCTTCGTCGGCTCTCCCCTTCAGGACCCTGCGACATATTCATCGGTGCCGCTGATACCCAACGTTTCGATGTACGCACACACGATCGTGTTCACACTACCCTACGGCGCTTGTATCGCCTGTTCGTAGATCACGATCCTGGAAGCGGTAACATGGTTCAGCTTCCACCAGCCCAAGCGTTCACTGCCGCTTCCATCCATCATCGCGAAGCCGATGTACACCACCTCGCCAAGTGGAAGCAGGAAGCAATCACTATCGCCTGTAGTCTGTATTTGGTAAGGTGGTTCATAGTTCGGAACGGGCGATGAATAGTTCGTGCGACGCAAAGCGATCGTATCCGCGTAGAACGCATCCATTACGGTGAGCTCGTCACCACTTTGGAACGGAAGGATCTTCGTAACGTCCGGCACGATGGAACTGATCGGATCCAATGGTCCCACCCGTCTGCACGAGTAGACCCGGTGGATGATGTTATCGACACTTACCGTATCATCATGAACGAACGTCGTATCGGGCCGCAGCAGACCGCGCACTGTGGCATTCGGATGCACGCTCCGCATAAACGAATAAGCCTGGAAACCGGCACCCAAGGAAACAGAGGTTTGCATAAAGATCTGAAAGTCCGTGACCCCATCCGCATCCACATCCATGTTATGCGTAAGCGACTGGTTTATGCCAGGCTGAAGCACGATCGAATCGCTATCGATCAGCATATTGTCCACCAGCCCGAATTCGATCGTATCACCGATGTTGGCAATACTTGTCATCGGCGATGGATCGATCCCCGGATCATCTTCGATCGCGATATCCTTCCGACAGGAGGTGCTGAGTAGGAATGTACAGAGAATAAGGATGCTGGAGGTCTTCATTGTTCGAAAGGGATATGTAAATATAAACATCGAGCCGCATCGCTATCCAATTGCTCTTCACACGTGAACAGCAGTCAGAAACACTAACTCCATTCACGCGTCCAACGGCAAAAGCCCGTGCCGCGCGGCGAAGAGCACCATGCCCACCTTACTCTTTACGTTGAGTTTCTCGAAGAGGCTTTTGCGGTAGTAATCCACGGTGCGGCCTTGGATGCCCATTAATTCCGCCACGTGTTCGTAGGTATGTTCTTCCGCTGCACATACCAATAGCAGGAACTCCATTTCGCGTGCCGTCAGTAGTCCACCCAGTTCTTCGCTTTGGCGTTCGTACACGGTCTTCTCTTCATTGGAATTCATCATGCCCTGCAGCACATCCTCGGTGTGGTAGTAGCCCGTCAACATCAAACTATCCAGTGCGAGCTTTAGTTCCGATGGCGGCGCTTCCTTCAATAGGAACCCGCGTGCACCGGAGCGTATCGCACGCACCATGGCATCTTCCGCCGCATCGAAGGTCAAGGCCAACGCACGCACCGAAGGCGCATTTTTCCGGAGCCAATCCATGGTCTCGAACCCGTTCATGACGGGCATGCTCAGGTCCACGATCGCGATCTGCGGCAAGTTGGTAACATTCAACGCGTCCACGAATTCCTTGCCGTTCGGGAAATCCATGGTAACCCGGTACCCTTCCATACTGTTCACGATGCTGGCCAGGCCTTTGCGCACCATGTGGTGGTCATCGATCAGCGCTACGGATGTTTCCATTGGGGAGAGGGCTAAATGTCCAGGAGCAACCAGTGCCCATGGCGGTCACCAAGGTAGCATCGTAACCGATCAGTGCGCAGCGGTTGCGGATATTCAGCAAACCGGTGCCCTCCGTTACCGCGAGCGGATCGAACCCGCACCCATCATCCGTAATGGATAGCGTGTGCTGTACAACGCCGCTCATGCGTACACGGATGTGTTGGGCATCCGCATGTTTCAGTGCATTGTTCAGCGCCTCTTGGAACGAGCGATAAAGAATGATCTTCGTATCCGTAGGTGGATCCAACGGATCATCTTCTATCTCCACCTCCACGTGCACCGTACGGATGCGCATGATGCGGTTGGCCTCATCGGTGATCGCCATCGCCAAGGTGCGGGTCTTCCACTTATCATTGTTCAAGGTCCTCCCCAACAACCGCACTTCGTCAATGGCTTCCTTCAAGGCCCCCATGGCCATGATGCGTGGCTCATCCGTATATTCCGGTACGGTGGAAAAGCCCATGCGCGCAGCGGTGAGCAACTGCCCCACACTGTCATGCAGCTCGCGACCGATGATGCTCAAAGTCTGTTCGCGCGAATCGCGATCCGCACTTACTACTTCCTGCTTGCGCCGAAGGTCCGCCTCGGCCATTTCAGCACGGTGCTTATGGCGCTTGTTCGCATTCACCACAAGCAAGAGTCCCGTGATGCTGATCATGATCACCAGCAGCAACGTGCCGATCAGCATAGCGAATATGAGCGAAGGATCATCCATGTGCGGTACTGCTTTCCAATTTACAGGCAAATGCAGTGATGGCATAACGCGTTACACACAGCATCGGCATGATCTGGTAGAGCCGTTGGGCAAGCGCATGGTCCTGCGCGTACACGCGATCGATGATGGTGAGGATCGGCGACATGCAACCGAAGTAGACCAATAGCCCCATGAAGAGCCAGAACCCTGGCACGAGCTGCAACGGCACAGCACTGGTCTGCGCCAACTGCCACAGCACGGCCATAAGCACCAGAGTAAGTACTACCGCGCTAAGCACGATACCGCGACCAAGAAATACGTTCGGGTCAGCGTCCCGGTCCATAAAATCCCATGCCATTGCACTGACCACGAGTGCTGCACCGATCGCTACCACCAGGATCCGTGCAGGCACCATCAGGTAGCAGATCCATAGCGCGATCAAGCAATCGACCAATGCGTAACCATTGTAGAACGCGGTGTTATTCACGCTTCGCCATGCCAGTGCAGCACCCATTAGTTCCATGAGCAGCCCGGCACCGATCAGCAGACCCACCACCCGGAACGCCGGTTGGCGAGGTACCGGTATCCGTAACCAAAAACCCAGCGCTATGCTCATGCTCACTAAGAGGAGTATCCTATTGATATCGGCTGCGCCCATGCCCAAGTATACCACATGTGCAGGAACCGCATGCGTTCAACAGCCAGGCCTGCGGGGTTGCCCTCTTTCCGGTAAATAAAGCAATGCACAATTCGGCGGGCAGAGCGAACCCAGATCCGCCCCCTTGTTCTTGAACTTCTCAGTGTGATCCACATCATCCAATTCCACCCCTACACCAACCCAACAGAGGCTCTGGTAAAAGTCCTTCTCCTCAATGCCACCGTGACCATCCTCTTTCCATGTTGCCGGCTCCGCAGCAGGCACCAGTTCCAGCAGGTCGCTCCCGGTCAATCCGTTCTCGGCGATCAACAGATCCAACTCACCCTCGTAGAGGAACGTGATGCTCGTAACATCCACACCCGACCGGAAAGGCTCCCACGTTGGGCCGTCCGTGCGGCGTTTCACCACCTCCTTCGTATACCGGTCGCCGCTATCCGCCAACCAATTCGTTATGGCATCAGGTGCACGCACCAAATGACCACCAACAATAACATAGTAGGTAGCGGTAGGCGTATAGGTGTAGGTATCGGCCGTGCCGTTTACCGGGTACATGCAGACGAACTGCAATACCAGATCCAGCGCGCCATTCCTATCCAACCCGAAGTGAACGGTGATGCCGCGCAGGTTCCCTTGCCCAGCCGCGCAAGTAGCCAACGAATCCAGCGCTCTACTGACATCGTCGACCGAAAAGCGCAGCTGGGGCACCACGATCGGTTGGGGAGAAGCAACCGGACCGCGTTGAATATGAAGGGAAAAATCACGCGAGATACACGTGAATTCTTTCTTGGGGACGTACCGGAACTGGGTCATGGAATGTGGTTCTATTCTGGCGGCCAAAGTACCGGCCCCGTTCGAGGTGGCACTGCGTGTTTTTCATAGGGGGGTACTCCCGAAAAACACGCAGTGCTATTCCAGAAATTATGTTACGGATCTCCCGACAAAATGCAACCCAACGAAAGCGCGTAATGCACCATGCAACCTCCTGCACAACGCCAAGCCGTAACCGACCGACCACCGATAACCATTGCTGTACTTGGATATTCCCCTCTATGTACCTGATCGTATCCTGCACAAAAGCACAACGAATTCATCGCAACGCGCAGAACGCAATACACATTTTCCGCGACAATCCGCACTGTTAGTATAGGTCTCCACCCCTATGATTTTTCGGGAGTAGTACCCTAGGGTTTTTCGGGAGTAGGCGCATTCAACAATGCGCTTATTTCGCCTTTGCAAAGAAGTTGATCACACCGATCATGGGTTCCTGGCCTGCTGACAGAAGAACCCGCACATGATCCTGCGACGTGGTGGAAGAAGTACTTGTGTAACACCAACAAGAAGTACCACATGAATGCACAATGGATCGATAGAAGTTTCTTGGATGGGAATGGGCGGGAGGTATTAAAGCCCGAATGCGCATGCGTACCATTTGCACTGCTTAACGTCGGCTTCAACTTGGTTTCTACTATAAACATATCCAGCTGTAATATCAGAATACCTGTAACTGGGTATTGTGAGCAGATCATCCTCTCGTGACTTTTGTTCGAACGAAACACCATGCCAACTCACCGCACCACCGCCTCTGTACTTCGCCTTCGCGAAGGCCCAAGTACCAATCGATCCATCATCGGTCGCCTACCGCAGCATACCGCATTGGACCTCTTGCAAGGACCGCGGAATGGTTGGGCGCAAGTGAGCGCAAAATTGCGCGATGGCACACTTACCGGTTGGGTAAGCACCACCTACATCGAACCGGTTGCCACCGCTCCACCGATAGATGAGCCTGCTTGGTTGAAGATCGCCCGTGCAGAGATCGGTGTTAAGGAATATCCAGGTCCTGAGCATAACCAGCGCATAATTGAATACCACAGTACTACAGGTCTCAAAGCAACCACCGATGAGGTGGCATGGTGCTCGTCATTCGTTAACTGGTGCATCACCAAAGCAAACTTGCGCGGCACCAACTCCGCCGCCGCTCGCAGCTGGTTGCAATGGGGCAAAAAAATTAACGAGCCCGTTCCCGGATGCATCGCAGTCTTCAAACGCGGCAACAGCACCACCAGTGGCCATGTGGCCTTCTACCTCGAAACGCGCGGTACCGGCATCATGGTGTTAGGCGGTAATCAGAGTAATAGTGTTTGTGTAAGTAGTTACCCGGCGAGTGATGTGTTGGGGTGGCGGTGGAGCGCATGAACGAAGCTTAAGTCAACAAATTCCTCAAAAAAATGGCAACAAAGAAATCACCTCCCCGCGTCCTCAATTGCCTTCCTTCATTGAACACCGCAAACGATTGGAACTTGCACACAGCACGTGCCGCTGGCGCACTACGCGCACCAGCACCACCTCCGCCTAAAAAAGACTTGCGAGAAGATTGGTGGACCATTGGCGACCAAGGAAGTACCGGCTCGTGCGTTGGCTGGGCTTGCGCCGAAGGTGTGCTGCGTTGGCATTTCGCAAAAGCCGGAAGGATCGCCACCAACCGTAGGCTTAGCACGCGCTTTACATGGATGGCCGCAAAGGAGATCGATGAATTCACCGACAAACCAACCTCATTCATTGAAAGCGATGGAACCAGTCTGAAAGCAGCACTCGATGTATCGCGCAAATACGGCGCAGTGCTGGATAGCGTGTTGCCTTTCGGTCGCGGAATACTCTATCCGGATGAGACCGATGTGTTCTACGCGATTGCTGCGCAGTTGAAGGTGATGCGCTACTTCTCATTAGGCCAAGACCTGAATGAATGGCGGCGCTGGATCGCCAACAAAGGCCCCATTCTCACCCGGCTGAACTGTGACAACGCCTTTATGGATGCGAAAGAGACACGGGGCAAACTAGCGCGCTACCGTGCCAGCGACAACCTAGGTGGCCACGCTGTCTCTATTGTCGGATACACGCCTGATCATTTCATCGTGCGAAACAGTTGGGGAACCACTCTGTGGGGAGACAAAGGGTTTGCTTACGCCAGCAAATCATACGCTGAAGCGGCGTTCACGGAATCTTATGGTGTAGAAGTCTAAATAATTGAACTGAAAAGTATATGACAATGAGACGAACAACAATTGCGATATTCCTGCTTTCAACCTCATGCACAATGTTCGCACAAACGGGGCCATTTGTTTTTCCAAACAGTGAGTCTCGGAAAAGCAACATAGACTTAACAAAAGTTGAACTGAATAAATTCCTTGAACCGTCTGATTCGTCAATACAAGTAAAGAGTGTATATGCATTTTTGAAAGACGATCGAGCCGAAAACAAGAAACACAAACAAGCATTCCGAAGAGCTTCGTTCCAAGCACTGGATAATGACCGCTCCGCCGATTCAAAAGAACTGATCGATTCACTGAAAGCCGCATATCGACAGCGAAGGCAGGATTTCCAGTCGTACAGAGAAGAATTGTTGCGCATCCGGTTCGATCCGGATGTAACAGAAGGGCTTTATGGCTTGGCGGTCCGGCGAATTGCGACGGAATATTTCTACGATGGTTTCAGTTCTGAAGAGGAACGGGGAAAACTCCTAAAGAATAATCTCCTCACGTATAGTGGGCAAGCACAGAAAGCATCTCTATACTCGGAGGTTGTTTATGATTATTTCGGACCAGTGCGAATGGGTTTTGGTGCGCTGATCAGCAACAAGACGAGTGAGCCAGATACAGTGCCAGTTTCAGACTCCAGCGCCACTTTCCAAGATCAGGTGCAACGTATTCTTGGCGGTGGCGGAAACGGGGTTTTGAATTTCGGTGTGCCAATTGTCGGATTTACCTCACTGAACCGTCGATTGTCCATTCGCTTGCATTATGCACCTCGATTATCCTTCGATCTTCCTAAGATCGGGGTAGACACAAATGTCGTTGGCCAAAACTTTGATAATGGTGCAGAAATGGTATTTTCACTTACTGGGATTAAGGATCGCATGGCTCTTTTTGGTCAAGTGCGCTATTCTCACATAAGTGGAAATGCTGTTTTTTGGCATAATCTTGATCGTACGTCAGAGGGAGGTATCGATCTTTGGCAATTCAGCGCAGGTTTAGCATTGAATAGCGTCGTTCGAATAGTGGCTAATTGGTATTCCGGAGATGATTTCGTGAAGAAGAATTTCCAGTTCCGGTTTGGTGTGCAGATAGTACCTAATTCTTAACTCCACAGATTTACGTTCCATTCGACCATGAGCCATCACAATAATGTGGTGGCAAGTCAATGCATTTCTGACCGATAGTACTGGCATCATAAGATCTCTATAAGTGATCAGTACGCACTGGATCAAAAATGAGTAAAGTGAAGGACCCCATAGTGAACTGCCACGTGCACTTGTTCAACAACTATCACGTGCCTCCAGAGCATGCAAAGGGTATTCTTCCGTGGCCGTTGTACAAGTGGGCGCGAATGGATTACTTCATGAAACTTTACGTGAAGTGCAACCGACGGAAGTATGCCGAGCGGTATGAACCGGCACAAGAAACCATACGCATAAACAAGGTAAAGGCGCAGAACAGGATCCAACGAAACAGCTTCTTGAAGTTTGTACGAGGTGCGTTTAATTTGATCGTTACGATCTATGTGTTATTATTCCTTTATGAAGTTTTGGTTGAAAGCACCTTCTATGGCGGGTCGAAATATATCGCGGCGTTCTTGGCGTTACTTGTAAAGTATAAATTATACTTTCATGAATTACACTGGGCGATCAAGACCATATTCGTAGCAGCAATTATTGCATTCATCCCAGCCGTTCGAAGACAGATCTGGTTCCTTCTACAAAAGTTTGTTCCAATGATCAAGAGCTTTCCTGCTACGGAGTACATGGACCTTTTGGAGCGATACGTACTTATCGCACGCTTCAGCTCTTATGGTTACGAGACGAAAAGTGCGAAAACCGGTGATGACCAAAGGCGACTAAGTCTACTCTTTCAAAAACTCCGGGCCCAGTACCCAGCCGAAACCAAATTCATTGTTCTACCAATGGATATGAAATACATGGGTGCGGGGAAGGTCCACCGATTAGGTGATTTCCACAAACAAATGGAAGGGCTTGTAAAACTTACCAAAGGTGAAGATCATGGACATCAAATACTGCCTTTCATCTTCATTGATCCACGCCGAATTCGTGAAGAGGATGACTTCTTCAAGTGGAAAGTAGAATACGGTAAAGTAGTCTTGCTTGAATGTAAAGTCCAGAAGTATCTAAGCAATGGTTGCTGCGGATTCAAGATCTACCCGGCTTTAGGTTATTATCCTTTCGATGAAGACCTATTGCCCGTGTGGGCGTATGCAGCTCAGGAAGGTTTACCGATCATGACCCATTGCGTGCATGGCACAATATATTCCCGAGACAAGATCACTGATGAAATGGCAAAGCATCCTGTCTTCAAGCGTTCAACCGGAATAGAGGACGCACATGACGATACGGTGATCGCACCCATTGACCTGTTGGAACTTCGCGGAATCGACTTTCAAAAGAACTACACACATCCATTGAACTACCTCTGCCTGCTGGATGATGACCTCTTGAGGGAGCACCTCGTGAGCTGCCAACCCCGAATTCAAACGTTGTTCGAAAAAGGTCCCGATGAAAAATTCCGATCACTTTCTCAATTGAAGATCTGCTTGGCACATTTTGGTGGTGTTGATGAATGGAAACGACATTTAGAAGCCGATAATGACCAGTACAACCAAGATCTGAACCTGCATGCTGAAAGCGGATTATTTCATCGATCGTATTATGACAACGAACACAAGCGCATCCAATGGACACGTGTCTACGCTCACTGGATGGAAGCTGACTGGTACACGATCATTTGCAGTATGATGTTGCGCTATGAGAACGTTTATGCAGATATCAGTTACATATTGCACGATCCGTGGATACAACCGTTACTGAAAAAGACGATCGACCATTCAGTGAAGAAACTCGGTGAACGGGTCCTGTTCGGTACAGACTTTTTTGTCGTGAGGAACCACCTATCAGAAAAGGAGCTCTATGCCAATATGCTGGCCGGCCTGAGCGAAGCACAATTCGACCTGATCGCCAGGACTAACCCGAAGCACTATTTGGCGAACACGTTCCACAGAATAGCACATAGTTAAGATGAGAAAACTGAACCGAAGTAAAGTATCTCCACCAGACCTACAGTACAGTACGGAAGGAGAGAAGACGTTCAATGAACTTCGGAAGTTTTATGCGCAACCTTTAGAGAAGCGAAGCCAGATAAGACACAAGGCTCCACAGTATTCTCGTGATGTAAACCGAGATCTTCTGGAAACCTCCAATAATGCATGTGCGTATTGCGAAGCACCCTTGAATGAAAAGACGGTACACATCGACCTGTACCGACCGGTAAAAGTGGAACCAAATGAGCAGGTTGGCGACCACTATTGGTGGCTATTGTTTGATTGGCAGAACATGCTACCCATATGCAATGAGTGCAGTTTTGCAAAGGGAGCACAGTTTCCCATCGCCGGAAAACGTGTTCCTATCAAGCATGCTGATGACCAGCCTCGGGGGAGTGCGCTCGAGAAAGAAGAACCGTATTTGCTGAATCCTTATGAAGACGATCCGGAGGAGTACTTCGACTATTCATCTAATGGAATGATAAAGCCTCGTTCCACTTTAGGGCACATGCAGAAGCGACGAGCCGAGGTGACCATTGAAACTCTGGACCTGAACCGGAAATCCGCCATCAATAGAAGGAGTGATATGGTTCACCGAGTTCGCGACTTGACAAAGTCTCTGGTTCTTAAAAAAAAGGGTGAGAAACTACCTCGAACCGTAGAAGAAGATCACTTCTTGAAAGGACTGATAGACCCGCAAAGTCCAATGCGGAATCTGAGTAACCATGTTCTTAAGGAGGACTTCGGACTAAAAATCCTCATTCAAGGCGACGGCCTGCACGTCGAAACAATAAGCAAAGGGCTCAATAAGCCTGGGTCCTTATTAGAAGCTGAGACCGGAGCGCGTACGAAACCGGGATCAACACGCGCTAATAAGGAGTCTCCAAAGAAGACGAGTTCCGAGGCGCAAAGAACTCCTCCGAAAACCGCCACAGAGAATGCGCCGTCCAAGGAGAAAGTCGCGCATCAAGCGCTGACCATTAGCAAATTAATAGTTGAGAATTACAGGATCTTCGAGAAGGCTGTATTCTTGATCCCCCAAGAACGCCCGAAAGACCTAGTAGACACAGAACGTGAACTGAACTTAGACTTGAACACGGAAACAGCGGGAGGCAATCAAGAGGAACGCCGGAAGACGATCGACGAAAACGGCTCCGAATCTCCACAACAGGAAACCTTTCGACACAGCGGTTGGAAAATGCTGCTGGGTGAGAACGGGTCAGGAAAAAGTTCGCTGCTCGAAGCACTTGCATTGATACTCAGCGGCAAGAAAGCCTTGAGTAAGATGAAGGAGCATTTCAGCACTAGCTTGAGGCGTGGAGCTACGTCAGGTAGAATTGAAGTCTACTTTCATCAGCGAACAGATCCTATCGTAGTGAACATCACGAATAGCGGATTAAAATGGGAGCAAGGTGAGGTCCCGAATATATTTCTTCGTGCATACGGGCCTGTTCGATTGCTGCCGCAAAAAGGCAAGAGTTCTGATCTGTTAGAGAAAAGGGGAGTGAATAAGAACATCCAGAACCTCTTTGACCCGTTCTATCCCATGGTAGATGCCGAAGAGTGGTTACGTACCATAGTGGTAAAGAATCAACAGCAGTTCTTCGATGTTTGTGTGGCCTTGAAGGACCTGCTGGATCTTACAGATAATTCTACACGTCTCGACTTTCAATTTGAAAACAACAAGCCAACACAATTCGGGCTTTTCGTGAACGGGTCATTCACCCGCTTAAAGCATTTTAGTGCGGGTTACAAGACCATGGTTGGTCTAGCCTGTGATATAATGGCAGGCAATCCAACGGATACGCATCAAATTAGAGGCGTGGTACTAATTGATGAGATCGGTGCACATCTGCACCCGAGTTGGCGCATGAGCATCTTAAGAAGATTGGAACAGACATTTCCGCTTATCCAATTCATCGCGAGCACCCATGAGCCACTATGCCTGCATGGGCTGGGTGCTGGTGAAGTAGCATTGGTCAAGAGAAATGTGGACGACCCTTCCATGGCTACAGTACACGACGACATGGATTCGCCGGCTGGCTTACGTTCCGACCAGCTCCTTACCTCAGAATTATTCGGATTAAGTACAACCCTGGACCCGCGCACAGCTGAATTCTTTGACCGCTATTACAACCTCATAGCGAAGGCATCGGCGTTAGATGATTCGGGTAAGGCACAACTGAAGGATCTACATGAACGACTCAACAGAAAGAGCATTCTCGGTAGTAGTCGGCGTGATATGTACTTGTTGAGGCTGATCGATGAGCACTTGATGAAGTCACCGACCAACGTACGATTTCCCAAACCCACTAAGAAGATAATAGAGGCTTTAACGGATGCTTCCTGGCGCCTGAACAACTGAGCTCTTCAATGATCAAACGAAAACGCGTAAATGCCCCGCAGGCACTTACCATAACCTCGGATGCCTTCAACAAAGAAAAGGAAGAGGTGGAAGCATGGCTTCGAAGCGATTTCCACAAGGACCTAAAGCCCGATTTCAAGCTTTACAAGCACGAAAAAGTGCCTGAGTTGTTGGAGCTTATGTTCCATGGTAAATGTGCATATTGCGAATCACCTTACACGCGCACACAACCGCTGGATATTGAGCATTTCAGACCCAAATCCGAAGTGCTCGTAGAATTGACGAACAAGACCGAAACTAAAGTAGGTGTATATGCTAAGCTCGCAATGGAATGGGATAATCTACTCCCTTCATGCATAGACTGCAATAGAGCGCGCTATCAATATGTGTATCGAAAGAACCCCATAGATGGGTCCTATCAATGGAAAAAGCTAAAACAAGGAAAGGCAAACTCTTTTCCATTGTTTGATGAAACAATGCGTGCGAGTGCGCCGCTGTTCGATATTTCAGGCGAACAATGTTTGTTGTTGAACCCTTGTACGGACGAACCTAGCAAATACTTGGAATACGATGACTCAGGAGTAATGAAGGCCATTGCTTTGCCCTCATCAGAGAACGTGATAAAAAGGGAGATCCATTGGCAAAAAGCGATCCGTTCCATTGAGATCTACGGCTTGAATAGAAAGGGGTTGGTCGATATGCGCAGAGAATACATTCTGCGATTAAAAATGCGTTTTGAGATGATCTTGAAATTGATCGACCTATCGAACGAGATCGGTAAGGATATCAGATCATTCAAGGATAAAGTACCAACACGTACATTGAACAAACTTGTAAAAAAGACCACAGGAACAATTGAGGCGATGATCGAGCAAGAGGTGGAATTGCTGATGCAACTGACAGAGCCGACCAAGCCTTACTCTGCTTTAGCCAAGCAATTTGTACAAGCTTTTGTGAACGAGTTCATAAAGGCTTGACAATTTACATTCCATCCAATGCCCATTGATCCATGGTCTGCAAGAATGGAAGCTCGTCTCTCGCGCCCCCCAGCAAAAAAAACGACCCAGCAAAAACAGCGGGGTCGTTCCATTCAAATGAGGGGCACACCTACACCTCACTGCCGTGATCCCAATGCCGATGTACCACGGTAAAAGGAGACATCGGATCGGATTCTTCTGCTATGCTGGTGGTTCTGGACATCGGTTCATAGCAGTCCGTGAACTGTAGTTCGGCGATGGAACCGTTGGACAATATATTCAGCCGGATCTCGCCGCGTTCCGGGCAGTGCACCAAGAGGGTTGCTTTGTGCGGAAGTTCCGCTTCGGGCGATGCGGGGTCCACCAGGTAAGCGAACTGCGCATCCGCTACCCATTGCGTAGTGCAGCGGCGCATTTTTAAACCCGCTCAGGGTCAGTCTGCCGCATAGCAGACGACCCTGCCACTCATACACCATCCCCGAACGGAAGAATCCTAGCACAACTGGCCGGGGTTCTTTTCATTTACTGTAGCCCGCACGCGGCCGCTCGAGGATGGGTTATGCAGCACGGGCAACGTTCGGATCACTCTTTACGCCTGACGCTGAGTGGGTTATCAGTCCCCGTGTTACAAGCAGGCATACCCCACGCAATGGCATAAGCACCTCTGTATCAAGTAAGTGTACTGTAACTTGAAGTATCGTTACACATGGTACAGGTACACATACTCACGGCACAAGTACATGTACTTACGGGACAAGTACATGTACTTACGGGACAAGTACATGTACTTACGGGACAAGTACATGTACTTACGGGACAAGTACATGTACCAACGGCACAAGTACATGTACTTACGGGACAAGTACATGTACTCACGGCACAAGTACATGTACTCACGGCACAAGTACATGTACCAACGGCACAAGTACATGTACCAACGGCACAAGTACATGTACTTACGGGACAAGTACATGTACCAACGGCACAAGTACATGTACTTACGGGACAAGTACATGTACTTACGGGACAAGTACATGTACTCACGGGACAAGTACATGTACTCACGGGACAAGTACATGCACTTACGGGACAAGTACATGTACTCACGGGACAAGTACATGTACCAAAGGCACAAGTACATGTACTTACGGGACAAGGCCATGTACCAATGGAACAAATACAGCCTCTTGCACCAGGCCTACATGAAGCAGTTCTGAACCACAAGTGTGCACCACGAGGCGCACGGTGCAAAGCACCATATAGTAATATGGTATAGGTAGTAGGTCAAATCACACCATCTTTACCTCCAAAGTTCACGAGCCGGAGATGGAGGCTTATGCCCCCTATAGTAATATGGTATAGGTTTGGGATAATTGCACCCCAATGATCATCTGGCAGCGAATGCAGTTCCGAAGGCGGAAGTCCAGACTAAGGTTCAATGTGCCCTATAGTAGTATGGTATAGATAGCGGACCATTTCACCTTTTACTTCCTCAAGTTCCCGAGGCACAAGCGCAATGCTGGTTCAGGTGAACTCCCTCAAGATCAATGGAATGCACTATTGAGCTTGGTGTCGGGTACCATTAAGTTTAGTGCGGGGTACCACCCAACTGGGTGCAGGGTACCACCCAACTGGGTGCAGGGTACCACCCAACTGGGTGCAGGGTACCATTAAGCTTAGTGCAGAGTACCACTAAGCTTAGTGCAGGGTACCACTAAGCTTAGTGCAGGGTACCACCCAACTGGGTGCAGGGTACCACCCTGCTGGGTGGAGGGTACCACCCAACTGGGTGCAGGGTACCATTAAGCTTAGTGCAGAGTACCACTAAGCTTAGTGCAGGGTACCACTAAGCTTAGTGCAGGGTACCATCAAGCTTAGTGCAAGGTACCACTAAGCTTGGCACAGGGTACCACTAAGCTTGGTGTGTGGTACCATCAAGCTTGGTGCAGGTTACCACCCAGCTGGCAGCGGAAGATTAATTTGCTCTATGCAATTGATTTTTGAAAAGTGAGCGCAGAAGCATTAGTCCGTTTTTTGTATTTCTGAAGGACCATAAAAGACGAGGCTGGTAACACCGTTCAGCCCTAATTTCAGCCACCCGAGATGCCCGTAAATAAGAATGCCCTTATTCGCTATCAGACAATGGACCGTTGCTTTGCGAACCGTGGGCGCGAGTATTTCATCGAAGACCTGATGGAAGCTTGCAACATGGCGTTGGAGGAGTTCACCGGAGCAGGTGCAAGCATCAGCCGCCGCCAAGTTTTCGAGGACATCAAGTACATGGAGAGCGAACAAGGATGGGCTATCCCGCTGGAGAAACACAAAGACGGAAAGCGTACTTTTTACCGGTACAGTGACCTTGAATTCTCTATCAACAAGCGACCGCTGAACGAGAGCGAAGCGGAACAATTGAAGGAGGCGCTCTTAACGCTGAGCCGATTTAAGGGCATGCCGCAGTTTGAATGGGTAGATGAATTAGTTGCTCGGTTGGAAGCTGGTTTCGGGCTGAAACAAGGGGCTGCTCAGGTCATCGAGTTTGAGCAGAACCCGTATTTGAAAGGTGCCGAGCACATTACCACATTATTTCATTCGATCATCAATGAGCAAGCCTTGGAAATATCTTACCAAGGCTTCAAGCAAAATGCGCCTAGCATTGTGTTGCTCCATCCGTATTACTTGAAACAGTATAACAACCGTTGGTTTGTTTTTGGTCTTGAGGAAGAGGGGCGTATTGTCAATATGGCCTTGGACCGGATCCGGGATATTGTACCCAGTAAGGTGAAATACATACCGAACGATGAGGTGGATTTCACGGAGTATTTTGAGGATGTTGTTGGTGTAAGTGTACCTGCGGATCAAGAAGCTGTTGTTGTCAAGATCCAAGTCACGGATAGACTTTGGCCTTATTTGGAGTCAAAGCCTATACACGGTTCGCAGAAAGTAGTGAAGAGAAAAGACGGCGGCGCGACTATTCGTTTAGAAGTGAAGCTGAACTACGAGCTACAAGCCTTGTTGTTATCTTATGGAGAAGGGCTACAGGTTATTGCGCCGGAAGAACTACGCCAAGCGCTGCTTTTGCGGGTGATGGAAATGAAGAAGAACTACGCGAAATGAACTGTGCAGATAGACTGCACAGGTGACCGGGACTTTTGGTCCGTTGCCATAGGGAAGTTCGTTGGTTGAGCGATTATCCAACCATATAGACCCTTGGTGGCGAGGACCAATGACGAACACGCTCATCATATCCTTCGACCTGATCCGGCACGGTGAGATCACCAAGCCCTTGGCGATCGCATCTCTCTTGGCACACCAACGGAGTAATGAACGGCTGCGTGGACAGATGCACGTGGAACACCTCTCGATCAACATGCTCGAACACGGCGGCACGGCCACACCCGAGCAATTCGAAGTGCAACTCGCGGCGCTTGATGTGAGCCGCTTTAACGCCATCGCGCTCTCGGCTTACATCTGGAACGAGTACCTCACCAATGGCATCATCGCATTGCTTCGTCGTCTTGGGTTCCTTGGCAAGGTGGTCCTCGGAGGGTATCAAGTCACCTACGGGAACCGAGCAGAATTGCTGCGTCGGTATCCGGATTGCCAGGTCTTCATCTCCGGACAAGCCGAACAAGCCTTTGCCGAATTGACGGACCATCTCGATGCCGACGAACCCGTGTTCGTGAACGTACCAGTGGACTTCACACAACTGGCCTCACCGTATCTCACTGGCGAATTGCCTGTACCAATGGGAGCCGGTATGGTACGGTTGGAGACCAAACGCGGCTGCCCCTACCGGTGTTCATTTTGCGCACACCGCGACCTCGCCACTCACCGCGTGCATAAGCACCCACTGGATAAAGTCTTTAAAGAGTTAGCATTTCTCACTGAACATCGTGTGCAACGCGTGAACATACTCGACCCCATCTTCAACGCTGGGAAGGAGTGCCTGGATATAATGCAAGAGATCGTTCAACTCCGTACGCGCTCCACCTTCACCCTGCAATCGCGCTTTGAGAATATCCGAGGCCAACAGGTTAATGCATTCCTGGACCTTTGTACGCAAGCCAACTTCCACTTGGAGTTCGGGTTGCAGACCACGGACCATGCAGTGTCCAAGAAAATTGACCGCGCCAATCGGATGGATCTTGTCGATGCTGCTATTGAACAGCTTGTGGAGCGCGAGATTCCTTTCGAAGTGAGTTTGATCTACGGGTTGCCCGGACAGACCTTGGAAAGTTTCCAGCGTAGTATCGACCACCTCTTATCCAAAGGCTGCAGGGACGTTAAGGCTTGGCCGCTGATGCTTTTGCCCGGAACAAAGCTCTACGACCAGAAGGATCAATGGGCTATGCGCGAGGATGCCATGGGCGAATTCAGGATCCCGGTGGTCACGGAGAGCAACTCGTACACACGTCCGGAATGGGAGGTCATGGATCGTATGGCTGCCCAACTTCTGCCGACAAACCGACTGGAGAAAGTCGCTTGAGATCATAACCTGCAAACACATCTACACCATAACCCTCCACCGCTTACTTTGACCCCCGTTGCATGAAACTGATAGACGCCATAATATGTGCCCTTCGCCTGAAGAACGGCTCGGATACTTTGGAGGGTGTCTGTAATATCGTCAAGGTCTTATTGAGCCAGAAGGACGTTGAGCCATCGAGCTTGCTTGCTGAGGTGGAGTTGTCTGGTGGGCGTGTTAGTATATCCGATGACGGTAGTTTACAGTTGGATCCAGAACGTATGTTGAACCGGGTCCGTTTTTTTCAGGCCCACGCATGGGAATTGCGCAATGCGCTACGATCCATGCCCTTCGCGCAGACCGTTGGCTTGGAGCTGGCACTCATTTATGCCTTGGCCGTGCGCCCAGCAGGAGTGTTGCCTACGATCGCTCAAAGAGGAGAAGGATTATGGTCCACCTTGAATGAATTGGCAGAGGAGTTTAAGGACTTTGGGGAGCAGCATTCGTATCTTCTTAAAAATGGCGGCGCACTGGCAACAAGCCCAGTACAAACTGAGCTTTTTCTCATGGCATCAGCGGGTTTGGAACCGATCGAGTATGTGGAAGAAATGCGTAGCCTCCTCTTGCGCGATAGTCACATGGGCCAGTTCTGTACGCCATGGTCCGTTGCAATGCTTATGGCGCGGCTGCTCGGAGACGTGGAAGAGGTATTCGACCCAGCTGCGGATGCGAGCGTATTGCCAGCAGTGCTCGCAGCGCGTGCGCCACATTCTGTAAAGCTCGACGCGGTATTCTTCAACCAATTCGCATTCTTCTTCAATACGCTGCAAGCACGTATTCTCGGGGCAGACCTGAACGCCGCCTTGAACGAACCATCAGCACCCGGTGCTTCCAACAAGAAGTATACGCATTGCATTAGTGCACCACCTTTCGGTGGTCGAGTGAAAGAGGAAGGAAGGCTACGCGCGATAGAACCCTATGAGATAGCGATCAACCAGATCCTCAAGCGGCTTGCACCCGAGGGGAAGGCGGTGATCCTTGTGCCCGAGAGTATGTTGTTCGGCATCAACAGAGCGCATCTACGCAAACAGATTCTTGACCTAGGGTTGCTCGAAGCAGTGATCTCGTTGCCAGCAGGATCCTTCACACCCTACTCAGGGATAAAGACCTCGATCATTGTTTTGAATGGATCACGGCCAACGAATGCGCCTGTCCGATTCGTGGATGCGGGTTTGCATGTCACATACAAGACGCGATCCGAAATAACACTCGATGTTAGCAGCGTGCTGCAGGCGTTGGATAGCACTTATACCTTACAAGGTGTTTTGGACGTGAAGGTTTCTGACATCCGTTCCGACGAGCATGTGTCTTGGAGCATGAGTCGGTTTGCCAGCCTGCTTCAACAAGCCCATATCGTGGCCGAAGCGGATGGTGTGGACGTGGTTGAACTCGGCACCGTGCTTTCGGACGATATCCTCTCCATGGGCGACCTCGCCGGTCTGCCGCTCTTCCAGGTCTCCGAGCTTTCAACGGATGTCCTCGACATGAGGCGCACGGCGCGTGATGGGCAACATGAAACCGGTTCTGTCAAGAAGGGACTGAAGAGATTGGATGTGCCAGCACTGCTACTTGCACGGGTGGGCGGAAAGTTGAAGCCGACCTTATTCGACCCGGTAGATGGACCGATCGCCGTGGGAAGCAATGTATTCATGTTCCGTGTGGATGCGGCTCGTGCTAATACCGAATACCTCGCAACAGAACTAAGAACGCCCACGATCCAAGATCAGCTCGACGCATACCACCAAGGAAGTACGATCGCTTTCATAGCCAAAGCAGACGTTCTGAGAATTCGGGTTCGCTTACCCGAACTCAAGGATCAACTGCGCATTGTTCGCGAACGGAAGGAATCCATTCTATTGGCGAAGAAGGAGGAGATCGCTAGGCAGGAAAAACAGCATGGCCTCTCCACTGATGAGTGGCAGATCCTTGGTGCAGTGGAGCACAGCTTCCGCCCGGTGGTGGCGCTTCTGGAGCAACCCATGGCCGAGATCCATGCAGTACTCAACAGTTTGGGCCCAGTTGAAAAGTCTACGATCACCACCGCCCTAGATACAATGAATAGTGGATTGGATCGCATGCGCGGTCTCTTTCAATTGATCAATGCGGTGATCCGATCAGATAAGGAGAGTCTAAGACCAGTGCCCATCGACCTTCGTCGACTGTTCCGAACGGAATTGCGCGGACTTGCCGACCAGGTGAAAGCGCTTATGGTCATTTTCGAATGTGAAGCTGGACTAGAAACCACTGAAGGAGTGATCGCACATGTCGATCAACAACAGTTCGCACTTGTCATCCAGAACTTGTTCATCAATATGGCCAAACACGGCCTTCGATCGGATCAGGAACAATTGGTCGTACGGGTGAGGGTATCAACGCGTATTGAACCTCAACGAACGCGATTGGTTATCACCATCGAGAACAACGGCAAACCCTTTCCGGAAGGTTTTACCCATGAGCACTTCATCACCTTTGGCAAGCGTCTGGACATGAAAAAGGGCAATGGCATAGGCGGCTATCTGATCGATCGGATCATTGCCAACCACGGCGGAAAGTTCGTGTCGGGTAACCTGCCAGTGAGCGATGACAAGTACCGATCGAGTTTTGAACGCGATCAACGTATAGACGAGAATCATTGGATACCATTTGACCGGGAAGCTGTATCCACTCAAATGTTTGTCCACTTCACCATTGACCTTCCCATTTCGCATGACACTGTTTGACCTGGTTCCGATCGCCTTAGTAGATGACGATGAAGCATACGCCAAAGCCCAAATTGCTAAGGCGGTCGCGCACGGTTTCGAAGTGACTTGGTTCAAGACCTGGGCCGAGGCTAAGGAACCGATCCGAGAAAAGCGTTTCAAAGCCTTGATCCTCGATGCCAGAGGGCAGGTGGATGAACATTCACCCACCGAGGACATCGACCACCTGCATGAAGCCCGCAGGGATCTGGACCAATGGAAAGGAGCGAACATTCATATTCCGTATGTGATCAATACCGGCTTTGACGAAGGTGCAACAAAGAACCGTCGTGATGAGCGGCGGTACTTGAAAGGGAACGAGAAGGACCTATACGCGGAACTACAGAGCCTTGTTGATCGAAGCAACGAGCAAGCGCTTCGTGATAGGTATGCCGATGTGTTCGCAGTGCTCCAAGTTCCTTATTTGGATGCCGTTGCCGACCCTATGTTCATGGACGCATTGCGCTTTGTGGATCGCGGGGACAAGTCCGGTAGTGATCGCTTATTCATGAATCCTTTGCGTCAGGTAGTGGAGCACTTCTTCTATGCCGCGCATCGGCACGGGTTACTACCCGATGTCCTTGTAAAGCCGAGGGTCAACCAACGCTTGTCAGCACTGTTCCTGCGGGGCGAGCGCGTGCTTTATCCGAGCCGTTCTTCGGCCACGGTGGCCTTGAAGTGTGACCGCCCGATGATGCCCCGGATCGTTGCCGATGCACTGGACAATATTCTGCGGGTAACCAGCGAAAGCTCGCATGCGGACGAGACCGCTGAGGATTCCAATTACAGCTTGGACAATCTCGAAGCACTACACGAGCATGGTGTAACGCCTTACCTCTTGAGCACCATCGTGTTCCAGCTCATGGACGTGTTGGTCTGGTTCAAGAAGTTCGCAGCAAAGTATCCAGACCCCAAGGCGAACCGAACCTGGCTACACGAGGAAGCGGTAGGCAGCGACGGAGTTCCCCTACTCGACGGTGATACCAAAGAACTGGGCCGCGTCGTGGTCAAGAAACGCAACGATAACACCTACGCCCATGCTGGCGATGCCTACATCAACAAGGATCTGATAAAACTACACAGCCTTGTGGATGGCGACCTCGTTTCCGGCCAAGTCAAACAAGTCGAACTGAACGGACAGTCTAAATGGGAATTTACCACCATCACCAAACATTGACCATCTTCACCCCATGATAAACGGAACACTCCGCTCCGACGTCGACCGCCTCTGGGAGGCCTTCTGGACTGGCGGCATCGCCAATCCGCTCACGGTTATCGAACAGATCACCTACTTGCTCTTTTTGCGCCGGATGGATGAGATCCAGACCACCAAAGAGAAGCAGAGCGCCAAGCTCGGTGGGCCCATCAAGGATCCCATTTACCCGCCCAAGTACAAGGCGTTGCGGTGGAGCAGTTTCAAGGACAAGGACCCGGATACATTGTTCGCGCTCTTTACGCGGCCTGATGCGAAGAACGATAACCTCACGGTCTTCGATTTCATGAAGCAGATGGGGCGCGAGGGCAGCGTGTTCAGTGAGCACATGAAGGGTGCTACGTTCATGATCCCCTCCGCGCGGTTGCTGGACCGCGCCGTGCAAATGATCGCCGCGCTGGACATGGCCGACCGCGACACCAAGGGCGACCTCTATGAATACCTGCTGGGCAAGATCGCTACGGCAGGACGCAACGGCCAGTTCCGCACACCGCGCCACATCATCCGCATGATGGTGCAACTGATGGTTCCGCAACCCACCGATACCATCTGCGATCCCAGTGCCGGCACGTGCGGTTTCTTGGTGGCGGCAAGCGAAGAGATACGGCGCACGCACCCGGACAGCTTCCACGAGAAGAAGTTCCGCGAGCATTACAACACCAACCTCTTCACCGGGGTCGAGTTCGACTCCAGCATGTTGCGCATTGGTGCCATGAACATGATGTTGCACGGCATTGAGCACCCGCAACTGATCGGGCAGGATGCGCTTAGCAAAGAGCAAGGCCACATCAGTGAGCGCTTCTCGCTGGTGTTAGCGAACCCGCCGTTCAAAGGCAGCTTGGACCACGACGCTGTGGACCCTGCGATCTTGCGCACAGTGAGCAGCAAGAAGACCGAGTTGCTCTTCCTAGGTCTGATCCTGCGCATGCTCCGCACAGGTGGCCGCGCAGCTGTGATCGTGCCCGATGGTGTGCTCTTCGGCAGCAGCAAGGCGCACAAGCAACTGCGGCAGGAACTGATCGAACGCCAGCAATTGCAAGCGGTGATCAGCATGCCCGGCGGCGTATTCAAACCCTATGCAGGGGTGAGCACCGCGGTGCTGATCTTTACCAAGACCGATAGCGGCGGTACCGACAACGTGTGGTTCTACGACATGCGTGCCGACGGTTTCTCGTTGGATGATAAGCGCACACCGCAACTCACCGAAGAACAGCTTGAACTCCAATACACCGAGCCCACCAAGGGAGCGAAAACGCTGCACGAGAAAAGCAACATCGCCGACATCCTAGCGCGCTTCGGTGCGAAAGGTGAAAGCAAACGTGCACGAACCGACCAGAGCTTTCTGGTGCCCTTTGCGGACTTGAAGGCCAACAACTGGGACCTCAGCATAAACCGCTACAAGGAGGTGGTGTACGAGCAAGTGAAGTATGCCACGCCCGCCGAGCTGATCAACGGCAAAAAGGGAGAACCCGGCCTGCGCCAATTGGCCGCCGACCGTGTGAAATTGTTGGACGAATTGGAGGCGTTGTTGAAATGAGCGTGCTGGGCAATTATATCCAGATACTTGGTGGTGGTACTCCTAATCGCGATATCGAGGGCTATTGGGAAGGTGATGTCCCATGGGCTACGGTGAAGGATCTTACATCAAAGCATATTTCGGAGACGTACGAGTCGATCACTGAACGCGGTGTAGATAATTGTGCGACACAGATAGTTCCAGCCGGAACGTTATTGATTGCAACACGCATGGCTCTTGGGCGCATGTCGATCACGAACGTGCCGATGGCATTCAATCAGGATCTGAAGGCGCTTGTTATAAATGGCAAGGTTGACCAGACCTATCTCTATTACTTTCTATTTGCGAAAGAGAATTACTTCATTTCGCGTGGAAACGGAGCGACGGTGAAAGGCTTCAAGATAGAAGATATCCGCAGCTTACCTTTTGCTCCGCCCGCCCTCCCCACGCAGCGTCGCATCGCGGCGATCTTGGACAAGGCGCAGGCGCTGGTGGCCAACGACCGGCGAACCTTGGCGGTTTACGACCAACTTGCCAAGAGCCTGTTCTTGGAGCTGTTCGGGGATCCGGTGCGGAATGAGAGGGGGTGGGAAACTGTAGACTTGGGTTCGTTGTGTGAGGTCGTCCGTGGGAGCAGTCCAAGACCACAGGGTGATGCGCGATACTTTGGAGGTCCCGTGCCTCGCCTAATGGTTGCAGACTTGACCCGTGATGGGATGTATGTGACACCTCAGATCGATTCACTCACGATTGAAGGCTCACAGCGCAGTCGTCCAATGAAACGTGGTGACTTGGTGATGGCTGTAAGTGGGAAGCCAGGCCTGCCAGCGATCCTGATGGTCGACTGTTGCATACACGATGGATTTGCAGGATTTCGTGACTTTGACAAAGGCTTTGACCTGAGGTTCATTTACCATTATCTGAATATGCTCGCCGTAGGGGTCAGCGATAAGTCGGTGGGAGCCATCTTCAAGAATATCACAACAGAAGAGATCCGAAGAATGCGTATTCCACTTGTTCCACTCAAAGCGCAGGAACGGTTCGGAACATTACTCCATAACATCCAAAAGCAGCGCACCTGCATTGCAGCAAGCTTACACCAGAGCGAGGGCTTGTTCGGGAGTTTGTTGCAGGGGGCGTTCCGGGGGGAGTTGGGGAACTAACGGAAGAGGATCACGCAGCACGGACATAATGTATCGCACCCTCTCACCAACCTATAACGCCGCCTACCAGCAACACTTGGAAGCCTTTCAACGTCGACTGGCGCGCACCTTTCCGCAACGCACCCACTTCACAGACTTCTATCCGAGCATCGGTACGCGAACGAATGAACCGGTTGATGTGCTGGTCTACGGCCAGGCCGTGGGTGGTTGGCACCCGGAGTGGGACTTCACGAAGGCAGTACCGAGGGGCCGCATAGAAGAGAGCAAGCGCTACTCCAACGAACCCTTCAAAGACCACTCCCCGTTGGATTGGGTGAACGTGTTGTGGACGAACACTACCTTGAACAAGTGTAGCCCGGAAGAACAAGCCTGGTATACCGAACGGGAGAAGAACTACCGCGCTTGGTCATCGTTCTTCTGGCAGGCCACGGTCAAGCTGATGCAGGTTCGGCACGGCATCACAAATGAGGACGCGTGGGAATGGAACCGTCAACTGGTATGGTCCAACCTCTACAAGATCGCACCGCAGAACCGTGGCGAAGTGGCCAATCCGGATGTGGACGAGCGCATCCTGCAACGACCCGAATGCGTGGATCTGGTGCGCATGGAACTGGAGGAATTACAGCCGAAACTCTGTGTGGTGCTCACCAACGATACGTGGTGGTCGCATTTTCGCACGGGGCTGGGGATCAAGGAAAGTAGACCAACTGACTCGTCGGTCGAACGCGCAGAGCAGTACGGAGATACCCGCATCGTGGTGGTGAAACGGCTGCGTGGCTTGAGCTACAAGACGGTAGTGGCGGATATCGTGAAGTGGAGTGGATAGACAGCACTACCGGTGTTCCACTGCGAACCTACGCCGGAGCGAGGACTTGTTCGGGCTTTTGCTGCAGGGGGCGTTTTGGGGGGAGTAGGGATCGGAAATGGCTATGCGACCGGCCCTCTCTTTACGAAGTACATTTCCAGCTCTCCTTTCCCTTTCACTGGTATTTTGCCTCGCGATGTGAAGGCAAGTCCCGGCACGTTCTTCACCAGTTCATAGGTGCTCTGCGAGATGTTTACTTGGCCCACTTCGCTATTGCTCTCCATGCGGCTGGCCGTGTTCACGGTGTCGCCCCAGATATCGTACTGGAACTTCTTCACACCCACGATGCCCGCCACCACTGGGCCGGTGTGAACACCGAGACGCATCTCGAAGGCCGGTTTGTTCAAGGCTGTTCGTTGCGCTTTGTACCTGACCATGAATTCCTGCATCTCCAACGCGGCCTCTACAACACCTGCCGGTGATCCGCGCAGAGGATCAGGCACGCCACCTGCCGCCATGTAAGCATCGCCAATGGTCTTGATCTTCTCCACACCGTACCGGGAAATTATCCCATCGAACGCCTCGAAACACGTATTGATCTCGGCCACCAGATCCTGAGCACTTAATTGCACGGATAGCTCCGTGAAGCCTTTGAAGTCGGTGAACAGGATGGTGGCGGGATCGAAGTCCCGCGCCTTTGCCGAACCGTTGGCTTTTAGTTCTTCCGCCACTTCGGATGGCAGGATGTTGAGGAGTAGTTCATCGCTGCGTTCTTTCTCGCGCAACACCGCTTGTTTCTCCGCTACAAGTTCGGCGGTACGGTCGTCCACCTCGCGATCAAGATCATCCCGTTGACGCGCTACCAGCTTGTTGTTTTGAGCGGCAGTGACGGCCAGATAAATGACGACTGAAACCGGCACAGCAACATAGGCGAGATAATCGGAAAGTGTGAGCCATGTCGTAGATGGTATTTCAGTGACCAGGCCGAAGCACGTCAAGAGGAAACTCAACAGACTGGACACAAGCGCCCCTGCCCCGATCCAACGTCCGAAACCCTTCTTACGCACCAGGCGAATGCCAAGTCGGATCAATTCGATCGCGAACCAGAGCGCTATGGAATAGCGCAGTACCGCACCAACCACCAGTGCGACCAAAAGTGGCCACTGATCATCGGACAAACCTGCATCTATGCTGTATTCCCCCGTGATCTCCGAAAATGACCAGGAGATCTTCCCGAAAAAGTACAAGCGGCCAGCGCTGGTTGCCGAAACGAACAAGACACCGAAGGTGAGCCAAAAGGCGCGCCGACTTGATAACCCACCTAGCATGCGCCACAAGACCATGATAAGCACATACATAGGCCATAGAAGGAGGATCTTGTCAATAATGCCAATGACCTGGATGGTGGGCCACGGCAAACCCAACAAGCCCATCTCACTGGTCAACTTGGCGCATACCCTGATCCTGTAACGAAGGCCAGCAGGGCCAGTAGCCACCACTGCTTATCATTCCGGTCCAAAGACCAGAGGACCAAGGCGAGCAAAAGATGATGGCGTTGACCCCGATGAAGACACCATAGTGCATCGCGGACAGCTGTACGTTGTAGGCGAAGTTCGTATAGTGCAAAGTGGGGTAGGGAATTCCATTCCTTGCCGGATCTATCCGAATAGCGAGCACTTCTGGTTCGCCTTGGCACGCGAATGTGATCGGTAGGGTAAAGCGCCGCAGCGTGTCCCAAATTGGTTGATCAAGATCATGAACAACCGGCGGCAATTCCCGGACGTGCACCAACCGATGGCCGTTCAAAAAGATCTCAATACCGGCAATGGATCCCAAACTTAGTGTCAATGGGCTACCGCGCAGGGAACTGTCGCAGAGAAGATGGTACCGCACCCACAGGGCTTGCGCAGTGTCCAATTGTTCCTTTGGCAACGTGATGGGCGCATACCATGAACCGGCTGCGACCCAACCGGAATCATTCAAGTCGCGCGATGCGAATGTGCCATCATCCCCAAAGTGGTAACACAGAAGCCCGTAGTTGGACAAGTATATTCCCGGGATCTGTCGACCCATGCCGGGCACTACCGAATTAAAGTCCTGCAGTTGTTCCGCCGTGATAATTGTTGGCTGCTCCTCCTCGGTTGGTCCATCTTGTTGCGCCGTGCATAGCCCTACGACCAAAAATGGCGATCGCAACTAATAGCAGGCGTGTGTGGGTGCACATGTCCGCAATGTAGTGCTTCAGAGGAATTAGCATTCTCTTAGCAGCAAGAAGACCGGTTCTGAAGTATCCACATGTATTTTAGAGCCGTAAAGGGCCACACGCGGCAGTTACCATCACAAGCCGCACATCATAGGCTCGACTTATTCGCATCTTGTAATTGTACAAGTGCTTAGAATATCGTCAATTGCGCCTCCATGTCGTTGAGCACCCCGAGCAACTTCCGCTTCCTCGTTGAAGAGTGGCCCTCCATTGCGAAGGAGGCCATGGACGCGGAGCGGTATGCCTTGGCCGCACCGATCGCCTCTGCCGTGTATGCCCGCCGTGCGTTGGAACGTACCGTGCACTGGCTGTATGATAACGACAGTGACCTACAGCGCCCTTACAACAGCCAGTTGAGCGCGTTGATGGATGAACGGTCCTTCCGGGTACTGATACCACCACCCATCTACATCGACCTGCAGTACATCCGGCGTACCGGCAATGCCGCTGCGCATGATAAGAAGGTGGTGGAGAGCCAGAGCGTAGCCTCATTGCGCCTCTTGTTCCGGTTCTTGAAATGGATGGGTCGTACGTACAGCGCATTCGACATCGAGGTAGGAACATTCCAAGAGGAGGCACTCATAGTACAAGTGAAAGTGAAGGAAGTTCCGAACAGCGCGGAGCTTCAACAGTTACAGGAGCGTTATGAAGCGCAACGTGTAGCGATGGAGACCGAGCGCGAGCAACGGTTGAAATTAGAAGGAGAAAAGCAGATATTGGCAGAACGCCTGGCAGCGATCCAGGAGCGCAAGGAGCGCCATGAGAACATACCCATACCTGCTTCTGAATATTCGGAGGCGGATACACGGTTACTCTTCATTGATGAACTGTTGCGCGAAGCAGGCTGGGACCCTGCCGCATCCAACGTGATCGAATACCCGGTAACAGGGATGCCATTGAGCACCAATCCCAACGGCAACGGCAAGGTAGATTACGTGCTCTGGGGTGCAGATGGTAAACCGCTGGCCGTAGTAGAGGCCAAGCGCACCACCCACGATGCCCAACAAGGCCGTGTGCAAGCAAGCCTTTACGCTGATTGCCTGGAACGCATGACCGGACAGCGCCCGGTGATATTCTATAGCAACGGTTTCGATACGTGGATCTGGGATGACACCTTTTATGGTCCACGCGCTGTACAGGGCATTTACACGCGGGACGAATTGCAACGGGTCGTTGATCGGCGTATCGGTCGTGTGAACATTCGGCATGTGCCGATCGATGAGCAGATCGTGGAACGCTATTACCAACATCAAGCGATCAAGCGGGTTGCAGAAAGTTGGGTGGATGAAGATGGCATGCGCGGTCTTAAGCGAAAAGCATTGATCGTAATGGCCACTGGGGCTGGCAAGACGCGTACCGTTGCCGCGTTAGTGGACCTTCTACTGAAAGCGAATTGGGCGAAGCGTGTGCTCTTTCTCGCTGATCGCAATGCCTTGGTCACACAGGCAAAACGGGCCTTTGAGAAGAACCTGCCGAATGTTACCACATTGGATCTCACCAAACAGCGCTATGATGAAAGCGCACGGGTGGTCTTCAGCACCTACCCCACGGTAATGAACCGCGTGGACCAAGTGCGGAGTGATGATGTGAAGACCTTCGGTGTCGGTCACTTCGATCTGATCATTGTGGATGAGGCGCATCGCTCAGTGTACGATCGGTACGGTGCTATTTTCACCTATTTCGATTCCTTGTTGGTCGGCCTTACTGCAACACCACACGACCAAGGGGATCGGGATACCTATGCCTTGTTCGATTGCGAAGAGCATAACCCGACATCGTTCTATGAATTAGGGCAGGCCGTAGCCGATCGTTTTCTGGTGCCGCCCATTGGCAAAGCAGTGGACTTCGGCTTTCTGCAACGCGGTATCCGCTACGATGACCTGAGTGAGAGCGATAGGACACATTACGAAGAGACCTTCCGGGACGACCAAGGGAATATACCCGAAGAGATCGGAGCGCCCGCGATCAATAACTGGCTCTTCAACTCGAACACCATCGATCAGGTGTTGGCCTATGTGATGGAGAACGGGATCAAAGTGGAAGGTGGTGAGAAGCTGGGCAAGACCGTTGTCTTTGCAAGGAACATAGACCATGCCCGGGCCATACAGAACCGTTTTGAAGATCAGTTCCCGCAGTACGGTGGGCATTTCATGTCGGTGGTACACAGTAAGGAGCAATACTCCCAGAGCATCATAGATAATTTCAGTGATAAGGACCGGTATCCACAGATCGCCGTGAGTGTGGATATGTTGGATACGGGTATTGATATTCCTGAGATCGTGAACTTGGTGTTCTTTAAACCGGTCTATAGCAAGTCCAAGTTCTGGCAAATGGTTGGCCGCGGCACACGCTTATGCCCGGATCTGTTCGGTCCCGGCCAGCACAAGGAGAACTTCAGGATCTTCGATCTCTGTGGCAACTACAGCTTCTTCAACCTGCGGCCGGAAGGCATTGAACCTGTGCGCTCCCCCAGCCTATCGCAACGGATCTTTGAAGCAACTATCCTACTTAGTGAACAACTGCGTGAACCAGCCCATCAGGTACCAAAAGATCAAGCACTACGCGTTGAGCTTTTGAATAGTGCGCATAGTTGGGTCCAGGCACTTTGGGAATTGCGGCACACCGTGCGCATTCGTCCTGCGCAACGTGTGCTCGATCACTACCGTGAACGTACCGCATGGAATGCGTTATCAAAAAGCGGGATCAGTGATCTGTTCGAGACCGTTGGTCACTTGATCGAACTACCGGACAAGGACGAGCTGGCCAAACGATTTGACCTACTTATGCTCGATCTGGAAATTGCTGTGGCCCAAGAGGCGCCGTCAGTAGATCGCCTGTTCCGCACGTTGGCCTCAACCGCCACACAGCTTGCCCGGCTCTCCAACATTCCCGTAGTGCAGGAGCGGTATCCAGCGATCAAAGCAGTTCTTGATGTCGCAAATGATCAACAACAACGAGCCGCTGTGTTCGGTCTGGAAGCCTTGGAATTCACACGAAAACAATTGCGCGATCTAGTGCGCTTGATACCGCGCGAGGAACGCAAAGTGGTATACTCGGACCTGAGAGATGAGTTGGTGAGCGAGGGTGAGGATATCATCTCCATGCCAGGTAGCTACACCATGCGTAGCTATCGGATGCGTGTAGAGGAGTTCATCCGCTCGCACAAACACCAGCTTACCATTCACAAACTATACACCAATGAGCCGATCACGACCGCTGAGCTAGTGGAACTGGAACGCATCCTGTTCGATGGAGACGAACGCGGCACGAAGGAGGCTTTGATGAAGGAACTTGGCGAGGAACGGCCACTAGGCTATTTCATTCGCAGCATCATCGGCCTTGATGAAGGCGCAGCAAAAGCAGCCTTCGGCGAATTCTTGTCCGGCTCCATCTTCAGTGCTACGCAGATCCACTTCATCGATTCCATCATTCGGCACCTCACGGTGAACGGCGTGATCGACAAACGCATGCTCGCAGAGCCGGGTTCAACGTTCACGGACCTACACCAAGAAGGGATCTTCGGCCTATTCCCGAATGAGAATGATCAGGATAAGATCATCTCGGTAGTGGAGTGGGTGCAAGGGAACGCACAGCCGGGTGAGCGCAGTGCTTGATCTGAACAAATACTTTAGGCGCATCTTCGCCACGCAGCTAACTGATACAGCGCTGAACAATAATCACACGAAGGACAATACATAGGTTGTTCAACACGATCATGCAAACACAGAAATACAGTATCCAACAGCCGCTTATCGAAAGTTTATTGTCGTGGGTGAAAGAGAAAGAGATCGCGATACCCGAGATCCAGCGCCCATTCGTTTGGGATAAGAGCAAAGTCCGCGATCTGATGGATAGCATCTACCAAGGTTTTCCAGTGGGCTACATTATTACATGGAAGAACCCGGATGTGCGCTTGAAAGATGGCAGCATTGGCAGCGGCAAGAAGATCTTGATCGATGGGCAACAACGCATAACAGCATTGCGTGCTGCTTTAATGGATGAATACGTGGTGGACAAGGATTATGCGCGGATCAAGATCAAGATCGCGTTCCATCCCATCACCCAGAAGTTCGAGGTGCAAACGCCCATCATCCAAAAGGACAAGGCGTGGTTGCCGGATATCGCGGTGTTCTTTGGGAGTGGTTTCAGCTTGATCAAATTGAACAAAGCATACACCGCAGCAAACCCGGATGCAGATGCCGAGCTTGTGGAGAGCAGCCTTGGGCAATTGGCCAATTTAGCCAAGCGGCAGATCGGCGTGATCGAACTGAACCACGAACTGGACATAGAGACGGTAACGGAGATCTTCATCCGCATCAACAGCAAAGGAGTCGTATTGAGCCAAGCGGACTTTGCCATGAGCAAGATCGCCAGCAACGAGCACCATGGTGGTCCGGTTCTGCGCAAGGCCATCGATTACTTCTGCCACCTGAGCAAAGAGCCGCAGTACTACGAGCACATCAAGGAGAACGACCCCGAGTTCGCAGCCACGGAGCACTTCAAGAACATGAAGTGGCTACGCAGCGAAACCGAAGATCTCTATGACCCGGCCTACACGGATATGTTGCGTGTTGCCAGCGGTGTGGAATTCGGTCGTGGTAAAATGAGCGACCTGGTCAGCCTACTTAGTGGACGCGATTTCGTGAACCGCACGTTCGAGGAGACCATTATGGAAAATTCTTTCAAGCAGTTGGACGCTGGTGTGGCCCGCTTCATGAATGAGACTGACTTCAAGTTCTTCACGTTGATCCTTCGGTCGGCAGGCTTCGTGCGCAGCAAGTTGATGCGCAGTAAGAACGCGATCAACTTCGCCTATTTCTTGTACCTGCATTTGCGTCGTCAAGGAATGGACCGAGGCAATGAATTACAAAGCTTGGTGCGCCGTTGGTACGTTATGAGCATCTTGACCGAACGTGCAACGGGCAGCTTCGAAAGCCAATTCGACTTTGACATCAAACGGCTGAACGAACGCAATGCTTCCGACTACTTAGCCGAGATCGAAGCAGGTGACCTGAGTGATGCGTTCTGGAATTCTGTACTTCCAGGGCATTTGGAAAGCCCAGTGATGAGCAGTCCGTTCTTCGGCGTATTCCTAGCTGCCCAAGCCAACGCGAACGACCATGGTCTGTTCAGTCGGCACCTCACCGTGAACGACATGTTGCTTACACGCGGAGATGTACACCACATCTTCCCCCGCAGCTTGTTGAAGAAGAATGGCTTGGGTCGCAGTCTGTACAATCGCGTGAGCAATCTGGTGTACATGGACCAACCCGGAAACATCAAGATCGGTGACAAAACGCCAGCGGTATACTTTACGACCGTTGCGGACAAGCTTGAGCAAGGCAAAGGTGACATCGGTGGTCTGCGTAACATGGCCGACCTGCGCAAGAACATGCGCGAGAACTGCATCCCAACAGCTATCTTCGACTATGATGTAAAAAGCTACCAGACCTTTTTGGAGGAACGCAAACACCTGATGGCACAAAAGATCAAGGGCTATTACGAAGGCTTGTAAATTTCAACAACCAGCACCACCCCATGCGAACTCTCCTACTCTTCCTAACTGTAATTCTTTCTACGCTGGTTCAAGCGCAGACCACGGAATGCACCACCGAGGTCGTGGAAGATCTAGAAAGTGGGTTGGAGAGTTTTCGGGTTATTGAAGGAGTGTTGAATTTGTGATCCATGCATAGCTCTTCCGCAGCCCGTTTCATCCACCACGCCATTGCGCCCAGCTAATGAACGCACTGGACAAGGTCCTCATTCTGGATCTCGAGTTAGATCAGCGGAGTAAAAAACTCCTGGACGTAGGAGCTGTGCTCGGGAGCAGCGAATTCCACAAGCGTAAGCTGGATGGACTTAAGAAGCTGATAGACAGGGCAACCATTGTCGCCGGGCACAACCTTGTTGGCCATGATGCGCCTGTGCTTCGGAAGCACATGGGGCAGAATGTATTAAAGGGTAAGGTGCTCTTGGATACTTTGTGTTGGAGTGCATTGCTGTACGCCAATAAGCCCTATCACAAGTTGGTGAAGGGCTACAAGATCCGCAACGAGGACGGCGACAACGATCCGCTCAGTGACGCAAAACTGTGTCGCGAACTATTGGAAGAACTTTTAGGTACATTCAATTGTTTGCCTGTTGTCATGCGTTCGGTCTATGCCGGTTTGCTTTCCGGACAGGAAGGGTACGATGGCATGATCGAGCTTGCGGCACATGAGCAGGACAAGACAGACGTAGCCGACTTGATCACCTCGCGTTACTCAGGCCTCATTTGCGCTTCTGCTCCGCTGCAACGCTTTACTACTGATAGACCTGTAGAGCTCGCGCATGCGCTGGCCCTGATCGACACGACCGATGAAGCATCCATCCTACCCCCTTGGGTCGTACATAGCTTGCCTTTTACCCAACAGGTACTGCATAACCTGCGGTTCGCACAGTGTAATGATGCGGGCTGCGAGTACTGTGCGACCTGGATGGATGCAAAGCGCGGACTGAAGGAGTATTTCGGGTATGATCACTTCCGATTGTTCGACGGTGAAAGCCAGGCTGGAGTGCAGGAAAAGGCCGTCGGTTCAGCGTTGGCCGGAGAGTCGGTCCTGACCGTCTTCCCCACTGGCGGAGGCAAGTCGCTCACGTTCCAGCTGCCTGCTCTAATGGAAGGTGCGCTTACCCGTTCGCTCACCGTGGTCATCTCGCCGTTGGTTTCGCTGATGAAAGATCAGGTGGAGGTGCTGGAACATCGGCACCAGATAGTGCGTGCGGCCCATCTGAGCGGACTACTTTCCCCATTGGAGCGGCAAGAAGTCCTGAAGCAAGTAGAGGATGGCGGGATCCACCTGTTGTATATCGCTCCGGAAACGCTTCGTTCTCCCACGCTTTCCCGTCTGCTGCAGAAGAGACAGATCTCGCGGTTCGTTATAGATGAGGCCCATTGCTTTTCCAGTTGGGGGCATGATTTCAGGGTGGACTACTTGTACATCGCGCCCTATCTGAAACAGCTTCAGATCGACCTTGGGCGCGAGAAGCCCATACCCGTATCCTGTTTTACTGCCACCGCCAAGCCGCAAGTGGTGGAAGACATCCGGAACTATTTCAAGAATGGCCTTGGTCTGGACCTTATTCCCTATATAAGCCAAGCGCGGCGGGAGAACCTGGAGTACGAGGTCCTTCCTGTGGAGGACACCACTGCCGAAGCCCGTCAACGTGTGTTATTGGGCCTGCTGAACACCTGTGAGAAACCCGCGATCGTGTATGCAAGCCGGACCAAACGCGTTGATGAGCTTGTAGATCGCATCAAGGCGATCGGGATATCGGTCCGCGGATTTCATGGCAAGATGGAGCGCGAAGAGAAGCAGCTCAATCAGGAGAGCTTCATGGATGGTGAGGTGGATGTCATGGTGGCAACCTCGGCTTTCGGTATGGGTGTGGACAAGGAGGATGTGCGATCCGTCATCCACTACAACATCTCCAGTTCGCTGGAGAGCTACGTACAGGAAGCCGGTCGCGCTGGCCGCAACAAAGACATTGATGCCAAGTGCTACATCCTATACAATGAGAATGACCTGGGCGGCCATTTCCACTTGCTTCAACGGACCAAGCTCAATCAAAAGGAGATACAGCAGGTATGGCGTGCGGTAAAAGGCATGACCAAGATCCGGGACAAGATCAGTCGTTCGGCTTCGGAGCTTGCCAAAGCCGCGGGATGGGATGAAGAGATGCGTGATATCCAGAACCGCGTGGCCGCATCCCTTGCAGCCCTAGAGGACCGAGGCTACATAAAGCGCACGCTGAACTCCCCGCAGGTTTTCGCTACCGGTCTAATGGTCAAAGGACTGGAGGATGCCTTACGGATAGTACGGGACAATACCGGATTAACAGAAAAACAGAAGGAGAATTGCATACGGGTATTGCAGCGACTAGTGAAACCGGATGAGGATGGAGTGGGTGTATCGCAAGTCGATGTGGTCGCGGGTCATCTCGGAATGAAGTTGCGTGATGTGATCGAGACCGTACAACTGTTGCGGAACATCGCGGTCTTGAACGATGAGCAGGACCTGACCGCCTATGTGGATGGTCGACCACGTGCGGGTTCCAAAGCACGGTTGCAACGCATCCTGAATACCGAAAAGGCATTGGTAGGGCTCCTGGCCGAACAGGAAATGACCGTGACCTATCGCGCGCTGAACCAAGGCATTCTTGACCAGGGGGTGGACAGCAGGATAGAGGATCTGAAGCCACTGTTCCTGATCTGGAAGAAACGAAGACTGGTAGGGATCAAGCGCCTGGACCGGCAAGCAGATAGCTACAGGATAACACTATTGAAGGACCCGGAAGAACTACGGAAGGAGGTGGAAGCGCGCCAAGCACTTGCCTTGGCTTGTTTCGAACAACTTGAGAAACTAGTACCCGATACGTCGAAGCTCGCTGACGATGCCAAGCAGGAATTGCGTGTGAAATTCTCCTTGTTGGGGCTGAGAGCGGCAATGGCCGAAGGGATGTTCGGCAAAGAGCATGACCTGAAAGCCATTGCCGATGCATTGCTGTTCCTACACGGCATGAATGTACTGAGCCTGCAGGACGGGTTCATGGTCATGTACCAACGGATGAATGTGGAGCGCGTGGAGCAGAACGTACGGAAGCAATACACCCAAGAGGATTACGGTAACCTGAGGCATCATTACCAGAACAGGGTGGAACAGATCCATATGGTGGGAGAGTATGCAGCACGCCGTATGGAAAGCGTTCAGGCCGCGTTATCTTTCGTAGATGACTATTTCCGCTTCGAGCACGATGTCTTCGTGCAGAAATACTTTCCGAAGCGCAGCACCGATATCACACGGCCTATCACCCGAAGCAGATTCACTGAGCTTTTCGGGGATCTGGATACGAAGCAATTGGGAGTGGTCAATGATAGTACGGACCAGATCCTTGTTGCTGCGGGTCCGGGGAGCGGTAAGACCCGGGTCCTTGTCCATAAGGTGGCGAGCCTTCTGCTCATTGAGGATGTGAAGCCTGAGCAATTCCTTATGCTCACGTTCTCGAAGGCTGCGGCAATGGAGTTCCGCGACCGCGTCCATGCCATGGTTCCGGAGTATCGAGGCCTTATCCGGATCACGACATTCCATGGCTTGTGTTTTGAACTGATGGGTCAGCTCGGCGATCTGGACCGGTCGGAAACTGTGATCAGCCGCACCATGGCGGCTATCCATGCCGGCGAAGTGGATGTCACCTCCATTGCGAACAAAAGCGTGATCGTATTGGATGAATTCCAAGATGTTGATCAGGAGCAATGGCAACTGATCCAGATGCTTGCTGAGACCGCAGAGAAACCACGCATCATCGCAGTGGGTGATGACGACCAGAACATCTATGAATGGCGCGGTGCATCGCCAAGATTCATGTCGGAATTCCGAACCCGCTTCAAGGCGCGATCGCATAGCCTACTTGTGAATTACCGGAGCAAGGAGACGATCGTTCGATTGACGAATCATATTGCCTCCAAGATCAAAGTCCGGATAAAAGATGGTGAGGAACTTGTAGCAAATGACGATCGGCCGGGAGTGCAACGTGTGGTCCGATATTCCGGCGGCTATCATTTGACAGGACTGGTAAAGGACGTCGCACGGTCGACGCTCACCGGCACGACAAGTGTATTGACCCGCACGAACAATGAGGCGATCATGGCAACGGCCATGCTGGAGCAACATGGCGTCAAGGCGCGCTACATCGGTGGCTCGGATGACTTCCCCGTAGGTCGCTTGCGCGAGGTCCGAGCGTTCGGCCAATTCGTTCGTGAACGCCATCCAGGAATTGGTGTTATTCCCAAGGAGGTCTGGGACAATGCCGTTAAGGAATATATAGAAGGGCTCAAGGGGAATCCATTGCGGGCGGACATGAAAGACCTACTTGCGCTCTTCAAGAAAGGGAACCAAGGGCGACATGACCTATCAGAATGGGATGCTTTCGTGCGTGAGATCAGGATCAGCGACGCCGTGAAACCACAGAAAGGAGTGGTGCATGTATCTACCATGCACAAGAGCAAGGGCAAGGAGTTCAATAACGTGTTCGTATACCAGAAGAACTACCCGATGGAGGAGGACAAAGACCTCCGCCTACTCTATGTGGCCTGCACAAGATCAATGGACCAATTAGTGATCCACACGAATGATCAGTTCCTTCCCACCTACAAACATGCCTCGTTGATCAGAGAAACGAATGAGGTGGTATACCCTCGGCCCAATAAACTTGAATACGTGCTTGGTATGAAGGAGGTGAACCTGGGATCGTGTTCATATAACTCCGACCGGATCACATCCCTTTCTGCGGGCTCCAATATGGTGCCGGATGAGAAACAATTCACGAACGGAAGTGCACTTGGTCTTGGCACCGGGAACGGCAATGTGCTGCTCTACGCGCGCAAGTTCATTGACTCGACACTACCCCGTTTCGCAAATGAGGGATATCGTGTTTCAGGCGCTACGGCAGAATACATTGTGCATTGGTACGATAAGGAGAAGGATAAGAGCTATGAAGTGGTATTGCCTCGCGTGCAGTTCACGTTGGGTTGACAGGGTAAAGGCTGGTCAACATCAAATACCGTGAAGGACATTGCCGATGTGGTGAAGCCGTATGCTCCGTTCATTTTCGAGATGGAACTGTTCGGCACTTGCCCGGATGAGGATACTTGGCCTGTGGACCGGAGCTGGAAAGTCTTTAACGCATGGTTCAGTTACCACGTGGGGAGCATGGTATGGGATCTATCGCCGGAGGTGATCTTGGAACATAATGACTATTGATGGCGGGGTGAGAGCTGAACACTACCAATAGAAAAACGACGCAGTAGAGCTCTTAGCTAACTTTCTCAAAGAACACTATCAAAGGCCGCGTGGCCGGAACGATCATTCGAGATACGGCAAGTTCATACTTGAACGAACGCCACGATGCCAGAAACACCGTACTACCAATTCAACCGGGAAGAGCATGATCCAGCTGTACTGAGCGACACGACTCACTCCCCACTAAAAAGATCCGGACCCGCTAGGGCGTAGCTGCGTGATCGGCCAGTTGGTGGTTCCACTTTGTGCAGGTGTACCAATTGGTCCAGCAGGTGGCTGATGCGGGCCTCGTCCATGGCGATATGTTTGGCAAGGGCCTTCACGGTCATGGGAGTGGCAAGTGCCTTGAGGATGGCTTCCATCTCATCCGCTTCGGTGAGCTCTTTCGGGGCCGTGGTTCCGGAGGCTTGGTATACGGCGGCAACGTCGGAGGCAATGGGCAGTTCGAAGAGTTGAGCGCTGGAGAGTTTACCCTTGGCGAGGTCCTCCATGTCCAAGGCATGCGGATCGGAATCGGGCAAAGGCTGTGCGCCACGATCCACCAGTGCGCGGTTGCCGCTGCGTGGATCGGGATGGTGCTTCACCCACACGGGCACCCACTTCTTCTTCAGGTCCTCAGTGGCGCCGGCCCAGGTACCTCCCTTGTTGGCATCGGAGCACACCACCACGGCCGCACGGCTTAGGCAGTACACATACTTGTTGCGCGCCATGGCATTGGCCCCGGAGAAACCCACTTCGGGGTGCGAGGCACAGAGCAGGACGATGTCACTGCGTTGGATGGCATCGCGGTACTTGTGACTGGTGGCCATCTTCAGCAGGCTATCGGCCACCACCCCGATCACGGTACCACTGGCTTCGATGGCACCGCGCATGGAGGCTTCGTCCACACCGCGCGCACCACCGCTTACGATGGACCAGCCCTGTTGTGCGGCGGCGTGGCCCAGTTGGCGGGCGAAGTGCAGATCGGCCTCGGCGGCGTTGCGCGATCCGATCACAGCAAGTGCCTTGGTCTCCAGCTTGCGGCGGTCGCCTGCACCATGGAACAAGGGCGGCGCTTGGTCGCCGAGCATGGTGGTGAGCCGTTGCGGATAATCCGGCGAGGAGCGCGTGATCACCCAGAGCCCTGCACGTTGCCACTTCTCCAGCAACAAGGCAACTTGGAAACCGCGATCCAGCAACGGTGCGATACGCTCCAGGGTGATGGTCTTGTCCTGAAAGGTGGCCAGCGTGTGCTTCGGATCGCCAATGAACAGGTCGCCCGGTGTGTGCTCATGTGCAAGCAACCACGCACTGAACCGTGACCATTCGCCGGTGGAGAGCGGCTGCACGGCGTTGCCTCCGGGCAGGTGCGCGGTAAGCAGCAAGGTGGCTTGGTCGTCCGGTCTTAGGTCCATCAGGTATGGGAGGTGCTTGCTAGTGCGATAGGGTACACCAAGGTACAACCGGCCTGTAGCAGTTGTGCCGAAAGAATGGCAATGGTCCAGCCGGAATCCACCACATCGTCCACCAATAGCACAGGCCCTTCGGGCACCGTACCGATGGCGAAGGCGCCATCGAGGTTATGGCACTGGTGGTAGCGGTTCTGCATGGCTTTCTGCGCCTCGTTCTGGCGGGTCTTTTCCACCACGTTGTGGAACGGAAGTTCCAACTTGGCGGCCAATCGGCGTGCAAGATCGGGAACCAATTCCGGATGGCGAAGGGAGGGCACACAGGTCACCCACATTGGGGGCGGATCCGGACACCAGCGCTCGTTCACCATTTCGGCAAGGGCGTGGACGAGTTCGTCTTTGAAGTGTCCGTCGTGCTTCTGTTGCGCCACCAACTTGCCCCAACCGGAGTCGCCCCAACGGCAGAGGATCCTTCCGGGCTGCGGGCGCAACTCCAGCGGTATGTTGCCCTTAATGTCGAGCGCATCCAAGCCACCTGCGGGTAGTGCCTTCGGACAGGTGAGTACCATCTCCGCGCTGCGCAGAAAGGTAGCCGCGCGGGCCACTTCCGCTGGGGGCATGTCCGCCTTGAAGTGCTTGTCCAAGCAATTGGCGCAATGTCCACAGGGTGCATGCACGACATCATCCAAGGCCTGTTGAAGGAATTCCATGCGGCAGCCAGTGTGTTGCACGTAGGCCACAACTTGCTCACGTTCGCGCTCTCGTAGTTCCATGAGGCGCTGGATGTGCGCATGGTCCAAGGTGTAGGCCACCGGTGTGCGCTTCCACAGATGGTCCTGCAACACCACCGGCGCAGGGTCCTCCATGCTCAGGAATTTCAAGGCCTGTTCCAACTGCCCGTAGCGCAGGTTCATGGTCGGCTCCAGTTGCCGGATGGAAAGACCGTTGCCACCTTCTAAAGTCTTCAGTATCTGCAGCACATTCGACTCGTTCGGGAAAGCGTTCTCTTGAAAGTAGGCATGGATCTCAGCATCTTCTTCGCCATGTAGGAGTATCCCGTAGGCCTTCTCGATCGCCCTTCCGGCGCGCCCCACTTGTTGGTAGTAGCCGATGATGGAGCCGGGAGCTTGGAAGTGGATCACGAAACCCAGGTCGGGCTTGTCGTAGCCCATGCCGAGTGCCGTGGTGGCAACTAAGGCCTTGATGCTTCCATCGAGCAGTTGCTGCTCCAAGCGCTCGCGCAGATCGCCATCTTCGGTATCAACGACGGAGGCATGGTAGGCCCTTGCTTCGATCCCGTTCTGTTGCAACCATTCGGCAACGCGCTCCGCATCGCGCACGGTAAGGGTGTACACGATACCGGATCCGGGGAGCAGGGGCAGGTAGTGCGTCCGCCAAGCGAGGCGTGCGGCTTGGTCGGGGAGTTGCACAGCATCGAGCATCAAACTGTCACGCACTAAGGTCCCACGTTGTATGGTGAGGTCGCCAAGTTGCACCTTCAGATCGTCCACCACGCGTTGGTTGGCAGTGGCGGTTGTACCCAGTACCGGTAGGTTGGCAGGCAGTTGTTTCAGGATCGCGATGATGCGCCGATAGTCGGGCCGGAAATCGTGCCCCCAATCGCTGATGCAATGCGCTTCGTCCACCACGAGCATGCCGATGCGTCCAGCGATGGGCAACAGCACCTCGGCGATAAAACGTTCGTTGGCCAGTCGTTCCGGACTGATCAGGAGCACATCGGCTTCACCGGATACCACCTGCTCTTGCAGCGTCTCCCATTCATCCGTGTTGGCACTGTTGATGGTGATAGCCTTCAGCTCCATGCGCGCTGCGGCCTGCAATTGGTTGCGCATCAAAGCCAATAGCGGACTAACGATAACGGTGGGTCCATGCCCTTTTTCGCGCAGCAACTTCGCACTGATGAAATACACATTGCTCTTGCCCCAGCCGGTACATTGCACCACCAGCAAGCGCTTTCGCTCACGGACCAGGGCGACGATGGCTTCCAGTTGACCTTCCCTGAAGGTGGCCTTGGTATCCCCTACCGAACTCCGCAACAAGCGCAAGGCATCTTCCTCTAAGGTGCGCATAGGACAGGATCCATGGGTTTGTGGGGCGCTAGTAACATTGGGCGCTAGTTCGGGTCGAAGATCGTTCAAGTTCCCTCATCTTGGTTGCACCATGCCACCCTCATCTACAAATACACCGCTATGAAAGGTAGGCAATTTGTGAGATCATTGTGATTGTGGAGACGCCGAAGCGGTCGGCTCCTGAATTAAGGTTTTAGAGGATTGTAGTTAGCTTCATTTGTTGGTCCAAAGCCTGTATATTGTGCAAACCGCGTTGACGAGAAAGCGGTCAGCAGAATGAGTGAGTTACCGAACCCTACCCCGCCCAGCTTCGAAGAACTGAAGCAGGTCAATTCACATGGTGCCGAGTTCTGGAGTGCCAGAGCGCTGCAACCGTTGTTAGGTTATGACCAATGGCGGCGATTTGAACAGGCCATCAAACGGGCACAAGATGCGTGTAGAGAGTCAGGGAATGAGCCGACCGACCATTTTGCCGGCGCCGGCAAAATGGTCCCTCTTGGATCGGGCAGTGAGCGCCAGTTGGCCGATTTCCACCTCTCCCGATTCGCCTGCTATCTAATCGCCATCAACGGCGACCCTCGCAAGCCGGAGATCGCCTTAGCGCAGCAGTATTTTGTTGTGCAAGCGAGACGCCAAGAAGTGAATGACCAATTGGCCGCAGACAAAGAACGGCTGCAAATTCGCAAGCAAACAGCCGAAGAATTCAAAGCATTGAGCGGTGCTGCACAACAGGCTGGGGTGAACGGGCGCATGTTCGGTGTATTCCACGATGCTGGTTACAAAGGGCTCTACGGAGGTATTGGTAACGCACAGATCAAACAGCGCAAGGGCATCCCTGGCAAAGAGCAATTGCTGGACCGCATGAACGCAACCGAACTCGCTGCGAACCAATTCCGCATGACGCAGACCCGTGACAAATTGGCCCGGGAAGGTGTGCATGGGGATCAGCAGGCAATACGCACACACGAGTCAGTAGGCAAGGAGGTGCGTGATGCCATCCGTCGTATTGGTGGCACACTACCGGAGAACATTCCACCTGCCGAACACATTAAGAAAGTGGAAAAGCGATTGAAGACCGCCAAACCCAAATGGACTCTGGATGAGCGCGATGCGCACGGTCTGCGCGGGGGCGAAGAGCCAACGTCTGAAGAGCCTTCTCGGCTCCGGAGAACACGATGAACGAAGGGCGCTGTATCCTAGTATCTTCCCCCGCCGAACCCGATCTTCGGGCAGGCCATTGCACCATGATCCGAACACTCCTCCTCACTATTGCGCTGCTCGCGTTGGGCAGCGTACACGCGCAATGCATCAGCTGCGCGATCGATGCCACTTGTTTTGCCACGCCGGCCTACCCTACCCTGTGTCCGTTGCAACCACCCGATGCTACGGCAGGTGAAGCGTATGCAAGCGACATCACCTTTTGGTTACCGGCCAACTTCACCGATCCGGGAACGGGAATGAACGTCAACTTTTTGCAGATGACGATCACCAGTGTCACGGGGGTGCCCTTCGGCATGGAGCTTACGTCGAACGAACCGTTGGGCATCTACTATCCGCAGGTGAACCAGTATGGTTGCGCGCGGCTGTGCGGCACACCCATTGGAAGTGGCACGTACACCATCGCGATCAACATCATTGCACAGGTGGAAGCGAGCGGTTTCACGTTGAACGTGTCGCAGACGTTTGGTGTCACGTTGGTAGTGCAAGCGGGCAGTGGTGGAAATGCAAGTTTCACATTCACACCCAGCAGCGGATGCGGAAGTGCCGATGTGCAGTTCACCGCGTTGCTCGATGGCGCTCCGGCACCCACAAGTTATGCGTGGGACCTTGGCAACGGGAACACGAGCAACAGTGCCACGCCGAGCGCAAGTTTTGATACGCCGGGCGATCATGTGGTAGCGCTCACCACAACGATCGGCGGCTTCGTACTTAACGATGTAGTGCTGGGCGGCGTGAGCGACAATTGGTGCGGCGATGTAGAGGAACCATCGCTCTTCGGTGCGTGCACGGGCGATCCGGATCTGTACTACGTGCTCACCGATGGCAACGGCAACAGCACCACGAGTGGCACTGGAGACAACAGCACGAGCATGACCTGGAACGATGTGGGCCACCTCTTAGCGAACCCACCGTATTCGATCGCCTTCTTCGATGAAGATCCCGTGAGCCAGGACGATGACCTCGGCACGTTCAACATCCCGACCGGCAGCAATGGCGTAGTACCTTTCGCGTTGGGCAACGGCACCTTCGGCAGCCTCACCATTTCCGTGGTACCGCAATTGGTCTTCACCGATACGGATACGGTCCGTGTGTTCCCTGTACCCCAACTTTCCACGAGCTATGACACCGCCGCAGCATTGCTCTGCGCCACGGATACCATTCCGTTGACCTACGTCTGGTACAACAACGGCGACACGGTGCCCAACGTGAACGGCCCTTGCGTTCCCACGGATAGCACCGGCTTGTGGTGGGGTGTTGCAACGAATGCATTCGGCTGTACTGCTAACAGCGATACCATCGTGGTGTGTCCATCGGTCACCATTGAAGCAAGCGGACAAGTGCTGTTGGTTCAAGGCGATTTCGAGAGCTACGCGTGGAGCCTGAACGGCGTACCCTTGCCCGGCTCGGACGCCCCTTTCGTGGTGGCTGCAACAGGTGGGCAATACAGTGTTACCGTCACCACCGCAACGGGCTGCACGCTCACTACTGATTACATGTTGGTCATCACTGCACTCAACGAGGAAGTCGATGCGGAGATGATCATCGCCTTTCCGAATCCGAACACCGGGCGCTTCAACTTGGTGCTTCCATCGGACATGCACCAAGCGAGCATCAACGTATTCGATGCAAGTGGCAAGGTGTGTTGGAGCGGACAGCAGCGCAACACGCCGAGCCAAGCCATCCAGTTGCCCGATGCCGCAGCAGGTCGCTACCTAGTGGTGGTGCGTGCAGGTGAACGCGTGCGGACCTTGAGCGTGGTGGTGCAGTAACACGATCTCCCAACCGCAGATGGTGATCATACACTATACCTTCACCTCCGCATTCCGATAAGTTCGGACATGCCAACCGAAATACCGGAACCAAACCACGCAAAATTTCAACCGATGCGCACTTCCATTATCATCATTACCGTTTTCCTTTCTTCGCTCATCCAAGCGCAGACCACCGGCAAGATCCTGGTCATGTCCAACGTGAACGCCCAGGTGATGGTGGACAGCACCGCCGTTGGTGAAGTAGTGGCCGGCACGCCCTTCATGCACAATGCACCCGTTGGCGATCACATGGTACACGTAACCTATGGCACCGGCGAAAAAGCTGTGGTGCAACAAAAGGAAGTGGCAGTTGCAGCAGAGCAACTGAGTCCGTTGAACTTCATCTTCGAGCATAAGGAGACCGGTACCGGCACCGCTGAACCGGTGAAGGAACCAAAGAAGATCGATACCGAGTAGCGCAGAGGGACTACAAGTGCGTTCACCATTCACAACGTGCTTTCGAGCCTAGCCTCCTTGCCTCGCAAAAGACAGCGAACGCGGTCTCTCCTTCACTATTTCTATCTGCGTTTATCCCACCTTTAAACTCTGTCACTCCGGGCCCCGACCCGGAGAGCGTGCTATCAGTTCTCCCCCATGTCCCACCTACTCTCCAAAAGCACGTACATGCGGGGCAAGCAATGTCCCAAGGCGTTGTGGTTGTACAAGCACCGGCGCGATCTGTTGCCACCCATCGGTGCGCAGCAGCAGGCCATCTTTGATTCGGGCACGTCGGTAGGGTTGATGGCGCAGCAGCTTTTTCCAGGAGGAGTGGACTGTGCGCCGCCTTCGCCGTTCGAGTTCGCGCAGAGCGTGGTGGATACCGCAGCGGCCATTGCGCGCGGTGAGCGGGTGATCTACGAAGCGGCGTTCATGCGCGACGGTGTGTTGGCCGCGTTGGACCTGCTGGTGCATACGGCCGAGGGATGGAAAGCATTTGAAGTGAAAGGCAGCACAGGCGTGAAGGATGTGTATGTGCAGGATGCTGCGTTGCAGTACTATGTCATCTCGGGCAGCATCGCGTTGGCGGATGTCAGCATTGTGTACTTGAACAACAGCTATGTGAAACAGGGCGCGGTGGATGTGCAGCAGCTCTTCAACCGCACCTCCGTACTTGCGGAGGTACTGCGTGAGCAAGCGGCGATACCCGCGCGCATCGAAGCGCTGAAACAGGTGGTGCAACAAGAGCAAGCACCCGTTGTCGACATTGGTCCGCAATGCGATGCACCCTACCCGTGCGACTTCAAACCACACTGTTGGTTGCACATTCCGGAGCGGTCGGTATTCGAGCTAACAGGTGCTACTGAACAGAAATGGTCGTTGTACCAACGGGGCATCCTGAAGCTGGTGGACATTCCGGAAAATGAAAAGCTCAGCGCTGCACAACGTCGGCAAGTGAATGCATGGAAAAGTGGCGAAGGACACATCCAGCACGAACCGCTACACCAGTGGTTGGCGGCGCTGGAATACCCGGTGCATCATTTCGATTTCGAGACAATGATGCCGAGCATACCGCTCTATGACGGCACACGTCCGTTCCAGCAGATGCCCTTCCAATACAGCTTGCATGTGCAGTCCGCACCAAGTGCACCGGCAACGCACCATGAGTTCCTAGCGGATGGCACCAGCGATCCACGCGAAGCACTCGTGCAGCAATTGCTCAAGGACATTGGTCCAACGGGCGACATCCTCGCGTACAACGCAACCTTCGAACGCATGGTGCTGCGCGATCTAGCGCGCGACCTTCCACACCATGCACCAGCCATCCAGCAACTACTACCGCGCATCAAGGACCTGATGGATGCCTTCAGACACGGTTGGTACTACGCCCCGCAAATGAACGGCAAGTACGGCATCAAGACGGTACTCCCTGCCTTAGTGCCAACACTCAGTTACAAGACCCTCAACGTGCAGGAAGGCGGCACCGCCAGTCTGCGCTTCACGCAACTCGCCAGCGGCACCTACACCGGCAACGTACCCCAACTGCGGACCGACCTGTTGGCCTATTGCAAGATGGATACGCTTGCGATGGTGGAGGTGTTAGGGGTTCTTCAGCAAGTAGTGCTTTAATTCTTCGCGGCGCAGCAGTTAGGCAGGTAGCGGTGCAGTGATGATCCAGTTCTTTTATGTGCGTCACAGCAGCTCGGCAGGCAACTGTGCGTGGCGATCCGGTATCCGCGCGGCAGCCGCCCACTGCGGGCTCGTAGGCGTGAAGAAATTCCAGTACGACATCTGGGGCGATACGGTGAACACGGCAAGTCGTATGGAGAGCAGCGGTGAGGTTGGCCAAGTCAACATCAGTGAGGCGACCTATGCGTTGGTAAAGAGCGAGCCTGGACTTACCTTCACTCCAAGAGGCAAAGTTCAAGCGAAGGGCAAGGGTGAAATGGAGATGTACTTTGTTACGAACCAAGAGCCAGCAGTAAATGCTATCATTGTAAAAGAAGATCCCGGAACGAATATCTGTTATAACGCTAAACGATATTGGCATTGAGGAAAACCCGTTAGCAGATCGAATGTTCCCATGAACACATCCGATGCAGCCCATACTCGCGCATAGAGCCGAACTGTTACCAATTTACTTACGAAAGCTTTTTATATTCCCAAGCAAAACCCACACACCATGAACTACGCAGCAACAACCCTTTGCGCATTGTTCCTCGCACTTGGCCCAACAACATTCGCACAACCCGGTAGCTTGGATGCCAGTTTTGATGGAGATGGAAAGGTGACTACCGATTTTGGATCCATGAATGCTCAAGGAGCATCTGTTGCAATTAGGCCGGACGGAAAGCTGGTCGTAGTCGGAACAGTAACGAACAATTCGCTTTTCGCTTTCGGTGCGGTCGGTTACAACGTTGATGGTAGCCTCGACACTGATTTTGGGACCAATGGGAAGGTGGCTACCAACATGGGACTGAATAATGCCTCCGTATATGCAGTAGCGGTACAATCGGATGGAAAGATCATCATGGCCGGAGGTGCTTACATTGGCTCTACGTACGTCTTTGCGTTGGCACGGTATAACCCGGATGGCACCCTTGACACCAGTTTTGGTACGGACGGTAAAGTGACAACTGCCGTTGGAAGTGGAGGGCCTGCTGAGGTCGGATCACTGGCGATCCAGTCGGATGGGAAGATCATAGCTGCAGGGGGTGCGTACGAAGATGTGTCACAAATTGTAAGCGGGGTTTTCGCCCTGGTACGTTACAACCCGGATGGAACGCTCGATACCGACTTCGGTGTTGACGGTAGATCGACAACGGAGTTCGGTTATAATTTTGCCCGCATTCGATCAGTCGCCATTCAGCCGGACGGGAAGATCGTAGCGGTGGGCGTTTCACACTGGTCTCCGACCTTTGACATCGCACTGGCCAGATACAACGTTGATGGCAGCTTGGACAACAGCTTTAGTGATGATGGAAAATTGACCACCGATCTGGGTTATGATCAGGGAAACGGCAATTCAGTAGTGATCCAGCCGGACGGGAAGATCCTGTTGGCCGGAAGCATCGGTTCTGGTTCAGCAAGTGATTTTGTTTTGATCCGCTATAACACCGATGGCACGCCTGACACGGATTTCGGAACGGACGGCCATATTACAACTGACATCGCGGGCGGATTCGATGATACGGGCAATTCTGTCATCTTGCAGCCGGACGGGAAAGTGTTGTTGGCAGGGACTTCCTATAATGCTGCAAGTACCGATTTTGCATTGGTCCGATACAACGCGGATGGAACGCCTGATCCAGATCTTGGCTCGGTCGGTATCGTGATCACCGACTTTAACGGTTTCGATGACATGGCCAATTCGAGTGCGCTTCAACCGGACGGCAACATCATTGTGGCCGGATACGCGAACGATGGCACCGACTATGCGTTTGCAGTAGCGCGTTATCTCTCTGGGCTCAACGTGGGTATTATTGATCTTTCAGTCGCCAATGATAATGCCCTGATCTATCCGAACCCTATTGGAATGCACGCAACGTTGGAGTATACGTTGCAGCATGCCGAGCGGATCAGCATCCATCTACTCGATATGCAGGGCAGAACAGTTCACACGTTCATTGAGGGGCAGGAACAAGCGTCCGGTTATCACCAGCAAAGGATTGAACTACCCGAAGCACTCCCAAGCGGCACTTACCTTATCGCTATTTCTTCCCCCAAGGGAAGGCTTACGGTGCAAGTCGTGAAGTAATAGGATCGCTGAACTAATTTGATATGTTACCGCATGCTTTCATCTCGAAGGGCATGCGGTAACCTGCATTGATGCCGGCTAAGTGATCAGGTGAAGATGGCCTCGCCGAATTAGCGGTCGGGATCCATGTTCACACTATGCATGCAGATCGCATGGATAGGATCACGACCTTCGGCCATTTACCATTCACTCGCCCTCAACTTCGCTCCGTAAGACCAGTTCATTCGAAGGGAATAGCAAGATGTTTATGTTCTTAGTGAAATAAGGTTGAGGAGAACAAACCCAGCAACTCGCGAAAATCGGTAGCGCATTCAACGCATGGAGAACCGAAGAATGAAATATATGCCGAGAAGCCTACGGCAACTCCCCAGCCAACCACTTCAACTGCAGTTCGGCAAGCTTGGCTTCGTATTGTGCGGCAAGCAAGCGTTGTTCCGCAGTGATGAGGCCTTGTTGCACTTCGCGTAATTCCACTGCGGTGATGGCACCGAGCCGGTAGCTCTCCAGCGCCACGTCCGTTTGTGTGCGTGCACCACTGAGGTTGCTTTGCTCCAACGCAACACGTTGGTTGGCGGTGGTGTGATCCGTCCATGCGTTGAGCAGACTTTCCTCCAACATCAGTTCCGCTTGTTCGGTGCTGATTGCGGCTTGCTCGCGGGTCAGTTTCGCAACTTGCATTGCCTTGTTGGCCTGTGCTCCATTGAAGAGCGGAATGTAAATGCGTGCGCCATAGTCCGGGCCGATGCTTCGGTTACTTTGCAAAAATCCTACTGCGGAAGTGGACTTCGTGTAACCGTAGTTGCCGAAGACATCCACCTGAGGAAGTAGTGCTCCACGCAATTGCTTCACGCTGAAGTCCGCCGCGATGCGTTCTTGCCGTGCGAGTTGTAGTACACTGTTCGCGTTACGCGCAGCTTGTTGGATCTCTCCGAACTCCATCGGCTGCGTGGATGGAATATCCGTACCGAGTGCGAGCTCTGTTGCTGGAGCATTTCCCATCAATGCATTCACACGGGCCACCGCAGCGGATTCCTGCACCAGCAGATCCAACACGGCAGCACTGTCGGCGCTCTGGTCGAGTTGCGCTTGCACCACGGCAAGACCACTGGCACTTCCGATGCGCTGTCCGGCACGAGCGATCTCCAGCCGTTCATCGGAAATGCGAACACCTTCGCGTTGCACAGCGATGCCTTTCCGCAGTTGCACCACCTGATAATAAGCGGCGAGAACATCGTACACCGTGGCTTCGATCTCCTGCCGCAAACGTGTTTGGCCGATCAGTTCCAATGCTTCCAAGCGGTCCTTCGCGGCGAACATGGCAAGGCCATCGAACACGGTCCAATTCAGTTGCACAGCGCCATCGAGCACACGGGAATCGGCATTGTCCGCCTCGCGCACTTCGCCACTGAAGAAGGTCTGCTTAGTACTGCTGTTGTCCACGCTGTAAGAACCCACAGCATCCACGGTCGGCAGCATACCTGCTTGTCCTGCGTTGTTCAACAATTCCGCGCTGCGCGCATCCAACCGCGCTAGGCGTATACCGTGGTTCTGTTCCACAGCGATGCGTACGGCATCATCGGCAGTAAGCATTTCCTGGGCGAAAAGGCCCGTAGTGCAAAGCGCAAGAAAAAGAGCGATCGTATACTTCATGCGTTCGCGTTGTGTTCGTTAAGCAGTGTGTCCTCTCCTGCCGCATCCGTGCTTTTGTTCTCACGGCTCAAGTAACTGTAAAGTGCAGGCACCACATAGAGCGTAAGGATCAGTGCGAAGAGCAATCCGCCGATGATGGCGACACCCATGGGCACACGGCTTTTCGCTGCGGCACCAAGTCCCAGCGCAATGGGGAGCGCACCAAGACTGGTGGCCAAACTGGTCATGATGATCGCCCGGAAACGCTGGGCAGCAGCGTCGATAACAGCTTCCATTTTCTTGAGACCGGCCTCTTTGCGTTGGTTCGCGAATTCCACGATGAGGATACCGTTCTTGGTGACCAGCCCCACGAGCACGATGATACCGATCTGCGAGAAAATGTTGAACGTGTGCCCACCGATCCAGAGTGTCATCAGCGCACCGGCAAAGGCGAGCGGAACGGTGAACATCACCACAAGCGGATCGATCCAGCTTTCGAACTGGGCGGCAAGTATCAGGAAGATGAGCACCAGTGCAAGCAGAAGTGCGAACAGCAAGCTGTTGCCGCTTTCGGCGAATTCCTTGCTCACACCTGCCAACGCAGTGCTGAAGCTGTCATCCAGCACCTCTTCCGCGATGCGGTCCATTGCCGCGATGCCGTCACCGATGGTGCGGCCCTCGGCCGGTTTCGCACTCACCGTTGCGCTCACGTAACGGTTATAGCGGAAGAGCTGTGGCGGCGTGCTGCGGTCGGTGGTACGCACCAGATTGTCCAGCTGCACCATCTGGCCTTTGTCGTTGCGGACGTACGCACTGCTCAGGTCGATCGGTGCCGCGCGGTTGTCACGTGTGGCCTGACCGATCACCTGGTACTGTTTGCCCTGCATGATGAAATAGCCGTAACGCTGTCCGCTGAAATAGAGCTGGAGCGTTTCCGCGATATCGCGCATGCTCACACCCATGGCCCGTGCCCGATCGCGATCGATCTCCACGTTGAGTTCCGGCTTATTGAACTTCAGGTTCACATCCACCACTTCGAACATGGGATCGGCACCGGCCTTTTCCATGAAGGTAGGGATGACTTTTCGCAAACTTTCGAAATCAGGTGCTTGTATCACATACTGCACGGGAAGGGTCGTGAAGCGCGATCCGCCGATGGTGGGTTCCTGGATCACGAAGCTGCGTGCCATGTTGAAGCGCTGCACCTTGCCCATGATGTCCTTGGCGAGTTGATCCTGCGTCTTCGTGCGTTCGCCGGGCTGCACCAATGTCACGCGCACGAAGCCCGTATTGGTGGAAGATGCGGTGCCGAAGCTGGGAGCTGTAACGCTGATGAGTGCCTGCCGTTCGGGCATTGTATCCACCAGTTCGATCACGTTGCTCAAGTAATCGTTCATCAGTTCGAAGCTGGTTCCTTCCGGAGCTGTGCTCATCACCATGAACCTGCTCTTGTCCTCATCCGGGGCCAGTTCGCTGGGGATGTTGATGAACGAGATCACCACCATACCAACGCTGACGAGAATGATCGGGAACACCAACCACCGGTTGCGGAGGAAGGCTGAGAGTGAACGTTCGTAACCGCTGGACAGGTTCTCGAAGAACCGTTCCGTAACTATAAAGAAGCGGCTATGCTTGGTCTGGCGCTTCAGGAAGCGCGCGCTCATCATCGGTGTGAGCGTGAGTGAGACCACTGCGCTGATGATCACCGCACCAGCGACCACTACACCGAACTCCCGGAACAAGCGACCCGTGAGACCGCTGAGGAAGATGATCGGAAGGAACACAGCGGCGAGCGTGATGGTGGTACTCACGATGGCGAAGGTGATCTCCGCACTGCCTTTGCGACCGGCCTCCATGGGATCCATGCCGCCTTCGATCTTGCTGTAGATGTTCTCCAACACCACGATCGCATCATCCACTACGATACCTGTTGCGAGCACGATGGCAAGCAGTGTAAGGATGTTGATACTGAAGCCCGATGCCCACATGATGAAGAAGGAACCGATGAGCGAGATCGGTATGGCGAGCACGGGAATAAGCGTAGTGCGCCAGTCGCGCAGGAACACGAAGATCACGAGCACAACCAGTCCGAAGGCGATGAGTACAGTCTCTTCCACTTCCACGATCGCAGCGCGGATACCTGTGGTGGTGTCCATGGCAACACTGTAACGCAGATCCTCGGGCAGGTCCTTCTTGATCACTTCCACACGCTTGTAGAACTCATCCGTAATAGCCACGTAGTTGCTGCCGGGCTGTGGTGTAATGGCGATCGCGACCTGGGGAATGCCACCATTCCCACGCAGCAAGGAACGTTCGTTCTCCGGGCGTAGTTCGGCCAGACCAATGTCGCGCAACCGTACTACACGACCTTCCTCTTCGCGGATGATAAGGTCGTTGAACTCTTCTTCTGTCGTAAGGCGTCCGGAAGTTCGGATGCTCAGTTCGGTATTGAATCCTTCGATGCGGCCGCTGGGTAGCTCCACGTTCTCGCGGTTCAGTGCATTGCGCACATCGATCGGTGTTACTTGGAAACCGGCCATCTTCACCGGGTCCAGTTGCAGCTTCATGCTGAACTTCTTCTCCCCCCAGATGCGGATATTGCTCACGCCGGGAATGGTCTGAAGTCGCTCCTTGAAAATATCGTTGGCGATCTGTGTCAGTTCAAGCAGATTACGCTGATCGCTCTGTACGGTCATCGCAACGATAGGACTGCTGTCAGCATCGCTCTTCGCTACGATGGGTGGATCCACATCCGCAGGCAGATCGCGCAAGCTGCCGCTCACCCGGTCGCGCACGTCGTTGGCTGCGGCCTCCAGGTCAACGTCCAATTCGAATTCCACGGTGATGGTGCTTCGGCCATCGGCACTCACACTTGTAAGGTTGCGGATGCCGGCGATGCCGTTGATCTGCTCTTCGAGTACCTCAGTGATCTGGCTCTCCACGATATCGGCGTTCGCACCCACGTAGTTGGTAGTGACGGTGATCACCGGCGGATCAACGCTCGGGTATTCGCGCACGCCTAGGTAGCCGAACCCGATGATGCCGAACAGCACGATGATGATCGAGATCACCGATGCGAGCACCGGGCGGTTGATGCTGACGGTTCCGATGTTCATTTTGCACTGTCCGTTACCACCGTTGCGTTCATGGATGTCGATGAGATCGCAGAAACGGGCATGCCTTCTCGCACTGCAAGTATTCCCGTAACCATTACCGAATCACCGACCTGTGCGCCGCTTGTCAATTGCACAGTGTTCGCACTGCGGATGCCGGTCTTCACACGCAGGCTCGCAGCCTTGCCATTCTTGATCACGAGTACTTTTTGTCCTTGGATATCCGGGATCAATGCTTCAGCAGGAACAACGAGTGCATCGCTGATCCGATCCAAGCGCACGTCCACTTTCGCGAAGGATCCAGGGAGAAGATGACCATCCTTGTTGTCGCTGCGTGCACGCACTTTCACGGTGCGCGTCGTAGGGTCCACACTCGGATCCACGGCATAGACCTTACCGACATACGTAGCCGTATCTCCTTCCAATGAGAAGCTGATCGCCGTACCGGGTTTCATCATCCGACCATACCGTTCCGGCACTGCGAACTCGATCTTTATTGGATCGACCTGTTGCAATTTGGCGATCATGGCGTTGCTGCTCACATACCCTCCTTCGCTCACGGAACGCAGTCCTACTTTCCCATTGAACGGTGCGCGGATGGTGCTCTTCGCGATGCGTGCGCGCAGTTCATCCGCTTCGGCCTGCAAGCCTGCGCTCTGGGTCTTTGCTGCATCGAACTGTTCTTGACTGATGCCGCTCACCGCGAGCAATTGTTCCTTACGACCGCTATCATCCTTCGCCAATTTCAGGTTCGCTTCCGCTTTGCGCAATTGTGCTTGCAGCTCATCATTGTTGATCTGCACCAGCACTTGTCCTGCTTTCACGTTCCCCCCTTCCGTAAAGCCGATGGAGGTGATCCGTCCGGCGAGTTCGCTCACGAGATCCACTTCTTCATTGGCCATTAATGTGCCGGTGGTCACGATCGCATTGTCCAAGTTGGATGGCTTCAGCACGTGTACCTGAACGGCCATCGGTGGTCGTGCACCTCCCTTCTCCATGTTCTCATCGCCGTTACTACAGGCTGTGAAAAGCAAAGTGCCAGCGAATGCGAATAGCGCGGTGGCGATGTGTTGGGAGGAGAAGGGAAAAAGAGATGATCGGCGATTCATTTGGGAAGCTTCTTCGAATAGGTCATAGGTGCGGGTTCCATTCCATCAGTGGGCATGCGTTCCAGCATTGCCTGAACGTCCTTGATGAATTTATTCCTGGCGTTGTCGGTCATGGGGCCCATGACAAGATCGTTCACTTCGGTGTATGCTTTCTTGATGGCCTTCACCACCGGCTTGGCCTTGGGCAACAAGCGGATGTGGTGCTTGCGGCGGTCGTCCGGGCAGTTCACCCGTTCCACGTAGCCTTTTGAGCTGAGCAGATCCAACGCCCGCACCATGGTCACCTTATCGACCATAAGCTGCTCTGCGATCTCCTGTTGGCTCATGTGTCCATCGCTTTCGGCAATGGCGATCAGCACAACGAACCAGCGATCGAGGTCATACACTCGCATGCGGTGCAGCAGCTGCGTGTAGTACCGCTGCGTTAGTACAGCGAACCAATGGCCCAAGGGTATGTGCGTTCCGTTCACGGGTACAAAGTTCGGAATGAAACTGTTACATTTGTAACTATTTCATGAAATGATCGTGAAAACTTGTGAATGCAATAGGTCCTCGAGCAGTTCCACATCCTAAATGCGAAGGACTTCGGAACGATAAGCCCGATCCCGGCAAGCCATATGGTAGAGGGATCCGCGCGATGTTCGCGAAGTAGCGGTTGTTAGAGCTACGAGAAACCCCAAGATCATTTACTGAACAAGACAACGAAGGAGCGACTGAACTGATACTACATATCTGCCGACTTGGCGTGGTATCATCAACAGCCCTGCTTTGTTCCGGGAAACCACTCCTAATTTAGCGGACCTATTGACCACGTTTAAGGCATAGTATGCCGCATCCTTTTATGATCCATACGTTAAGCAATGCGCATTGCATTTGAGGTCCTCGCGGTGGGGTGTATCGTTTTTACGTTGCTTCCCTTCTTGCGCTATGAACACTGGTTGATCCGGATGTTCGACTTTCCAAGGTTGCAGATCTTAGTACTTGCCACCGTTGCTATTACTGGAATGCTCGCTTATTACACTGCATTGACCACCGTGCAATGGATCATCGCGGGTATTACGGTCATCGCGTTCCTCTTTCAATTAAGCCGTATGCTACCTTATACCGTATTCGGTAAGAAACGCGCGCAGGATGGAATTGCGGGCAATGGGCGATCCGTGGTTTCCATCATGAGTGCGAACGTGCTGATGACCAATTCGGCACACCACGAACTCTTGGCGTTGATCGAGCAGGAGGACCCTGACATGGTACTCACCTTGGAAACGGATAAGCACTGGGAAAAATCCCTTTCCGTCCTTGAGAAAGACCGACCCTATACCTTGAGATGCCCGAAGGATAATTTATATGGCATGCACCTCTATTCACGGCTGCCGCTTCATGATGGGGAGATCCGGTATTTGATCGAGGACGATGTGCCCTCGGTACGTACGGAAGTGGAATTACCTTCTGGTGAGCGTTTCACCTTTTATGGCTTACACCCAAGGCCGCCAGCACCAAAAGAGAATGAGACGTCCATAGAACGGGATGCTGAGCTGATCGTCGTGGCCAAAGAAGTAGAGCAATTGAACGGTGCAGTGATCGTTGCAGGAGATCTGAATGACGTGGCCTGGTCGCATACATCGCGGCTATTCCAACGCATCAGCAGACTATTGGACCCCCGCATGGGTCGGGGCTTCTTCAATACGTTCCCAGCTCAATACATGCTCCTTCGTTGTCCATTGGACCATGTATTCCACAGTACCGATCTTCGGTTACTGAAGCTCCATCGCGCCGGCCCTATCGGTTCCGATCATTTCCCGATCTTCATTCAACTTGTCTTGGCTCCGGGAGCGGACAATGGCAACACACCGCCGAAGCCCGACGCGCAGGATCGGAAGGAGGCAAACAGAAAGGTTGCTAACGGAACTTCCTAGTAAAGCATTATTGGGCCGTTGAAGAAATTACCCGATCTATATCCGCAATGTGCAACAATCGCACACCACGGTGTGATCCACTGCGGTTGCTGTGCGTTCATTATCCTCCAAAATTTCAACACTTCCATGTACGTGCACTGCGTGTGGCATTGAACGGTATAGGAGTTGGATGTCAATTGTTCAACCAAATCCACAACAACAATGGCAAGCAAAAATAAACCGACCGGTCTACGTAAACTATTCGAAGATCTATTGGCTGATATCTATTACGCAGAAAAGAAAATAGCATCGGCTCTAAAGACCATGACGAAAGAGGCGCAGGATGGCAAATTGTCGAAGGCGTTCGAAAGTCATCACAAGGAAACACAAGTACAGATCGACCGTCTGGAGAAAGTCTTTAAGCACTTGGACTTACCTGTAAAGGGAAAGAAGTGTGAAGCGATCGAAGGATTGCTCAAAGAGGCAAAAGAACTGATGGATGAGTTCAAGGACGATCCAGCATTGGATGCCGCTTTGGTATGTGCTGCGCAAAAGGTGGAACATTATGAGATGGCCAGCTATGGATGTCTTGTCACCTACGCGGAAGAACTAGGTCTTTCCAAAGCAGCCGATCTGCTCAAGCAAACATTGAAGGAAGAACATGGCGCTGACGAAAAGCTGAGTCAGTTAGCAGATCCTGCATTGAACCGTGCAGGTGAGAAAGAAGGAACGAAGAATAGCACCTCGGCTCCGCTCGGCGCACTCGGGAAGAAGAAAGCGAAGAAAGAGGTGAAGAAGCGCGCCAATCCGAAGAAGAAGTCCAGTAAACGCAAGCCAGAGAACATCAATAAGATCAAAGAAAAGAACACACCAGCAATGGTAGGTTAGGTGGTGGACTACCCTTAGAGGACCGGCATGTTGATTCATGTCGGTCTTCGACATTTCGTGTCAGCTCATTTCAAAAAATGGTTGTCCATGATCATGGCAACTGAACTTTGGTAATGATCATTTTCTCCTTATTGCCTTCACATAGATCAAGGATCTTATCAGCGGGGTGCGTAATTTGGGAACGACCGGACAATACACTTCTGGTTCCGCCTGCTTCCAAAACCCCAGCTGCGTTGCAGTATACGAATACGATGTTGTTCTCGAACGCTCTGGTGGTGCAAAGCGAGTCGATCAAATGGATCTCTTCCTTCATTGCTTCAGCATCTTTTGTGGTACCCTCCGGGAATGACCAATAGGTTGGCGAGATCACCAGCTGAGCACCTTGTGCATTCATCGCTGCAAAGAGTTGTGGGAATGCAATATCCCAACACACAATTAGACCGACGTTACCGAATCGGGTTGGGAACACCGAGGCAAGTGTACCCGGCGTTATTGCGATCTTCTCGGTCTCCCATAAATTCACTTTACGATAGACCCCTGCAACGGTGCCATCGGAATTCAGGTAACAGGCTTGGTTATACAATGCACCGTGCTCTTGAACGGTCCATGTGCCAGGCACTAGATCGATCGCATACGTGGCGGCCAACCCCTGCATGCGTTCCATGTAGGCCGGAGCATGTTGCACGAAAGCGGTTTGCCCGGTCAATGGGCCACAAATGGCATCTTCAGGAAACACGATAAGGTTCGCGCCTTTCTTCTTTGCTTTCGCAACGAACTCTTCCATCCGCTCCATGTTCTTCAACGGATCGCTCGGTGCGATGTTCATTTGTACCACTGCTATATTAAGCTCCATCAGATAAGTTCAATGTTCGATCATAAGTGCAAACCAAAGGCCACAGGTCAGGCATTGCAATATTACTCGCTACCGTATTCTTTCAACGTATTCAACCCTTACCCGACCTCGAACATTGCCACGTTCAACTTCAGGTAGCAAAGCAAATGAATGAGACAAGGCCATAGGAAACCATCGCACGGTCTCCGATAGTCGCCAGAAATTGGTTCTGTATGTCACCATTAGGCGATCCTTCGTCCGACACGCACTGATAGATTAAAGCTGCACATCAACCACCACTTCATTCCTTCTACCGAACAGTTTGAAGGGAGGGTCGTAACCCAAGAAGCTCCACTGACCGGAATGGCTGATTCCTTCCTCGGTGAGGCGTTGGAACAGTTCGTTCTTGTATTGCTGGATCTTTTCATCATTGGCAGAACCACCGAATGTGATCGCAGCAACGGTGCGTTCGCTCTCTGTTGTGAAACGTACCTGCGCGTTGGTGGGTGTGGGCAATTCATCAAGTGTGTATTGGGCAGGTACCAGGAATTTCATGGTCACGTTGCTGTCCATTTCCATCACCACCGGTGAGGTCATCGCGAACTTCTGCTCGCGTGCGTTCCCTCCGAAAATGTAACCTGCGAGCATCCGGAACCCTTCACTGGAACTTTCCGCATAGGTCTTAGCATCCATCGTTACATAGATGAAGTTGGCACGCTCGTATCTGCGCACTTCAATCCCGTCATAGGCCTTGTCCACGCGGTAGGGGTATACCTCAATTCCCTTCACTTGGCTTTGCGCCCAGAGCTGGGAGATGGCAAACAGCACAAGCAGTATGGCCAATACGATGTACACGATCTTCATTGTCCGGTTGGGGTAGAGGGTATAGGAGCATAACACCCCAACGGTTGGTTTTGTTCCTGAATTCCTGACGGAAAGTGAACAGGTCCGCGTGGAGGATGCTACTCAAGAACTGTTGGACTACTCCACCTGCAACGGCGGCCCCACCACTTCCATGCCATGTGCGCGGAACACGCGGGCCACTTCTTCCTTGCTCGGTGGCAAGGTCCATTGTGCGGTCTCTTGGAAAAATGCTTCCATATCACCAGCCGGTTGGTAGGTGACCAACATCCGTGCATGATCGGTCAATTGAATGAATGCGTGCGGCACACCACGCGGAAGGAAAATGGTATCACCAATGCTGGCAGGAAAGTGTTGTTCGCCCACTTGGAAGCGGTACTTCCCTTCCAACACATGGAAGTATTCGTCCTGGTCGGCATGGATGTGCAGCGGTGGACCACCATTCGGGCTCTTACCGATCTGTTCGAACACGGCCAACCCACCATCGGTATCCGCACTGCCGATCTTCATGTCCAGCGTATTGGCCGTAACACCTTTCATGGTAAGGTGCTTGCCGTTGCGGGCTTCGCCGGAATGCGTAATGAAGCCGTTCTTGATGGGCATGGTGATCAGGTTGGACGCATTGGAAAGCGTGGCAAGCACGGTCGTGACGAACACGCTTAGAACGAACCGACGACGCTGCATGATGGCTGTGTTTGACACATCAATATTAGGTGATCGACCGTCGACAGGCATATGATCCCTTCAACCAAGCTGATTCTGCATTCCATATGACATTACCGAAGAGACCATTCTACGGGGTCACTGGGTCTGTGCCATTCAATAAATACCTCAGCGCAGATACACTACCACTCGAACATCCGGTATCTGCTAGCTTTGCACGCTTCTGAACGGCACGGTGTACCGCTTTGATCCGCTCGTTCGATCCGAAAGCAACCTGCCGCAATTCCTTCTACGCACGTTGGCCGCCACGCCCAAGGAAAAAGAATAATGAAGCTTACCAAACTATTCAAGGAGTTCTACGAAAGCGAGAAAGCCGGTGGCATTGTATTATTGATCGCTACCATTCTTTCTCTTGTGCTTGCCAATTCTACGGTGGGTGCCAGTTATATAGCGCTTTGGCAATTCGACATCAATGGCCACTCGGTGGCACATTGGATCAACGATGCGTTGATGGCGATCTTCTTTTTGTTGATCGGTCTGGAGCTGGAACGAGAGGTCTACATCGGTGAACTATCCAAGATCAAGAATGCTTCGCTACCGATCATTGGTGCGATCGGTGGATTCGTTCTGCCCGCATTGATCTTTCTGGCCTTCAACTTCGGCACGGAAACCAGTTCGGGTGCGGGGATCCCTATGGCTACGGATATCGCCTTCGCCATCGGAATTTTGTCGTTATTGGGAAGTAGAGTTCCCACGTCACTGAAGGTATTTCTAACGGCCTTGGCGGTGATCGATGATCTGGTGGCGATCATCGTGATCGCGATCTTCTACACGAAAGCATTGGTGTTCGGGGATCTGATGATCGCGCTATCCATTTTCGCCGCATTGGGTGCACTGAACCGGTTGAAGGTACAGAACCTGATCCCTTATTTAGTAGGCGGGGTGTTCATGTGGTACTTCATGTACAATTCCGGTGTGCATGCCACCATCACGGGTGTGTTGTTGGCATTCGTGATCCCGTTCGGCAAAGGTGACGAAACGTCTTCTTCCTATGTACTGCAGCATGTGCTGCATAAGCCTGTAGCGTTCGTGATCTTGCCGCTTTTTGCCTTGGCGAACACGGCCATACTCATAGCTCCTGATTGGTACAGCGGCCTTGGTGAGCCTTATAGCATCGGCATCATAACTGGTCTAGTGATCGGCAAACCGGTGGGCATCTTCCTGCTTACGTTCCTCGGCGCTGCAATAGGGTTGTGTTCCTTACCCAAAAACCTGAGGTGGTCGAACATTCTTGGCGCGGGACTTTTGAGCGGCATCGGGTTCACCATGTCCATATTCATAACGCTATTGGCGTATCAGGATAATGACCTGATCAATGGATCGAAGATCTCGATCATCATCGCTTCGAGCATTGCGGGCGTTGCAGGGTTCGTTTTCCTACGCTTTACGTTGAAGGACCGAGGTGAGGAGAATGAAGAGAACGATGATGAGGATGAAGTGCAGGTTTCAAGGGCATAAATCAGACCTCTAAAGCTGGCGTCATTTCTTCGAGCAAGTAGGCGAGCAGTTCTAGATCATCATATTGGCCACGGCCCGGAACTTCAGTCTATATTCTTCATTCTCCATTCTCCATTCCCGAAGGGTTCTTGAACCACTCCGCATACATCCTGTAATTATTCGCGATGCGTTCGATCTCGTTCTTGCTGAGATCTTCACCCACCGTGCGGATGCGTTTAGCGGGGACACCAGCCATTAAGGAACCGGGTTCAACGATCGTGTTCTGCAACACCACTGCCCCTGCGGCTATGACAGATCCTTCACCGATCACGGCATTGTCCATGATGATCGCTCCCATACCCACAAGCACTTTGTCATGTATGGTGCAACCGTGAACGATCGCATTGTGCCCGATGCTGACATCGTTACCAATAGTGAGACCAGTGCGTTCATACGTGGCATGCAACACGGCGCCATCCTGAATGTTCACGCGATCACCGATGCGGATCGAATGCACATCGCCACGTACCACGGCATTGTACCACACACTGCAATGATCGCCCATGATGGTGTCGCCGATAACGACAGCTGTTTCAGCGAGGAAGATATCGGCTCCGAAGGAGGGAGTGAAGCCGCGAACGGATCTGATGATTGACATGGCGGGAAACGAATGGAACGCAGATAACGCTGAAAAAAGGGCTGAACGCAGAACCTGAATTTAGTGGATTATTGCAGGACGCGAGCAATCTAAATTCTTCATTCTACATTTTTCATTTTTCATTCCTTTCAGGTGCAACTTTTCCGCAGCCTTCTTTCTGGCAGCACTCGGGAAGTTTGGCAAATGCCTTTTCACTGCCGGGTACGCCGTCCGCTCCGTAACCGAGATCGATCAGTGCGGTGCGCAGATCCTCCGGCGTGTTCTTGCGCGGATCGTATTCCACGTTGACTGCACTTGCTTCCAGATCGACGACCACTTTTTTCACGCCTTTCTCGTAGATCATGTTCTTTTCGATGGTCTCCTTGCACATGTCGCATACCGTGGTGGTCTTGATCACGAGTTGTTCGGTCTTCTTCTTCTTGGTATCCTGTGCATAGCTGTTTACCGTAAGCAGTGCGAGGAATAGGATGATCAGCTTTTTCATGGAGTAATCTGTGTTTGGTTCTTGGGTTTTTTAGCAATGTTGAAACGAAGTCCGCCGTAGAGCATGGCCTTGTTCGTTGGCCCCCAGATCAGGGACGCGTCAAAATATGGGCCATACGGATCATTGGCAGCAATGATCTGTTGGTTCTGAAGTGTACTTGTAAGATTCTCCCCACCGATGTAGAACTCCCATGTACCTACAGTTCTGGAGATCTGCGCATGCATCGTGGTGTATGCCGGGGAGCGTTCCGCGAACCGATATTCTGCAGGATTGGAAGCGGTGTTCGGAATTCGTCCTTCGCCGAAAAGGTTCAGAGTGATATCGAAACGCCACTTATCCTTCAGGTCGGAATAGGCCAGATCGATGAGGCCGCGATGGCTCGGTGTGAAAGGACGTTGACGCATTACGCCATCGTATGTCGTTCGCACATCGTAATACCGGTAGCTCACTTTGAAATCGAACCGACGGCCGAGTTCAACTTGGATATCGGTGAGCAAACTGTTCGCGTACGATGGTCCATCGAGCATGTAGAACGCAATGGTCTGCGGACTGCGATCCAGATCCGTGACCAATTGTTCCACGAATTCCGTGCGGTAAAGATCCACACCGAATACCCACTTGCGATCGAGCATTTTGAACTTGTGCAGGAACGAAGCACCGAAGTTCCACGACCGTTCCATTCCCAACGGACCTTCGATCACCACCGTACGTGAACTGGCCAGCACACTTGAATTCTCGATCAACGGGTTCGCTGTTCTGAACGCATGGCCCAAGGAAAAGCGCAAGTTGGTAAGTGGTCCGAAGTCGTACTTCGCATGCACCCGCGGGCTTACTGTATTGCCGTAAACTGAATTCGCATCAGCTCGAATGCCAGCGACCAATGCCAATTTCTCACGTTTGCGTGTGTACTCTGCGAACACACCAGGCATGCGCTCCGTACGTCCGAAGGTGCTATCAGCAGCGGTCATGTTCGGACGAAAAGCCTCAGAATAATCATCGAACTGGAACGTAACGCCTGCTTTCAATTGATCCGTTCCTGTACCGAGCAACATTTGATACACCGCACTCGCATACAAGCTTTCCTGCGTACCGGTATAATTGCGTTCGCCGAAGAGTGAACCCACATCATGTTTGCGTGCAGTGAACAGGAACCCGATGCTCTTCGAAGGATCGTTCTTGAACACGATCCCGTGCTTACCGAACACATCGATCATTTCATTGCGGATGTTCACGTTGTACGGCGCGTGTACCAACACATCGCTGAGTGTATCCGCAGTGCGTGTTGTAACTCCGCCGATCCGTTCGTCATACACATACCGAGCACCCAACTGAATGGTGCGTCGCTCTGTACGGTAGAGCCAGCGGTCCATGACATTGATCCGTTTTGATCGTGGCGAATCCAGGAACCCATCCGCATTCTGATCCATGTCCTGTTGGAACAGGTTACCGTGGAGCATCAGGATATTGTCGCTGTTCTTCCCGGTGGATTGTGCCGTATGCACATTCGCCTCGGCCCTTCCCTGTGAGTTGCCGTAGAGGTTGATGAAGAGCGGACCTTCAGCAGCAGGATCGCGGAGGCAAAGATCGATCTGGCCTGTCATGGCATTGGGACCATTCACAGCGGTGCCGATCCCTTTGCTCAGGTTGATATCCTGGATCCACGTACCGGGCAGCAGTGTAAGCCCGTAGTTCGATGACAAGCCACGGATGAACGGCAGGTTCTCCATGCTGATCTGTGCGTACCTCCCATCCAGACCGAGCATGCGGATCGTCTTCGTTCCGGATACGGCATCGGCGTAATTCACATCGATGGTTGCGTTCGTCTCAAAGCTTTCGCTGAGGTCGCAACACGCAGCGCGCTTCAATTCCTTCTGTCCGATGGTCTCCAGATTGATCGTTGTGCGCGAATTGAGTTGCGTACCACTCACGCGTTCCACCACCTCTGCGCTTTTCAATTCCTGCACAGCTCCCAGCGCAACGCGCAATGCTTTAGTCGGTGTTACATCGAAGTTGAGGGTATCATTCCGGAACCCAACGGCTGCGACCACCAGTTTGGCAGGCCACGCATCAGGTTGTGCGATGGCAAACATTCCATCAACATCCGTAACAGCGGAAACCGTTGTTCCTAGCCAACCAACGGAAGCGCCGGGAATGCGTTCCGTACCCGAGAGGCTTTCACCAAGTACTTGACCTGTGACGGTCGGTTGTGCGTGTGCCAACAAGCTCCCGAAGAGCAGCGGCACGAGTAATAATCCTATTCGTTCGTAGTGAAACATGATCGTTCATTTCAAAGTTCGGATCCGCCAAAGCGGAAAAAACGGACGTGCCACACGAATGCAGCAGGTGGAACCAAGAAGAACGATCTAAATAAGGAAGCTGCCGTTTGCAGCCAAGCGCACACTCAAGAGTAAGGGCGGCGGTATAGCTTCTCCACGTGGTAACACGCGGGTCGGCTGGAAAAGTGCAATGCGCACAGGTTCTTGATCAACGACCGTAGCAGTGAGGTCCAATGCCAATTCCACATGTTGTGTGAATGGGTCAGTGTATCCAACAGCTTGTGTGATAGCACAACATGTTGCTTTCACTACTGGAATAGCGGAAGGCGCATCATCCGGGCAGCAATCATCGGCCAGACCAACGCTCACCACGGAGTGTCCAGCGCTTAGGCAGGTCATCCGCGACAACGCGAACCCGCTTGTAACGAACAATAAGAGCACCGCCAAAAGCGCTGCGCTCCATTTGTTCTGTCTAATGCACTGGTTCATTTCGTCCGGCAAATATACGGTGATCGGTATTTTGGGTTCCATCGTTATGAAAAGTTGGTTGTTCCGAGCCGTCATTCCGGGATCCCGTGTCTAAGTAATAGATGACGCAACGGAAAGACCATCCCCGCAACTACCCTTATCTGCGGTTATCATCTCTTTCAGTGTTATCAGCGTTCCATCTCTTCTACCACACACACATTCAAAGCCCCTCATCCATACCCACTATCTTTGTGCCATTCAATAAGACCAGTCCAAAATGCCTGAAGCAGCCACCAAACCGCCCGTATCCGTTTATGCCGAAATGACCCCGAATCCAGCGACGATGCGATTCGTGAGCAATGTGGCTTTGGTACCGGATAGTCGTTTATTGGAATTCCGCACACCAGCGGAAGCCGAAGCGGTTTCTCCGTTTGCAGCACATGTCTTCAACCTGCCTTTCGTGACGGGAATTTTCATCTCGGGAAACTTCATCACCGTAACCAAGAACAACTCCGTGAGCTGGGATCTGGTGCAACTGGAATTGCGCGAATACATCCAGGATTACCTGAAGGACGATGGCCGCGTAGTGTTGAGCGATGCCCCTGCGCAAGCCTTGGCCGACGCGAACGAACGTGCGAGTACGCATGCACCGGCAAAGGGTCCGGAGGACGAACAGATCATCAAGATCCTGGAAGAGTACATCCGTCCGGCAGTGGAAGGTGATGGTGGCCATATCGCATTCCGTTCCTTTGAGGATGGGATAGTTACCGTGAGTTTGCGCGGATCATGCAGCGGTTGCCCAAGCAGCATGGTAACGTTGAAGCAAGGCATTGAGAACTTGCTGAAACACGAAGTGCCAGGAGTAAGAGAGGTCGTGGCGGAGGAGTTGTAGCGGACTTCAATTCTTTTATGCATTCCACACCGTCTTTGCATCTTATGGTCAAAGCGATCGAAAATGCGAAAGAACATCCTACTGAGTGCACTCCTTGGAGCAATTCCATTTGCACCTACAACAGCCCAGAACTTTGGCGAGATCCACGGGCGCGTCGTAGATTCCAAGACGCGTGAAGGCGTGGCCTTTGCGAGTGTGACCACTTGGCCCAGCGGCAGCGGACCTGGAACGGAAACGGACATCGACGGGCGCTTCAAACTGAAGCCGTTAGAGCCCGGCACCTATACGCTCCGCTTCTCTTTTACCGGTTTCAACACCTTTGAATTGGGGAGCATCGAGGTACTCGGCGATAACATCACACGCATTGGTGAAGTAACGCTGGAAGGGAATCAACTTCCGGACCTCGTTATCGTTCATCGCAGATTCGAACGGCCTTTGATCGATATGGATAACCCTACGGTGAATACCTTGCTCGCACCAGAATTCGAACATGACCCGAACAGAAAGAACCCAACCGATATGATCGAAAAGAACTTTCCGGGAGTAACCAAGTCGCGCGATGGCGAAAGCTTGATCTTCCGCGGATCACGCCCAGGCTCCATGGTGTACTTTGTTGACGGTGTGAAGGTCACTGGAAAATTGAGTGGGGTGCCATCTTTCGGAATACGCAGCATAAGTGTATACACTGGCGCCTTACCTGCACGTTATGGTGATGTAACAGGAGGCGTGGTGGTGATCGACACCAAGTCCTACCAGGAAGAATGGGCACGGCGTAATGTTGAAGCCGAACGTGAAACCTTGACCAATAGTGAGAACATCATTGAATGACGTTGTTGCGCAGGACCGATACGGACCCTTCGAGTGATGAAGAGTTGGTGGCTTTGCTGAGGCAGGGCCACCAACCTGCGTTGGGTATTCTATGGGACCGGTATGCGCACCTTCTTTTCGGAGTAGGAATGAAATACCTGAAGAACACCGAGCGATCCAAGGATCTTGTTGTAGAGCTGTTCGCGACATTGGGATCGCTTGTTACGAAACAAGAGATACAGCGTTTTCGTCCGTGGTTGCACACCGTCATGCGCAACAACTGTTTGATGCTATTGCGCAAGCAGGACACTACTACGACATTCCCGAACCAAACGTGGAATGGAACCGATGACATTGATCACGAGGACGCGATCCTTCATGAGAGCACCTTGCAACGACTGGAGAGCGCTATCTCGGAATTGAAGGATGAACAACGCATTTGCATTGAGCTCTTCTATTTGAAAAAGCAGAGCTATCAGCAGGTCGCAGAACGAACACAACAGGATATACAGCAGGTCCGCAGCCATCTCCAGAACGGTCGGCGGAACCTGCGCTTGATACTAGAACGCTCCGGCGTAACCAATACCCGCTCCAATGTCCGATAAGCCCAACATCCATCCCTTTGCTACGACAGGGTCACCCACACGCACGGAGTTGCAAGCATACATGGAAGGCAAACTTTCGCCGAGTGAACAACATGCCATTGAAGTGCATCTGGAACATGATCCGTTCCTGCGCGATGCAGTAGAAGGCCTGCATGGATCCGGTGCATTCGTGGCATTGGATCAACTTACGCCACCGTCATTGCCTCCGCAAACAACAGGATCCATCTGGGTGGTCGCCACAACAGTGGTCGTGATCACGACAAGCGTACTTGCCTTCTCGGGATCACCCGAGGTGACGGGACAGAATGAAGTGGAGATCGCGGCAATTCCATCAACGGAAAACACATTGGTACTGACGGAACCCGAACTGCACGCGGAATTGAAACCTTTGGAACCCGAAGAGATCGAAGCCTTGGTGCAACTGGCAGAGACCTTGCAGATCGGGCATCAGAAGAATGACCTGCACACGAAGGCCATGGAACATGTTGCGGATGTACGCGAACCGATCCTTTTGGATAGCATAGTCGCCGTTGATCCCGTCCTGAAACTGGATCGCATTGCAGTCAAACCTGAACCCGTGCATGCCAAGAGATCGTCGTTGCAACTGATGTATCTCCACGACCTGAAGTTGGTGGACCCCAAAGAACTCTATGCACATGCAGCGATGCTTGCGATCTCTGAGCAAGGCGTTGATGCTAGTTTCAGCGACAAGGATGCAATGAATGCAGCACATCGGAACCAGCGCATAATGCCCTACACGCCGTACATGGAGACCGCCATGTACAAGTTCGCACACAACGACCACAAGGGTTGTTTACAGGACCTCCAGCGCGCGTTGGACCAATATCCGAACGATGTGAATGTGTTATTCTATTCCGGGCTATGCTGTTACAACCTGGGATCATACCAACGCGCAAAACGTTTGCTCTCCGCAGCAGCAACACACTCCATCACCGTATTCGATGAGGAAGCGGATTGGTACCTCGCATTAACCTTGGACCATACCGGTGATGCAGAAGAAGCGAAAGCGGCAATGATCCGTATCGCTGAGCAGAACGGATTCTATTCGGAACGTGCGAAGAAGGAGTTGACGAAAAAGTAGCAGTTGGTACCAAAAGAACAGGGTGCCCTAAGACACCCTGCTCTCCCCTTGGTCCCTATCCTTAACTACAACGACAGGACTTTGAATTCGGTTCGGCGATTGCGCTGATGTTCATCTTCTGTGCACTTTGTGCAATCGCAATTCTCACTTGGCATTGTTTCACCGTATCCTTTGCTGGTGATGCTTTCCTTCGGAATACCTTTTTTGAGGATATAATCCACGGCACTCTTCGCCCGTTTCTCGGAAAGCGAAAGGTTGTACGCATCCTTACCGCGACAATCCGTGTGTGCGCTCAGCTCGATCTTCACAGTAGGATTCTCCTTCAGCGTTTCCACAAGCTTATCAAGCTCAATGGCGGCATCCGGGCGGATATTCCATTTGGCAAGGTCGTAGAAGATGTTATCCAAGCGGATCACGGCATTCACGGCCAGCTTCACAAGCGCGAAATCCTTCTTGAAGACCTGGCTGGACTTCCCCTTCGTGCTCAGCGCTCCGCTCTGCTTGAAGTAACCTTCCTTGCCTACACGGATCCGGTAGTCACTTTCCGGCTTCAATGTAAAGTAGTACTTACCGGCTGCATCGGTGGTCTCGGTCTTGATATGTTCATCGTTACCATCGGTAAGTACAACGGTCGCACCCGGGATTGCCTCTCCGGTCTCAGCACTCGTAATAACCCCTTCAACAGCAAATTCGTACTTCTCCAATTCCACGATCAGGTTAGCGATATCATCCGTCGTTGTGTTGATCGGAAGATCTACGGGCAGATAACCATTGCGGGATACCGAGAGGATGTATTGCTCCAGGTAATCCGCTTTGATCCGGAACTTTCCTCCATCCTCGAGTTCGATCTCGCGTATCACCACTGTATCTCCGTTGGTATTCTTAAGGACGAGATCAGCGCCATCGATCGGTTCACGTGAGTCCTTGTCGATCACGATACCAGCGATGATCATGGTCTCAGGCCTTACAGTACATCCATAGATATCATCGCTTCCTTCGCCACCAGGTCTATCGCTTGCGAAGAACCCTGCCGTATCATTGATCAAGATCAAGCTGTGATCATTGTATCGTGTGTTGATCGGGTAACCCAAATTACGCAAACGCAACGGTCCTGCCGGAGTCAAGCGCGTAGAGAAGATATCCAAGCCACCAAGACCAGGCTGCCCTGTACTAGCAAAGAACAACGTGCTATCTCCAGTAAGGAACGGGTACATTTCATTCCCAGCAGTATTCACCAACGGCCCCATGTTCACGGGTGCACCCCATTGGTCTCCTTGATTCTGGCTCACCCAGATATCGGTTCCGCCTTGTCCGCCCGGCCGGTCACTTACAAAAAAGATCTGTGCACCATCGGGAGAAACACACGGGTGCCCGTAGTTAGCGTTCTTATCATTGTGATCGAACGGAATAAGCGCATCCCATTCCTGTTGTCCGAATTCACCGGTAACAACATCAACGAAATAGATGCCTAAGTTCAGGTAACCGTCATCGCTTTTCCCAACGGAACCATAGTGCACATTGTCTCGGGTGAAGTACATCCGCTTATGCGTGGAATCGTAGCTCACCGTACCATCGTGATACCTGCTATTGATATCCTTGCGCATGACAATGGGGTCCTCGGCGGTCTCCCCTTTCAACAATGCGGTATACAGATTGAGGTAGGGCTGATCATCCCAACCGTAGGTGCGTTTACCTCCCGCACCCTCACCGCGTGCACTGGAGAAAAGCAATAGTTCACCCATTACGCTCATTCCAAGATCGGCCTGAGGCGAATTGATAGGCACCTTTCGCACGGAGTTGGTCGTACTATCGCTCATTAACTTTGAAAGCAAATGTGGATCCTTCGTGTAAGCATCCACTGTACGGTCATCCGGGTTCAATGCCGCGTAATTCCCATACCACTCGTTCGCTTCCGTATACTTTCCATTGGCCCTGAGCTGATGTGCATAGGCCAACATGTCCTTCGGCAATTCTTTACCAGTGGCCATCAGCTCCGTATAGATGGATTCCGCCTCTGCGTGTTTCTCCAATTTCTGGTAGGTCTGTGCCAACTGGCGCAGGTCATCGGGCGTAGCTGTTCCTTTGGTCCTTCTACTCTCATAGATAGCGACTACCTTCGAATAGTCGAACTTCTCCGTCGCTTCGTCCAGAATATTTTGTTGCAACTTCTGTGCTTCAGCTACTGGCGTGCTCAGCAAGAGCAGAAGCGTCAACGCGGCAGTGGTAGCGTGTTTTATCCAAGATGTAGTTCCCATGTTCATGGATCAGAAATAGCGGGGTGATCGAATACCTTTCAACTTGTTTCCCAGCTCGAAGCTCAGCATCACCTCATGCGATCCGCCGCTATGATCGCGCATTACGGAGAGCGGAAAATCATATGCATACCCTACGCTGAGATCTTTGGTAATGTGGTATTGGGCCAATGCGCCGATCGCATCGGTATGGCGATACATGGCGCCTAACCAGAACTTCTCGTAGAATAGGAAATTGGCACTGAGGTCGAAACTGATGGGAGCGCCTTCAACGGCCTTCACCAGGAATGTCGGTTTGAACTTGTGGTACAAGCCCAGATCGAATACGTAGCCACCTGTAAGGAAAAGGTGTGGACGTTGCCCAGCCTCTGAAACGAATTCAAGCGAATCGGTCTCAAAGAACTTCGTGCTCAACATCTTCGGTGTACTCAACCCTAAGTAATATCGGTCGCTGTAGTACATGATCCCGAACCCGAATTGCGGATCAAGCTTTGTATTCACGTTCTGCTGAAAGACCTGATCACCAGGGTCGAGCGGATTCAGGTCCGCGTACTTCCCTTGCAACAGGTTCAATCCTCCTTTGATACCGAAAGCGAGTTTCGCATCGCCCATGAAGATCCGATAGGCGATATCCGCCATGAACGTGTATTGTGTGATCGGGCCGTGCGAATCGCGCATCACGGTTCCACCAACACCTAAGCTCTCCCGCCATAACGGTGAGTGAACGGTGAGCGTTTGCGTAACCGGGGCACCTTCGAAGCCGACCCATTGGTGTCTGCTCAACGCCTTCAGGCTAACACGATCCGCACTTCCTGCATAGGCAGGATTCAGCGCCAACAGGTTGAACATATATTGGGTGAACTGTGGATCCTGCTGGGCCAACATCGTCGTGCTGAAACCCAGTGCGAGGACCATGCCCATCCAACGTTTAGCGAATGCTCTCATCTGCGTGTGATGTTTGCTAAAGAGGTTTCTCATCGGCGTAGATAGATATAGCCAGTGTATGGTTCCTTATCACCTCCAATATCCAGGATGTAGTAATAGGTGCTCTCCGGCAACAACTCTCCGAATGCTCCTCCGAACTGACTCGTACCATCCCAGTCATTGTTGTACGGACTCTTATCGAGCACCTTACTGCCCCAACGGTTGAATACTTGTAGTGACCGTACATCGTAATACTCCAGGTTCCGGATCACATAGACATCGTTGGTTCCATCTCCGTTCGGCGAGAACGCATCCGGGATCACGAGCGTCAAGCAATCCTCCAAGAGGATGGAGAGCGTATCCGATGTTGTGCCACAAACACCGTTGCTTACTGTCCATTGGAAGATGTTAGCACCCAATTCCAGCCCACTGATCGGTGTACCGGAGTTGGTCGGTTCAGAGATCGTCGCATTACCAGCAAGTATCGTCCAGAGTCCAGAAGCCAACGGATCGTTGACAGGTGATGCCTCCAAATTGGTTCCTGTGAATTCATGATCACAGAAGGTTCCACTCAGGCCTGCATCCGCATCCAGAATAGTTCCATCATACATGAAGATGAACATCTGGTCCGAAGTAATTCCACATACACCATTATCAACCGTCCAGACGAACGTGTTCACTCCTGTTCCAACGTTGGTGACCTCAGTGAACGGATCGTTGACGTCAGCGAATGTGCCACTACCCTCTTGAACGCTCCATGTTCCAACAGCAAGGCCCGTAGGGCTGCTAGCGAACATGGTGATAGGGCCGGTCAGCGTGGTTGAACAGAGATCCATATCCGGTCCAGCTGCTGCCACTGGTGAAGAACCATCGAACACTTCGACCACCACGGTATCTCTTGTGATGCCGTTCGCGCATGGACCATTGTCGATCATCCATTCCAACACGATCACACCTTCACCGAAGCCACCCAGCGTAGCACTTGGAGATGATGGATCGTCCAGCGTGCCAACGCCACTGATAATGGTCCACTGACCCGTTGCAGGGAACGGAGCTGGATTACCAGCCAACGATACTGTTGGTGTCGGCGTGCAAAGTTGTTGATCGGGTCCAGCGTTCGCCGGTTCTTGTTGGTCGTTGAATATGGTAACAACGACTGTATCAGCGGTTATGCCGCATGGTCCGTTATCGATGGTCCACAGGAATTCCGTTGCTCCGATACTCATTCCACTGACAGCAGTTTGTGGATCCGTATCCACGTCTATTACAGCCGTTCCGCTCAACACTGTCCATACTCCACTAGCTGGGAATATAGGAGCGCTGGCTACTAGCGTGGTGGAAGTGGTCGGTGTGCATAGGTCCTGATCCGATCCTGCATATGCAGGCTCCGCATTACCATCGTAAATGAATATGCTCACGCTATCACTGGATGTTCCACACGGTCCGTTGAAAATGGTCCAGACCAGATCATATTGACCAACTCCAAGACCTGAAACAAGTGTATTCGGATCATTCGGATCGGTGAAGACCAGTGATGGATCCGATGATGTCCACGTTCCAACACCAGGGAACGTTGCATCGTTCGCTTGCAGGATCGCAGTTGAAGTCGGTGTGCAGAATTCCTGATCGGCTCCAACTGCGGCAAGTGGTGCATCCACATCGTACACATAGATGCTTACCGTATCAATGGTCGGTGGTCCTGTTCCACATGTGCCGTTGTAAACGGTCCAGAGGAATGTGTGGATACCTACTTCGAGGTTCGTGATCAGCGAAGTTGGGCTGTTGATCGAATCAACTACTGCAGAACCAACAAGTACGGTCCATGTTCCCACGCCGGGCTCCCATGGCAGCAAGGCCGTCATGTACGTTGTATCCACCGGGCTACAGAAGATTTGATCCAACCCTGCATCAGCAATAGGTGCAGCAGGATCGTATACCAGCACCGTCACCGTATCGGTCAGTATTCCGTTGTTCGGACATGGATCCCATGAAAGAGTCCATACGAACATATGCGTACCAGCTACGGTCAGATCGCTTAGTTGTGAATTCGGATCTGTTGGATCGGAGAACGTACCTGTTGAAGGTCCGGAGATCTGTGTCCACATACCTACTGCAGGAGCTGGAGGTGTTTCACCTTGCATCGTCGTGAACGGTATACCGAGACAGGTCTCCAGGTCCGGACCTCCATTTGCTGAGGCCGTGGTATCGTCGTAGAGGATCACGATCATAGTATCTGCTGTGGTACCGCAAGGGCCATTGTATACTTCCCAACGGATGGTATTCACGCCAATGGACAAATTGGTAATAAGGCTTGCTGGATCTCCGGGTTGTTGTGGTATTCCATTTCCACCGATCACGGTCCATGTACCAAGCGCAGGGATCGTCAATGCGCTACCTGCCATGAACACGCTATCCTGCGGAACGCAGAGTTCCTGATCCATACCTGCATTTGCTGGCGGGTTGTTCGGATCGAAAACGCGGATCTCCAACGAATCACGGGTAGTAATACATGCGCCGCCGGTCAATGACCATTCGAGGATATTGATACCGATAGGCAAATTATCAACGGTTGTCGAAGGTGAATTCACGTCGGCGATATTACCACCACCTTGAACTACTGTCCATGTACCCATTGCTGCACCTACAGGAGGGTTACCGGCAATGTTAGCAACGCCTGCAGGGAAACAGAACTCTTGATCCGGCCCTGCTGCCGCTGGTGGTGCTTGTGCATCGAACAGGGTTATTCCAACAGTACTGCTGGTAATACCATTCAGACATGCACCGTTGTCCACTGTCCAAGTAAATTCATTCAAACCAATGCTAAGACCTGTGACGTTGGTATTCGGATCATTGAGGTCTGCGAACACACCCGTGCCGCTGGTCAAGGTCCATGTTCCAACTGCTGGGAACGTCACTGAACTACCGGCCATGAAGGCATTGGTAAGCGGCGTACAAACTTGCTGATCAGGTCCAGCATCCGCATCCGGATTGTTCTGATCGAATACGAATATGCTAACTCGATCCGTGGTGACCGCATTCGCGCAAACACCGTTCTCCACGGTCCAGATCAAGATGTTCTCACCTACCGCAAGTCCGGATACCGATGTGTTCGGATCATTGATATCTGCGATCACGATGGACGGAGGTCCAAGCGCAACTTGCCATGTACCTACGGCTGGGAAGATCACGTTGCTGCCTTGCAGATTGGTGGTAACGGTAGGGCCACCTGCAGTACAAAGCTCCTGATCAGGACCAGCATCTGCATCGGGGTTCGCATCGTCGTACAAACGAATGCGCAATGTATCCGTGGTAATACCATTAGTACATGGACCATTATCAACCGTCCAGACCACGTTGTAGATACCCGGTGTAAGACCCGTTATGGTCGTAACGGGATCGTTAGGATCCGTTATCGTACCACCGCCACCAATCAACGTCCATGTCCCAACAGCCGGGAAGATCACTGCGGAACCATTCAAGTCCACTGCTGCGATCGGCGTGCACAGATCCTGATCCGGCCCAGCATTCGCGATAGGGTTATTCTCGTCGTAGATCGAGATCGTGATCTGGTCCGTAGTTACGCCTGGCAAGCAGGGGCCATTGTCCACGGTCCATTCCAATACGGTAACACCAACACCTAGATCATAGACTCCTGAAAGTGGATCGTTCACATTATCGATGGTTCCCGAACCGCTTACAATGGACCATGTACCAACGGCTGGGAAGATGATGTTACTTCCGGACAGCGTTGTTGAAGCGGAATCGACCGTACACAATTCCTGATCAGGGCCGGCATTTGCGATCGGGTTCTGATCATTAAAAATGAAGATGCTCATGGTGGCTGCACCTTGTCCATTAACGCATGGACCATTGGAAATACTCCACTGGAATATGTTCTCGCCAACAGCCAAATTGGTTACCGCACTGTTTGGATCATTGACGTCGTCAATATCACCAGCACCGTTCAGAAGTGACCATGTACCGATGGCAGGGATGGTTACCGCACTTCCAGCGAATGTTGAACTGGTAGTTGGTAAACAGAAGGACTGATCAGGACCTGCGTCGGACAACAGGCCATCATCATCGTACAATGAAATACTCACCTGACTGGATGTGATGCCGTTGGTGCATGGTCCATTATCCACGGTCCATGCGAACACGTTCACTCCAATGCCCAGATCAGTGATCGTCGTTGTAGGCGAGGTCGGATCGGTGATGGTACCGTCACCACTTACCAAGGTCCATTGACCAGAAGCTGGGAAGACCACCGTACTGCCGGCCATATCGGCGATCGTATTCGGCGTGCATAGGCTCTGATCAGCACCAGCATCTGCGATCGGGTTGTTCTGATCGAATACGAATATGCTCACGGTATCGGAAGATGGGCTTAGCAAGCATGGTCCATTATCCACGGTCCAAGCGAAAATATTCTCACCAACAGTCAATCCGTTAGCTGTTGCTGCAGGGTCGTTCGCATTCGTGAAGAATCCGCTACCGCTTACTAAGGTCCACGTTCCCACTGCAGGGAAGATGATAGCAGAACCGGCCATCACCACACTTGTAGTCGGTGTTGTGGTGCACAATTCTTGATCAGCACCTGCATTCGCTGCCGGATTATTCTGGTTGAAGAGGAAGATACTTACGTCATCCGTTGTAGTACCGTTCGCGCATGGTCCGTTGGAAACGGTCCAGGTGAAAATGTTCTCACCAACCGTTAATCCAGTTACCGTTGTGTTGGGATCATTCGCATCGCCGAACACACCTGTTCCGCCCGAAACGGTCCATTCGCCAGTTGCTGGGAAGATCAACGAACTACCTGCCAACGTTATTGCAGTTGTTGGCGTGCAAAGTTCTTGGTCCGGGCCGGCATCAGCGATCGGATTATTCTCGTCGTATACGAAGATCTGCACATCATCGGTCGTAAGGCTGTTGGCACATGGTCCATTGGAGACGGTCCATCGGAACGTATGCACACCTACAGGCAGTCCGGTTACCGATGAGTTCTGAGAGGTCGGGTTCGAAATAGTACCGATACCACTGATCAACGTCCAAACACCTGTTGCAGGGAAGATCACATTGCTTCCTGATAAGTTGACCGATGAACCGGGCGAGCAGATCTCTTGATCCAATCCAGCGTCGGCGATCGGATTCAACACGTCGTAGACCAACACGACCATCGTATCTACGGAGGTTCCGCACGAGCCATTATTGATGCTCCAAGTGAACACATTCACGCCCACATCCAAATTCGTAACAGTCGTCGAAGGATTATTCGGTGCGGTGATATTACCAAAGCCACCGATCCGCGTCCAAGTACCTAATGCTGAACCGACCGGCAGATTACCCGCCATCGTAACCGTGGAACTTGGTGTGCAGAGCTGTTGATCAGGACCTGCGTTTGCAGCAGCAGCACCGGAATCGAACAGGAATAGACTTATTTGATCCTGCGTTACGGGGTTGGGGCAAGCACCATTATTCACTTCCCATTGGAAAATATTCTCTCCGAGGCCGAGTCCACTGACTGTTGTGAATGGGCTATTCGGGTTGGTGATAACACCTGTACCACTGACCAAGGTCCATTGACCCACAGCTGGGATATTCACAGCACTTCCGGAAAGGCCAGCACTTGTTATCGGCGTGCAAAGCTGCTGATCCGGACCTGCATCAGCAACCGGGTTGTTCGGATCGAAAACAAGGACCGTCATCAGGTCGCTGGTAATTCCGCATGGTCCATTGTCAATGCTCCAACGGATATCGACAATACCAATGCTCAATCCGGTAACCGAAGCAGTAGGTGAATTCGCATCGCTGAACGTTGCAGTTCCTTGCACGACGCTCCAGGTTCCGATCGCACCTCCCGTGGGCGGTGTAGCTGCCATGGTGATGGGGCTTGCCGTTCCACAAACGCTTTGATCCGGACCTGCCTGTGCTGTTTGCGCAGCACCATCGGCCACGATCACGATCACGTTATCACTTGTCAACCCGTTAGGGCAGCTACCATTGTTCACCGACCACGTGAAGGTGTATGTTCCAACAGTAAGGTCAGTAGCTAGGGTTGTTGGTGAGTTCGGTGAAACGATCGTTGCAGTAGCTGGAGATACGGTCCACACGCCGGTTGCAGGGAAGGAGACCCCACTACCCTCCAGTGTCACCGTATTTCCGATCGAAGTACAAAGACTCTGATCGATACCAGCATCCGCGCTTGGGTTGTTCGGATCGAAGACGGTAATGGTCATCTGATCGTTCGTGATCGGATTCGCGCATGGGCCATTGCTCACATTCCATTGGAAAACGCTTTGACCAACCTGAAGATCGGTGATCGTTGCAGTAGGACTTGTAGGGTTGGTGATCGAACCGGTTCCACTCACCAAGCTCCAGAACCCTGTTGCGGGTCCAACCAGATCGCTACCCGCCATGGTAACGGTTCCGTTCACAGAACAGATGGACACGTCCGGCCCAGCATTCGCCAATGGCGTATTCGCATCGAACACCGTAATGCGAACGACATCTTGCGTTATACCATTCGGACATGGGCCGTTACTTACCTGCCATTGAAGATCAACAAAACCTACGACCAGATCGGTGATCTGCGTATTCGGACTGCTTGCATTCACGATCGTCGCAGAACCGTTGATCACGATCCACGAACCAGTTGCTGGAGCGATCACGTTGCTCCCTGCCATCGTAACACTATTGGTACCAACCGGAATACAAACGGACTGATCCGGTCCTGCATTCGCAACCGGGTTAGCCGGATCGAATCGCACAATAGTTACTTCATCGTTCGTTGTTCCGCACGGTCCATTGTTCACCGTCCAACGTAGAACGGTACTACCAATACCCAATCCGGAGACCGACGTGTTAGCCGTGGATGCATTCGCGATGGTGGCCGTACCACTGATCAACGTCCATGTCCCTGATGCCGGGAAAACCACTGCATTTCCTGCTAGCGTAGCTGAAGGAGAACCGCACAAGGCTTGATCAGGTCCAGCATTCGCAGCGGGTGTTGCAGGATCGAACAGTCGTATCGTAACCTCATCGAACGTGATACCATTGGGGCAAGGGCCGTTGCTAATGGTCCAACGATATACGTTATTGCCAATAAGCATTCCGGACACGGTCGTGTTGCGTACGGTCGCATCCGCGAAAACGCCGGCTCCACTAATTACGGTCCAAATACCGGTAGCTGGTGCTGTAGGCGCATTTCCAGCTAATGTAACGTTGGCAACCGGTGCACAGACTTCTTGATCCGGACCAGCACTGGCCACAGGTGCGTTGCGATCGAAAACACGGATCACGACGTCATCGGTATTCACTGTAGGTGTACATGGACCATTCGCGACGGTCCATCGGAAGGTGTTGACCCCTACAGGTAGGCTGGTAACTGTGGTGGCCGCATTGTTGGGACCTGTGATAATACCTCCACCACCGACCAATGTCCAAGTACCTATGGCAGGAGACGGCATAAGGTTACCAGCTAGTGTGGTACTCGCAAAAGTTGAAGCAGAAGCGGTACAGAGGTCTTGATCCGGACCTGCATTAGGCACAGGAGAATTTCCATCGAAACGCACTACGGACACTTGGGAGGTTGTTACTCCATTTGCGCATGGGCCATTGTACAAGGTCCACTGGAATACGTTGGTTCCGAGACTTAATCCGGTCACTGCGGATGTAGGAGAGTTCGGTGTCGTGAACGTTCCCGTCCCGCTCACCAGCGTCCACAGCCCGGTTGCAGGAGGTGTCGGCGCATTACCGGTCAAGTTCGTCGATGTGGCACACAACTGTTGGTTGGCACCAGCGTTAGCGTTCGGGCTGTTCTGATCGAACACCGTAATGGTCATTTCATCCTGCGTGGTCGGCGGTGTGCATGGTCCGTTCAGGATCGTCCAACGGAACGTATTCACGCCAATGCTCAGACCACTTACCGCCGTAACGCGTTGGTTCGGGTTTGCGATCACACCTGAACCGCCTTGCAAGGTCCATTGGCCCGTAGCTGGTGCGATCAGCGTGTTACCGGTCAGCGTGGTGTTCAACGTTGGCGTACAGAGCTGCTGATCCACACCCGCATTTGCGGAACCTTGTACATTACTGTATACGAGCACGGTCACGGTCGAATTGGTAGGAGCTCCACATGGGCCGTTCGAGATCGTCCAGCGGAATGTGTTCGTACCCTGCACTAGGCCGGAGACGGTTGATGTAGGACTGTTAGCGTTAGCAAAAATTCCACCACCGGTCACCAGCGTCCAAGTCCCTAATGCTGGAGATGTTGCCGTATTAGCGGCAAGCGTTGTACTCGATGCGGGTAGGCATAACGATTGTTGTGGCCCCGCATTCGCTGCTGGTTGGTTCGGATCGTAAGCGGTAATAACAACAGTATCATCGGCAAAGCCGCATGAACCGTAGTTCACACGCCAACGGAGCACGTTCGGGCCAGGAGCAAGGCCATTGACCACCGCATTCGGTGAATTGGGGCTTGCGAACGTACCGGCTCCACTAATAACGGACCATGTGCCTTGCGCACTGGGCCAAGGTTGCTGACCGGCCAGCGTGGCGGAAGTTCCACACACGCTTTGATCCGGTCCGGCATTGGAAGGCGTGAATGGTGGCGTAATATTGATCAAGTAGCCTTGTGTACCGGAGCCGTTCAAAATACAAGCGTTATCACGTACATTGACGGTAAAGAGCTGCTGTCCGATATTGGCCGTTGTAGGTGACCAACAGAACGTACCCGTTGGCAACGGACCCGCTGAAGTTGTGAACGTGGCCCCTGGTATGGCGTTGTTCCAGGTCATGGTCACGACATTTCCCGCATCGGCGTCAAGGGAGTTAACATCAAAGCAAAAGCTGGTATTCGCACAAACGTCGTACACGAACGTGCCTGTGTTGTTGATACCGGAGACCGTGGGGTTGCTATTGTTGCAAGCAACCACCGCGAATTGAAGATCACGGGTATACGTGCCGATCAGCACGCCATTCCGGTATTCACGCACCAGAACGGTCACAACGGAGAACTGCTGAACACTGGGCGTGAACGTAATGGTTCCTGTCTGTGAGTTGATCTGTACCGCGTTAGCACCACCACTGGTGATCACTGGTTGCAGGAATGTGTAGCCGTTGTTATAGGCTAGAATAGCGCCACCCGCTCCGCGTGCAGGAGCCAATGAGAAAACCAGCGAATCACCGGCAAGGTCACTCACGCCGTGGTTGTAAACCATAGGTTGCCCTACACAACCGAATGGAATAGGGTCATTCAAGAAGCGAGGTGAACTGTTGCATGGTTGAATGGTATTGTTCAACGTTGCGCTCAAGTAGAGGTCCTTACCACCCGGGTTGTTCAGTGAGGTGATCGCGTTATTCCTACAACAGAGATTCCAATCGATCAGCCAATCAGTACCACAATTATTCCATGCGGAAAGGTTGATCACCGCGCTATAACGGTACCGCTCCACACCATATACTCCAGCAGGAGAATTGCAACGGTCGATAGCCGAAGCGCATATCGGTGTTACGACATCAACACTTTGAAAAACAAAACACCCCGTGAACGAAGCTCCGCATTGTGACGATGAAACATCGAATCTGAGGTCCCCATTATTACAACTTACGGGCGCAGCAACACCGTTGCAATCCCTGAAAAAGCTAAGGTTGACACGATACTGGTTATTACCTAAACACTCATAGGTAAGGTCGCCACCCATGGCGTGTGTTGCATACGCTTCGGCATTCCAAAGCAAAAGTGCCGCGACTGCGGGCAATACCGTTCTTAGTGAACGTGTGATCAAGGCACCCATCCAACGAGTGACCCTAAAAAGGCGTACGTGTTCTGCCATGTACCTTACAGCTTGTAGGCACTTTTCCGGAACGGCATTCAAGGAGTTACCCTCTTGTGCTGACGATGGTCCGTATCCTGCACTTCAGATAAGTGCAACGAATACGCGAACCGGTTGAGTGCTCGACAAACCTATGTTCATGAGCAAGTGAAGAAGAACTCGATACGTCGTACTTGTCAACACGGCTATGTTGGACCCACAGAGCGTTTCACATCACCGGAACTTGATCCCGTATGGAATGCTTTCTGCATATCCCTAAGCATGGATCAGAAAATAAACGCCTGAAGGGTCGATCGAAAGTTCAAAAAACAATGCTTCGGATCAAATTCCACGCGCAACATTTCAAGGAAGTCTGAACAAAAAGCGTGGATGAATTCCTAGTGCGAAACAGGTCCAGGAACTTCGACCTACTCGTGTGGTCTGTAGAACGTAAGTTTTCCGCCGCGAACATCTGCCATGTACAACTTGCTCATCGCAACTTTTTTGCCAACCGGTTCAACATTCTGATGTGCTATGGTGAATAAACCCTTACCAGCAACTGCAACAACCACGGCGGTGTGTTTCATATATCGCTCACGGGTTATCATATTCCTGCTCCGGAATTCCACTTCCACGTTCGCGAACTGAACGATATCACCGGGTAGGATCTCTTCTTTCCTCCAATCCACGATGTCACCGAAAACATAAGACCCATCCCACGTTGCTCCACCAGAATTCAATGCTTCCGCAGCAAGGTCCCAGCATTCTCCGCGACCAACTTTCTTGCCTTCATGACCCAATACAAAAGTGACGATGCGTTGATTCAGTTCCGGTATGGCACTGGCCGTGCTATCCGGATCCTGAGCATGGGCATGCGAAAAGAAGAACAGTGCCAGTGGCAGACAGGTCGAACTTACCATCATTTTCATGTACCCAAGATAACGAACGGAACAGGCACTAAGTATTTCCTAATTATAGTGAGTAATGCTGCTATGATCCCGTATGGCAATAAATTGCCGACCATGAACCTTTGGCGCGTTGTCATTTTTCTACTGATCGGCCATGTCATGATCCCATGCTGCGCACAAAGTGTACGTGACAATGAAGTGCGCTTATTGGGCGGGATCCACATCGGAATGGACAAAGCAAAGATCACCGATCCTGGGTCGCCCTCCTTTACCTCTACAGGTTGGTTGGCCACAGCTTTGGATCTTGGCACGTCGCTTACGCATCGCGAACGTTGGGGGTTCTCGGCGATCGGAGCATTGGCACTGAATGGCTATTACTTCCAATACGATAAGATAAAGTACAACTTGTATCATCAGACGCTCCGCACCGAACTTCAACCTTGGTGGCTGGTTTCAACTGGACGAGGCAATAGAACAAAACTAAAGATCGGTGCAGGGCTTGGATTCAGTTTTCAATCCGGAGGTTCCGTTTCCACTTCGAACAGGGATCTTGTTTCAGTCGCTTCCGCTCCTGGCCGGAATTCATTCTTCATTGCACCCGACATTACGTTATTCAACTTCGGAAAAAAGAATGCCTTCGAGATCGGCCTGCGGTATTTGTATCACTTGGATCGAAGCGCGGCGCTTAGAACCACCATGACGGTGGGAAATAATCCGACCAGTGCAAGTGCGACCAACGATTATTTCGGTCTTGTATTCCGGCAACATATCGGTTTCAAAAAGAAACAACCGCCTCCTGCTCCAATACAGGAAGTTGCTTTTCAGGATCGGGAAAATGATCTATTGACAACACTAAATGCAAAAAGCCATCGAATAACCATAGAGGTTTGGGACAATGCAGAGGTTGATGGTGATACGATCTCCGTATTGCTGAATGACCGGTACGTCCTATTCGGACACGCGCTGACCAAACGAAAAGAACGGATCGTCATCGACCTGCCAAGCAACTATAACATCCTGGAATTCGTTGCGCACAATGAAGGACGCGTTGCACCGAACACAGCAAGCTGTACCGTAAACGCGGGATACGGAAAGAAAGAGCTATTGATCCGTACCAGCAACGAGAAGAACACCACCGTTGAGATCAATTATGAACCGAAACTCAGTCGTAAACTAATGCGCTATTATGAGGATCACCCATTGGAGGATCCCGACTAACTAAGTTCAGTTTCCGAACACACGTTGTAGGAGATCGGTCGTACGCGCCATCGGGTCCTGTCTGATCTTGGCTTCTTCTTGAGCGATCAGTTTGAACAGACCGGCAATGGCCTTGTCGGTAACGTATGCATCCAGGTCCGGGTCCACGGCTTTTCCACCGGTGAGCATTGTCGCTCTGTTGTACCCGCTTGCCAACGGGGTCCAGTAATTCGTTAATGCCACTTTCGCTGTAGCCTTCTCCACAATGGGGCGGAACTTCTCGATCAAGGTTGCGTTCGTTTTCTCGTTCAGGTAGTTCGTTGCAGCGTTGTCACCACCTTTCAGGATCGCGAACCCATCACCTACGGACATACCCAAGACGGCATCCTTAAGAACGGGCAATGCTTCTTTCGCAGCTTCTTCCGCGGCGCGATTCATGGTAAGCTCGAACTCCTCCACTTGCTTGGTCATCCCGATACTGTTGAGCGTACTTTTCATCTTCTCCGCTTCCGGTGGGAATGGAATGCGGATCAGCTCGTTCTTATTGAACCCATCCAACGCGGAACCCTTCAGAACAGAACCTTCCGCACCTTTGGTCAACGCCTCCTTCAATCCAGCGATAACTTCATCATTGCTGATGCCACTGGCACCGCCACTGGTTACCTTATCCGCCGCATCCTTCAATACTTTGGGGAATTGAGCCTGTGCAGTAAAAACCGTCGCTGCAAGGGAGAAAAGCGTGATCGCGTATTTCATGTTCTTTGAATTATGTGGACCTAAAAGCAAAGGCCATGCCGTTATGAATACGACATGGCCCTATGCGGATGTATTGGAATTGGTTACGCAGTCTTTTCGTACACCATACGGTAGTGCTCAAAGATCTCGCGTTCGAATACCTGTAGGTTCGGTGCGATCTTGTACCGGCGGATCCACTTACGGAAATCACTATTGAGCAACTTAGGCGCAAGGCTAGCGTAGAGCATATACTTCTCCAGGTCCCACTTGTTGAATGCAGAGGTCCAGCGATGAATGGTCTCTATGTAATCCAAGCGGCCACTATCGGAGTGGATTAATTTGAAATGTTCTTTTTTGGCGGGGCGCTCCATCCCTTCCTGTCCATATGGTAACCATGACCCAGGGAACACATCGCAAACCAGATCCATGAGCTCTTCGCCGGAATAGTCCGTTCGATTCTTATACACGTTGGTCTCTCCGAACTTGATATCCTCGAACTTCACCATGTTCGGGCCGAATACCATGGTCTGGCAGTAGAACCTACCACCTACCGGCAACAACGCGTTCATTTGCTTGAAGTAGGTCTCATAGATCTCTTCTTGCTTACCCGCTCGGTATTCATCAACACTGCACAGGTGCTCAGGGCTACCCATTGCACAAACGGCGTCGAACATACCGAAGGTCTCCGGCGTGATCTTCTTGCTGTCCATATGGTGAACGTTGAGACCGTTCTTTCTACAGGCATTCGCTTGTCCTTCCGCGAGCACCACACCAGTTGTCTCCACACCTTTCTTATTCAGAAAATCGATGAACGCACCCCAACCGCAACCGATATCGAGCACCTTCATACCGGGCTTGATGTTGCAGTTATCCATGATGAATTGGTGCTTTTTCTCTTGCGCTTGCTCAAGTGAAAGCGAGAAATCACCATCGAAGCGGGCGCCGCTATATCCACCTTTCTCACCTAAGCTCAGGCGGAAGATCTTATCCATGGTGGTGTAATGCGCGTCGAGGTCTTGTTGGTCTGCCATAGGAAGTAGTGCTACTTTTTATTTTTTGCGGCGGTGAAGGTAGGCTGTTGGATCGGATGTAGGAATTAGCCGGAAAACCTTGGCTGGTATTGACTTAGCGAAGGGAACGCCGAAAAACCATGCGGTCCCAACCGCGTGGATCAGGCACATCACGCTCAGAACATCGCTGAAACCCGAGCCGCTCGTACAAACGCTGTGCAGCATACATGGTCGGTTGTGTCCAAAGCACGAGGCCAGTTGCACCTTCATTCTTTGCTCTATCGATACACGCTTGCACCAAGAGTTCCCCTACCCCTTTCCCACGGGCTTCCGTAGCAACGGCCAAGAGTCTGAATTCCCGTTCGCCGTCCTGTGCAAGTTGTTTAAGGGCACTGTCAGGGTGAAGGAAAAGTGTTGTTCCAAGAACAGCACCCGCACAGGTCTCTTTCGCGACCAGTAATGTACCAGCGGGTTCAAGGTTCTCAGGCGTCATCATATTCGATGCGGCCTCTTTGGTAGTAAAGGAGCCTATAACGTATACTTTTCGAAGAAGTGCGGTGACTTGTTGCCATTCGATAGGGCTAGCGCCTTCAGAAACGACAGGACATCTTAAGTCCGACCCCATTTAAACTTGTTCAAGAAAATTTTACAACCCCAGCAAAACCTCACCTGGCTCCTTACCGCCGAAGACCAACTTCGTCGGATCTTCGATCATCTGTTTGATCGCCATGAGGAAGCTCACGCTTTCCTTGCCATCGATGATGCGGTGATCATAGCTCAACGCGAGGTACATCACTGGACGAATGACCACTTGGCCATTCACTGCAACAGGGCGATCAACAATGTTGTGCATGCCTAGGATCGCACTCTGCGGTGGATTGATGATGGGTGTGCTGAGCATGCTGCCGAATACGCCACCGTTGGTGATGGTGAACGTTCCACCGGTCATTTCATCAATACTGAGCTTACCGTCACGTGCTTTGATCGCAAGCGTTTTGATCCCGCCTTCGATCTCGGCGAGACTTAGTTTTTCTGCATTGCGCAATACAGGGACCATTAGACCTTTCGGGCTACTAACAGCGATACCGATATCTGCATAGTCGAAGGTGATCACTTCATCGCCATCTATCTGGCCATTCACGTTCGGGAATAAGTGCAACGCTTCGGTAACGGCCTTGGTGAAAAAGCTCATGAAACCAAGGCTTACACCTTTCTCTTCTTTGAACTTGTCCTTGTATTTGTTGCGCAGGTCCATCACTGCACTCATGTCCACTTCGTTGAAGGTGGTGAGCATAGCGGTCTGGTTCTTCACGCTTACCAATCGTTCACCCACTTTCTTCCGAAGCGTGCTCATGCGAGCACGTCCCTGTTCGCGGGTACCACCCCATCCATATAATGTAACGCCGCTGGCATCAATACCAGCGCTCACGTACGCATCCACATCACTGCGTGTAATGCGTCCGTTGGGTCCGGTACCTTTCAGCTTATCGGCGGTAATACCCTTGTCAGCCATAACAGCTTTTGCAACAGGAGTTGCGTGTGTGGCTGCGGCACTATTGGCAGCCACGGGTGCTGCTGCAACAGCAGGCTTATCGGCCTTTGAGGTCGACGCTGCGGATACAGGCTCTTTCGCTGCGGCCTTTTTTTCCGGTTTCACGGAGGTATCGATCCGGGCAACAACATCGCCAACGCTCACGGTAGCATCTTCTTCAGCCAGGATCTCGATCTTACCTGCTTCTTCAGCACTTAATTCAAGTGTCGCCTTATCGCTGTCTATCTCGGCGATCGGCTGGTCCTTTTCCACCACATCACCGGTTTTAACAAGCCATTGCGCTATGCGAACTTCACTAATGCTTTCTCCGGGACTCGGCACTTTAATATCGACTGTTGCCATGTGTATACTTGGTCTGTGATGTTAGTTCTGTTCGATCCAAAAACTATTGGATCACGCCTTACTTTTTTTCTTCGGTACGGGTTTCGCGTTGGCCTTTCCGTTCGCTACCACTTTTCTTTTGGACGTCGTTGTTGCTTTGCTGATACCGAGGTCCAGGAATGATTGTTCCACGATCGCTTTTTGTTGAATAGCCCAGCGAACGCCGCTTCCTGTGGCGGAGGCGCCACTGATGAATCGAGAGATACAGTGCAGTTCCACCGCGGACCAATTCAACTTAAGGTAGCCCCATGCGCCCATATTCACGGGTTCTTCCTGCACCCAATAATGGCTTTTTGCATGTTCATACTTTTTCAGGATCGCACTTAGCTGCTCTTCCGGCAACGGATGCAATTGTTCAATACGAACGATCGCAACATTGTCGGCATTCAGCTCTTCTTTCTTCTCGAGCAGTTCATAATAGATCTTTCCTTGGCAGAAGATCACGCGTTCAACTTTCTTCGGATCAGCGGTAGCATCATCGAACACCTCTTGGAAACGGCCGGTGCTGAGTTCTTCCAGCTTACTCACGCAACGCGGGTGGCGCAACAAGCTCTTTGGCGTGAACACCACTAGCGGACGACGGAAGTCGAATGCCAATTGACGACGTAATACGTGGAAGAAGTTAGCAGGCGTAGTACAGTTCACCACCAACATATTTCCATCGGCACAGCTGCCCAGGAAGCGTTCCATTCGTGCAGAACTATGCTCCGCACCTTGGCCTTCATACCCGTGCGGCAGCAGCAGTACCAAGCCGTTCATGGTCTTCCACTTCTCTTCTGCGGCACAGAGCCATTGGTCCAGAATGATCTGTGCACCATTCACGAAATCACCGAATTGTGCTTCCCAGATCGTTAGGGTCTGCGGCGTAACGAAACCATAACCGTATTCGAAACCAAGCACGGCATATTCGCTGAGCAACGAGTTATAGATCTGTAATAATGCTTGATCTTTCTTCAGGTGCTTGAGGTGGATGAACTCCTCGTCGCTATCTGCCATTTTAACGATGGCATGGCGGTGGCTGAACGTACCCCGTTCCACATCCTGCCCAGTGAACCGGACCGGATGTCCTTCAACGAGCAATGAGCCATATGCCAACAACTCCGCCATTCCCCAATCCAGTCGGTCATCTTCGATCATTTTGGCACGATCACCCAGGATCCGTTCCATTTTGGCGAAGAACTTTTTACCCTCTGGCACAAGGGACAGTTTCGCACTGATCTCCAACAATACCTTCTTGGCCACGCCGGTTTCCGGACTTGTTCTGAAAATAGAAGCATCTGGTCGATCGAACCCTTCCCAACGGTCCGCCAAAAAAGATGAGATCTGGCTTTTCTCGATCTGTTTGGCCTCATCCAAGCGTTCTTGCAGCATTGCTTGGAAATGATCTTCCATCTCCTTGGCAAGTTCCGCTTCTATGGCACCACTTTCCAGCAATTTCTTCTTGTAGATATCGCGCGGATCAGGGTGCTTGGCGATGGCCTTGTACAACACGGGTTGAGTGAATTTCGGTTCATCCCCTTCGTTATGGCCATGGCGGCGATAACCCAATAGATCGATAAAGACATCCTCGCCGAAATGTTGTCGATAATCCAGGGCCAAGGCCATTACGTATGCGACCGCTTCAACATCATCCGCATTCACATGGAAGATCGGACATTGCGTCACCTTGGCCACATCCGTACAGTACGTACTGGTTCGGCCATCGATATAGTTAGTGGTAAAGCCCACTTGGTTATTGGTTACTATATGCACGGTACCACCGGTGGAATAGGCTTTCAGGCCGGCCATCTGTACAACTTCGTACACAACGCCCTGTCCCGCAATGGCTGCATCTCCATGAATGATCACCGGCACTACTTTTTTGTGATCGAAGGCATGGTCCTGTTCAATGATCGCTCGTGCGATCCCTTGCGCCACAGGTCCAACACTTTCCAAGTGACTCGGGTTCGGGCTTAGTGTAAGCTTCACCCCTTTACCGGTCTCTGTGATCACGCAGCTACTATAGCCCATGTGGTATTTCACATCACCTTCAACCAATGCATCTGAAAAATCCCGGCCTTCGAATTCCGCAAAAATGCTTTCGTAGGTCTTATTGAGCGTATTGGCGAGCACGTTGAGCCGTCCGCGATGTGCCATGCCGATCACGATATCCTTAATGTCGTGGACCCTAGCACCGTGTTCAATGATCCAATCCAACGCTGGGATCAGCACTTCTACGCCTTCAATGCTGAATCGTTTTTGCCCAAGGAACTTCTTACCCAGAAATTTTTCAAAGACCACGGCCTGGTCCAATTTCATAAGGAATTCCTTCTTCTCCGATATGGAGAACGATGGCGTATTGCGAACCTTTTCCATTCGGTCCTGAAGCCAAGCAACACGTTCAGGTTTGCGGATATAATGGTATTCCACACCGATATTGTTGCAATATGTAACCGTGAGGAACTCAAGGATATCCTTCAGTTTAGCCGGTCCAAGACCTACTTCATCTCCTGCTTGGTACACTGTTTCCAGGTCATCCTCATTCAATCCAAAGTTGACCAGATCCAACGTGGGAGTGTATTTACGCCGTTCGCGGACCGGGTTGGTATGGGTAAAGAAATGGCCACGCGTGCGATGCGCATTGATCAACTCCAGCACTTTGAACTCACGGCGCAGATGGGCGACATCTCCTTTTTTTCCTTCGACTACACCCGCATTGGCGCCACCATCGGGAAGTTGCGGAAATTTGGTACGAGCCAGATCGAATCCCTCGAAAAAGTGGGCCCACGTACGATCAACTGAAGCGGGGTCCTTCTGGTAAAGTTGGTACTGTTCGTCCAGCCAAGCGCTGTCGACGTTGCTGAGGTAGGAATAGGTGTCCATTCAATAGGTCCTGCGGATCCTGTACAAAGGTAGTTTTTCCACTTGTGCGGGCGCGAAGCGTTTATACGTAAATTGGTCTTCGTGGGTTCCGGCGATCGCTTTGTCGAAGAAACCTTGGAACTTATTGGTAAAAAATACCACGGATAAACCCTTGAACGAAAAGGGACGGCGTCAATATCTGCCCGCATAGCGCAAGCGGGTAAGCACCTTTTGCAATGCTCTGATCACACACTCTCCGGCCAATGCATGTAGCCCGCCACCCGCCATGGTCCGCTTTAGGTGGGCCTCCGGAATATCCACGCGATACATGGCAACCTGAAGGGCATGCTGATTTTTCTGTTGCAGCGCTGTCAAAACCGGAAGTACATCCTTACGAAGTGTTTCGAATGCTTCATCACCCACATCTGGCATGGGCAGTTCCTGTTCAGAAAGCGAGAGATCCTTGCGCAGTTGTGTAACCGTGGAGGCCAGAACTTCACCACGATCCAAGTACCGTTGAAGGTCACCATCGGACCTGCTCGGCATCTCAATATTCGAGTTGTTATCCACGATCGCAAAGGTCATACCTTTCCGCATTAGAAGTGTGGCACTATTTTCGCGCTCCGGATCCTTGAATGATCAATAGCTCATGTTGATCGAGATCCAACCAACATACCCGAATCCTACCGACCATGCAAATCAGAACGCTTACTGCACTAGCTCTACTTGTTTCCGTAACGGCCACCGCTCAATATGGCACGTTCAATGCCGCCTCTGTAAAAGCAGCGAAAAGCGAAACCGTTCTGGTGGTGCTCGATGCCACCGACACGCCTTACAACAAGGCGATCATGAACGCAATGAAGAGCAATTGGAAATTCAATGAGAACATTGAGTTCGTCAACATCGATGCGATAACGACCGCGCCCATTGCCGAGGACAAGTTGTATTTGGTAAAAACATCGAAAGTGGATCCCGTGAAGTTCGAGGGTACGTTCTTAACGCTGATGCAGGGCTGGAAAGCGAAGAAGAACGATAAGCTGGAGATGAAGGACAATGCGTTCACCACGTTCCCGGTTGAACAGGAATTGGCGTATATCCTGATCGACGAAAAGGGTATGGCGGAAAAGAGCACATCGTCTTTGATCAACCTCTATGTGAAGCACTTGCAGGATTATTTGAAGCAAGTTGAAAGTGGCAAGATCACGGATAAGACCACTGCGGATAGGATCTATTCCAGCCGTACACGCTTTGTGCGCGAAGCTGAACTCTGGATGGCAAAAGAACATTTGGACAAGACCATTCCGGATGCCGCAAAGGTGAAGGAATTCTATACGGCTCCCGCCCAGTTGATGGACCTAGCGCAATTGATGAGCGCCGTACAAAGCGCTGATAAAAGTGTTGTGATCAGCGATGTTGTCCTGACCGGTGACTATAAGAACAAGCATACCTTCAAGCGCGTATTCAACGCGGGCACAGGTGAGCTGATGTACCTCAATGATGATGCCGCCATCTATGGCAAGAAGGAAGGTTTCATTGAAGAAGACCTGAAGAATCTGGAAAGGGCCAGGTAGACTGACTACTCACCTTAATTCGTTGCCCACCTGAAGTGGGGTCGTTGACCATGTCGCGAAGTGCTGCGCTGCTACAATTATTCGACGGTATGGAGCGTGACAGACTTGCACTGTACGCACGTCTTGATCCGCTTTCCGAAACCGCACTTGCCGCCGAACCAGCGCCCGGGAAATGGAGCGTTGCTCAAGTGATCACCCATTTGGCGATCGCTGAGGAAGGTGCGTTAGCATATCTCCTGAAGAAGCGTGATCTAGGCGCTCACGGACCAGTTCCTTTCTCCGCAAGGTGGCGCATGGCAGCGCTTCGGGCAGCCCTCTACCTTCCGTTCAAATACAACGCTCCTGCCGTGGTGGCAACAGTTCCTTCAACCTCGTGTTCCGTGGCCATGGAACGCTGGGCAGCTGTGCGTAACGCGATGCGTTCAACGTATGTTTCGATCCCTGAAAGCGAGGTGGGACATGACCTTTTCAAACATCCGATCGTAGGCAAGTTCGATCTGATCCAAAGTGTAAAGTTCATGCACCATCACATGCGTCATCACGAAAAACAGATCGAACGCACGTTAAGATCAGTGAAATGAACCTTTATGACGTTACCCTATCTTGCGTGGGTAAATCCGTATACCGACCATGAAGCAAGCATCGATCGTGCTTTTTCTGCTATTCACCGCGAATGCTCTTTATGCGGAGCATTTACCAGGCGGCTCAATCACTTATAAATGCGTCGGCAATTCATTGTATGAGATCAACCTGACGTTGTTCAGGGAGTGCAGTGGTACGGCAATGATCCCTCAGGAAATGAGGTATGACAGTGATTGCGGCATCAGTTTCGTGCGCGCCAATATGTTGCCGGATGCGACCATGGAAACCTCGCAGTTATGTGCGGCGAGCATGGCGAACAGCAATTGCAACGGTGGCCCATTGAGCGGGTACTTGGTCTATACGTATATCGATACTCTCTTTTTAACGCCATGCGATGGCTGGACGATCAGCTGGGACATCTGTTGCCGTTCAGCCTCGTTGAATCTGAGCGCAACGCCCGGCCTGTATATGGAAGCGAAGCTCAATAATGTCCCAGCTCCGTGCAATAGCTCATCACAATTCACGCAACAGAGCTTACCGAACGTGTGTGTGAACCAGCCCATTATTTATGACGCTGGCGCTGTGGATGACAACGCGTTCAGGCGTAATTTCAGTTTGGTCGATGCCCGGTATTATGGCGGAAGTCCGGCATTGGTCACCTATACCTTCCCGAATTATGGCGGGGAACCAATAGTCGGGATGACGATCGATGCGGCAAGCGGTGAGATCAGTTTTACGCCGACGAACATTGGAAATATCGTGACCGTAATTCAAGTGGATGAATACGACAGCAGTGATATCTGGATAGGCAGCGTGATGCGCGATCTACCGTTCGTTGTTGTTGCTTGCACCAATGCACCTCCGGATCCGCATTCCGGTACCATCGCATCGATCACTGGTGATTGTGAGCAGACGGGAGAGCGTTCACTATCGATCTGTAGCAATGGAGAGTTCTGTCTGACAACCGGGATCAATGACCCAACGGCGAGTGACGTGATCTCACTTACGACCAATATCGACCAGGTCATTCCGGGTGCAACGATCCAAATTTCGGGTACCAACCCCGTAACCGCGACGATCTGTGGAAATGCGAATGGCACTTCGATCGGTATACACCCATTCACGATCACTGCGGTGGACAACGCTTGCCCCATACCGGGTTTGCAGGTCTATACGTACCAGCTGACCATCGTTACTAGCGACGACCCGTTGTGTAGTTCGATCGGAATACAAGAGTTGGAACAACCCACGATCCGCGTTCATCCAAATCCAACGAATGATCGGATCATCATTACCGGAACGCTTGGCACTAATGGAAATTGGCAGTTGTCACTGTTCGATCTACAGGGTAGAAAGGTGCTGGAACGTACCGTGGCATTAACTTCCGATGGAGCGGTACTTTCCTTGACCACGATCATAGCGAACGGCACCTATTCATTGAAGTTGACGGACCTTACGAACGGCACGACGATCAATACTTCAGTTATACTGGATCGCTGATCCGATCTGCATGAAATGCTTGCGTTCGATCATAAGTATGGTTAGACAATTCAAAGGCATATGTCCACGATCCTGATTACCGGAGGAAGCGGGATGATCGGAACCGCACTTACCAGAACGTTACGTGAAGCCGGGCATACAGTGCGCCATTTAAGTCGTACTGCAGGTTTTCATGACGGCGTAAATGCATACGCTTGGAACATTGAACAGGGTACGTTGGATGAGCGTGCGCTGGAAAATGTTGAACACATTGTGCACTTGGCAGGTGCCGGGATCGCGGACCAACGCTGGACCGATGCACGCATAAAAATTCTGATCGATAGTCGCTGTGCCTCGGCACGCCTTCTTTTGGAAAAGGTGCGATCCAGCGGCACAGTGATCAAGAGCTTTGTGAGTGCCGCGGGCATCAATTATTACGGTGCAGAAACATCCGATCATATCTACTCTGAAACCGATCCGCCGGGACCGGACACCATAGCGCGGATCAGTGTTGCTTGGGAAGAGGCCGTGGACGAGTGGGCCAGCCATTGCCGCGTAGTGAAATTGCGCACACCGATCGTTCTATCTCCGAATGGTGGGGCTTTGCAGAAACTCGCAGTACCAGTGCGATGGGGTCTTGGGTCACCGTTGGGAAGTGGCGAACAATGGGTGCCCTGGATCCACATCAATGATCTCGTAAGGATCTACCAGCAAGCGATCTTACAAGAGGATATGGAAGGTGCCTACAATGTGAATACCGGGTTCGATGTGACCAATGCGGATCTTATGCGGACCATAGCTCAGGTATTGGGCAAGGCCTATTTTCTTCCTCGCATACCCTCCCTCCTCTTGAAGGCGATATTGGGTGAATCATCATCTGTTCTTTTGGAAGGCAGTCGGGCATCGAATACGCGCTTGATGGCAACGGATCTTGCATTTGAATTCCCAACATTAAAGGAAGCATTGATCAACCTTCTTGATCGATAATACCACATACTGGCACTTCGAACGAAAATGGCGATGGATCGCCTCCGTCGTCTTTGATCGCAATTCCTGTATATTGGTGGCCCATTTACGCAAACTACACCGTTCATGAAACAACTTGTACTCGCTACTTGCCTCCTTTTATCTGCTGCAATCGTAAAGGCCGAACACCTTCCTGGTGGATCGATCACTTATGAATGCATCGGTGACAACTTGTACGAAGTGACACTATCGATCTATCGTGATTGCAGCGGCACGCCAATGACCGGCCAATCCCTTCATTTTGAGAGTGATTGTGGTACGACCTTCACCGTAGGAACCACGGATTTTCCACTTGCTGTCCTGGATGTGACCGAAGTTGCATTGCTGTGTGATGCCAGCGCATCCAACAGTACATGTAACGGTGGCACATTGAACGGCTACGAACGCTATCGTTATAGAACAACGGTTTATTTGGCACCTTGTGCTGATTGGACCATCAGCTGGTATATCTGCTGCCGTGCTGAGGCATTCAATGTTGTGGGAACACCAGGTCTCTATTTTGAAGCAAAGTTGAACAATGTGATATCTCCTTGTGGGAGCTCTTCATCCTATACGGACGTCAACGTGCCTTACACCTGTGTGGACCAGCCATTCCTATATGATATTGGCGCTGTTGGTGGTAGTGCAGCAAGCCGCAGTTTTCATTTGATAGATGCACGTTATTTCGATGGTAACCAAGCTGTATCGATCGACTATGAGGCCCCGAATACGGGAGTTGAACCCATCCTAGGAATGGTCATTGATACGGCCAATGGACAGATAAGCTTTACACCGACATTGACCGGCAGCTTCATCGCAGTCGTGCAAGTGGACGAGTATGACATCGATGGGACCTGGATCGGTAGTGTAATGCGCGATCTTCAGTTCGTGGTCTTTGCTTGTAGCAGCAATCCACCTTCGCCGACTTCGGGTACGATCAGCGGCACCACTGGTGCTTGCCAACAGACCGCTCCAAGAGCAGTGGATGCCTGCACTTCAGGTGATTTCTGTTTCACAACGATCATTGATGACCCCGACGCGAGTGATAGCATCCAATTGGTCAGCAATATCGGACAAGTGCTACCTGGGGCGACCTTCACGGTTACCGGGGTCAATCCGATCAGCGCGACCATTTGTGGAAATGCCCAAGGTCTGAGTTCCGGTCTCTATCCGTTCACCATAACGGCAGCTGACAATACGTGTCCTATACCCGGTGTGCAGATCTTCACATATCAGTTCAGCGTTGGTAGTGGAGCAGGGTTGGATGGCACAGCAATGGCATGTTCCAACACGCTGGCCTTTGCATTGATCGATTCCCTATTGGGTACACCAGCCGTAGGAGGCGTATGGACCGGACCTGGCGGGGCGAGCAACGGCATGTTCGACCCTGCGATGGATGATGATGGCGATTACACGTATACTGTTACCAGCCCCAACGGATGCATTACTTCCGGCACGGTGACCGTAACACTGTTGCCTGACACCGACCCGTTCTGCATTTCTACAGCGGTATCGATGAATAGTGGCCGATCATTCGATGTTTTCCCGAACCCGACGGCAGGCACGTTCGTAGTATCGGGATCCTTAGTTTCCACTGGAAATTGGCAAATGGCGTTGATCGATCTTCAAGGCCGTACTGTGATGACCAAAGCGCTGTTGAATACAACGGACCGGGTTACGGTCGTAATCCCTGAGAATTTGCGGTCGGGAGCTTATGTATTGGAATTGCACGATGGAGTTTCGGGTGCATGTGAACGCCGAACGATCCTGCTTAACAAATGATACGATTCCGCACTACAGGATCGGGTGATCCTGTAGTGCGGAATAGATCAATTCAAGCCACCCGAGCCTGCAATTTGGCAACCATTTCGCGGAGCGCGGTTTTTTGGGCTTCCGGAACGCTGATGGCATTGAGTTGTCTTCGCGCAAGTGCTTCCAGCCGTTCTATTTCGGCTTCAGCTTCTTGATGAACGCCAAGTGCTTTTAGCGTATCGATCATCTTTTCCACGTTACGCGCAGCGCTGGTCTTGGCCAGTTCCTCCTCAAGCGTTGTGTCCGCTTTCTCCACGGACACTTCCGATCCGCGAATAAGCAACCATGTCTTCTTTCCTGCCCGTAGATCACCGCCGATCTGTTTCCCTAAAGTGGCCTGATCGCCGAAGGCATCCAAAAGATCATCGCGTAACTGGAACGCCGATCCCAAACTTTCACCGAACAGACCGATCCGTTCCTGGTCCTCCACCGATGCGCCGGCCTTACAGGCTCCTATCTTCAACGCACCTGCCAGCAACACGGCGGTCTTCAGCCGTATCATCTCGCGGTATTCATTCAACGATACATGCGAGCGGGTCTCGAAGGACATGTCCTTCTGTTGCCCTTCACACACCTCAAGTGCGTACCGATTGAAGATGGTAAGGACCGCTGGATCCAGGCCCATGAGCTGGTAGGCCTTTACCAGCAGCGCATCACCGCTGAGTATTGCTGTATTGGCATTCCATTTTTCATGTACCGTGGCCATGCCCCTTCGTAACCGGGACCGGTCCATGATATCATCATGCATCAACGTGAAATTGTGAAAGAGCTCGATGGCTACCGCTTCGTTCAACACATCCTCTGATCTTCCGCCGAACATCTCGCAAGCCATCAGCGTTAATAGTGGTCGAACCCGTTTAGCAGGCAACTTCACGAGGTAAGCCATGGGCGCGTAAAGCGGATCATCGGGTAAAGAACCCGTCCACCTGGCGATATGCTCCTCGACCAACGCGCGATGTTTCTCCATCACTTCTCGAGCATCTTCATGAGATACTCCCCGTAGCCGCTTTTCAACAACGGTTGAGCGAGAGCCTCCAAAGCAGTTGCATCGATAAAGCCTTTCTTGAACGCAACCTCTTCAATGCAACCGATCCTCAAGCCCTGTCGCTCCTCGATCACTTGTACGAATTGACCAGCTTGTGTAAGTGAAGCGAACGTACCGGTATCCAACCATGCGGTGCCCCGATCAAGGATCTCCACTTTCAATTTACCCCGCTTGAGATACTCCTTGTTCACATCGGTGATCTCATATTCACCACGTGCGCTGGGTTTCAGATCACGGGCAATGGTCAACACCTCGTTATCATAGAAATAAAGTCCTGGAACAGCGTAGTTGCTTTTCGGTCTGGCCGGTTTCTCTTCAATGCTCAACGCCTTATTGTCCGCATCGAATTCAACAACGCCATACCGTTCGGGATCGCTTACATGATATGCGAAAACGAGACCACCGTCCGGATCAATGTTCGCGCTAAGCTTGCGACCAAGGCCCGATCCATAAAAAATATTATCACCAAGGATCAGTGCTGCACTATCAGATCCAATGTGCTCCTTACCGATCACGAATGCTTGCGCAAGTCCATTCGGTATCTTCTGTTCAGCATATGAGAAATCGCAGCCAAGCGACCGACCATCACCGAGTAATTTCTTGAAATTCGGAAGGTCGTGCGGCGTGCTGATGATCAAGATCTCTCTGATACCAGCAGCCATAAGCGTGCTGAGCGGATAATAGATCATCGGCTTGTCGTACACGGGCATCAGCTGTTTACTCACTGCCAATGTCAACGGGTGTAACCGTGTGCCGGATCCACCTGCTAGAATAATACCTTTCATTCTTCTTTAGTTCCTGATCGATCAACAACGTCCAAATGCGTTCCACCTTCTATCCGCAATTCATCAAGGTCGATATCACTCTCCTCATCCAGAATAATAAGCAAGGGCTCACGGAATGCTTTGGTGGTCATTACTTTCTCGAAGCTCAATAGAAGCGAGGGCAGGATCAACAAATTAGTGAGCATGGCCACCAACAATGTGAATGACACCAATAACCCCAGGGCTTGAGTGCCTCCGAAATCAGAGAAGACGAACAGGCCGAATCCGCAGAAAAGTACAATTGAGGTGTACAACATGCTCACCCCTGCTTCACGCAGTGCCTCGATCACTGATATCCGGATCTTCCCACCGTTCAAATTCAATTCCTGACGATACTTCGAGAGGTAGTGGATCGCATCATCGACCGCAATACCGAACGCAATACTGAACACGAGGATGGTACTAGGCTTGATCGGAACATCCAGATAACCCATCAACCCGGCGGTGGTGATCATCGGGATCAAATTCGGCACAAGTGAGACCACGACCATGCGCGCGGAATTGAAGAGCAACGCCATCAACGCACTGATGATGATCACGGCCCAGATCAACGATATGATCAGGTTCTTCACCATGTACTTGCTCCCTTCCAGAAAGATCACGCTCGCACCGGTAAGCACCACTCTATACTTGGACGGGTCGAAAATGGAATCCACCTGAGTGCGCAGTTTGGCAACGATACCATCCATGCGCGCAGTGCCAACATCTGCCATTTGAAGAGAAATGCGCGTCGTGCGTCGCTCATCATCAAGGAAGGCACGTGCCATTCCTCCTTTGTCCTGCGCACCTTCCAAGTACGGAAGGATAAAGCTCTTTTCACTGGACTTGATCAAACCATAACGCGATGGTTCACCACTGTAGAATGACTGACGTATGAATTTCACAGCGTCGGCAATTGAAAGTGAGCGAGAGAATTCCGGATACTTGGCCATTGTATCCTGCAGCTGCGAGATCCGTTTTAACGAAGCCTCGCGCAAGGCGCCACCATTCTTCCGCGTATCCACCATGATCTCCAGCGGCATGATCCCCTTGAATTCCTGTTCAAAGAAGCGCAGGTCCTGCATGACCGGATCATCAACGGGCAGGTCGTCCACCACCCGACTTTCATTCTTAAGGCGTTGCACGCCAATAAGGCCAACCACCAAGATCAATAGCGTTACCGAATACACCCACGGCCTTTTGTACTGAACAATATCGATCACTGAATTCGTAAGCTTATCCACCCACATCCGGTCCAAATGCGCAAGGTGCCTATCCTTCGGTTCATCCTGAAAGCTGAAGATGATCGGGACAATAAGAATGCTGAGCACGAACACGGCCATGATGTTCAATGACGCAATAACACCGAATTGTTTCAACACATCGCTATAGGTCAGTGCGAATGTTGCGAAGCCGACAGCAGTAGTTGCGTTGGTGGTGAATGATGCTTTGCCAACACGGTATATGACCCTGGAAAGTGCCTTCACCTTGTTGTGGTGCTTAGCATATTCGTAGTGATATTTATTGATCAGGAATATGCAATTGGGTATTCCGATCACGATCACGAGCGGCGGAATGATCGCCATCACGGATGTTAGTTTATAACCGAACAACCCGATGGTGCCCATGGCCCAGATAACACCAACGCTCACCACCAACAGGCAGATCAACATTACGCGCCAACTCTTGAAGAACAAGAGTATCAATGTAGAGACCACCACCACCATGAGCGCAACGAACATGCCCATTTCGCTCTTCGTCCGCGCAGTCACCACCGTACGGATGAACGGCAGTCCACTGCGATAAACTTTGAATCGTTCCCCCTCGAACTTTTTTACGCGTGCTTCGATAAGTTCGACCATATCGCCACGATCGTTACTGTTGAATCGCTTCGAGTTCACGAAAACCATCATCAAGCTGGCACCTGACTCTGGGTTGTACAACGAATTCTCATAGAACGGCAACGAACGCACCTTGCGCAATACACTGTCCAACTCGGCTTGATCCGCCGGCGGGCGAGAAAAGATCGGTTTCAAATTGAATCGTTTCAAACTGTCACTACGGACCAGCTCGAAAATATTAGCCTCCGAAAAAACAGAATCAACCCCATCCTGTTTCGTAAGGTCCCTTCCCAGATCATACCATGCCCGAAAATTCTCGACCTGATAAAGCGCCGGATCCTTTACGCCAAGGACGATCACATTTCCATCTTCGGAGAATTTCTCCAGCAATTCTTCATAGTGAACATATGCGCTATCATTCTTTGGCAATAGCCCGCCGAACTTGTAACTGAATTCAACCGTGGTGGCCTCATAGGCAAAAAATGCCGTTATAATGGCCAACCCAAGGAGGATCCCTGTCCGGTTCCGAAGTATTCTGCTAGAGAGCCAAGCCCACATTGGGGAATAATAGCGCCCCGGTATTTGCTCCGCAGGCCATAGGCACAAAGAAACGATATCTACCGGAAGGAAACCCTATCAAAGTCCTATCCCAAGGGTCAATTTTACCGCAAGGTCGTCCTTTACATACCCAAACGCATTGGACCCCATGCGATAGTAGGCACCTGCACCAAAGCGGATCACGTCAAATTTCAGGATGCCATCCAGTTGAAGACCGGCCTCGTAGAACCCTTCACCCAGCCCTTTTATGGCATATCCTTTATGGAACTCCGGGTGTTGCAGTTCCCCCCACGCCGCACTGGCCACCAATGTGGGTTCCGGTTGGAATTTCCCTTTGCCCTTGTACAGTAATTTTCCGAATGAATGACGCAGATGTACCGCACCATAGCGATCGGCCAAAAATTCGTTCGGATGCATGGTCTGGAAGGCATTGGCGGCTGCGATGGGCACTGTTCCGCTCCACGTTCCGCGCATATTGAACAAGAACGGATATGGGGCCTTATCATCTGCAACTCCACCGATCACCTGAACGGATAATGCACCGAGCATCCGCACCCTGAATTTCTTTTCCACCATCGCGTTCAAGCGCCACGTTTCAACGGTTCCATCATACAGGCCATCGAAGGACTTGAACGCATTCACGAAGAGAACCGGCCATTTGGAGCCCAGCGTGATCTGCCGATCCGGCATGCGCGCCAGTTGTTCCCTGTACGCAAATCGCATGCCTATGGTAAACGCGCCCGTTACGAACCGATCGGTCAAGAGTGTTAGATCATCCGCAATGGGCTGTGCGAATTGGTAACCGATAACGTTCGTTCGATCGGAGCGCTCCGTGCCAAACCAGAATTTCAACGAGCTACTTACGCGTACCAGCAGTTCTGCCCGCATTTGTTCAATACGGTCCATGCGATTCATGTAGAAGAACCGGTAGCTTTCACTCGTGAATGACCTTGGCGTTCCGTTGAACTCCACCCCACCGCTTTCAGCAACATCGCTTTTGTAGGTAAGCTTCAATTCCAGGTCCCTACCCGGCTTCGGTTTGATGGTGAGATCCCCACCATATTTCCAGTACTTATCCTTGAAACCATAAGCGACATATCCACCCAACGATGCATACCGTGTAAGCCGATCATTGGTCGCAAGACTGGGTCCGATACGGTAACCTTCGTATCCGTTCAACGCCATAAGTTCATTTAGCCGCAGATCAACGGGGCCTATTGGGATCTTACCGGAAAGCGCATAGCTGAGCCACTTCAATTTGCGATCAAGACCCACTTCATCGCCCATACTATCCATCACTTGGTAGGTGCGCAATTCCTTCGCATCCAGGGAGTCATTCCGAAGTGCATCCCAATAGCTATCATCCCTGCGCGTTGCCAAACGGTCCATCTCGAATTCCGGTCCGCGAAGCTCTTTGCGCTGCACATCCGCATCCACTTCAATATCCTTCAGGTAGGTTTTACCGATACCGACAACGTTCGCCCCATTCAACTTCAGGCCATCGAAATAAAGTGATGTATTCAATTGCACGGGGAACCATGCGAGGCCATCGATCTTTTCATGATGCTGTTGCAGTTTGATGCTCGCAGCACCGCTCCGCTCAACAGGTTCAGCGATCACGTTCTGCAAGGCATAGCCATCCGTATTCACGTAGAGCACACCCTTCAACCCTTCGAATTTTTTTCCACTTCGCGGACGGTAGCTGATCACGTACACACTGTCAACGCCTTGGTACAACGTATCCTCGATCACGAATAGGTAGTGGTTTGTGCTTGATGGACCGATCGGGCCCAAGTACGTTTTGTCATTGAACGCGATCTGATCATCGTACACGGAGAATGACTTCGTTGACGCGGCAAGTGCTAGCAGCGAAGGGTCCTTCAAACCACTTACGCGCATGGCCAACACCTCTTCGCGTTCCTTTGCCGGTGGCTCGAATGTCTTTTTCGTAGCGCTTTCGATCACCGCGAGATGCTGTTCATTATAGAACTTGGTCATATCGATCTTCAATGTATCCGGTACCGCACTCGCTTCAGGTTCTGGTTCTTTTACAGTATCGGGCTCAGCAATTTCGGAGCTGTCCCGTAAACCGGTGAAAACCGTTTTGCTATAGCTCGTGTAGCGGTAACTGCGGAAGCGCATACCGTCGTTGATCTTACGGTTCTTGTACACTTGTTGAATGATCCGGTGCGCTGGGTTCTCCGTTGGCAGGATCAGGACCTCGGCCAGCTCAGCGGTGATCTGCTGAAGTTTGATGATCTGAAAATCCGATGAACCGAACATCGGCTCTGAACTAGCATATCCAACATAGCTCGTACGCAGCGTTACCGGCATCCTGGATACGCTGATCGAGAACAGCCCATCAATATCCGACTGTGCACCTTGCTGCGCACCCACCACCGCAATATGCACGAATGCGAGCGGCTCCAACGTTCTGTCATCCACCACGCGACCTTGTAGCACGGTCTGCGCATACGCGAACGAATTCGCGCAAAGCAACGTGGCAAGAAAGAAGAAGCTCCGGAGCATGGTTCAGAGGGGTCTTGTGTAGGACGGCGCGTTGCGGCGAAAAGTAACAGATGGTGGTTTAATTCATTCTAATTCGCCAAAAACGTGCGCGGCCTAACGAAGATGGCGAGTAGTTCGCATGATATGCTTTCATGCGCCTACTCGCCATTCACGGAGATCCAATGATCTTCGATCACATCATTTTAACGGCTTTCTTCGTTATTGGCTTACCATCCAACAGCAGTGTAACATAGTAAATTCCTAGCGCAAGGTCAGCGGTGTTCCAATTGAACTGGTAACTGCCTTGCTCCATGTTTGCTTCATGCAGCACGCGCAATTGTTTACCATCAGCGCTGTTGGCCATGAGTTGCATCCGACCACCTTGTTCCAATTGGTAGTAAATGGTCGTTTGCGTTTCGAATGGATTCGGTGCAATATGAAGCAAGCGGTCGTTCGCTCCATTCAGTTTTTCATCGATCAATTCTTCTCCACTAGTACTCCGCTGGTCAGAATGTATAGCGCAGCAGCTTGCAATATTCTGGTCCATGGCATCCAGACGATCCGTAAGGTGCTGAACCTGATCATTCAGTGTGGCGTTGGTGGTTTGAGCTTCGGCGAGTTGGGCTTCTAGCACGGCGACTTTAGCGTCTTGCTCCTGCATTCCAGCAACGACAACGGGGATTATTGCAGTGTAGTTGATCCCTTTAATAACCTGCGCATCTGCCATGACTTCATTCGTTTCTTGATCCAGCACAGGTGCGATATGAATATCATGGACCACATCAGGCATCACATTCTCTACCTCTTGTGCAATAAAACCACGTTGCAAACCCAGCGGCAAGTTCATGTAAGGGTTCTGATCGGTTAAGAACTGGTACGTAGTGGGCCTTAACTGCCGAATTATTTCCATAGGATCAGTAATTTCTTGCACATCAGTCTTGATACTTTCGTCAGACCATGTTACTGTCCCGGACGCCGTTATATTGCCTTGAACATGCACATTGCCCTGAAAATACCCTGCCCAACTAGTGGCTGTTGTTGCATCAACCCTGCCGTACAACCCAATATTGTTTGTTGCAGTTGAGTGACACCAACCATATACAGCGGCGGCTTGAAAAGTACCGCCAAAGGTTTCAGCGTGAACTCCGTTCGTATAGAAGGAATTGTCATTCGAAATGAAATCAGCTGCCCGACCCACGGCACCGGCTCCAGCACCATTCGAAAACACCTGTATACCTCTGGTGCCACTATTGGAAGTACCTAGAGCACTGAAACGACCACCGATAACGAAGCCATTCGCATTGGAAGCAGTAACATCCAATCCACGAGCAAAGTTCGTGGAAGCGATGGTCATTTTGGACGTTGCTAGTGCTCCGCCAAGATTCAAACCGATACCGACCGCATCGTTCGCATCGGGACAATTCGGATCCACAGCACCGAAAGCCGTGGAAACGTTATTCTGAGGGCCAGGATCTGTCGACCAATCACAATCTGCAAGGCCTGTCGTTGGCATTGGCCTATGTTCTAAAACCCCATCAGCCCGAACTACGACCATGTCTGTAGAAGTACTTATTGGGTCTGTAGGGAGTTGGCGGATGCGCGCAAAACCATCCAAAACATCCAACCGTTGCGTTGGGTTCAAACCTGCTGTGAAGTAATCGCCTATGCCTAAATACCCTTCATTGCCGTTAGCTGCTGGGAGCATTCTTGCAATTTCTAAACCAGCAAAAGTATTCGCAACGGTCGTATTGTCCGGCTGACTAGTGAATACAAAACACATCGGATCCGGGCCTTGACCTTGATTTGCAGTGAAATCATCAGACCAACTAAGGATCGAGTGCGTTAGACCATTAATTGGTCGCATGCCAATGTATAAACCATCAGAATCCTGTGTAGCATAGGTTCCTACACGCATCCAAGGTCTATATCCCGGTGTAACACCAGTGAAGCCACTGTATATATGCAAGTATGTCAACGGGGGATTCGGGGCCGGACTACCAATGCCCAAGTGCCCGCTAAAATCCAGATTACCGGTCTGGTACCATCCCCAGTTCTGATTGACCAAAGTAGGGGTAAGCCGCATACGTAGAATGTTACTAGTGCGCCATTCGTGCGGAAAGTTTGCCATAGTTGTAAAGCGCAACGGCTGGGTACTGTTGATGTTACAGCCTAAGTATTGGACCGGGGTATTTATTAAGTTACCTGCCGTGTTCCAGAACTGAGCAGTGCAAAAGTTAGATGTGACGAGAAGTATCACACATCCGGTAATTTTGGTTCTCATTTTCGTGTTTTGTTCTTATACCAGATCAATGCATGTAAACGAATTTCTCACGAATGCTTTCACCATTGTTCAATTTAATGACAAGCGTATAGACTCCTAGTGGGAGGTCCGCAATACTGATCATTCCTGAATTTACCTCTCCTTGATTGAACAACCTGCCGGACATATCGAACAGTCCATACGCACTATTTGCTTGAATTCCACCAATAACAAGTTGTCCTGATGCCTGATCCACATAAACGTGTTGCGTGACATTATTATAGTCCAATATACTTGTGGCCATAGGACAACCATTAGGGTCGGAAGAAACACAAACAGCATCGAACAAGTAGTACGCCGCTATAGACGGGTTAGCCGAAAGATGGACGGTATCGGTGAATGCATCAGCAAAAAAGTTGCCGATCACAACATACCTATACGCACTATCTGCAATAAAACTCCCACTTACCAGCGTCCAATTCATCGTATCCGTGATAACTGTTGTGTTGTTCACATGCGCATAGTTCCTAACGACAAACTCCGGTCCGGCACCAGTTGTTAATTGCCAGATGTGTTCATTCATCGTAAAAAGCAACCCTTGATTGTTACAGGCCCAACGTGCTTCCCAGTAGCTACCTTCCGTGGCTAGGTTAGTATAGAAACTAGCATAGTAGGTTTGCCCAACTACCAGAGGTTGAATTAACTCTGCGCCTACCAATTCATGGAAATCGTCCACCAAGAAACAACCACTGCCTACATAACCGTCACCGTCATAGGCATATTGCCATGTAAAGCCATTCCAAGGAACATCCAATAACGTATCAATTCCACCAAGGTTTCCCGCGCATGCATGAAAATAGTCTGGGCTTTGGTCCCAACGGTTCCAATACAAAGGCTTACTTGTAAAGCCAAATATTTCTGGGCACGTATCATGCAACTCAAAACTGGGGTTTGGCACTAAATTTTGCGCATTTGCAAAAAGAGGAACTAGGGTCAACAGAAAGCACACTGCCCAATTGGCAATGCACTTTCCGTTGTATCTAGAACTAAAAAGCATTCGTTTGTGCATTCCTAATGACCAAGTTATTGATCCGGTCAAAAAGTCTTCTTTACGATTCAAGCGTCAAGTAGCATCGACCTGTTCTATCGCGCTTGCTCAAGGACCGCATGAGTTGCGGGAATGCTGCCTAGCCTAGCTCAGGGAGACGTACTGATTTCTGTTTATCTGAGTCACTGTAATGTGATAATAGTTAAACAAGAGCTGCGATGATAAAGTTGAAAAAAGAATGTAATCACACCGATCTTTGTTTTCCGTACTTTTAGTCTTTCGGGCCAAAACAGTTAATTCTTGCAGCGCGAGCAAAACCCATTTCTCTTTCGATTCGTGGCTAGGTCCTCCCAGGTAGCTCACATCACTAACCCGCACCTAGGTACCTTTGCAACCCCAATGTTCAGCGCAACCCGTGATGCTATCGAGTGGTCCAGAAAGACCACGCCCCGCCGTTTGCGGAATGCGGCATCCTTGTGGACGAGCTACCAGCGTGCCAAGCGGAGCAAGGAACCACATATTGGCGGCATGCCGTTCAGCATAAGCTTTGAGCCTACTACGGCGTGTAATCTGCGTTGCCCGGAATGCCCAAGTGGGTTGCGTTCATTCACGCGGCCTACGGGAAATCTGAAGACGGACCTCTTCCAACGCGTCATGGATGAACTGGGTCCAGACCTGTGGGCGCTGACGTTCTACTTTCAAGGCGAGCCGTACATCAATCCGAATTTCTTGGATATGGTGGGGATCGCGAACAGCAAAGGGTTGTACACGAATACCAGCACCAACGCGCATTTTCTTACGGAAGAAAAAGCGGAGGCAACTGTGCGCAGTGGTTTATCGCGGCTGATCATTTCGTTGGATGGTACGGACCAGGAAACGTATTCGGCCTACCGCAAAGAAGGCGAATTGGCCAAGGTGATCGAAGGCGCAGAACGCGTTGTGAAGTGGAAGAAAAAGTTGAAGAGCTTGACGCCCCACATCGTTTTCCAATTCCTGGTCGTAAAACCGAATGAGCACCAGATCGGTGAAGCGCGTGCGTTAGCGAAGAAGATCGGTGTGGATGACCTCTGGTTGAAAACAGCCCAGATCTACGACCCGAAAGATGATCATCCGTTGATCCCAACGCAGGATAAATATGCGCGCTATAAACGCAGCGCCAATGGCATTTGGGAAGTGAAGAACAAGCTCGATGATGAGTGCTGGAAAATGTGGCACAGTTGTGTTGTTACGTGGGATGGTCGCGTAGTTCCCTGTTGTTTCGACAAGGACGCGCACCACGTACTAGGCGACCTGAACACCCATAGTTTCAAGGAGCTTTGGCACAGTGATGCCTACAACGATTTCCGTCGCCAGCTGTTGCATTCGCGCAGCAGCATTGAAATGTGCAAGAATTGTAGTGAAGGGAGCCCTGTTTGGGCGTGATCGTTCGTCTCCGAACGCACCTCACACCTTCATGATATCCTTCTCCTTCGCCTCGATCAGTGCGTCTACTTTCTTGTTGTAGACCCCGGTCAATTTTTCGACTTCGCCATCGAGGCTTTTGGCTTCATCCTCCGGAAGACCATCCTTCTTGGCTTGTTTGATCGCATCCATGGCTTTCTGTCGGCTACTGCGGATGCCTACTTTGGCATGTTCACCTTCAGCATGTGCGTTCTTCACCAACGCTTTACGGCGATCCTCGGTAAGCATGGGTACGTGGATGATCACACTTTCACCATTGTTGCTCGGATTGAAACCGAGGTTGGCACCGATGATGGCCTTTTCGATCGGATCGATCATGTTCTTCTCCCACGGCTTCACGAACAGTGTACGCGCATCGCCACTATTGACCGCAGAGACCTGTGACAAGGGCACCATTTGGCCATAGTAATCCACGCGAACACCTTCGAGCATCATAGGGTTGGCGGCACCAGCACGGATCTTCGTCAATTCATTATCCAAGTGCTCAACGGCACTCTTCATGTGTTGTTCGCACTGTTGGATAGCTGTAGCTGTATCGATCATCAGGAATAGGAATGGAGCGCGAAATTAGGCAGTCCAAGTGGAACGGCTAAAAAGCAGCGCTAGTGAAATGGAATTAAAGCTCAACCAAGGTCCCCACTTTTTCACCTGCGACCAATCTGCCGAGATTTCCGGGTTTGTTCATATCGAACACGATGATGGGTAGATCATTCTCCTTGCACAGCGTGAATGCGGTGAGATCCATCACGTTCAGGCCCTTGGAATAAACCTCGTCAAACGAAATACGCTCGTACTTGGTGGCGGTCTTGTCCTTTTCAGGATCCGCAGTGTAAATACCATCCACGCGCGTCCCTTTGAGGATCACATTGGCTTCTATTTCGATGGCACGTAAGCTGGCAGCGGTATCCGTTGTAAAATAGGGATTGCCTGTACCCGCTCCGAAGATCACGATCCGTCCCTTTTCCAAATGGCGCACAGCCCGGCGCCGAATGAACGGCTCAGCGATCTGCTCCATTTTTATAGCGCTCATCAAGCGGGTCTTATACCCTTGTTCTTCCAACGCGCTTTGCAAGGCGAGGCTATTGATCATCGTGGCCAACATCCCCATGTGGTCTCCTTGCACACGATCGATCCCGCTTCCTTCGGCCTGCATGCCGCGGTAGATGTTCCCGCCACCGATAACAATGGCCACTTGGACCCCTTGATCGGCAATTGCCTTGATCTCCTTGGCATACGACCGCAGGCGTGCGCTGTCGATCCCATAAGCCTGATCACCCATAAGGCTTTCACCAGAAAGTTTCAGGAGGATGCGTTTGTATTTATTGGCCATGATCAGGATTTGTGAGGCGAAATGTAAGCGTGCTGGACAGAACTGAATTAAAAATGGCACAAAAAAACGGCCCCTGTAAAAGGAGCCGTTCTTCAATTAGTCGTTCATGGCGATCACACGGTCAACGAGTGACGCTTGAAGGCCGTAGCGGTAAGTTCCTTGTCCTGCGACTGGAGGTATTGCTCTACGTTCATCTTATTGTCCTTGATGAATTCCTGTGCGAGCAAGGTGCTTTCCTTGAAGAATTTGTTGAGGCGACCCTGTGCGATCTTTTCAGCCATTTCAGCTGGTTTTCCCTCTTGGATAGCGAGTTCCTTGCCGATCTCCAATTCCTTGTCGATCACACTTTGCGGGGTACTGCTCTTATCCAACGCGATAGGGCCCATAGCCGCGATCTGCATAGCAACGTCCTTCGCTGCGTTCTCAAAACCGGCCTTATTCAACCCAACGATACTTGCCACCTTGTTACCAGGGTGATTGTAAGCATAAACGTAGGGAGCTTTAACGATTGAGCAAGCACTGATGTCGATCTTCTCGCCGATCACACCGGTCTGTTCGATCAACTTTTCAGCTACGGTCAATTTGCCATCGAATTTGGCTGCTTTCAAGGCCTCAATGGTATCGAGCCCATTCTCCAATGCGATCTTCGCCATAGCCTCTGCCATTCCAGCAAAGTCCGCGTTCTTCGCAACGAAATCGGTTTCGCAATTGATACACACCAACGCACCTTGCGTGTTATCGGCGGTAGTCGTTGCGATCACCAAGCCTTCGCTCGCGTCACGATCGGCACGTTTGGCTGCAACTTTCTGGCCTTGCTTGCGGAGAACATCCACAGCGGCATCGAAGTCGCCATTGGCCTCCATAAGCGCCTTTTTGCAATCCATCATACCAGCCCCGGTCGACTGGCGTAGCTTATTCACATCGGCAGCAGTAATAGCCATTGTGGTCATTTTGTTTCAAGTTTAGTTGTTCGTCCGAACGTTGAACAGAACAGCCGTTCAGGTCGGAACTATCAACGATCAATTATTCAACGTCGCTATCAGCGGCTTTTTCACCGGCAACAACGTCCGCAGTCACAGCCTTTGGTGCCTCAAGCACTTCAGCTTTCGGCTCTTCTGTTGTTTCTGCAGCGGCTACGGCAGGCTCAAGTTTTTCGGCTTTTGGTCCAGCTCCTTTTGGTGCGGCTTCCTTACGTGGACGTAGCACTCTTGCTTTTGGTGCTCCATCCTCTTCACCCTCGTCATCGGAATCATCGGCAACGGCGTTCTTATCGTTCTTCCGCTCTTCGAGACCTTCCTGGATCGCTTTGATCATCTCGTTCATTACCAATTCGATGCTCTTTGTGGCATCATCGTTGGCCGGGATCGGGAAATCGATCAAGGATGGATCGCTATTGGTATCAACCATTGCGAACGTTGGGATACCCAATTTGCGCGCTTCAGCAACAGCAATGTGTTCCTTAATGATGTCAACGATGAACAATGCGCTAGGCAAACGGGTAAGATCGGTGATGGAACCAAGGTTCTTCTCCATCTTATCACGCTGGCGGCTCACTTGGAGACGTTCGCGCTTGCTCATGTTCTCAAATGTTCCGTCCGTACGCATACGATCGATGGTGGCCATCTTCTTGATCGTGCGACGGATCGTACCGAAGTTGGTCAACATACCACCGCTCCAACGCTCCGTAACGTAGGGCATATCGATGGCTTTTACCTTTTCAGCAACGATATCCTTCGCTTGCTTCTTGGTAGCAACGAACAGGATCTTCTTACCACTTTTAGCAATGCTACGCATGGCGTTGGTGGCTTCCTCAAGCTTTGCAGCTGTCTTGTTCAGGTCAATGATGTGGATCCCTTTCTTCTCGGCGAAGATGTAAGGAGCCATGTTCGGATTCCACTTACGACGTAGGTGTCCGAAGTGTACGCCTGCTTCAAGCAGTTGGTTGAATTCAATACGGGCCATTCAGTTCTTCTTAATTGTTCACATTCCTTGTTCCCTGTAACAGGCATCCCGCTGGTAGCCGTCCACCAAAAGGCGGATGAGTCCAGCGGGATTGGATCCTGAACAAGCGTGGGACCTTAACGCTTGCTGAATTGGAAACGCTTACGCGCTTTCTTGCGACCGAATTTCTTACGCTCCACTTCGCGTGGGTTACGTGTCATCAGATCTTCGGCTTTCAATTTCGGTTTGTGGTCGGCATCGACTTTCACCAATGCGCGAGCGATACCCAAACGCACGGCATCCACTTGGCCGGTAATTCCACCACCATCCACACGGACGGTGATATCATACTTCCCAACGGTATCCGTTAGTTTGAATGGTTGCTGCAGTTTGAATTGCTGCATGGTTATCGGGAAATAATCGCTGCTTTCACGACCATTCACGGTAATTGCACCGTTCCCTTCTGTGAGGGTGATGCGGGCCACCGAAGTCTTACGACGGCCAAGGCTAAGTACTGGTTCCATATTACTTAATGGTATTCAGGTCGATCTTACGGGGCTTCTGTGCTTCGTGCTTATGGTCAGGCCCTACCACAACGTGGAGGTTACTGAACAAACGACGGCCAAGACGGTTCTTCGGGAGCATACCGCGAACGGCGATCTCCATCATAGCCTCTGGCTTACGTGCCATCAGGTTCTTGGCCGGCTCACGGGTCTGTCCTCCTGGATGTAGGCTATAGCGTTGATATTCCTTGTCTGCCATCTTCTTACCGGTAAGACGGATCTTATCGGCATTGATCACGATCACGTGATCACCACAATTAACGTGCGGTGTGAAGGTGGTCTTGTGCTTACCGCGAACGAGCATTGCTACTCTGCTTGCGAAGCGTCCAAGTGTCTCATTTTCAGCATCAACGATAAGCCATTCAGGCGTTACCGTGGCCGCGTTGGCCATGCTGGTGGTGTAGGTTGTAGATGCCACGGCTATAGTGGTTTTTTATGGGATAGGGCCCCGGAAATGGGGTGCGAAGATAGATCCTTTTTCTGAAAACCAACACAGGGCTGTTCAGAACCTTATATGGATCGATCGGCTTAACCGCTCGCGAACGTGGTCAAGTTCACGTATTCCCGATTGAAACTGAGCTTAACGAATACTTGACGCAAAACCATGTCCGATCCTACAATAGACCACTAGACCAAAGAAGGGTACAGAAATGCTCAGTTAGATAAAGCACTGGTCAGGGTGGAGCCCCCAATTCACGAAGAGCGAAGATCTCAGTAGTCAAAACGTTTTCCCGATCGCTCCCAGTTGATCAACAGCACGTACTTTGAGGGCCACAGCCACAATCCTCACCCGTCGCGACGTTGACTTTTGCGGTCTTGTCCTCGTTCACCACGCAACACGCAGCATCTTTCGTTCGTGTTCCGGTTACGGTTATGCTTACTATACCGAGACCATCCTTTTTCACTTCGGCAATTGCAGGTGCGGATAAGTAGCGTTCGAGGATATCGTCAGGAATGATGATCGGCTTGCTCTTCACGACGTTCACGTTCTCGAATCCTGCATCTACGATCATCTTCATGTATTGGTCCTGCTGGATCGCTCCCGTAACACAGCCTGCATAAAGCTCTGCCGCTTGGCGCAGTTCCTGAGGCAACTCTCGTGTAAGCACAATGTCGGAAACACTGAAGTGTCCGTCTGTCTTCAGGACACGGAACATTTCGCTGAACGCTTTTTGCTTATCGGGCACAAGGTTCAATACGCAGTTGCTTACAACAACATCCACCATGTTGCTTGACAAGGGTAGCTGTTCAATGTCCCCTTGACGGAACTCAACGTTATCGTAACCAAGCTTGATCGCATTTGCCTTGGCCTTTGCGATCATCTCTGGTGTAAAGTCCACACCGATCACTCGACCATCCGGGCCGACAGCTGCGCGTGCAACGAATGCATCGTTACCTGCACCACTGCCAAGGTCCAGTACCGTATGTCCCGGTTTGATCCCTGCCGTCTCCGTAGGCAGACCGCAACCAAGTCCCAGGTCCGCATCGGGTGCATGACCTTGCAGACCGGTGTAATCATCGGTCATGATGTTGTAGACTTCGGTACTGCAACCACCAGCACCACAACACGAAGCAGCGTTGGCTTCTTTGCTTTGAGAAGCGATGTCCGCGTATGTTCGGCGAACGGACTCTTTCAGTTCTTCTGCGTTCTTCATCTTATTTTGTTTATCGTTATTTTACGTTCAATGTTCGTTCAGGTACAACATGTGGTATCAACCGCTTTGAAGCTGGTCATCATCTCAATAAAAGTCTTCTGCGCCATCGCCCATTCTTTGGGGTCGATGCAATAACAGACGCGCTTACCATCGATATCTCCTTGAATCAAACCGGCTTCTTTCAATTCCTTCAAATGCTGGCTCACCGTACTCTGCGAGAGGGGTAGCTCATCCACGATATCACCACAGACACAAGCGTTCTTCTTGATCAATAACCTCAAAATGGCTACACGCGCCGGATGTGCTAAGGCTTTCGCATAACGAGCTATCCGATTATCGCGCACCGTGAATTCTTCGAGTTTGGCAAGTCCCATGTTTTGGTCTTATTAATCGCAATATTACGATGAATAATTGAATCGTGCAAATGGTATCGGAATTTTTCTTGACTCAGACCATGCCGGCCCTGTTCTCAGACCGCTACGCATCACCCTTACTATTGAACCGAAAGGAGCAAAATGCGTCTTATCTTCACCTATTCGTGTACGTCCAATGAGATCCTCACTTCTTTCCTTCGCCTTGCTGATCGCTCCCTTGCTTAGTGGTCAACCTGTCCTTCTGCCTAGCATTGGTATTAGTACGCTTCCGGGCAACGATGATCCAGTCTGTACACTACCACTGCAAACACCTCCGATCACCTCAGTTGGCCGAGATGCGGGAGAAACCGCAGCGGACTTCACGCTGTATGACCGCGATGGAAATGCGTTCAACCTGCATGATGCATTGGCTGCCGGCAAGCCGGTGTTGATGATCAGCGCGAGCTATACTTGCCCGGTCTTCCGGAACAAGGTCCCATCCATCAACAGTGTAGTTGCGACCTATGGCGATGAATTGACCACCGTGATCATTTACACTGTTGAAGCACATCCCGATCAGGATATCAGTCCGTATTTCGGCGTGGTGAATACGGGAGCCCAGAACATCAGCGCGGGCATTCTCTATCGCCAACCAACAACTTATGGCGAGCGGAAGGATGTGCTGGATGCACTTACGTTGGATATGCAGATCGATGCTCCGATCTATTTGGACGGACCCTGCAACGAATGGTGGGACTATTACGGACCTCAGCCGAACAACGCGTACTTGATCGATACCACTGGCGTGCTCTTCGCACACCACGATTGGTACGATAAGGATCCGGAGAACATCATCTGTGATATTGATAGCCTGTTAGGAAATCCCGTGGATTGCACAACGACTTTAGGAGGCTCCTTCACTTTCGAACTGACCGGCAACGACACGGTCTACGGTGCCGACGCGACCACGTTGACCGCTGAATGTCTGCTCACTAACCCATCGACCTCAGATGTACAGGTGCGTGTTGTGCGCATGAACATGCAACTACCAACGGGTTGGAGCAGCTCGCTGTGCATGGATATCTGTTATCAGACGGACACGATTACGGCGTACGTTACCATCCCTGCGGGCGACGAACAACATTTCTACAATTATTTCTATTCGCCTCCGAGTGTCGGGACCGGCTATGTGCGCGTTGGATTCCGCAATATGGATGACGACACGAATGGCTTTACCCAAAGGCTATGGGGAATCAATAATGGGCCTACAAGCACAGAAGAACATTCCGATGCGATCGATGCTTGGCGTCTTTATCCGGATCCCGTAACGGATGTGTTCAACGTACAAGGTCCTCAACGCACGGACCGCATCCGGATCTTCGATCTTTCGGGCAGAACGGTGGCGACGATCGCTGGCACCAATTCATTCGTGATACTGGACAGGGAACCGGGTGGCTATTTCGCTTTGCCTATGTTGGGGCATGAACTGGTGGGGCCGGGGTTGCGTTTCATGAAATTGTAGAGAGTCGTGATGTTGATGGTCACTCTTTTGCATGCATTTGATCGCAAGAACGATCATTGCATTCCCGCTATTTGAAATCACATGAGAATAATCAATATCATATCCCAAGTCCTCTTCTATATGGGATTGCTGCTAAAGCTGTTTCACATTCACTACAATGCCATATTGATCCTGATCGGTCTTGTGGGAGTAGTCATATCGTTAATAGTAGGCGTACTGAAAAAACAGCAAAAGGCCACGTTACTGCTGACGTTGGCAAACTTCGGGTGGTTACTGCTAGTATTCGTGTCCGTCAAGTTCCTGCCAATACAATCGGTGATTCTGATCGTTGCAGCACTACTGACGTTAGTAGCCGCAGTCTTTATCATTCGCGCAGGGCACCCAAAAAGGCTTTTGCCTATCCTGATCACGATCCCGATCGCATTGTTCTTTTACTTCTTACCTACCCACGAGCGATATAGGATACTCTGTATCAACTGGAATTACGAAATTGAGACAGACTACATTACGTGGGATAAATACTCCTGGTTCCTGTATCAAAATGATGAGTTTGCTAAAGCACTTGAAGCATCCACAAAAGCCAGAACCATTGCGGATCAACTTGAAGACAGTGATTGGGTGCAACTCATTGATGCACATCATGAAGCTATAGTAGCGAGAGCATGGGAAAAATACCGCTAGCGAATGCTTAAGTCGAACATGTAAACTGATCCTCTTGTTCATTGTTTAAGACAAAGAGGCTTGAATATCCAACACTTGTGGCGCAGGTTCGTTTTAGCTGGGCGTGCATTTGAAAAGACGCATTCATCGAACAAAAAAAGGAGCCACGTTCACGGCTCCTTTTTTCTATTAGAAAATACCAGATCACATCTTCTTAATGATGAATTCCGTTCTGCGATTGAGTTGGTGTTGTTCCTCTGTACAAGTACTCTCTACGCTTCCTTCGCACGGGCAATCGTTCACCAATTTGCTTTCGCCGTATCCTTTTCCTGTGATACGTGAACGCGCGATCCCTTTGCTTACGATGAAGGCCATACTGCTCTTCGCACGTTTATCGCTCAATACCCTGTTGTACTCAACGGAACCGCGACAATCGGAATGACTACCGAGCTCGATGACGATCCCCGGGTTATCATTCATCACCTCCACCATTCTATTCAATTCAGCGGCTGCATCCGGACGGATATTCGCTTTGTTCACGTCGAAATAGATCGTCTGTAGGTCTATAAGCGAACCGAGGTCATCGCCTTTCGCTGCCGGTTGAAGGCCCACTTCCATTGATTCGTTCTTCTTCAATTCTCCATACGCTTTGATCAGTTCATTGTACGTGATCTTCTTGCTGAGGTAGCCCTTGCGCGAAAGCCGGATCTGCATGTTCAGTTCGTCACCAATGGCTCGTTTCTCCAGCGCCGTACGAACGTTTCCTTTGTCATTAGTCATGCCGATCAACAATGGTTCCGGTGATCGATCTTCAACGATGTTCACGTTCACATCCTTCAGCGGATCGCCTGTTCCAAGGTCGGTGACATGCATCAGGAAAGAGATCCCCAATGCACTGACCAGCGTAAGATCCTTCTCCACTAGTGTATCCAGTTCAGTTAATAGATCCAGGTCCGTTGCGTATTTAATGAACTCCTCCTTTTCCGCAGTGATGGAGTATTGCTGGCCAGGTTCAAGTGAGAAACCGTATCGACCGCTGGCATCCGTCATCGTGGAATCAAGTGTCTCGCCATTCGCTCCGACCTTCTTCACCAGCACACCTGCCAATGGTGCGTTCGTTGTACCCTCTCTTACGATGCCATCGATCTTCAATTCATTCCGCAACTTCGCAGTGATCGTAACGGAATAAATATCATCATCACCCTTTCCTCCAAGGCGATCGCTGGAAAAATAACCGCTGGAACTGTTGCGCAGAACGAACCCAAGATCATCCGCAGTACTGTTGATCGGTGCACCGGGATTCCGCACTTTACTGAATGTGGTGCCTGTGACATTCGCCATCATTACATCAAGACCACCAAGGCCTTTGTGACCGTCGGAAGCAAAGAAGAGCACATTGTCCGTGGTGATGAACGGGAACATTTCATTGCCTTCGGTATTGATCCCTTCCGCATTCGCAGCGGGGCCCCAACCGCCTATACCGGCCTTCTCACAATACCAGATATCGGTACCGCCTTTTCCACCCGGTCTATTGCTGGTGAAGTACAATCGGTTGCCATCGGGTGTTAATGCAGGGTGCCCAACGGAGTACCGATCATTGTTATGGATGAATGCATTTTCCTTCTCCCATGGACCGGTACCCGAACGCGAGGTCGAATACATTTTCAGACCGGTCACACCACTTTCGTCCTTGCCGCGTTTATGTCCATCGTAGTTGTTCCGTGTGAACAGCACTTGTTGTCCTGCGGAGGTCGCACTCAAGTTGCTTTCGTGGTACTTGGTATTGAACGGGCCATCCAATGGTCGCACGTTGGTCAGGTCACCGGTCGTACTTGCATCGGCTACATACAGATCAAGGAATGGCGCATCATTCCACGTATGGTTCCGTTCTTCTGCAGCCCTATCCCTTCGCGCGGAAGCGAATGTTACTTGCTCACCGAGCATACCCACTCCCATGTCTGATCGTTCGGAATTGATATCAAGGTTCTTCACGGATGCGCCAAGTAGATTCCGTTCGTTCAGTTCCTTCACATAACCGACGGCGTTGTCCTGCAATTCAGTTCGCGAATCCTGTGCAGCAAGTCCTTTATATCGCTCCAGAACGAGGTCCGCCTCAGCGATCTTTCCGTTGCTCCGCAGCACCTCACTGTACCGATAAACATCCTGTGGACTTGCGGTGGGCGGCGCTACAGCTTTCGCGTACCAGCGTTCCGCATTGCGCATATCGCGTAAGCGCCAGTAGCAATCTGCTAGGTTCGAAGCAACGTCCAATTCCGCGGCACCTTTCCCTACAGCCAATTCATACAACCTGGCAGCTTCGATGTAGGAGAACGCTGCATATTTCTTATCCGCCCGTTTGATCAGGCCGCTCTGTGCGTAGGATCCTGTCGCGATCAACAATGCAGTGATCACGGTCATGATGGTCCTGTTCATATACATATAGGTCATCTGCGTGTGCATGGATCAGAAGTAGCGTGGTGAGAGGATCTTATTCTTATTGAAACGGAGATCGTAAGTGAGCATCAATTCATGTGAACCGCTTTGATAGCCGCGAAGTTCTGTCGTTGTAAAATCGTAGGCGTATCCCACTTTGAACTGATCCGTTACTTGGAACGCTGCAATTGCGGAACAGCTCGACTGATTGCGGTAAGCGCCACCGATCCAGAACCGATCATGGATGACAAATAACGCACTGAGGTCGATACTGATCGGCGCGCCGTCCACTGCTTTTACCAAGAACGATGGCCGCAGTTTTACAGCATCGCTGAGTGTGAATACGTATCCACCGACAAGAAAAAAGTGTCTCTTTTCAGCCAGGACCTCTGTCTCACCAGCGGAAGTGACCACCGTTCCATAACTGTTCTCCATCAACTTGGGAGCACTGAGACCGAGGTATCCTTTCTTGCCCCAGTAGTACAATCCGAAACCGAAATTGGGAGCGGGTTTACCGGAAACGTTCTGTTGGAAAACCGGGTCCGATGCATTCACATTCGCCAATTCACCCACTTTTGCTTGGAACAGATTGATACCTGCTTTCAGTCCGAACGCTAGTCGCGTATTCTGTCCTGTTCGGATGCGATAGGCAAAATCGCCATAGATCAATGTGGTATTCACCGGACCGACCTTATCATTCACAACAGAGAGTCCGAGGCCGAGCTTATCGTTCTTTAGCGGTGATTGGATGACCAGACTTTGTGTGCTTGGCGCGCCATCGAGGCCGCTCCATTGTTGACGGGCCAGTGCAGTAATGCTCAGTAGTTCATTGGATCCAGCGTATGCCGGATTCACGGCCATCATGTTCCACATGTACATGGTGTATTGCGGATCCTGTTGCGCTGAGGCAACCGTTGATCCGATCGCAAGTACCAGTGCTAGGAGAATGTGCAAGTGCTTCTTCATGTCTCTTTGGTGTTGCTCTGGTTATCGGTTGATGTAGACATATCCGGTGCGCGCTTCATCACCATTCCCCAGATCCAGGATGTACCAATACGTTCCGTTCGGCAGGTCTTCTCCGAGTGAGAATGAACCCGTGTTATTCCCTTTCCAATCGTTCATGTATGGCGCAGCACTAAAGACGCTATTGCCCCAACGGTTGAAGATCGTTACACTGGCCTGCGGATAATTCTCCAGTCCAGTGATCACCCACGTATCACCGATGTTATCACCATTCGGTGAGAAGCCTTGTGGTATCGCTAGCGCATCATCCGAACATTCTACTGTGATGAATACTTGACCAATATCGCATAGCGGCCCGGGATCACAGACAGTGTAGGTTATGGTATCCGGTCCGCAATAGCCAACATGCGGCCTGTAGAACAGGTTACCATCCTGATCGATGGTCACATCACCATGGATCGCAGTCGCATCGGTCACTGTAAGTGGATCACCATCCACATCGATATCATTATCCACAACATCGATCGTTACATCACCTCCTTGTGAAACCGAGGTACTATCATCAACCGCGATCGGGGGGTCGTTCACACAGATCACATCGATCGTTACGATCCCGGTATCGCACAATCCTGTGGTATCGCAGATCGTGTAGGTGATCATATCCTGCCCACAGTAATTCGGATCCGGCGTGTATGTCAACGATCCGTCGCCATTGATCACCACCGTTCCATTACCGGCAGTTGCAACGGTCACAGAGAATGGATCACCGTTCAGATCGTAATCGTTGATCATCACATCAATGGTGATCGGCGTATCCTCGAACGTCGATAGGCTATCATCCACAGCAACCGGAGGGCAGTTCACGATCACCAGAATGATCGCGGAATCGCAAGCTCCATTATCATCGCAGATGGTGTAACTGATGGTATCCGTACCGCAGAACGTCGGACCCGGGGTATAGGTCAGTGTTCCATTACCATTGATCACAACAGTTCCGTTACCAGCCGTCGCAACAGTAGTAGTGAACGGATCACCTTCTGGATCGCTGTCATTGGCTTCATTGTCTATTACAACAGAACCGCCACCATTCACCGACGCGGTATCATCAACAGCCCAAGGCGGGAGGTTATCCGTTACGTTGATGATGACGACGATCGTATCACATGCATTGAGGTTATCGCATATAGTGATCACCAGCGTGTCGCCACCAACGTAACCAGGATCGGGTGTGTATGTGAAGCACGTATCACCATCCGCGAAGTTCGTCGCTGTTCCGTTCGTTGGGTTAACGATCACGGCAGTCACATCGACTCCATCGCCTTCTGGATCGATCGCGTTCAAACAGATAATGATCGATGTATTCAACATGGTATTGGCATACACAGTATCCACTACATTTCCGCCTACCTCAACGTACGGCGGATCATTGACCGGCGTAACCGTGATGTACACAACAGCCGTATCGCAGATCGCAGGCAATGGTATACCGGTATCGCAGATCACGTAGATGAGGGAATCCGATCCATTGAAATTCGGACCGGGTATGTAGGTTATCGTTCCGTCTCCATTCACTGTCGCTGTACCGTCCTGAGGACCGCCGATCACGGTCACTGAAGTTGGGTCGAGCGGTGAACCGTCAATATCGTCATTATCATTGCTTATCACATTCACGATGATCGCTGTGTCCTCATTTGTGGAAACGATGTCATCCGTTGCAATTGGTGGATCGTTCACCGGTGTTACATCAATGATAATTGTGATCACATCGCATGCACCTAGTCCGTCGCATACTTCGATCGTAACCGTATCGGGTCCGTTGTAATTGGCGTTCGGTATGTAGGTGAAGCAGGTGTCGTTATCGCTCAGACCTGTGATCGTACCATTCAATGGGCCGTTGAGTGACCCGGTAACATCCACTGCGTCACCATCGGGATCGATCGCATTGAGACAGATGATTATCGATTGATCCTCCGGCGTCGTAATGGCCAATGAATCGATCGGTGTTCCGTTCCCATCCACGATCACCGGTGGTTGATTCGAGAGCACGGTGATCACTACGACCACGGTATCACAGCCATTGAATGGATCGCATATCACAACCGTCACCGTATCCGTGCCAACGAATCCTGGGTCAGGTGTGTACGTAACGCAGGTATCACCATCATTCACACCGGACATGGTACCATTCGTCGGTCCGTTCAATGTTGCGGTGGCATCAAGCGTGTCGCCTTCAGCATCCGTTGCGAAGAAGCAGATCACGATCGGCACATCCACCAATGTTGATACGTTCAATGTATCGATCGATGTACCTCCACCATCCGTGATAACAGGTGGGTCGTTGACCGGTGTAACCGTGATGTACACAACAGCCGTATCGCAGATCGCTGGCAGCGGCACACCGGTGTCGCAGATCACGTAGATGAGGGAATCCGAGCCATTGAAGTTCAGTCCTGGCACATAGGATATTGTTCCATCGCCGTTCACCGTGGCCGTGCCGTCCTGAGGTCCACCGATCACGGTTACGGAAGCAGAGTCGAGCGGTGATCCATCGGCATCATCGTTGTCGTTGTTGATCACATCCACAGTAATTGCAGTATCCTCATTCGTGGTAACGGTGTCATTCGTAGCAATGGGTGGATCGTTCACCGGTGTAACATCAATGACCATCGTGATCACATCACACCCTCCTAAACCATCACACACCTGGATCGTAACCGTATCGGGTCCATTATAATCCGGATCGGGTATATAGGTGAAGCACGTATCGTTGTCATTCAGACCATTGAGGGTACCGTTCAGAGGTCCGAAGGTTGCACCGGTAACATCCACTGCATCGCCATCTGGATCGATCGCATTGAGACAGATAATGATCGGTTGATCCTCCGGAGTTGTAACAGCGAGGCTATCGATCGGTGTTCCGTTCTCATCCACGATCACCGGCGGTTGATTCGGGATCACAGTTATCACTACGACCACAGTATCGCATCCACCGTTCTGGTCGCATACCACTACGGTAACGGTATCCATTCCAAAATATCCGGGATCCGGTGTGTATGTCACGCAGGTGTCTCCATCATTCACACCGGACATTATACCATCGTTCGGACCGTTCAATGTTGCCGTTGCATCAAGTGTATCGCCTTCAGCATCCGTTGCATTCAAACAGATCACGAGTGGTACATCGGTCAACGTTGAAACGTTCAACGTATCGATCGGTGTGCCTCCATTGTCCGTGATCACCGGAGGCGAATTCGGTAGGACCGTGATCACTACGTTGATCGTATCACAAGCACCTTGATCATCGCAGAACACGATATTAACGGTATCCATTCCAACGTAATCGAGGTTTGGCGTGAAGGTGAAACACGTATCGTTATTGCTCAGCCCGGAAATAGCACCATTGCTTGGTCCGTTCAGGGCATCGGTAACATCCACAGGGTCCCCATCAAGGTCGAATGCCAACAGACAAACAGTGAGGGGCACATTCACTGAGGTAATTACGTACAGAGTATCAACAGTACCACCCAATGGATCATTGACCACAGGAGCATCATTGACCGGAAGAACAGTAATGAATACGTAAGCTGTATCACACAATGCCGGTAACGGAACCCCGAGGTCACAGACCACATATTGCAATGAGTCCGGACCGTTGTAGTTCGGTATTGGATCATACGTGATCGTGCCATCCAAGTTCACAACAGCCGTTCCATTGAAAGGACCATTCAGGATCGTTACGGAAGTACTATCAATACCACCATTGGGATCTGCCGGATCGGAGTCATTGGTCAGAACATCCATGATCAGTGCTGTATCCTCGTCGGTGGTATAGTTGTCGTCCGCAGCCACGGGTGGATCATTCACAGGGATCACATCGATCACGACCGTAGCGTTGGAACAGAAGCCTGCATCATTGCAAACGGTATAGGTGAAGTCATCTGCGCCGTTGAAGTTCGGATCCGGTGTATACGTAATGGTACCGTCCGGATTCACGACTGCGGTACCATTGGTCGGAAGATCCACGATCGCCACAGTGCCAATAAGCAATACTCCGGTCGGCGAATTATCGTTCGCTAGTACATCGATCACCACAAAGTCGTCCTCATTCACCGCGCTCACATCATCAAGGGCCTGTGGCGAAAGATCATCCACGGTAAGGAAGAGCCAAGCCGTATCACAGAGCACCGGCAACGGGTAACCGACATCACACACTGTGTACTGGATCGAATCCGGGCCCACGTAATCCAGATCCGGGAGATATGAGATACTACCATTAAGCTCTGCGTTAGCGGTTCCATTGAAAGGTCCGGCGATGATCGTGATGGAGGTCACATCAATGCCGCCGTTCGGATCAAGACTATCGGTATCGTTCGCTACCACATTGGTAAATACGATCCCATTCTGTATCGTGTTATCGATATCATCGTTCACGATCGGCGGATCATTCACGGGATCAACATTGAAGGTGATCGCTGCCTGATCACATGCTCCCTCAGGATCGCAAAGCTCATAGGTCAACTGCGCAGTGCCATAGTAGTTATCCGCAGGATCGAACGTAACGATGCCGGTCACCGGGTCGTAGGTCCAAACACCGACCGCATTGGTCATGTTCGTCTGTACTCCCGGTGTTCCTGTGTCAAGATCAACGGTGAATTCACCAGGGCCGTTGGTCGGCGGAACAGGGTCACCATCCTGGTCGGTATCATTCGCAAGGATGTCAACGGAACCGTTCACACCATCTTCCAACAATGTTCCACCGAATTCGCCCTGCGCATCGGGAAGGTCATTTACGGAACTGACAGTGAATGTGATATTGGCTTGATCACATCCGCCATCCGGATCACATAGCACATAGGGAGTGGTAGCTGTTCCGAAGAAATTATCGGCAGGGTTGAAGGTGACGATACCAGTCGTGGTATTGTAGCTCCAGAAACCTTGCGTTGTTGGTAGCACCAATTGATAACCGGGGTTCGCGGGGTCCAGATCAATGATGTATTGGCCTGCACCATTGGTCGGTGCTGATACCGTACCATCCGCATCCGTATCGTTCGAAAGTATGTTCACGGTTCCGTTCGCTCCGTCCTCGATCAATGGTGCAAGTACGATGTCATCCACGGCATCCGGTGGATCATTCTGGGCAGAAACGACGAACGTGATATTCGCATTGTCGCACAGCCCGGTCGGGTCGCACAACTGATAGGAAAGCGTTGCGGTACCATGGTAGTTATTCGCTGGGTTGAAGGTCACGATCCCGGTCGCCGTAGCATAGGTCCATGTACCCAGTGCATTGGTCACTGTTGTTTGAATACCAGCCGCCACCGGGTTCAGGTCAATTCTGAATTGGTTCAACCCGTTCGTCGGCGGGGAGGGGTTTCCTTCTGGGTCCGTGTCGTTCGCAATGATGTTGACCGTTCCGTTGGGGCCATCCTCAACGAGCACGCCGCCATTATCGTCCACTGCATCAGGCGCGTCGGGAACCGATGTCACAACGAATGAGATCGTCGCAATATCACAAAATCCTTCCGGGTCACACAATTGATATTGGATCGCAGCTGTGCCGTTGTAGTTATTCGCCGGATCGAAGGTGACAATTCCTGTTGCCGGATCATAGGTCCATACGCCTGCCACTGTTGTATTGTTGACCTGCACACCACCAAGACCGGTATTGATATCCACGGTGAATTGACCAACACCATTCGTGGGTGCGGTAGGGTTTCCTTCTGGATCCGTATCATTTGCAATGATGTTGATGGTACCGTTGGCACCATCTTCCACGAGCGTTGCACCTACATCCGAGATCGCATCAGGTGGATCACTTATTTCAAGGATAATGATCGTTGCGGCAGCCGTTGCGCACAACGGTTCAAGATCGCAAACTTGATAAGTGAAAGAGACCGTACCACTTGCGTTCACGTTCGGTATATAGGTGAGGTTTCCGTTAGGGCTGAATATGATCGTTCCATTCGCAGCCGCAGTACCTCCGTCCAGAACGCTCCAAGTGAGCTGACCGTTCGTGTTATCGATATCACCATCGTTACTTGCTACATTGACACTGGGCACACCCTCTTCATTGATATCGAATGAATCATCCACGGCGGTTGGCGCATCATTTACCGGAGTGACGTTGAACGAGACAAAGGCCGAGTTGCAGGATCCACCGGGATCGCATAACTGATAGATATGTGAAACACTGCCGTTGAAATTATTCGCCGGATCGAATGTGATCACTCCCGTGGCGGGATCATAGGTCCACACTCCGGTAGCATCAGGATCCGTGATCTGAATTCCCTGCATACCAACGTTCAGATCAACAGTGAATTGGCCAGGTCCGTTGGTAGGAGCGGTCGGGTTACCATCCGTATCCGTATCATTTGCAATGACGTTGATGGTTCCATTGGCTCCATCTTCCGGAATGTTACCACCTACATCATCGATCGCATCAGGAACACCGCTTGGCACACAGATCGGTGCAAATACCATGTCGTTGTATGCACTGACATCAGCTTGCCCAGCACCGGCTGCTGTTGGTACACCGGTACCATCCACACCGCCGGTAAGCCGCCCGTTCGCATCGATATCGGTCAATAAGAAACCACCATCACCTTCAAGTGCATCCGGGCAACCGTCCGCATCGGAATCGTTATCGAATCGATCGGCAAGGGCATCACCATCGGAGAACCGATCAACGCAAAGTGTCTCAATGATATATCCTGGACTTCCAGCTGAAGCGTTATAGAGGTCCATGCGGATCCTGGAGACCGGGAACGGAAACACAAAACGTACGGTGACCTGTGGCTCGAAGGAATCGACGCTGGTATCGAAAGTACTGGATACATCACAGCTATGTGTTGCATCAGAAGCTACGGTAATTGAAGCACCGAGAACGGTAACATAGGCTGTGACATCAGGAACAAGCGTACCGCTGGCATCGAACACATCTAGATAGACCCGTTCCAAGCGGTCCATGTCCACCAGATAGAATTCCATGTTCACGGCAGCAGGTGCGAACTCGATCTCCGCAGTACCGAAGCCTTCAGGATACACATAGGTATACCCTCCTTCTACAGCGGTAGCCAACGTGGTGGTGAGTTCCGTATAGGTGATGTCCACGATACCGTCATCCACTGTCACTGAAGGGTTCGGGTCCTGCGCAACAGGAACCGTTATGAGACAATCCATCTCAGCAACATCCAGGATCCCGTCGTTGTCATCATCCAGATCAACTTCATCCAACACACCATCATCATCGTTATCACCGATCACCAACATTGGCGGTTGTATCGCCATGGCCTGCAGTTCCCAGCGACAAAATTCCGCTCCGTCGTCAAACCGAACGACGATCCCGAATGAAGACGCGGTCGCAATGAATACCAACAGGACCGTGAAACAATAGCGTAATGAACAGCTCATACGTAGCGTAGTATGTGTCAGATGTAGTTTGAAGAAAGCAGTGTGGGTCCGGGATCCAACCATTGTGTATTTGATAGGAGTATCATCAACTTCTCTGGCCGGAACATGGCTCACCCCTGATCAAAGAATAAAGCATGACCGTCCGCAACATTAAATGTTCAGGCGGATGGTGAGAGCTCCAACACCTCCTGCAAACCTACCCGCATTGGGAAGCACAAGTACCGGGCTCACCTAACAAATACCAACAAGTGGATGTGTTAAGAACCCATATTCAAAATTGATAGCGGTGAGGAGCAGCGCTGCAGGGCCATCGGGTCTTCGACCCGCGCCCGCAGAAAGATCGAGGAACCACAGATAGACACGGATAAACACAGATAAGTCCACCGTACCGCGGATATGTGATCAACTATGGAGCAAAGTCTCTCCAAATCGACACCTTTGCAGTTAAACCAATTTCACAAATGGTCTACACTCAAGGAGGAGGTGTGGTTGAGACCCAATAACCTTGTGCAGCTATGCGCTTAGGATACAAGAACTCATATCTTCTCAAAAAGGAACCCATGAATTCAATTGGAAAACGCACTCCATTTCTCATAGACGAACAACGCTTTTACCAATGATCACTTACGGCAACTGTTGGATCCGCACGTTCGTAGGTACCACCCCGCCGATGTTGGTCAGAATTGGATCGCGATCATTATTGGTTCCCGTATAGCGCACCACACCATCCATATTGCAATCCTCTGAATGGTAGCCGTTCACAGTATTCGTTGGTACTACCCCCCCGATCTTTGTAAGGATCACGTCCCGATCATTTACCGTGCCGGTGTACTTGATCACCAGATCATGGACCACGTTCCCTAACCACAGTACACGCACTCCGTTCACCTCTTTTTGAGCTTCGGTACCATAAGTAAGTGTAAGCGGGTTGGTAAGATCTACACTTGCGGTTCCAGTAGTGAACGGGATCGCAGCTGCGGTCATGCACCCCAAGTGATTACGATGCCGCGCGACAATGAAATAGTTCCCTGTAGGAGCATTGAAACTCACCGGCGAAATACCATCCTCCGCTACGACATCACCATCGCTCTGTAGAAGCGCGGAACGCGTAGCAACAACGGTGGTCGGTGACCCTTCGGAACGCAATTCAATGAATACCCAATCCACGATCGCGTTGTTTCCCGTGATGCTCTGTACACCGGCCTGAATGGTCTCTCCACCACCACCCACATGCACGAATTCCGGAGCAGTGTAAGGTTGTAACGCAGGGATCAACGCAGCTATCCGTAGGTCATCCCGCATCGACCCGATGTTCGTTTCGTATGCTCCTTCCAACATCATCTTCAAAGCCAATCGCATACCGCTGTTCACCACTTGGATATTGTCCAGGTAGAGCCTGTCGCCATAGTCATTCACTGCTGTGAATCGGATCACGACCTGTTGCCCATCGTATGCGCTGATGTCGATATCATGCAACAGCCAATCGGTTGCCAGCCCTGGTGCCCACGGAGTGGATCCCGTTGCGGAAGTGGCAAGTGCGCCTGCTTCCGCGTAGTACAGTTGGATCCATGAACTTCCGCAATTGGTACTGATCTCCACGCGAAGACCGTCCGTATACGAAGCGCCATACATTTTATACGCGTGATGGAATTTCAATCGTGTTCCGGAACTACCACCTAGCGTTGTCACCGGCGAGATCAAACGATCCAACTGACCGGGAGCGTTGTAGTAATAATTGTCGATGCGCCATGCCCGCGTCGCATTTCCATCCGCACCGATCGTCACCGCCAGATTGCTCCAAGTATCCGCGTTGTCCGGGTTTTCGAGGCTCCATCCAGCAGGTGTCAGCAACTGATCTTCTGCATCCGCGATCAACGGTGTGGAGGCTGTGCTGTTCTCAACGGTGATGTAGCCGGGAAGCGTTCGGGTACTGTTCCCGTTGGCATCGCTCACATCAAGCGTTACGTCATATACGCCGGGTGTTGAATACGAGACCACCGGACTTCGATCGGTACTTGTGGCTGGCGATCCACCTGGAAAGCTCCAGCTCCAGGTCGCATTGGTTCCGTTCAACGCACTGTTATCCCAGAATTGCACGTCTGGAGAAAGACACGATACGGTGCGTTTGTCCGCAGCGAAATTCGCAACAGGACCCGCCAAGGTCTCCAGGGCACTTTCCCAAACACTGCGATCGGTACCGTTGCGGATCTTGCCATCCCGGTAATTGATCAATAAGCGTGTGCTATAGATCTTGGTGGGGAGTCCTGCGTTCCAAAGTGCCCACGCAGGTGCAGCATTGCTCCGGTGATACACACCTCGGCGTGTTCCGATGTACAGATCACCTGCACTGCCCAACTGATGTACGATGTTCGATGGCCATTCACCGTTCAGGTTCGCATCCGTGATGTTGGTCCATGAAGATCCGCCGTTCACGCTTTTGTAAACGAGGTAGCCATCCATGTTCGGTGAGTTACCGTACTGGCTGGTGCGGCAGAGCCACACGGTCTGTGGGTCGGTCGCGCTTACAGTTACATCGTAAGGAACCCACGTGTTCCCGTTGATCATTGCGGAATTCGGTGTAATGTTCGTCCAGTTAATGCCGCCGTCAACGGTGCGCCATACCTTCTTCACGCCCCACCAATCGGGATAGGTACATACGTACATGGTGTTCGGTTCGCTGAGGGCCATATCAATGTTGGTCACGTCCTCCCCGAAGTCATACACTTCTATAAATGAAGCACCGTTATCATCCGTTCGCCACAGCGCTGTGCCGTTACCAAGGAAAGCTGTATTCACGGCATTGGGGTGCCAGACAATTTCGCTACTTTCTCCTGTTATGTAACTGGCGGATGGTTGTTTGCTCCACGTACTGTTCCCGTTAGCAACATTCCTATCGCCGCTCAAGGTCTTATAGCCGTAATCGCTCAATACGCGCCGATCATATTGCGGATGTGCGAAACCGCGGAACCCATCACCACCATCGGTACAGACCCATCCGTTGGTATACACATCGTTATCCTTGAGCATGGTGCCGTTGTGGTACGCACCACCGAGCATCACATTGCTACCGGTCCAACCACCCGCTCCGAATCCCCAGAAGTCCGTACCGCTGATGCCGAACATCCGTTTGTTGAATGTGGCACCACCATCATTGCTGTAGAAGACCCCACCATCACACCCGGCCCAGATCTCCGAACCGCCGTAATAGCGGAAGTCGTGAATATCGGCATGGACGTAATCCACCTTACTGCTATGGCTCCATTTTGCTGGGCACGTGAATGATACTCCACCATCGGTGCTCACCCAACGTTGCACGCCGCAAACGTTCACCTTGTTCTCATTCGTGGGGTCCACACCAAACGCTAGGTCATAATAGTATTGGCCTCCATCATCCTGTCCAACATCATTCCATCCCATCAAATTGAAATTGGTGGGTGATGGCACCCCAGCGGGCGAAGGACCACAGCATTGGAACGTCCAATTCACACCTTGATCACTGCTCTTGTAAACACCGTACAGACCGCTACCGCCATTTGCCGCTCCGGTACACAATGCGTACACCACATTCGGAGCCGCTGCACACACAGCGATCTCCGTCCGTTTCTGTTCATCCGGAGCTACCGGTAACGGCCAACCTGTAACGATCTGAGAAAAAGAAACACCGTTGGATGTACTTCGCCAGAACTCCGTTCTGTTCGACGTTTGTTTAACGGCATATACCGTATTCGGATCGTTCGGCCTGAACTCCAGTTCCTGCCAGATCCCGGTCTGTATCTGCGTGAAACTGGAACCGGCATTGGTACTGCGCCATAGTCCTTTATCACTGATCACGTAAAGTAATTGCGCATTGGAAGGGTGCATGACGATATCGCGGATACTGTGGCTCAATGCATTGAAGGTGGCATCGCCGATAACGATCCATGTTGCACCTGCGTCAATGGACTTGAACAGATCACCTTCCGCACCGAAATAGACAATGTTCGGATCGCTGATGTGGATCTCGATACTCAGGACCTCACCGACCAACATACCCTTCGTAACGTTCAGCCAATTCAGTCCCTTGTCAATGCTTTTCCATAGTCCTGCGTTAGCGGTTCCGGCATAGATAACATCCATGTTGGAGACACTTTGTTCCACGGTATAGACATGCGCAGCACCAGCGGCGTAGCTCTTTACCACCGACCCGTGGTCCCAATCAATGGGTCCGATGCAACTCCAATTTGCAGCACGGGAAGCATTCAATTGTTCCGTCTTGATCACGTATTGCCTAGAACTCTCGGGATATTCAGCGCGTTGTTGCGGATCTACCGGCACCAATTCGTGACCGATCTCGCGTTTCCATCGCTTATAGTATTGTGTGTGGGCATTCTTCACGAACGGCTGTGTTGCGTAATAGGCCTCATATGCAGCTTGCACAGCACTAGGGTCAGGGTCAGGCGCATACATCAATTGCACCCAACCGGGCAGTGTACCGGACGCATATCGGAATTGCTCCAATTGTGCATTCATGGAAACCGATAGTGAGATCGTGCACAGGAAGAAAAGGGCTCTTAGCATTGCAAGGAATTGATCGTTGTAAGGGGGTCCGTCCATTCGGATCGGTTCTATAGCTCGAACCCGGATCAGCGGCAATGTACCGTGAAACCTGATTCTAACGAGAACAACAACGCACGAAATCCAGTAGTCCTATTCAGATCACGCCTAGCTCCTTACCCACTTTTGCGAAAGCTGCAAGAGCCTTATCGATGTGTTCATCGGTATGTGCTGCACTCAGCTGAACGCGAATGCGTGCGGTATCTTTCGGTACAACAGGGTAAAAGAACCCGATCACATAGATACCTTCATCCAACAGCTTATCCGCCATTACCTGGCTGAGCTTGGCATCCCCTAGCATAACGGGTACAATGGCCGCTCCGGCTCCGCGTGTCTTGAATCCGAGCGCTTCGATCCCGCTCCGGAACCGATCCACGTTCTTTTCGAGACGATCGCGCAATTCCGTGGATGCCGTAAGGATATCGATCACTTTAATGGAAGCACCTACAATGGAGGGGGCCAATGAATTACTGAACAGGTAAGGCCGTGAACGTTGACGCAGGAGTTCAACGATCTCTTTTCGTGCACTTGTGTAGCCACCCATAGCACCACCGAGCGCTTTGCCCAATGTACCGGTAATGATATCCACGCGTCCGGTAACACCGCAATGCTCAACGCTCCCTCTACCCGTTTTCCCAATAAAGCCTGCAGCGTGGCATTCATCCACCATCACCAGCGCTTCATACTTGTCGGCCAGGTCGCAGACACCTTTTAGGTCAGCGATGATCCCATCCATGCTGAAGACACCGTCGGTAACGATGATGATGTTCCGAGCACCATCTGCCCGGGCCATTCTCAACTGGACCTCAAGGTCCGCCATATCGTTATTGGCATACCGGTACCGCATGGCTTTGCTCAAGCGCACGCCATCGATGATGCTTGCATGGTTCAGAGAGTCACTGATGATCGCGTCCTGTTCTGAGAACAGCGGTTCGAAGACCCCTCCATTCGCGTCGAAACAAGCCGCATAGAGAATGGTATCATCGAGCGAATGGAACTTTGACAATTTCTCCTCCAGCTCCTTGTGGATGTCCTGGGTACCGCAAATGAACCGAACACTGCTCAGCCCATAACCATGATCATCCAGCGTGGCATGGGCCGCTTGCACTACCTCCGGGTGTGACGAGAGGCCCAAGTAATTGTTGGCACAGAAATTCAGCACCTTCTGGGAACCGACCGTGATCTCCGCATTCTGCTTGCTGCGGATAATGCGTTCCTTTTTGTATAGCCCGGCTTCTTGGATAGCCGCAAGTTCATTGACCAATTGGTCCTTTATCGTTCCGTACATCTGTGGTGATTGGTCCGCGAAAGTAGCCATGCGGAATTTGTCGCTGCACGTACCCGATCCACACCCTAGTAACCCCATCTTGGCATAGTCCGTACAAGCCCCAATTCACTAACTATTCAGTGACCTGAGAAGTTCAATTGCCAACAGGAAGTTGGTTATTTCACCCGCAGAAATTGACCGCCCGTCGGGGTAAAAGCTATATTCGTCCCACTTTCCCACTTTCCCATGCGTGCATTCGTTAGCCGTTACCCCGTACTTCTTTTTGTGTTGCTCACCTTATCCTACCAATTCGTTGTGGTAGGCGTAGTTTGGGCCAAACTTGCTCCAGGCACGCATATAAGCAACGACGAGGTTGCTCATATGATCTTTCGGTTCCGTGTATTCGGACCGCTCGTATTCGCAGTAATGATCACGGCCTATTTAGAAGGCATGGCCGGCATGCGCAAGCTGTTCGGGGCTTTCTTCCATTGGAAGGTATCGGCTATATGGTACGCGCTCGCTTTTTTATGGAAGCCCATATTCACCTACATCGGGATCACGACCATTGCGATCCTTGGAATTCGCGCGTGGCCCGGATTCGTGGTGGATGATTTTTTCGGTGGCTCTTGGGAGAACCTAGGCAACCTCATGAAGAATATGCCGTTCATCGTCGGGATCGCATTCGTGGAAGAGACCGCTTGGATGAAATTCTCCGTGACCCGTTTGCAGGACCGCTATAAGGCTTTGCCTGCTTGTTTGTTAGCCGGAACGGCATGGGGCCTTTGGTATTTACCTATGCTTTTGATCGGTGAGGGTGTACCGGATGGTTACCCTTGGCATATGTTCATGTTGAGCATGATCGCATTGACATTCTTTCTGAGCTGGACGTATAACATGACACGGAGTGGCACCATCCTGTTGATCATGCAGATCATCAGCAACTGTGCATTCTTCATGTTGCCTGTGCTTCCAGGCCTATGGGGCGGTGACCCGACCTATATAAACGGCTTCGTATCGGTGAACATGTTGAGCGCCATAGCGATCGTCGTGATCTTCGGTTGGCGCGAAATGGGACGTACCACCCGTGCCAAATGGAGCGACCTCAACGCTGAAGTCGACCCGGAACAAGACTCTGAAAAAGAGTACATGATCACTGCGGCTTGAACTTGGTTCTGTCGTGGTCCTGAAGACCTACCCCGTGCATTGTCCTGCCCGGCCATTGCATCTTCAGCTCTCTATCTTTCAGTAAGTGAAAAGCTTCTTCCGTGCTGCATCCTTAGAGGTGAGCACATCGCGCACTATCCAATGCGAATTGTCGCATCGTCCACGGCGACGAAGACCGCGGTCCGCATCCTGTGCATTGTTCTTGAATGCATACCCCGTGAGGGGTTTTTTCATCACAGCGATCCGTTCAACCCACGTTGTACGAATAGAACAGGTCGATACTTCTTTACACCAGCGTCGAATTTCCATTGCGAATGATCCAGCAACCATCCATTCCTCATATGTGGTTCTGTAGTCGATCGGAAAGTGGCTATCGGAGGCCTCCGCTAACTGACCGATCCACTGATCAAACGAACACGATCATTAAAAACTCGATCCCCATGAAACACATAGTGTTAACAGCTGCTTTACTAGCAGCATTCGCAAGCCCGGTACTTGCACAGAAAACGAAGATGGTAGGTGGTGCAGAAATGTATCCTACCAAGAACATCATTGAAAACGCAGTGAACAGCAAGGACCATACGACACTGGTGGCCGCCGTTAAAGCTGCCGATCTGGTGGAAACACTTTCCAGCGAAGGACCATTCACCGTAATCGCACCGACCAACGCAGCATTCGATGCCCTACCTGCTGGTAACGTAGAAGGTTTGTTGAAGCCAGAAGCGAAGGCACAATTGCAGGGCGTATTGACGTACCATGTATTGGCAGGTACGTTCGACAGCAAAGCCGTTGCTGAAGCGATCAAGAAAGGCGGTGGAAAAGCAAGCATGAAAACTGTAGCCGGTGGCGAACTGATGCTCAGCATGAAAGGCAGTGACCTGATCGCGATGGACGCAAGCGGTAACAGCGCAAAGGTGACGATCGCTGATGTATACCAGAGCAACCGTGTGATCCATGTGATCGACGCCGTGTTGCTTCCGAAGATGTGATCAACTGACTAATTGGGGCCACCCCAAAACATACTTGGTGGGTCAAGACCCCCTCTACCGAACCCGCAGCAACGCGGTTGAGGTGAAGGGGCTTCTTGATATTCTATTGGGGCTTGGCGTACCGCTGACCATTGGACGAAATGTTTGGGATCCATCAACCACGTATTCCAACTTCCATTCGAGCATTTCCATAGATGCGATCCATAGCGGTGAGAACAACCTATTCTCATCTTTTTCGATCAGCTGCTGAACAAACCGCGATCTTGCTTGTTTATCATTTGTTCGTAAACATTAAACAAAAAAACAATCATGAAACACGTAGTGCTAACAGCTGCTCTTGTAGCAGCATTCGCAAGCCCAGTACTTGCACAGAAAACGAAGATGGTAGGTGGTGCAGAAATGTATCCTAGCAAGAACATCATTGAAAATGCAGTGAACAGCAAGGACCATACGACACTGGTAGCTGCCGTTAAAGCTGCTGATCTGGTGGAAACCCTTTCCAGTGAAGGACCCTTCACCTTATTCGCACCGACCAACGCAGCATTCGATGCCCTACCTGCTGGTACCGTAGAAGGTCTTCTAAAGCCAGAAGCTAAGAAGCAATTGCAAGGCGTATTGACCTACCATGTATTGGCCGGTAAGTTCGACAGCAAAGCCGTTGCTGAAGCGATCAAGAAAGGCGGTGGAAAAGCAAGCATGAAAACTGTAGCCGGTGGCGAACTGATGTTCAGCATGAAAGGCAGTGACCTGATCGTGATGGACGCAAGCGGTAACAGCGCAAAGGTGACGATCGCCGATGTGTACCAGAGCAACGGTGTGATCCACGTGATCGACGCCGTGTTGCTTCCGAAGATGTGATCAACTGACTAATTGGGGCCACCCCAAAACATACTTGGTGGGTCAAGACCCCCTCTACCGAACCCGCAGCAACGAGGAGAAGGTATAGGGGTTTCTTGTTTGGACCTGTTCCTTTTGCGTCGCTGGATCGCGGACGGAAAGTGTGGAAATGCTCAATGCATCATTCCGGGTTTCTTTCTGGGAGCGTTAAGTTGAGCGGGCGCGAAAACCGCCACTTGCTCATCCTGAGCCACCACTTGCTCCGGGGTGCATGCGCTCATTGTGGGATCGGGAGACATTTGTCCTGTCAACAACGACGACCAACCCCTCCGAACAAAATGAACATTGTAAAACGCACCCTCGTCTCCGCCGTCCTCTTCGCTGCCGCTGTCGCCTTCTGCAGTTCCATACACGCCAACACCTTCAATGGAGTGCCCGAGGGCGTGAACGGAACAGAGGCCGTGGTACGCATCGACCTCGTGAATAGCTCCTTCATGGTCAGCAACGACACGGCCACCGTGTTGCAACGGGTGGTGAGCGCGGGTACTGATGGACAATACAAGGCACAGGTGCTCGCACCTGATGGCACCGTGATGATGGAAGGAAGCTACAGCGACGTGAAGTGCACCGTGCAGAACGGCCCCTTCACCTACTACTACAACAACGGTAAAGTGAGCGCCAAGGGAGCCTACGCCATGGGGATCAAGACCGGGATCTGGCTACGTTTCGATGCCCAAGGCAAGGCTTTGGCCGAGCGCGTCTACACAGGGTTGAACTGGGAGCAGACGCAGATCCAACTCGGTCTGGTGAGCGCGGCAGATACAAAACAGTAAGCACGACTAGGAAGCAGGAAAGGTGAACGGGCCGTCTCCAACGAGGCGGCTCTTTTGCGTTCATGTGGAACGAAGATCTGTCGGCTGCGGATCGGGTTTGCGCCAATGTTCCTAAGTCACGGCAGGTTCTCCTTCTATAAGCCCCTGCCGTACGCACGTTTCAGACCCGCATTTTACCGCTTCATCACTTTTGTAGCACGCTTCAGCAACTTCAATTAAATGCGGCATGAAATGGAGATACCTTCGACATGCGATAAGTGCACAAAAGCTTTCAATGCTCTTCCCGACTTAAGTTAGATGAACTATTGGCATTGCTCATCGTTCATCCCCGGAAAAACAATCATCATGAAAAAGACGATCCACTTATTAGCGATCCTTCTACTGCTATCAACATCGCTCGTCGCGCAACCCATTGAGCCGAACTGGAACTACATCCGACCTACCAATACCGGCCTCGGTGGTGATTATTTCAGGAACATCGAAGTGGACCAATGCGGTGATAAATGGACAGGCGGATATCTTCCTTTTTACAGCGAAGGAAGTGTGGTCCGTTTTGACGATTCCGTATTCACGGCGTGGAGCAACTTTGAAGGATACATTCCGAACGCACAGGTCTTTGGCATTGCGTTCGATCAGAACAATGGCATTTGGGTAGCATGCAATGCGAACGTGAATTTCAACGAACACGGCGGAGTTGCGAATTATGACGGCACCTCATGGACAAAGTGGGACATGACCAATGCGCCATTTCCCACTGACCTGATGCTTGCCATTGCAGTTGATCACACCAATAATGTATGGGTCACGTTCTATGACTTCGGGCAAGGTCTTGGCGGTCTCGGAAAATACGATGGTACAACTTGGACCATCTATACGCCTTCCAATTCCGGTCTGCCTACAATTGACCTTACCGATATCGACGTGGATGCGCAGAATAACATTTGGATCGCCAGTCATGCAGGCTTGGTCAAATTCGACGGCATCAACTGGACCGTATTTACGCAAGCCAACTCCGGGATCGTCTTTGACGAGATCAATGATGTCGAGGTCGATGAAAGCACCAATAAAGTATACGCCGTCTCCACCTTTTCCGTAGACATTTACGACGGAACGAACTGGTCGCACATCAACGCCAACAATGCGCCATTCGGTAATATCTACATGACGGAAGTAGATGCGAAAGGAGCAACCGTGATGATCGGTTCCGTAGGTGGAACAGCGCCATCCGGAGTACGGATCTTCTCCAATGGTCTTTGGATATCGCACAATACACCCGGTAATATTACAGATGTCCGGATCGAGGATGATGAAACGTTCTGGACCTGCGGAAATGGTTTCGTGGAAAAGTATGATGGCACCAGTTGGACCACCTACACCAGTAAAAATACGGGAGCTACATCCATGCTCAACAATGCTGTTTTTGTAGATAGCAGGAACCGTATCTGGCTTTCCAGCGATCTGAATGGCGGCATCAACGTGTTCGACTGTCCAAAGTGGGAGGATTACGGACCGTATAACGAGGACCTATGGCCCGCGCCCATTGATTATACAGGCACCGGAGGCGGCGTAACCGAAGATAGTTATGGTGATATTTGGATGGCCTTCAACGGGCTCGCGGGTGGAGTAGTCCAGATCCCAGGGGGTGATGTGAACGACACTGCTGCATGGCATTTATGGGACAATGCGAATAGCGGTGTGTCCTTGCAATTTCTGGACGTGATCGGATCCGACCATACCGGCAACGTGTATATCGGGCACGATAACAATTGCAGTTTTTCAAAATTCGATCATGCAACGGATTCATGGACAGAGGTCAGTCTATACAATGCCGGAGATCCGGTCTGTGTTTTTGGCCAAGGCCTGAACAGGATCCGCGTTGATGTGGACAACACTGTGTGGTTCTGCGGTACGTACGGATTGGCCAAATATGATCAGACCAACATCACGTATTATAACGCCAACAATTCTCCACTACCACAGGGCAACATTGCGGATATAGCTTTTGATACGCAAGGAAATAAATGGATCGCTACCGAGCAAGGACTGTACAAATTCGATGACGTGACTTGGACACTATACGATACGAGCAACACCGGATTGATCGCCAACTGGATAACTGCATTGCTAATTGATGGTACGGGCACACTCTGGGCAGGCTGCGAAGACGGCGTTCTTGGTGATCCCGCCGGGCTTTGTTCGTTTGATGGAACAGTCTGGACACCATACACCACTGCGAATTCAGGATTGCAGGAAAAACTCATACGGCAATTGGAAATGGATACGCTTGGGAATCTCCTGGTGCTTTCCCAAGGGAAAGGCGCGGCCCTATTCAACCCCAATGGTGTACAAGGGTATGAGTGCATCGATAGAACGTTGCGAACTTGCATACCAACAGGTGTAACGGAATTGGCGGAGCATGATGATCCAGCGCTGACCGCTTTCCCGAATCCATTCTCGAACACGACCACACTTTCATTCACGTTGGAAAGCGCTGGATCCGTTTCACTAACGCTATATGACGTGGCGGGCAGGGTCGTAAAAACAATTCCCTTGGAAAAACCTACGGCCGGTAAACAAGAGATCCAACTTTCCTTGGGAGAGTTGCAGGGAATGAACTCAGGTATTTTCTTCGTCGACCTGAGAACGGCAACGCACGCTTACATAACAAAGCTCATCATTCAGTAAGGTCCTTTCCAGAAAGAGGCAGCTCAGCTGGGAACGCTGAGTCTGTGGACGAAGATGGGTTGCACGGGTAAGAGCATACCGGATACCGGTCTCATCTGCTGCCCTAGAGCCAAACGCCATCACCAGTTGGCAAAAGCCTCTGATCCAGCAAGGTGAGAAATGGGCTCTTCCGTGCTCATTCACGGCTATCCGACGGGGCCGACCAGCCATGCTCCGCCAGTTGCTCAGTTACATCCGCCACTTGCTCAAGCCCGCTTCGGTTCTGCTTCAGGACGGGCCAATTTTGACCCGTCGAAAGCAACAAGCACCCCACGAAAATGAACCTCCGCACCTTCTTCGCAACACTGATCAGCCTTATCACCCTTAGCTCCTATGCAACGGGTCCAGAGCAGATCGTCTTCCATGGTCGCATCTTCGTTGCCGGCGCGGATAGAGCAGGTAGCACCTTGACCATCACCACAGACGGACAGGAGCCTGAACTGATCATGGCAGCAATTGATGGAACCTACCGCGTGAGTGTTGCCGAAGGCAGCACCGCAGTGCTTTGCTTCGCACACAATGGCCACATCAGCAAGACCGTTTTGCTGGATACACAGCATGCCTTCGCCTCTTCCACCACCACCAGCCGCAACAAGAAGATCACGTTCGACGTGATCCTCCAAGAGAACCTTACACCTGAGATGCAGGCGGAGCAGAATGTAGTCGGCAGTATCCGTTTTGTACGCGGCAGTGGTTTGATGAAAGTGGGTTACGAGCAGACCACCATCCAGCCGGTTCTGGCCATGTTGGGCAAGTAAGCAGCGGCACTCGAATGTGGAACAAGCCCATTGGCCTACCCATTCGTTCAGGGAAATACGGAGCAACTATCTTCGCAAGAGCCATCATAACCTACCACCACTGGTCATGATACGATCGTAAACTGTTTCCATAACCCACCCTACCATGACACTCACAGGCCCCGGAGAGCCAACTCCCTCCAGCGTTCCTCCCACGGAAAAACCGACCACCGTGCCCCGTGAACAACCCTCCTACCCGCAGCCGGACCGCCCTGTTACCCGTCCGCAGGAAACACCAACACGCCCATCGCACGAACCGCCGACACGGCCCCAACCGGGTTCATGATCGTGAACCCTCCCCTTCGTTCCGAACACGGCGAAGGCTATGCGGTATAACCATTCGCACACCCCAACATAGGCTACCTTCAGCGCATGAATAGGACCAGGGACCAGATCCTGATCGCGTTGGCCGTGATCGCCCTTTTGTACGTGGGCAAGGCATTGTTCATCCCCTTGGCCTACAGCTTGCTGCTTGCCTTGGTGCTCTACCCCATGGTAGCACGCATGGAACGGCGGGGCATGAACCGTATCCTCGCCATCACTGCAAGTCTGGTCGTGGTGGTGGTGCTCTTTTCCGCACTCATCGTCCTGCTCGTTTGGCAATTGAATGCGTTCATGGCCGAACTGCCCGCCTTGCGCAACGGATCGCCACTGGTGGCCAATGCGGTGGACCTCCTCAGCCGGTACGTTCGGGATCTTTCCACCACCGACATGGATCACTTGGATGCCCTCTTGGCCATGCTCCCCGCAGGACTTGCCAACGCATTGCTACCGGCACTGAACGCCATGTTCGGCATGGTCTTCAACCTGCTCATCATACCCATCATCGCCTCTCTGATCCTGCTCCACCGCAAGCGCTATGTGCTGGTGCTCACGGAGATCGCGGGGCCCACGTTGCGGCCCGTGCTACCCGCCGTGCTGCAACGCAGCATCCACAGTTTCTCGAAGTTCATTACCGGCACCGCCAAAGTCTATGTGATCGTGGGGGTGCTGAACAGCATCGGGCTCCTGCTCTTGGGTGTGGAGAATGCCATCTTTTTCGGTATGCTTTCCGCGCTGATGACGATCATCCCCTACGTGGGCATCATCGTAAGTTCCCTGCTGCCGATGGCCGTGGTGTGGATCGCGACCGGGAACATGCTGTACCCTGCCGGCGTGGTGCTGGTCTATGCAGTGGTACAGTACTTGGAAGCGAACCTCATCTTTCCGAAAATAGTCGGCCGGCAGCTCAACCTCAACACCCTTGCCTCCATCGTCATCGTGCTGGCCGGGGCCGTGCTCTGGGGCGTTTCGGGCATGATCCTCCTGCTCCCCTACGTCGCCATCCTGAAGATCGTTAGCGCAGCGATCCCCTCCATGCGTGGGATCAACATGTTGTTGGGGGATGAGGAATTGGGGGCAGAGGAGGATGGTGGGGTGGGGAATTGAATTGGGGGATGCGGACTGCCCTAAGCGGGTTCAGACCCATACGCACCACGTACCTCATTGAGGTATTGATCCGGATCAATGTCCTTTATCCAGCTGCTGGCCCTTGCCTGAAGCCGCCTTAGATACGTTGCTTCGAACTTTTCATCTAAATCGATAAGTTCGATCAACTTCAAAGCCCCCTTCTCGATCTCACCGGTCTGCAAGTTCTGGCACCCGATCGCCCTGACGCCCATGGTGTGGTAGAGGATGTTATCCTTTAGATCCGCAAGCACTTGTTCCGAGGCATCAATGATATATACGCCTTGGCCATCACCATTCAAGTGGACAGAGGGTTTCCCCCTACTACCAGCTTCCACCACTTTGCCATAGAGGTATACTTCGCTTTCTACCGATGTTGCTTCCGTACGAAAGAAATGTGTGCGAACTTCGATCCGCAGTTCTGTAGTATTCGGTAACGAAGTGCGCAGCGTAAAGGCAAGATCCGAATCTTGCGCCCAGCGCTGTATAACCTCGATCGCCTTCGCGGTACGTGGTTCCAACACATCTATAGTGCCACTTGTGACCACCAAGCCCAATACCGCACCGAGCTACGCCACAGCTTGCAAGCCAGTGCGAAATAAACTACGCATTGAACCTTCCTGCACTTCGTAGCTGATAACCGGGTGCTCGCGCTGATCATTCGGGAATAGCAATACCTCCGCTTCGGCCTGCAATTCGCGCAGCGCCTTATTGTCATAGTCCGCTGGCTTCAATGGCTTACCCGCCTTGGTGCCTTCCAGTACTACTTCGAATGTTGCCGTGTTTTCCACGTTTCAAAGGTAGGTGGGCAGGTTCACGTTTTTGCGTAAACCCATTCAAGGACGAGTCACCCTATGTTCCTGGTCATTACCACAGGATCGTCGTTGGCAGATCGCTGCGCAGGCTTGGCCGCGTGGGTATGGTTTACCATGCACGGATTCTAAATGTTGCTTGTCCGGGGCGATTTCTTGTGGTTCTCTTGGTGTTTTGTAATGCCGGGTTTTTGCTAATGAAGGCCGAAGATCGATCGTATAACATCAAGGCTATCGAGAATAATATGAAGACCTCCTCCTACTTGCATTTGGGCGCAATATGTTTCCGCTTCGGGTGAGTCGAGGACCGGTATGATAGTTCCGTTAGAAAACACTAAGCAGGTATTGCACGATTGCACTTCGTTATTTTTGCACGGCAGTGGGACAATGTCATAGGCTTTAGGCAACGTTGTGCGGTCTTCGTAAGCGAATAAACGGTCACTATTTTCAACGAGGAATAGGCTTAACGTACTGTCTGCTGAAATGTGCAACAAGGTCTTGCAAGGGAAGTTGACAATTTTAGTATGTCCGTTAGAAAGTTCCGTTTGCTTATTAATGGTGTCAACTTGTGAAGACGGTTTCACACTCCTAACGTTAATTGTATCTGGATTTTGGCAAGCCAATAGACACAATGAAAGAATAATGGCGAAACTTTTAAATCTGCGAAGGGTCTGTCCGGCCCAGGCCTTGAGCCGGGATGGCGGACGACTGTGTGACTCAATAGCGGAATCGTTCATGACATTCCAGATCTAAGGTAAGGTGGACACGCAAGCTGTCAGCCGTTTGGGTATCCTCAATAGATTCACCCTCACGCCTTAACCACCCCATTCCGATAGAGATCAAGCGCGTTCTTCAAGATGCCCGTGATCCTCACCATCGGTAGGTCAGCAGTAGGGTCGATACGCAGGATCTTCATCCGTGAACGATCGCCTTGTTCCAATGCGGGATGGTCCAAGTGTTTGCCTTCCACGAAAAGAATGTAGGGTTCCTTGGTCTTTTTGTCCGTCCACAAATAGCAGAACATTTTCTTGCGGTAGCAGAAGCATGGCATGCCGTATTTCCGTGTTTCGTGAACGTGTTCATCCTGTTCAAGAATGATCTTCCGAAGCACCAACAAGCAGCTTTTATTTGGTTCTGCCTGGGCCAAGTAGAATGTATCAAGGTCCGCGATCATACGTTCGTGAATGTAAGAACGTCTCAGCTTCCGCCACGGGAATCCCTTCCTCGCGATCTTCCATGCCAAGGATAACTGCATTCTACCGAACTTCGGGCCCGGTTCTTGCAAAGACGTCCTTAAACCCACTAAATCATGCTCCGCATACCATTTCTTATCCTCGGTCTTGGCTTCGGCATTCTAGTTAACGCCCAGCAGGATGCGCTCGCTACACTCACGGGCGACGGTAGCCTGCAATGGATGGTGGTCGGCAACGCCACAACACCCAAATGCAGCCCCGGCGATGCCATCTACACATTTAGTGCAAAGGAGGTTGTGATACAACAATGCGCGGAAGGTGCATGGAAGAGCACCAAAGAGGTATTGGAGCCTTGGAGTGCCGGCGGTAAGAACGGCATTGCTTTCGGAGGTGCGCGTTACGAAGTGAAGAGTTTACCTGCATCCGCTGCTGCTTGCAAGGGCAATGCGAACTGCGTGCGGCTCACGACCGTACCTGATGGTAAGACGGATGCCACGCGCAGCATCTACCTTGCACACTGATGGAAGAAAAATTGCCGAACAGAAGTACCGACTATTCCAAAGCGGTAGCGCCGCTGCTCACCGTGTTGGGCATTACCGTGGGGGCTTGGCAGTTCACCAGCCAGATGAGCCATGAGAGCAAGATGGAATTCAGCCGCAGCATGTACACCAAGAAACTACAGGCATACGAGGAGGTGGGTAAAGCCGTAGGCGATCTGCTGGTGGTACCGCATGACGAGCGGCTGTGGATCAGTGCCGAGGATACAATGGCTTTCGACAGCTGCCTAGAGCGGTTCCGCACGTGCTACTGGGGCGTGCTGCCATTAGTGGAGGATAGCACCGTTGAGGTGGCCATGATCCAGTTCAAGGACATGGCGCGTTTCTATCGCCGTGGTGAGAATGACTACCATGATCTAGCGCGCGAAGGCATGAGCCTGATGAATGCCTGCAACCAATCGTTGGAGAATCATTGGAGCAGACCAAAAAAAGGGGAATAGGTACGCAGCACTCCCGCGGATAACAGGTGCATTGCGCCACTTCATCTTGTTTTATATTCGCGACCGCATGGCAAAGTTCGATATCGACCGCCGGGTCCTACAAACGTTCTTGTTGGGGGATCGTGACTTCACGAACAACGAAGATCTGATACTACGCGATCACCTCGCGTTGGTGCGTACGAGGCTGGCCAACGAGCGCACATTGCTCAGTTACATCCGCTCTGCATTATACCTTCTTCTTGGTGGAATTGCCCTGCTACAGCTGGAGAATTATGGCGATCTCTATTGGGTAGGCAATGCTTCTTTGGTGATGTGTGTTCTCTTTATCACCATCGGCTTTTATCGCTACCATACTCTGCGCCGCCAGCTGGATCGCATGTACCCGAACCAGATCAGCCCAAAGGATCCGGCGGAATTTTGAACATGGAGATAGCTCTGGTGCTTGGCCTTTTAGTGGGAGCTATTGTCCTGTTCAGTATGGAACGTATAGGTGTGGACGTGGTCACGGGTCTACTGCTTATCGTACTTGTACTTACGGGCATACTCAGTCCAACCGAAGCGTTCGAGGCCTTCGGCTCCGAATTCATCGTTATGTTGGCCTCCATCTATGTGATCACCGCTGCGGTGGAAACCTCGGGCGTGCTTGATGAATTGGCAGGCCGTCTCAGTCGCTCACGTCCGGCGAAGATGGTGCCACTGATGCTGTGGCTCTTGCCTTTTACTGCACTGTTCAGTGCGTTCATGAACAACACTACCTTGACCGCACTGCTCATACCGCCAGTGCTGGCTTTGGCGAAGAAATCGAAACTGCCTGCGAGTAAGATCCTCATGGCGGTTGCTTACGCCAGCATCGTTGGGGGAACGTGTACCGTCATTGGCACGAGTACCAACATCGTGGTCTCCGCCTACCTGAAAGATCATGGTATTGGCACCATCCGTATGTTCGATTTCTTCAATATTGGTCTAGTGCTGGTTGCAGTGACCGTGGTTTACTTGCTTACGGTAGGCCGGTGGCTTACACCTGTTAGAGAAGCTCCGGACGAAGAACAGGGAGGTCCGGTGCGCAGCTACACCAGTGAGATACGTGTGCTGCCGGAAAGCAGTTTGATCGGCACGCCAGTGGGTGCTTCTGAACTCACGGCCAGTGGGTTCGAAATACTAACCGTGAAACGAGGTAGCCACCAGTTCTTCCGCACGATAGGCATGCGCTACCAAGAGGGAGATCTGATATTGGTACAAGGCGATCTGGATATGTTACTGGCGGTAAAGGATAAGGCAGGTATTGATATCGTGGCCGACGAGTTGTTGGCAGAGAACGGATTCGATGAAGGGTTGAAGTTGACCGAAGTATTGATCCCGGCGAGCTCGGATCTTGTGGGGCTTACCATTAAACGATCCCGTTTCATGGAGCGCTATGGGGTGGCAGTAGCTGCAATGCACCGCGCTGGAGAACGCCTGACCAGTCACCTTGGGCAGGTGAAACTGCGCGTGGGAGATGTACTGCTGGTGCAAGGCACCCCCGAAGCTTTGCGCACGTTGAATGAAGAGCACAGCTTGATCCTGCTGGAAGAACACACACCGGATCCGAAGCGCGTGCGTAAGGGGTATATCACCATCGGCCTCTTCTTAGTGGCGATTGCGCTGAGCGCGACCAGCCTTGTGCCGACGGCCATTGCATTCATGAGCGCTGCGATCGCTACCGTGGTATTGCGCATTACCGAAAGTGTGAAGGCCTATGCCAGTATTGACTGGCGATTGATCGTCCTGATCGGTGGCATGACGGCCATGGGCACCGCAATGGTGAACAGTGGAGCGGATGTATTCCTGAGCGATGGGGTAATGAAGCTATTTGCTCCGTTAGGTGTACAAGGCACCTTGGCGGGTTTCATGATCCTTACCGTGCTTCTTACTCAACCCATGAGCAATGCAGCAGCTGCTTTGGTGGTACTCCCGATCGCTATCAGTGCCGCAACATCCTTGGAGGTTTCTCCACTCACCTTTGGTATGGCCGTGATGCTCTCCGCGTCGATCTCACTGATCACGCCATTCGAGCCCTCGTGCGTGTTGGTGTATACTCCTGGACGTTACCGCTTTCTGGATTTCGTTCGCGTTGGCGGGCCGCTTACCGTGCTGCTGTTGGTAGTGGTTTTTTTCATGGTGCAACGTCAGTGGCCGCTATAGAGCGGATCAGCATCAGTTCCGCACCCTAATACCATTTCCTAATTCAGACCCACCCGATCTACTTGCTCTTTTTGTCCGATCCATTCCCAAAAAACTAGTTCCGTAACCTAGGCCATGCAACGATTTTTTAGGAAGTCTTGAATAAAAATAGCTACGCATCTTTTGGCTGGATCTGAATTGGGAAAAGGTATAACTGACCAGTTCCCGGAGACCAGATCTTGAATGCGTCACGAATTGTTTTTCTCACCACTCCGCTCGTTTGTGTTCAAGTACACGAGGGGCCATGAACGTTTCAATGATCTGTCCGAGAGAGGGTATTTCCGAAAGTTATAGCCGCATTGTGTCCCAATCCCATCTACATTCATTCCGTTCCAAAAGGTAAATGCAGTATTCCTGAACGCAACGACCCCGGCAATTTGCCGGGGTCGTTGTTCAGGGACAGTGTTCAGGAGCCCGCACTAACAAGCACCAACCACCGGACTGTCGATCACTGCACCTTAACGAATTGTTCGGTGAGCACTTCTCCATTCGCGACCATGCGAACGATGTAGTTGCCGTTCTCCAGATCGTTCACATCGATCGTGAGGTCGCGCACACCTGCTTCCAGGTCATAGCTCTTGCTGCCTCGTACAATGCGTCCGCTCATGTCCATCACGCTCACTTCCATTTGCATCGCCAAACGGCTGTCCAAACGGATGTTCAGGATATCGGTAGCAGGCACTGGATACAAGGTGGCCTGTACAGGTACCTCACTGGTCAACATCTTAAGATCTTCATCGCTCAGTGAGCGCGCGTCACGTCCGAGCGCATCGCTCAATTGATCCATTGGGTCCATGCCATCGGAGTTGAAGAATGGCAGGAACCAGTTGCAGATCCAACCGTTCAGAACGAGGAAGGGAGCTCCTTGTACATCCAAGGATGCGCAGATGGTTCCACCTCCTTGCACGAGCAAGCTGTTGACATCGAAGCCCGTTGTTGTTCCCAGCACCACGATGCCCAGATCCAATGTATTCGGATCATACACCACAGTGTGGATGCGGTACAGACCAGGTGTAGTTACGTTGAATTCCGGTGTTGGACCAGCATTCACGATCACCAATCCTTGGCCACGTGTTAGCACATACACGGTGTTATATCCCGCAGGTACCTGCGCATCTCCGGCAGGGTTACCGTTAAGCGTAGCAGTGCCGTTGTTCAAGCAGCTCAGGAAGTTGTCCGGATCAATGTTCCCTGCATAAGGACCACTCACCTGTACTGGTGCACCGGCCACATCCAGGCTCGCACAGAGTGCACCACCACCTTGGATCAATAGACCGTTCACATCGAAGCCCGTTGTTACGCCTGGCACCACGATGCTAAGGTCGAGGTCACTTGGGAAGACGAAGGAGTGGATCGTGTAGAGACCACCGCTCGTAACCGTGAACTCAGGTGTTGCGCCGAGTTGCTCGATAACTAGACCAGTTCCACTGGTGAGCACATATGCCTGGCTGTATCCTGCTGGGACGTTCGCATCACCGTTCACGTTGGCACTGATGGTTACTTGTCCATTCACCAAGCACGCTTCATCGCTCACTGCGGTAAGGGTTCCAGCGTCAGCTGTGCATGCGCACTCGGCCACGTTGAACTGTGTACCAGCTACATCCAAGGATGCACAGAGGCTACCACCACCTTGCACGAGCAATCCGTTCACATCAAATCCTGTTGTCGTTCCAGGTACCACCACACTTAGGTCGAGGTCACTTGGGAAGACGAAGGAGTGAATGGTGTACAGACCACCGCTTGTTACGGTGAACTCCGGTGTTGCACCGAGTTGCTCGATCACCAGACCTGCACCGCTTGTCAATACATACGCTTGGCTGTATCCTGTTGGTACGTTCGCATCGCCATTGGCTGTTGCCATCAACATTGCGCTGCCATCAACTAGGCATGCATCGCCGCCACCGCTCATCGTTCCGGCCATTGGGTCGACTACGTTGAACTGTGCACCGGCCACATCGAGTGAAGCGCAGAGTTCGCCACCACCTTGTACCAACAAACCATTCACATCAAAACCAGTTGTCACACCAAGTACCACTACGCTGAGGTCGAGGTCACTTGGGAAGACGAAAGAGTGGATCGTGTACAGTCCACCAGTTGTTACCGTGAACTCAGGTGTTGCACCGAGTTGCTCGATCACGAGACCTGCACCGCTTGTCAACACATACGCTTGGCTGTAACCAGCTGGTACGTTCGCATCACCGTTGGCCGTTGCAGTCAACGTTGCTTCGTCACCATTGAAACATGCATCAGCACCACCGCTCATCGTTCCGGCCATTGGGTCGGTCACGTTGAACTGTGCACCTGCAACATCAAGACTTGCGCAGAGACTTCCGCCACCTTGCACGAGCAATCCGTTCACATCAAAACCGGTCGTTGTTCCAGGAACCACTACGCTGAGGTCGAGGTCACTTGGGAAGACGAAGGAGTGGATCGTGTAGAGTCCGCCTGTTGTTACGGTGAACTCAGGTGTTGCACCGAGCTGCTCGATCACGAGACCTGTGCCGCTGGTCAACACATACGCTTGGCTGTAACCTGCTGGGACGTTCGCATCGCCGTTCGCCGTAGCGACCAACACAGCACCATCACCTTGCAAGCAGAAATCAGCACCACCGCTCATCGTTCCGGCCATTGGGTCGGTCACGTTGAATTGTGCACCTGCAACATCAAGACTTGCACAGAGACTTCCGCCACCTTGCACGAGCAATCCGTTCACATCAAATCCTGTTGTCGTTCCAGGAACCACAACACTCAGGTCGAGGTCACTTGGGAATACGAAAGAGTGGATGGTGTAGAGTCCGCCAGTTGTTACCGTGAACGCTGGCGTTGCACCGAGCTGATCGATCACGAGACCTGCACCACTGGTCAACACATACGCTTGGCTGTATCCTGCTGGGACGTTCGCGTCTCCATTTGCAGTTGCCACGAGAACTGCACCATCACCTTGCAAGCATGCATCAGCACCACCGCTCATGGTTCCGGCCATTGGGTCGGTTACGTTGAACTGTGCACCTGCAACATCGAGAGAAGCACAGAGGCTACCACCACCTTGCACCAACAATCCGTTCACATCAAAACCAGTTGTCACTCCAGGTACCACTACGCTCAGGTCGAGGTCACTTGGGAAGACGAAGGAGTGGATCGTGTAGAGACCGCCTGTTGTTACGGTGAACTCAGGTGTTGCACCGAGTTGCTCGATCACGAGACCTGCACCGCTGGTCAACACATACGCTTGGCTGTATCCTGCTGGGACGTTCGCATCGCCGTTAGCAGTTGCCATCAACATTGCATTGTCGCCGTTGAAGCAGACATCAGCACCACCGCTCATCGTGCCGGCCATAGGGTCGGTCACGTTGAATTGTGCACCTGCAACATCAAGACTTGCACAGAGACTTCCGCCACCTTGTACGAGCAAACCGTTCACATCGAATCCTGTAGTAGTTCCAGGAACCACAACGCTCAGGTCGAGGTCACTTGGGAATACGAAGGAGTGGATCGTGTAGAGACCACCGCTTGTTACCGTAAACTCTGGTGTTGCACCGAGCTGCTCAATTACGAGACCTGCACCGCTGGTCAACACATACGCTTGGCTGTATCCTGCTGGTACGTTGGCATCACCGTTTGCAGTTGCCGTCAACGTTGCTTCGTCACCATTGAAACATGCATCAGCACCACCGCTCATCGTTCCGGCCATTGGGTCGGCAACGTTGAACTGTGCACCGGTCACATCCAAGGATGCGCAGAGTGAGCCACCGCCTTGGATGAGAAGGCTGTTCACGTCAAAACCCGTTGTCGTTCCAGGTACCACAATACTCAGGTCGAGGTCACTTGGGAATACGAAGGAGTGGATGGTGTAAATACCGGGACTCGTTACGGTGAACTCAGGTGTTGCACCCAATTGCTCGATCACCAATCCTGCACCGCTGGTCAATACATACGCTTGTGAAAAGCCCTGAGGTACGAACGCCGCACCATCGGGGTTTGCTACCAGTGTTACACCGCCCGCGCTGAAGCATACATCAGGCTTCGAGGTGGACATTGCACCAGCGACCGCATCGCATGCGCTGATCACCGATAGGGTGTAATCCTCCACATCGCCAGCAGCGTAATTGTCACATGCTTCGGCATAGCTGAAGGCTTTCATTGAGATCCGCATGCGGTAGTTACCATCAGGAGTGCCCGAAGGGATGTTCACGGAACCGTTCTGCACGCCGAATCCGGTTACCTGCAACACCCGCTCAGCGTTGTCGAAGGTGCCGTCGTTGTTCAGATCCAGCCATGCGCGCCAACGGTAGCGCAAGAAGAAAGGACCGGATGGGTCCAAGGTCACCGGTAAAGCAGTACCGGCGGTGGCGGTAACGGAGAGCGCGGTGAAGTCACCGTACCCATCGTTGTCGCCACTGGAATTGTTCAGATCGCCAAGCACCACGCGATCGATGTTGATCACATTGCCCGATCCACCGTCACTGGGACAGTATGCTTGGGAGAATGCTGGTTGACCGAAGCCAACAAGCAGCGCAAGTGCGCTCACATAGCGGATCATCCGCTGCATTCGTTTTGCGGAGCCCCGTGGGGGTGGAGCTAAATTCGACGTTTTGTCCATGGTCGGAGTTTTGTTTAGGGTTTCTGAACAATAATTAAACAGCCGACATGACGGATTGTTCATGCATGGGATGGAAAAAGATGCAAAGGCCCGTAAACAGTGGGATTCTGAAGGCATGTGGGAACGCGCATACCCTGCCTGCGCTTAGGCGCTGGCTCCAGCGGAATGGCCGAATTGGCGGTTTGACCTACAGGGATAGTTAAAGATCCGTCCACCAAGCCTCACTTGGACCCGTTAAGGAATCCACTGAGATCACCTCGCCGATACGCGGTGTTATGATGGGCATGCCGAGTGCATTCGCTTGCTTGGTTACGCGCACTACGGGGTCGGTCCAGCTGTGCATGGCCAGCACGAAAGAACCCCAATGGATCGGCATCATTGCTTTCGTACCAACATCCACAGCGGCCTGTGCTGATTCCTCTGGCATCATGTGGATCTCCGCCCACTTCTCGTTGTATTGGCCACACTCTATCATCGCAAAGTCGAAGGGGCCGTACTTCGCACCGATCTCCTTGAAGTGCGGACCGTAGCCGCTATCGCCGCTGAAGAAAATGCGATCCTGTTTTCCGTGGATCACCCACGAACCCCAAAGCGTGCTAAAGCGATCGGTAAGTGCTCTTCCTGAAAAATGGCGAGCAGGTCCCAACGCGAAACGGATGCCTTCGTGGTCGACCTCGTTCCACCAATCCAATTCATGGATCCGGCTTTCTTCAATTCCCCAAGAACGTAAGTGCGCACCTACGCCAAGTGGGACGTAGAACTCCTTTGTTTTTGCGTTCAACGCTTTGATGGAACCATAGTCCAAGTGATCATAGTGATCGTGTGAAAGCAGGATCGCATCGATCTTTGGTAAGGCCGCGATCTCGATCGGTAGTCCTTCCGTGAATCGCGCACGACCCAGCCACGGGTGCGGTGCAGGCACAGCGCCGAACATGGGATCGATAAGGATGTTCTTTCCATCCAATTGCAACAGGAATGCGGAGTGACCGAACCATACCATGCGCGCAGCCTTTGGCGGTGAAGCGATCAACGCGCTATCCGGATGCAGCACGGGGATCTTGCTTTTCGGCGATAAGTTGTCACCTCCTGCTACAAAATCGTAGAGGGTCGTTGCCAGGTCCTTTGCGGACATTGACATGCTCGTTGGCAGGATGTTCTGGAACTTTCCATTGCTGAAGTTCGCCGACATTTCATATTTCTTTTTATCCATGCTGTTGGGCGTTCCGCCGAATTCCGAACTGCTGTTCACGAAGATGCTACCGGTAAGAAATAGGAGTACCGGAACTCCCATAACGTAGGTGCGCCTACGTTTGAACCAGTTCTTGTTCATGCGATGGCTTTCAGATAGGCCTTCGCGCGATGGTGTAGAAAATTATCTGCCACGAAACCGACGCTGCTCAAAAGTATCAGTCCAAGTGCAACCCCTTTCCATGTGCCGGAACCAGCGAGGAAGATCAACGCGATCCCCGCAATACAGATGGTGCTCCAGATGAAATTCATCATGCGGTAATTGGTACAGTCATTCTCGACGCGTGCGATCTCCACCGCTTTGGCACCCTCCGGATCCTGCTGGTAGCGCTGGGCAAATGCTGTCGCATGTGCAGGCCGGGTCACTTGCATCAACCCGCCGTAACCCGTGGAGATCAACACTATGACGCCAAGGGGGATCAACATTCCGCGTAGCATTTCACCTCCATTCCTCCACGCAAGGATGCTTGCCAAGAACACGATAACGCCCACGATCAACATCAATTTTCCTTGGGCGATATCTCCTTGTGCCCATGTGTTCGTGTGCGCTATCATTTTGCTTTCAGGATGCCTTCATCGATCAGGTTCTGGAAAGAATCCTCCATCGTTTCTTTCATCGGACGGAAGGTCATTCCTAGCTCCTTCTTGATCTTGGAGTTGTCCGCATTCCATGGCACATCAACATTCTTGCGGATGAATGGACGTGTGAAGAGTTTGCTCGTGAATGGTCCGATGATCATCAGCAACCACTTCGGCAACGCTTTCGTTGGTAGCGGGAAACGATCGCCATACTTGGGCAATAGCACTTTACCCATCTCCAAAAGATCGGTGGAATGTGCCGAGGTGATGTACCTCCCTTTGGCGGTTGGTGTAAAGCCAGCTTTGAAATGCGCCTCAGCGACATCGCGGACATCCACTAGGCCAACACCCATTCGTGGAGCGCCCATTTTCATTTCACCGCCACCCAGCATCTTCAAAATGTTGATGCTTTCCGACGTGGTATTTCCGGGATTCAGGGCAGGCCCCATGACCAAGGACATGTTCACCGTTACCAGGTCCCATTTGTCTTGGGACTTCGCTAGTTCCCATGCCTTTTTCTCGGCCAAGGTCTTAGAAAATGAATAGGGTTGATACTCCAAGGAAGAAGTGGTGTTCCAGATCTCTTCGGTGAGCTTACCGCCGGGTGCATTCACCGTATCAATGGCATCGCCGTAGATCGCTGCGCAACTGCTGGTGACGACCACACGTTTTACGGAATCCACTTCGGTGGCGGATCGCAACACGTTCTCCGTACCCTTCACAGCGGGATCTATCAATTCTTTCTGCGGATCTTTTACGGTCGTAGTGAATGGCGATGCGGTATGATACACCAATTCGCAGCCTTCCATCGCGGCTTTGTACGACCCCGGCTTCAGCAGGTCGCCTGCGAAGAATTTGATCTGCCCGCTCGACTTCGCGGCCGCTTCCTTCAAATGCGCGATCTTCTTTTCGTCATTCGGGTTGCGCACTGCGGCGTGAACGGTAAGGCCATCATCCAGCAAGCGCTTTACCAACCAGCTGGCCACATAGCCGTTAGCGCCGGTCACCATCACTGGTCGTGTTCTATCTATCGTTGTCATCTTCTTTTCGTTCTAGGGTGCAAAAGTCCATCAACTACAAGCAACCGCTTAACATCAATTCCTGTAAGGCAAACACATTTCACTGAAGTTTCCGAAATGACCCTCAGTTGAGCAGTGGCCGGTTGCGGTATTCATTCGGCGTCATCCCTGTTCTCGCTTTGAACAGCCGACTGAAGTAATGCGGATACGTGAAGCCCAACCGGTAGGCGATCCCGCTGATGGCATCGTCTTCACTGAGCAACAGATCTTTTGCTTTCTCCACTACGAAGTGATTGATCCGATCCCGGGTTGACATGCCCGTTTCCTTTTTCAAGAGGTCGCTCAAGTAGTTCGGCGATAAGTGTACTTGGTCCGCGAAGTGTTCAATGGAAGGCATGCCGATCTCTACGAACTTGCCTTGTTTGTAGTAGTCCTTCAATAAGTGCTCGAACTGGCTCACCACATCGGTGTGCTGCGCCGAGCGCGTGTGGAACTGGCGCTCGTAATACCGAAGACTGTAATTCAGGATAAGTTCCAAGGTATTCACGATCACGCGTTGGCTGTGGCCATCGATCCGCGCGCTGATCTCTGATCGGATCAGTTCTACGCAATCGTTCACTATTTTTTGTTCGGCATCGGAAAGGTGCAAGGCTTCATGCACATCGTACGAGAAGAACCCGTAGTCGTCCATGTGCTTTCCCAACGGCATGTTACGGATAAGGTCCGGGTGGAAGAAGATCATCCAACCATTGATCGCTCCCAACTTCTGTTGCTTGGTGATGGAAGCTACTTGGTCCGGTGCCGTAAAGATCAAAACACCTTCATTGAAGTCGTACGTATTCCGGCCATAGTCCATGCCGCAACTGGCGTCCTTCAGCGCGATGGAATACAGGTCAGTCCGCAACTTCCGACCAACCCATTCAGGGCCGATCTCCCATTTGCTCACATCGATCACCGAGATCAACGGGTGCGTTGGTTTATCAAAACCACAAAGCGCGTGCAGTTCGCTTATGGAAGTGATGTGATGGATGGTGTTGGGCATGTTCGATAGGATCGTAACCGCGTGCAAAGTTCCGCCTAACTGGTGAAGCGGACTAACACGAATTCCTGATGGGCTTGCACGAACTGTGGTTGATGGTGCTATGCATTTGCAACTGATCCACCGAACGTTGCAACACCGATCTTCTTCAGCGGTTTTATATCCGTGCCGAGCCCGTGGATAGTGCGCGCATGACCTTGGTATAGCATCTTTGCGGACCTTGCGGGCCAGAAAGGACATTGAACCGAACGCACCATGAACAACGCCTTGCTCATCGCCACATCGTGGCTCGCGGTCACACTCCATCTGGTGGTCGCCGTGCTCGCGCTCCGCCGCATGAGTGAGCTTCCACTTGTGCCCATGGTGAATCTCGCTGTTGCGGGGTGCGTGCTACTCTATTGGATGCGCCAATGGTACGGATATCTGTTCCGCGGTATTACGTGGTATGTTGCGGACCAATGGTTGCCGTTGTGTGCGTTGTGCGTTTGTGTGTTGTGCGTGTTCACCCTAGCGGGAAAGTATCGAGGTGCACTTCCACATGCGATCATTTTTGGTATTGATACCGCTGTGCTCCTTGCCGCCGCCATCTTTTTTACCGTCTTCCGGATGGACCGTATGATCTGAATGCGAACAATGGCACAGGGCATCGGCCAATTCGTTGTTCGCCGATCCGTGGAACGAACCAACGCATAAAGACTTCGCGAGGGTGATCCGGTATAAGTCTTTCCTGCATTCATGTAAGCTGAAGGAGACGGATCGGTGGTTCCTTTGTACCTTGTAGGCAACGATCATGGCAACTTCCACCGTACCCCTCAAACGCAGCTACCCGGTAACGGGTATGACGTGCGCCAGCTGTGTGCTGAGCGTAGAGAAGGCGTTGAAGGCCCAGCCCGGTGTTGCCACCGCTTCCGTGAACCTCGCGACCAACACCGCGCAAGTAACCTTCGATCCGGAAGTGAGCAGCGAAACCGACCTGCAGAAGGCGGTACAGGAAGGTGGGTTCGATCTGCTGTTGGAGACCGACGGTGACAGCCAAGTAGATCTTGAAGCGCTGCAACAAAAGCGTATGACCGCGCTGAAGCAGAAGCTCTTCGCAAGCATCGCGCTCAGCATCCCGCTGATGATCGCGGGCATGGTGTACATGCATGCGTCATGGTCACCGTGGGTGCAGTGGCTGCTCGCTACACCGGTCGTGCTCATCTTCGGAAGGCAGTTCTTCATCAACGCATGGAAACAGGCCAAGCACCGCAGCGCCAACATGGATACACTTGTTGCGCTTAGCACCGGTGTGGCGTATGGCTTCAGCGTCTTCAACACATTGAACCCTTCGTTCTGGACCAGCCGCGGACTGGAGCCGCACGTTTATTTCGAAGCAGCTGCGGTGGTGATCACCTTCATTCTCCTTGGCAAGTATTTGGAAGAACGTGCGAAGGCAGGAACCTCCAGTGCGATCAAGAAACTGATGGGACTACGACCGAGCACTGTGATGCGCGAGGATGCAAATGGTCAACCGCAGGAAGTGCCCATCGCGGAGATCACGATCGGTGATGTGTTGCTCGTGCGACCGGGAGAAAGCATTGCGGTGGATGGTTCCGTGATCGACGGTGACAGCTACGTGGATGAAAGCATGATCAGCGGTGAACCGATCCCCGTTGCGAAGAGTGCGAACGCCAAGCTGCTCGCCGGTACCATTAACCAGAAAGGAAGCCTGCGCATGACCGCTGAAAAAGTGGGCGCTGCAACGTTGCTCGCTCAGATCGTCCGCGCCGTGCAGGATGCGCAAGGCAGCAAAGCGCCCGTGCAGAAATTGGTGGATAGGATCGCTTCGGTCTTCGTGCCAGTGGTGATCGGTATTGCGGTGCTCAGCGCGATCGGTTGGTGGGTGCTCGGTGGCGAACACGCGTTCACGCAAGGACTGCTCGCCATGGTCACCGTTCTCGTGATCGCATGCCCCTGCGCACTCGGTCTTGCAACGCCCACTGCGATCATGGCCGGCATGGGCAAGGGTGCCGAGAACGGCATCCTCATCAAGGACGCCGAGAGCCTGGAACGTGCACGTAACATCACCGCGATCGTGCTCGACAAGACCGGTACCATCACCGAAGGAAAACCGGAAGTCGTAGAAGCCATCGGGTTAGAAGATGCAGAAGTTGCGAATGCGTTGTTAGCGATCGAATCGCGATCAACGCATCCGTTGGCGGAAGCAGTTGTGCGGTATCTGAGAAAAGGTGAATGGTACATGGTGAATGGTGAACGGACAGAGCCGGGGCCTCCATTCACCATTCACCCATCACCATTCACCAACTTCGAAGACCTGACCGGCAAAGGCATCAAAGCCACCCTCAACCTGCCTACCGGACAGGCAGGCGGCACCACATGGCTCGTCGGGAACCGCCGATTGTTGGAAGAGCACGGCATCTCCATCCCTGCTGAGCGCCGTGAAAAAGAACGCAGTTGGGGTGATGCGGCAAACACCGTCATCTGGTTCGCTGATGAAAAGGAAGTGCGCGCCGCCATCGCCATTGCGGATCGCATCAAACCCTCCGCCAAAGAGGCAATCGCACGGCTGAAAAAAGAGAACATAAAAGTCTACATGCAGACCGGCGACAACCAACGCACCGCACAAGCAGTAGCGCGCGAAGTGGGCATCGAACACTTCCGCAGTGAAGTACTCCCGAAGGACAAGGCCGCATTTGTTCACGGCCTGCAGCAACAAGGCGAAGTAGTCGCAATGGTCGGCGATGGCATCAACGACAGCGAAGCACTTGCTAAGGCCGACGTCAGCATCGCCATGGGCAAGGGCAGCGACATCGCCATGGACGTCGCACGCATGACGCTGATCAGCACCGATCTGAATACAATTCCGCGTGCCATCACCCTCTCGCGCAAGACCGTCTCCTTCATCCGCCAGAACCTCTTCTGGGCCTTCATCTACAACATCATCGGCATCCCCATCGCCGCCGGATTGTTGTATCCCATCAACGGCTTCCTGCTCAACCCCATGATCGCCGGTGCCGCCATGGCGTTCAGTAGTGTAAGTGTGGTGAGCAATAGTTTGCGGTTGAAGTGGGTGAAGTTGGGTGGGTAGGGAAGTGCGTCCATGCAAATTGACGGTAGCCTTTTAACCCGCGCAGACTCTTCGCTTCGAGACCCTTTTTATGGCAACATGATGAGGACTTGCGGAAGCGTGAAGCAAAGGATCGAATAGATCCAGATCCAACAAGGGCAACGCCGCTCAGAAAATGCCCTCCAGATCAGTGAATATCTGGGAATCCAAGGTTCCTGCCTAAAAGAACATTCATATCTGGATCATCACAACCACAGTAACCGCCGTGAACGGTTAGCTTGCACGCTGATACTACAAGTCCGATCATCATCAACCAAAGGATCCAACCAATGAAAAAACATTTCCTCACTATGGTTCTGAGTGTGGCCACCGTTTTAGCTTCTGCGCAGACCGCGACCAACTTCAACTGCAACGATTGCTCCAATGTGCCACACGAACTCTTTGCTGAACTCGACGCGGGCAAGGTGATCGTGCTCGTTTGGGTAATGCCTTGTGGCGCATGCACCGGGCCATCCTTGACCACGTACAATGTGGTGGAGAGCTATCAATCATCCAACCCGGACAAGGTGAGGATGTATCTCTGCGATGACTTTGCGAATACCAGTTGCACTTCGCTCAACAGTTGGAAGAATTCCACAGGTCTTACGAATGCAGTCACCTTTTCCGACGCTGCGATCAACATGGGCGACTATGGCTCCGCTGGTATGCCGAAGATCGTTGTTCTTGGCGGGGGCGGTCACACGGTCTTTTACAATGTGAACAATACGGTCAATATCACCGATCTTCAGGATGGGATCGATGCTGCCTTGTTGGCAACGGGTATACAGGAACAAAGCGAATTGGCTTCTTCACTCAACGTTTATCCCGATCCAATAGTGGACAATGCGCAGATCAAATTCACCCTTGCACGATCGGCCGATGTAACGCTTGACCTGTATGACCTTTCAGGCAAGCTGGTGAAGAACGTGTATGGCGGACGCCTTTCAGCAGGCGTACACAGCATCGAACTCGCCACCGATGCTATTCCAGCTGCCGTGTACCTGGTAAAACTCTCTGATGGAACGCAGAACGCGTTCATCAACATGGTCATCGCCCATTAGTGTGGTATGGGAGATGGAAATGAGGACGACTTCCATTGATGTTGGCATAGTTGGCTGAGGAACCACCGCTCCGGATGATAAAGGGATCGATCGCCATTCTGGTACTTTTTGTCGCAACGATGGTGCTCCTTCCTGTGCGGATCCAGGCCCAGTGCTGTGCCGGCGGCAGCGGAAGTTGCATTGCAGGAGGAGCTGCTCAGGGGGTTTTGGCGGAACGGCAGATGGAACTCAATACCAACTTCCAGTTCATCAACACGAATAGGTTCTACAAAAATGATCAACGTGCCAGCGACCGGACCTTCGACAGCTTTCAAAGTCAGTACGAGTACTTCAAATTGGCCTATGGTATTTCGGAACGTTTGACCTTGTCGTTGGAGAGCGGATACTATTTGTTGAAGAAGGAGGTCGGTCTGGCGAGCGATCCTGCCACCACGTATACCTCCTCGGGAATTGGCGATCTTGTGGTTTTTCCCAAGTACGATATCTACAAGAAGAATAACGAAGCAAAAGGGACCACCAACGAGATAACCATTGGCTTGGGCTACAAGATCCCACTTGGATCGTACAACGATTCAACTGGAAGTGTTGAGCCCTTTTCGGGACATACCTATTATGTAACGAAGCCAACGTCGGTACAGCTATCCTCGGGCGCCCAGGACCTTATCTTCTACACGTTCCTTCACCACGGTTTCAGATCGAAGCTCAACGTGTTCGCGAGCGCCATCTACATCAAGAAAGGGTGGAACCCGAACGGCGAAAAATTGGGGGACTATGCGAGCGTGGCATTGTTCGTGAGCCGAACATTCCTTGATCGCTTGGGCATCACCTTGCAAGCCCGTTACGAGACCGTTGCACGGATGCGGATGAATGCGTCCGTTCTTCTTTTCGGAAGCCCCTCCACGTACTTTCCTGAAGCAACGGGCTACAAGAAGTTCTTCCTCACTCCCCAGATCAGTGTTACCAAAGGCAAGTTCACCATTTATGCCGCCACTGATGTGCCACTCTATCAGAGTATGCAAACCTCTGAATATTACACGCAGGTCGGCTCGCAATACACCACCACCATTGGGCTTTCATTCCGCTTCTTCACCGCGCAACCTCGGATGGCTCAATTGAAAGGAACGGGCCAATATTACTGCCCCATGCACCTCGAAGAGGTTTCCGACGGGCCGGCGAAATGCCCCAAGTGCGGAATGGACCTGGTACGGCCGAAATAATTCACGGTCTATTCTTCGCACGATCCGCACACAGTTTGGAGCGGACCGTAGCCATACTTTTCATTGTTCCCTACTTTATGAACCCGCGCGGGTCTGCGCTTCGAGATCCTGTGGAACTGCGGGTGCGGCAGGATCCCTGCATAGGTGACTTGCCGAGGTTCTGAATGTATTTTTCTACCTCCGCAGCCTCTAGTATTGCATCGTCACTGCGGCTGATAAAGGTGTATCGCGATCAGTTCCTCCCAACATGAACTCCCTCTGCAGTGGTAAGCGTTACGAAAATGAAATGCTCCTCAGCCGTCACCGGAATATGCCACTGACTGCCTGCTGTTACGTTCTTTTCATCGATCAATTGTCCGGCAGGGGTGAATAATCGGCAAACAGCCTCGTTAAGCGGAATTTTAGAGTTGATGATGAGTTCTCCATTTGATCGCTATATGATCAAACCTGTGGATGCAACTTGTTCAACAACACTGTTCACGGATCCAAGTTGGCAGATACAAGAACCCTTGTCATCAGCAAATAGGATCTCGCAGGGGTCGAGACAGACTTGCACGAACTGCGGACCTTCCGATGGATACGATCACGGGCATATTGAAGGACGCGCTTGATCTTTATCGGAATGGAGTGGTTAAGGTGTGAGGGCGAGCGCATTGAGGAAGCCCAAACCAAGCTGATAGTTTGCGTGTCCACCTTGCCTTAGATTTGGAATGATCTGAACGATTCCGCTATTGAGCCACAGGCTAAGTGAATATGGCCCCTTCACCTTGCTTGATCCAAATGCCATAAATTTGCTTGTATGAATTTGGAACAACAAAAGATCGAGCTTATCAATTGGATCAACTCGGTCAATGATAAAGTTGTATTGGATCATCTTGATTCGCTCAAGAATGCCACTACGGTTGCCGTTCCTGAAAAGATCATGGAACTCTTAAGGATCTCTGCCGAAACGGATCTTTCTGGTTGCGTTGAGCACACCTCGGTGAAGGATCTGTTGAAGGATCGGAAATGACCAAGAAGGTTGTTTGGACGCCCCTAGCTGCGCGCTCGTTGGTGGAGTTGACGGAATATGTCAGGCGAATGTGGGACGAAACGATCGTTGATGATCTTCATTCCATGATCGACGATTCGATCCATAGTATCGCAGTGTATCCCGGAATTGGCGTTGTAGTTGAAGGCTCTGAATTTCGAAAGTTGGTAATGCATAAGAACGTGTCCTTGTTCTATTCCGTTGATTCCGATAGTGTCAAGATACTTTTGATCTGGGACAATCGTATGGATGATGCAACCATATTTTCCAACTTGACCAAATCGGGTCAATAGCTTGAAGCCCGACTCTAATCCACCTCAGGGGGAATCGCGAAACGAGCCTCCGTAGATGCTTCCACCGCATGGCGGAGAACCCTTCGGCTGCTAAAAGGGTACCCAAACCAAGCTAATAGTTTGCGTGTCTACATTACCTTAGATTTGGAAGGTCATGAACGATTCCGCTATTGAGTCACAGGGTCGTCCGCCGTCCCGGCTCAAAGCCAGGACCGGACAGACCCTTCGGAGGTTTAAAAGTTTCGCCATTATTCTTTCATTGTGTCTGTTGGCTTGCCAAAATCCAGATACAATTAACGTTAGGAGTACGAAACCGTCTTCACAAGTTGACACCATTAATCAGCAAACGGCACTGTCCAACGGACATACTAAAATTGTCAACTTCCCTTGCAAGACCTTGTTGCACATTTCAGCAGACAGTACGTTAAGCCTATTCCTCGTTGAAAACAGTGATCGTTTATTCGCGTACGAAGACCGCACAACGTTGCCTAAAGCCTATGACATTGTCCCACTGCCGTGCAAAAATAACGCAGTGCAATCGTGCAATACCTGCTTAGTATTTTCTAACGGAACTACTGTACCGGTCATGGACTCACCTGAAGCGGAAACATATTGCGCCCAAATGCAAGTAGGAGGGGGTCTTCATATTGTTCTCGATAGCCTTGATGTTATACAATCAATCTTCGGTCTTCAATAGCACAAACCCCGCATTACAAAACTCCAAGAGAACCACAAAAAACCGCCCCAAACAAGCAACATTTGAATCCGCGCAGGGTTAACCCACGCGGTCGAGCCTCCGCAGTGGTCTTCCGCTGCATGGCGGAGAACCCTTCGGCCTTTGAATGCGCATCATCCCAAACATGGTCTTCACGCCGATCCACAAGGATCACCTATAACGTTCTCAGAACCGCAACCGAACGCCACCCTGCACCATCCGCGGCATTCCGGGTCGGTAGCCTGCGGGTAGTTGCGCTGCTTGGTACACGGTGTTACCAAGGTTCGCTACCGTGCTGAACACCTCGAAGTGCGCGTTGAAACGGTACGACGCATTCGCATCTACGATCGTTCGCGCGGCGATGATCGTTGTGTTGGCATCGTTGAGTGAACCGGTAACCGTTGCTACTTCGCTTTGATAGTTTGCACTAATGCCGCAAGTGAATTTTCCTGTAACAAGGTCGAGCCGTCCGTTGATCTGGTGCGTTGGAGTATATGGTATGCGATCACCTTCCAGCACATTGCCCCATGGTTCGAAACTGCTATTGAAACTGGAACCGAATCGCGCATCAGTGAACGTGTATGCAACCGATAGCGGCATGCGCATCCGCGTACTCAACCCGTTCAGCACATCCCAATTCGCATAGAATTCCACGCCTTGCACCACTGCTTTTCCGGCGTTGAAAAGATCACCCGTACCACTTCCTCCGGCTGCTGCTAGATCGCTACCGAGCATCTCACTGTAGTTGTTCAGGAAGCCGATCAATTGCACATTCAGACCCGTGCGCTCCACGCGAACACCCAACTCGTAATTGATGCTGGATTCCGGCAACGTGCCCGGTTGAACACCCGGAGGAGAGAAGCCTTTGTGTAAACCTGCGAACACGCTGACCAATTTGCTCAATTCAAGATCAGCACCTATACCGGGTATCCACACATCCACTGTATTCGTAGTGGTGCCCAATGCATTTCCTGTGCGCCCGGGATCTTGTTTTCCAAAATCATCTTGCGCCATAACGATATGCTCGTAGCGAATGCCAGGATGAATGGCAAGACGACCGAGGTCCAGATCGTACGCTGCATGCGCCGCGATCGCATCGGCCGTCGCGATCCTGTTGCTTTCCGTTCCAGGCACACCACTGCTGGTCTGATAAAGTTCGCCGTTGTTCATGCGCCATCCATCGGTCCATTGAAAGCGATCCATGTAATCACTGTGCAAACGGACCCCAGCTTCAAGACCCTGCTTTGTTTTCGCGCGTTGGATCGTATGCGTAACGATCAGTTGCGCACCGGACGATTGGTAATTGCGGTTGTTCGCTTTGATCGAAAGAGCATCATCCGCGGATGTATTTCCGCGCAGCGTATTGAACGCGTCGGAATGTGCCTGTGGATCGCTTAGCAATTCACTGATCCCGGTTGACGTCCCAGTGCTGTCGGTCACCTTATCCAATTTGTACCAGTTGCGAAAGGTGTTCGTTCTGTAGAATGTCGCAGCGATCTCGGGACCCTTCTTGAGGCGCAGTGCATACCGCACACTTGCAAGATCATGTTCCGAACGCATATTGTCCTTTGCTGAAGCGGCATATCGCGAATAGGGATCATTCGCATAGTCAGTAGCTGTAAGCCCGAGGTAGGTTTCGTTGTTGTTCTCTTTGGTGTATCCCGCTTTCACGGCAATTGCATGTTGCACGCGTCCGGAATCCGATGAGGTCCATTGCCACTTACCGAGATAATCCTGCTTATCAAATCCAGTATTTCCTCCATTGCTCAATTGCTTGAATCCATCAGATCCTTGCTGAAAAGTTTCCGCTAAGAATTGATGGCGACCAACAGTAGCGCCTGCATTGGCGTGCAAATTCCGCGTACCGAATGATCCGCCCCACATGCCGAGCATCGCTTGCTCTTTATCCGGGACCGGTGTCGAGATCAGGTTTACCGCACCGCCTGTTGTCAGTGGCCCGTAGCGCACTTGGCTGCTGCCTTTCACCACCTCCACAGCATGCATACGACCAGTTACCGGAAAGTAATAGGCGGCCGGTGAGGCATACGGTGCAGGGGCGATCAACACACCATCTTCCATCAAAGTGATCTTGGACGAGCGCTCAGAACCGGCACCGCGCAGTCCAATATTCGGGCGAAGGCCAAAACCATCTTCCTCTTGGATATTCACGCCGGGCACGGACCGTAACAGGCGGTGAATGTCGGTAGTTGCCTGTGCTTCGATCTCCTTCGGACCAATGTACCATGCCGAACCGGCCATGGTGCGGGAAGGACCACTTCCACCAGTGATGGAACTAAGCACTGAAAAGGCCTTAAGGTCAACTACATTTTCAGCAAGGGGCTGAGCAACATTCGTTACAGCGCCGTTCGTGACCTGGATCTGTTTTTCCACCACCTCATAGCCTACGCTGGTGTAGCGAACGGAATAGGATCCGGGAGCAAGTGCATTGAAACCGAACTTACCATTCGCATCAGCAACGATCGTTGATCCGTTCGGCCCCAGAGATACGCCAACGAAGGGGATCGGGGCACCCTGTTCATCCGTTACGGCTCCTGATACACTTCCAGTTTGAGCGACCACCCACACAGGTGCTAAACCAAAAAGCACTGGTAGAAAAGCGACGCTTGAATACCTGAAGAACCGACCAATACCACCAATTAAAAGAGCGTTCATAAAGCTGATCATATGAACCGCAAAGGTGAGATCACGCAATGCGCACTGAAATACCTTGATCGGGGTATTTGGCAACCTGGTCAACTATGATCGAACAGATAGCACGCAACTACTGCGCACTGAAGTACGGAACACTTCACCCCTACCCTTTGTCCACAACACGCGGAACCTTGAAATAATCGCTGTCCTTCACCGGACTGTTCTTCAGTGCATCGGCCTTGGATACAATATCCTCCGGAACGATGACATCCTCGCGCAGCACGTCGTTCTCTTCGGTCATGAAGATCAAAGGTTCAATGCCTGTAGTATCTACCTCGTTGAGTTTTTCAACGAAACCGATCACCCGTTCCATATCGGCAAGCATGGCGGTACGTGCAACGGGGTCACTGAAATCCAGGTGTGCGAGTTTCGCGACCCTATCCAAGGTCTTTTCGTCGATCTTCATTGGTCCTGCAAGAGAGGTTCTTCGATGATGCGGTACACCTCCTGCCGCAAAGTTACCAGATCGGCTTCAGTAAGGCCTTTGGTGGAAATAACAGGATGAATGATGGTGCGGGAGATCCCCGGCCTGCCTCTGCTGAACAATTCAGTGGGTTCGCCGAGCAAGCGCCAATGATCGCGAAAGGTGATGGGTACGATCGGGATCTGCTTTTCAATAGCAAGCTTAAAGGCGCCGTCCTTGAACGGTTTCATGCGCGGAACGAACGGTGGGATCCCTCCTTCCGGGAACATGGCGATGCTGGTGCCGCGGTCAATGGCCTGCGCGACTTTGCGGAATGCCTTCGCGGCCGAACTGCGATCACTGCGGTTCACCGTGATGTTCATGTTCTTGAAAAAGATGTTGAAGAGCGGCCAATTGAGCAGTTCATATTTCGCGATGAACAGGAAATAGTGCGGCACCACATTGTACATCTGGATGATGTCCAGGTAACTGCTGTGATTGCAACAGATGATGTACGGTGCTTCAGGCAACTCACCTCTGCGCTCGATCCGAACGAACACACCGGAACCGCATTGCAGGAAATAAGCCCACCAGCGCTTCAGTCGGAATGCCCGTTGATAGCGGTCCGGACGGTGCAAGAGGATCCTGAATGGGATATAAAGGATCGCCAACGACAGAAAAAAGACCAGTGCGAACCACACCTTGTACAGCACACGTAGCGGCATGAAGACCAGCTTGAACACCGTATTCCTGCGGCTCTCACTAGTGGCTACGCGATCCTGTGGGGTAAGGATCCGCGACCGGAATTCATTATCAACGCTCTGACCCATGGTCCCAAAAAGGGTCGCGAAGATAATCCGACCTTTCTGAGCGACTTGCGGTACCGGCCATTTCGCGGAAAGTCCTGCCCAACGGAAGATGTCGCGCTAAATTTGGACCCATGGCACGAATTCTGACCGGGATCCAATCGACCGGCACCATACACTTGGGTAATGTTCTTGGCGCTATCCGTCCGGCAATTGCCATGGCGAACGATACCAAGAACGAATCCTTCCTGTTCATCGCGGACCTGCATGGTCTAACACAGATCAAGGATCCTGCGATCATGCGTACCAATACGTACGGCGTGGCAGCGGCTTGGCTGGCTTGTGGACTCGATCTTAAGAAGACGGTTTTCTACCGCCAGAGCGATGTGCCTTTGACGGCTGAATTGACGTGGTATCTGAGCTGTTTCTTCCCCTACTCGCGGTTGGCATTGGCACATAGTTTCAAGGATAAGGCGGACCGGTTGGAGGATGTGAATGCGGGCCTGTTCACGTATCCCATGCTGATGGCTGCGGATATTCTGTTGTACGATGCGAACGTGGTACCCGTAGGAAAGGACCAGAAACAACACATCGAGATGACACGGGATGTCGCGGAACGGTTCAACCATCAAATGGGTGAAACATTTGTGTTACCCGATTCGCTCATCGACACGAATGTGATGACGGTTCCCGGTACCGATGGGGAGAAGATGTCCAAGAGTAGAGGCAATCTGCTGAGCCTTTTCGCGCCGGAGAAACAACTCAAGCAGGAAGTCATGAACATCATGACCGACAGCAAAGCGTTGGAAGAACCCAAGGATCCGGATACATGCAAGGTTTTTGCGCTATATCGTTTAGTGGGATCTCCGGAAGGTACCGAGACCATGCGTAAGAATTACCTAGCTGGTGGTTATGGTTACGGCCACGCGAAAAAGGAATTGCTCGCCGTACTTCTTGATGTGTTCAAGAACGAACGATCGGAGTACGACCGCTTGATGAATGATCTTCCCACACTGGATGAACAACTAAAGATCGGTGCCGAAATAGCAACTGTTGTTGCACGCGGGGTTCTTGATCGCGTTCGAGGGAAGTTGGGTTATTGAACTTCGCTGATCACCGCACGGGCCTTTGCCTGCGCCACCAAATGAAGGGCGGTAACCAGATCAGGAAAAGCAGGAACAACGAATAGCAATGGAACCGCAGGAATCGCGGGCTTGGTCGCTCCATGGATGCGCGCACCGGTTGCGATCGGCACCATGCAATGAACAGATCGGCGATCGGCATTGCACCGAATAAGTAGCGCCGTTCATCGGTACCTAGTGGAAAACCGAAACCGTCGACGGTGCTGCTCATTTCCAGATCATGGAACACATCGCCATTCGCTCTGCACGCACCAGCGCCAACGATCATAGCCACTGGTCCGGTGCCGAAGATCAATGGCCCGGAATCGATATCGCCCGCACCCTTATTGTTCTTGGGAAATTCGTTGACAACCGGCACGCCAAGGATCTCGTCGAAAAAATAACCTGAAAATGTAATGAACTGTTCTTTAGCGAACGTGCTATCGATCTCAGGCAACAAGAGGCACATCAATGCCAACGAAGACCCACGCATTTCACGTAACGCAGAGTTGGTCTCCGGATCCCATTCGTGGGCTACTCCCTTGTTCTGACCCATGCTGCGCCGCACGTGTTGCACCCAAGTCCGGCGCACATCCGAGAACCTGTCGAGAAGGATGCGATCATGGAGCGCCAATGCCGCCATTGCGACTGTTGCATCCGCTGGCCAAGCCATGCCATTGTATGACTCCGGGAATGGTGTAGGCGCGTGAATGAAGGTGGACGCGATCGTATCACAACGCCGAATGAACGCGTGACGCTCTTCAATGGAAATAGCTTCGATCCCGGTAGTTTGCAGAATGGACCCGTGCAAATACGCCGACCAGCCTGCATGAAAAATGCCATGTTCTGGTGGTAACAACTCCGGGAAACGTCCGCGAACACGTTCACTTTCCAATGCATTCAACGCCCAACGCGCTTGATCGATCCGTTTCAGTTTCAGATCATGATCACACCAACGCGCTGAATTACAATTTGCAAGGCCATACAACGCATAACTGAACGCCTCACCTTCCGGGAACAAGCGTTGCATACGTTCCGGAACACCGTTGTGCATGGGTGGTCCGAGTGACGTAAGCAATGCATCGACTTGATCATATTCGGCAACGGATCCCGGCAATTCAGTTCGGTGGATCGCAATGTTCCACCAGATCACCATTGCTGTGATCACCGACACGAATACGATCACTACGGTCAACGATCTTCGCATAATTCACGCCCAAGATATGCCAGACCATTGCGCGTCAATAGGTCTCAGTAGCGTTCCACCGGGACACACGCAACACCGGATCTTGTCGAAATTCACGGACCACCTCCTAGGACCTAACCCCTGTGGCCTTAAATTCGCGCCGCTCTCCGGAACCAGATCAACGCTTCGACCATTATGGAATTCTTTGCCTTTATACACAGTCTGCTACGCTATGCCGTACTCGGCACCGTTGCAGTTGCGGGTTTTGCTGCCCTGCGTGGCTATCTCACAAAGTCACCGATCCTTTCATGGGAACGGGCGGCGGCAATTATTGGGATGATCCTTTGCCATGTTCAGCTGGTCATCGGGCTCTTGCTATACGTTACGCGATATGGCTCATTCGAAGAGCGGTTCGGAGCAGGTTCGGACATGCTTCGTTTCTGGAAAATGGAACACATCGGTACGATGATTGTCGCAGTTGCGTTGATAACGATCGGTCGTGTTCTAAGTAAGAAAACGAATACTGAATCCTCCAAACAACTACGAATTGCAGTGTTCTACTTGATCGGCTTGTTACTCATGTTCGCAATGATCCCTTGGCCATTCATGGCAAAGTTCAATCACATGTATCAATGGCTCTGATGCGACCGATCGTACTCCCCATCCTCTTCACGATCTCGATAATTGCTTGTAGCAGCGGAACGGATCCATCTCCCGACACATTAGCTAGTAAAGGCACGAATGGTGCTGAGATCTACGCAGCCAATTGTAAATTGTGTCACGGCAGTACGGGTGATCTTGGAATGGGAGAAGCGAAGGACCTTTCCGTATCGGTATTATCCAAGGAAGAGATCATTTCAATGGTCACGAACGGCAAAGGCAACATGGTTCCATACGAGAACATCCTTACAACCAAGCAGATCGAAGCTGTCGCTGAATACGTGCAGTCCCTTCGCAAGACAGAATGATGGATCCGTTGGAGTTCTCGGGGAAGACCGAGACCGCTGTGCTTATTGGCCTGATCACTGAGAAGCAGGATGAACAACAGCTCAAGGAATACCTGGATGAGCTGGAATTCCTTGCAACGACAGCAGACATCAAGACCTTGAAGCGTTTCACGCAACGATTGCAAAGACCCGATGGGCGCTATTATATCGGGAGTGGCAAACTGAATGAAATAAAGACATGGGTCGAGGAACACGGAGCGGATTCCGTGATCTTTGACGATGAACTCTCCCCAGCGCAACAGCGGAATCTGGAGAAAGTGCTGGGTATACCGGTACTCGATAGGCCACGGTTGATCCTTGATATTTTCGCTCGAAGAGCACGATCGGCGCACGCGAAGACGCAAGTAGAGTTGGCGCAGAACCAATACATGTTACCCCGTCTCACAAAATTGTGGACACACTTGGAACGGCAACGTGGCGGCACCGGAACACGCGGTGGTGCTGGTGAAAAAGAGATCGAGACCGACCGTCGATTGGTACGCGACCGCATCTCACTATTGAAAGAACAGCTGAAGCAGATCGATCGCCAAATGGCCACCCAACGTGGCAACCGCGGCAAATTGATCCGCGTGGCCGTTGTGGGTTATACGAACGTTGGTAAGAGCACATTGGTGACCTTGTTGAGCAAGAGTGAAGTGTTCGCTGAGAACAAATTGTTCGCTACGCTGGATACCACCGTAAGGAAGATCGTGCTGGGCAACCTGCCCTTCCTGATGTCCGATACGGTAGGGTTCATTAGGAAGCTGCCCACACAATTGATCGAGAGTTTCAAAAGCACGTTGGATGAAACACGCGAAGCGGATCTCTTGTTGCATGTCGTGGATATCAGTCACCACAACTTCGAGGAGCAGTACGCGACCGTGAAGCAAACGTTGAATGAGATCGGGGCCGGTGATCAGCCTGTCATCGTTGTGTTCAACAAGATCGATGCTTACCGCCCAACGCCGCATGACCCTGACGACCTTGCTCCGAAACGTGTGGACCAGTTCACGTTGGAAGAATTGAAAAGCACATGGATGGCGCGAATGGAAGGCGAAGAGGTCATTTTCATAAGCGCTGCCGATCGCCAGAATATTGATGGGCTGCGCAAGCTGTTATACGAGCGCGTAAAGGCTTTGCATGTAGCGCGCTATCCTTACGAGAGTGATCTTTTGTTCAAGGATGAATACTTGGCGGGGGGTGAATTACCGTAGGTGATGGCCGCGAAGCCCAAGAAAAAGGCCAAGAAGAAAGGCACAGGAGTGCGCGTGAATTGGGTCAAGTTCCTATTGATCCTGTTGGCAGTGCTTTTGATCGGATTCTTCGCGTTCATGCAAAGCGTGCGCAGCGGCATGTTCGGCGAGTTGCCCTCTGAGGACGATTTCAAGGAGATCAGACATGAGCAGGCCACGTTGATCCTTGGATATGATGGATCCACTATTGGAAAGATCTTCGCAGAGGATCGTACCAGCGTAAAATTCGAGGACCTTCCACAGCATTTGATCAACGCGTTGGTCGCTACGGAGGATGCCCGATTTTTCTCCCATGAAGGGGTGGACGGCAGATCGTACGTGCGTGTATTCTTCCGTACGTTATTGGGTCGTGACAGAAGTGGCGGCGGCGGCAGCACCATCTCGCAACAGATTATTAAGAACCTGTATGGTCGTGGCAAACACGGCATGCTCACCACGCCGGTGAACAAGATGAAGGAGGCTTTGGTAGCGCAACGTTTGGAGCGGATGCTCACGAAGAACGAGGTGCTCGTCCTCTACTTCAATTCGGTTCCTTTCGGAGAAAATGTTTATGGGATCGAAGCTGCGGCGCATCGTTATTTCAGCAAAACCACGAACCGGTTGAACGTGCAGGAAAGCGCCGTACTGGTGGGCATGCTCAAAGCGAACACCACCTACAATCCAAGACTGAATCCGAAGAATTCCAAAGATCGAAGAGATCAAGTGTTGGGCTTGATGCAGGGTCGTAATTACCTTACGTCAACTGCTGAGGACAGTCTAAAAAAACTGCCGATCCTCCTTCGCTATTCTGGAGTGGATGCATTCGATCGTTACGGTTACTTCAATGCGAAAGTGCAGCAGGAAGCGGATGTAATCCTGCAGGGGATCGAGAAAAAAAGCGGAACGAAGTACGATCTGAAGAAAGACGGTCTTCGCATTACGACCACCTTGGACCCGGCGTTGCAGCTCAGTGCATACAGAGCGGTTCATGAGCATTTATCGACGATGCAACCCAAGTTGGATCGCGAACTACGCGGTTCGAAAGCGCGGAAGTATTGGGAACAGCGGCAGAATAAAAAGCCTTCCAAGAAATGGAAAGCGAATGCACAATTGATCACGGAGATCTACGAACACGAACAACGCGTGGTGGACACGTTGAGCTACCGCGACAGCCTCTGGCATTACCGGACCTTGTTGAACGGCGCTGTATTGATGATGGACCCCAGTAACGGTGCCGTACGTGCTTGGGTAGGTGGGAATGACCATCGCTATTTGCCTTATGATCTTGTGCAAGCACGGCATCCGATCGCAAGCACCATTAAGCCAGTGATCTATGCCGCAGCATTGGAGCGTGGCATGTTGCCCTGCACCTATTTGGACAATGAGAAAAAGACCTACGCAGAATTCGAGGACTGGGCACCGGACAATTTCGATCGGGACACGATCGGTGGTGAAGTTGCGCTCTGGTATGCGCTCACCAAAAGCATGAACCGACCCACGGTCGATCTCTATTTCAGGACCGGAGTGGATACCGTTCGGCAGACGATGAAGTCACTCGGCATACCATATGGCGAAGCTGCAAAACCTGCGGTGGCCTTGGGCGCTACCAACGTATCGCTCACGGAGATCGTTCCGGCATACGGAGCGTTCGCAATGAAAGGCAGACGCGTTCGTCCACAACTGATCTCACGTATAACGGATGCGAAAGGAAAGGTGATCTACGAAGCGAAACCATCGCGAAGTTCCGTGGCCGTGAGCGAGGCGACCGCAGCAACGATCACCACCATGTTGCAACGTGCAGTGGACCAAGGAACCGGAACAGCACTGCGAAGCCGGTATGGGATCACGGGGCCTTTTGCAGGGAAGACCGGTACCTCACAGAACTACAGCGATGCATGGTTCGTGACCTATACGCCAGGTCTTGTCGTAGGGGCTTGGGTAGGAGCGTTTGAACCGGACGTGCATTTCCAAGGCGCGAATGGAACGGGTGGTCATTTGGCGTTGCCGATCGTTGGCCTTGTACTGAAGGACATTGAAAAAGCACCTGATCTGCGCAAGCGGTATATCCGGTCGTTCGATTGGTTAGCGAATACGGAAGTGGATCTGGATTGTGACGCACGTCGCAGTGGAACCGCGATCGAGCGTTTCTTCGAAGGCCTGTTCAAACCAAATGAAGAACCAGTGGAAGCGGTTCCGCAACCTGATTATACCAAACCAACGGATTACACCGAGATCGAGGAAGAGGTGAAGAAAGACCCAGGGTTCTTTGATCGGTTATTCAAGAAGAAGGAGTGACCTAGTGGTGAATAGCGAATAGTGATAGGTGAATGGTGAATGGTAACCTCCGTTCACCCTCTACTGATCACTGGAACAATTGCTCAAGGATCCACGAAAATGACCTGGCTTCGACCCAACAAACTTCCTTGGGCATCATAGGCCATGACGATGTAGCATCCAGCTTCCAGACCCATGCGTTGCATCGTTACTTGCTCGCGAAATGGCCCTTGCATTGTACGTATTATTCGACCTGATCCATCCACAAGTTCGATCGACTTAACAGCCGCTGACCCCAACTCCATCACCACTGCATCGCTACTTGGGTTGGGGTAAACTGTTAGTTGCGCCAGGTTACTGTACTCACCGATACCGACCGAGCACAGACCCAGTTGGCAAATGATCACTGAGCTCTCCACAATTCCAGTATTGACATCCAAATACGGCCATTCGGTTGTTGTTGGGGATGTGTCGCAGATGTGTGCGAAGTTCCCTAATGTGCCATTATTGATCGACGTACCTGAAATACAAATGGTCCCTTGGTCACGGATCTCGCAACTCTGATGATTCAGAAAATTTTGTGTCTCAACAATTGCGTTAATATGGTTATTGGAAATCGCCTGAAATTCCGGAACCCCATTGATCAATGAGTCAGTGCAAATAATGATCCCATCATTTTCAAAGCCGTTAAGTACATGAAGTGATCCTGCCGTGATCGATCCCGAATTTTGCACTAGAAGCGATAATTCTACTCGACCTACAATACTAATAGACCCTTCATTCGACTGCAACCTTCCGTTGTACTCAGCTCCCATCAGTGAACATGTTGCACCGAGGTTATGTATCATACCTAAATTCAGTATCACATTACCCTGAAGGACTCCACTCCAATTGTGCATATTGCGCCCCCAGCCATTTACGATCGAATCATTGGCCTGAATACTACCGAAATTGAAACAAGTGTCTTTGACGTTAATGAACACATCAGCTACAATGTTGCTATAATTCCTAAACGTTCCAGAATAAAAGCACCACATCCGCACAACATCGATCGAACCATAATTATGCAATGTTCCGAACACGGATAACTGGCCGTTACTTGTGATCGAACCAGCTGGTTCGATCCGTAAAAAAGTTGCATTGATCTCCGTGTCAGGCAAAGTCGCTACCATGGCGTGCGACACGATCAAGGTGTCGCACGCACTCGGATCACATCCGCAATCCCAAACTGTTGAGTCGTTCCAGTTACCTGAAGCTATCGTATGGCACGCCTCCGCCAAAACTGGCCCAGCCATTGCGAAACTAGAGATCAACAGGATCAAGGCCCTTATTTTCCACATGACCGATCAATTGGTTACGCCAAAGTAGCTCTTGACCATGAGGGAACTTGAATTTCTGCTCTCACTTTCAGGAAAGGCGAGAATGAACAAGGAACGGTCTATTTCACGGAAGACAAAGAACCAAGCTCTTCAGTTATTTATGAAGACCAGCTGGCTTCGTCCCGTCAAACTACCTTGTGCATCGTAGGCCAAGACGAAGTAACACCCTGCTTCCAGAGCCATCCGTTGCAATGTTACTTGCTCGTAAAACGGACCTTGCATGATCCGGATCATTCTTCCGGATCCATCCACAAGTTCGATCGACTTTACAGAAGATGACCCAAGTTCAAACACCACTGCATCGCTACTTGGGTTCGGGTAAACCAAAAGTTGAGGAGCGTTACTGACCTCGTCAATTCCAACTGAGCACAGCCCCGGCTGGCAAACGATCACCGAGCTTTCAACTATTCCTGTATTCACGTCCAAATAGGGCCATTCCGTTGATGTTGGGGAAGTGTCGCAGATGCGGAGCGTGCCTTCAATGCTTCCTTCGTTAGTGGACTCACCGGAAATACACATCGTGCCACTACCAAACACTCTACATGGTTCTGGATTAAAGAAAACATTGGTTTCAACTAACGCCCCTCCGAATATTTTAGATATTTCCGCCGAACCTAACCCCGGCAATCCAGTTATCAAAGAGTCTGAACAAGTGATGGTCCCGTGTGTTTCGAGACCAGTACTTACTTGTAAAGTAGCGGTAACGATACTGCCTGTATTTTCAATAATGGAGGAAAGTCTAATTGCTCCCGAGACATAGATCGTACCATAATTAGCCAATGATCTACCCTCAATATATTGAGCTGTCAATGAGGAGCCGACACTTACATTATCGAAGAATCCGAGGTTACCAAAAACAGCAACTTCCATCAGTGCATAATTATAAAAACTACTTCCGAATCCATTAATGATCGTATCGTTCACTGTAAACGTACCGTAATTGACGCACGAATCTTTCGACATGATAAAAAAATCGGCTACAAGAACTCCCGTATTGCGCATATAGCCTTGAGTAAAGAAATCCAGCCATGATTCATCAATGAGGCCGAAATTATCCACTGTTGAGGTAATATTCACTTCAGATGAACCCGTTAATGATCCGCTCGCTTCGATCCGTAGATAAGCGGCGTCGATGTACACCACTGGATCAGTTGTTAGGAGGTCGTGTTCGACATAGAGCGTATCACACAGTACCGGATCACAACCACAATCCCAAACTGCTGGATCGTTCCAATTTCCAGATGCGATCGTGTGACAAGGCTCAGCGCAAAGCAGACCCATCAACATGCAACTGAAGATCGTTAGAACCAGTCTTCGCTTATACCTCATGATAGTACATTAGGGTTGTGCCAAAGTAACCCGGATCGAGAACCACTTTACACGTTCAATCGAACTGATCTGAGCAACGGTTCCGTAGGCCAGGGAATGGAAAATAATACGGATCCCTATCGAGCACTTCGACCTACCAACAGCTCCGTGACCTTTCCCCGCAACCGCATAAAAGGCAATTCATACCAGCGGTAGATTGCTGCTGCGGCAAAGATGGAAGTCGCCCAGAAACCAGCGTAAAGAAGAACTGTTTCCGACTTTGAAAGTCCTTCAGCTGCGTCCAAGAAGAAGTAGCGCAGCGGCAAGTGCACGAGGTAAAGTGCATAGCTGATGGTACTCAGGAACTCAACGGGCTTGGTAAACTTCGCGGTTGAATACCACGAAGAAAGAACGGGCAATGTCATGGCCAATGCAATGCTGATGAACGTGAAATACCATGTGGACAAGTAGCCGACATTGGTCATGCTCCACGGTATTGTTGCGAGCCAATAGCCAAGCACACCCACTATGAAAGCGAACCACTTCAACTTACTCCATGCTTCTCTGTAGTAGTGATGGAACCACGCAGCAAGCACACCAAAGCCGATCATGTCCAAACGATTCACGACCAACTTGCGGATGATCAGATCCTGCTGGAAGAGTGATTCGATCCCATCGATGTACGAAAAGCGGATCACCGTGGGAAGTATGATCATGACCATTGTCGCCAACAAGAATGCATAGCGTATAGGCAGTTTGATCAACCGCAACACACCATGCACAGCGATCGGGAAAAGCAAGTAGAACCATTCTTCAACTGCCAATGACCAGGACTCCCAGAACATGAGTCCGAGTTGAACATGGAAATTCTGGAGGAAGAGGAAATAAGCCCACGTATTTGTGTGAAGTACTCCTCGCGAGACACCTGCATAGGCCAACCCGATGTTCACGAATAGGAACAAGTAGTAATTGGGCAGTGTACGAAGCCATCGTCGTTGCCAAAAATTCAACAACGCTTTGTACCAAGGCAGTTCATTTTCTTCCAGCGAGCGCAGTAAAATACCACCCACCAGGAAACCGCTAAGAACGAAGAACAGATCCACACCATCAACATAACTTATTGAAAGATCCGGTGGCCAATAGGCTCCGAGCAGTTCAAGCGAATGGCTGTACGCGACCTGTATGATCGCCAGTGCCCGCATAACATCCAGACCAAAGATCCGTTGCGACTGTGATCCGTTGGTGAGCATGAACGACGGTGCGTTTACGAGTTGGATCTACGCGAATGCCTGCATATCGCAAAGCTTCCGGTATTGACCATTGGCCTCGAACAACTGTTTATGCGTTCCGCGCTCGATGATACGTCCTTCCTGCATCACGCAGATCTCATTGCAATGTTGGATGGTGCTCAAACGATGCGCTATCACCAAACTTGTTCGGCCTTCCAACATCTTGAAAAGCGCATCCTGCACCAGCCGTTCACTCTCAGTATCCAAGGCACTTGTTGCTTCATCCAGGATCAGTATCGGAGGGTTCTTCAACACAGCCCGTGCAATGCTGATCCGCTGTTTTTGCCCACCACTGAGACGGTTCCCACCATCACCGATGTTCGTTTGGTAGCCACCATCCATGGCCACAATGAAATCGTGTGCATTCGCGATCCGGGCAGCGCGTTCAATGTCCGCCATGGCCACACCGGGTGTTCCGAACGCGATGTTATTCGCGATGGTATCGTTGAACAAAATACTCTCTTGCGTAACGATACCCATCAAAGACCGCAGATCGCTAATTCGGAGGTCGCGGATATCATGACCGTCGATCAGTAACGCGCCACCGGTAACATCAAAGAAGCGTGGAAGCAGACCAGCCATGGTCGTCTTTCCACCGCCGCTCATTCCTACCAAAGCAACACTGTGTCCTTTCGGTATCTCCAGATCGATCTCGTTCAGGACCGTAGTGAATGCACTACTGTTCTTGTCACCTGAAATTGCATCGTACGCGAATGAGACCTTCTTGTAAGTGATCCGATCATTGAAAGCGGTGATCGGTGCCGCATCCGGTTTTTCCTTCACCGTATTCTCTACTGCGAGTAGATCGAAAATGCGTTGACCACTAGCACCACCTCTTGTAATTGCTGAATACCCTTGCGAAAATCCTTTGATCGGTGCCAACAACTGCGAGAAGATGATGATGAACCCAAGGAAGCTGTCTCCGGTCAACGAGGGTGTAGCACCCAGAACATACGAACCGCCGATGTATGCGATCGCGGCCATGACCGCAGCACCCATGGTCTCACTCAAAGGCGATGCAATATCCTGCCGATTCAGCATGGCGATACTGCTGCGGGCGAGCATCTCATTCTCGCGTGCAAAACGCCGCTCCATATCCGCCTCGCCGTTGAAGGCTTTCACTACGCGGATACCCGTCAATGTTTCTTCAACCCGTGCCAACACATCGGCGCTCTTTTCCTGAACGCGGTTGCTCCGGCGTTTCAGACTTTTACTGATGCGACCGATCAACAGACCGCTGATCGGCAGGAGCAACAATGAGATCAAGGTGAGTTGCGGTGAAAGCGTCACCATGGTGGCCAAGAACAGGATCACAGCGATCGGCTCGCGGAATACCATTTCGATGTAGAACATCACCGAGTACTCGATCACTTGCATATCGTTGGTGATCAACGAGAGCAGATCGCCTTTCCGCTCGCCGCTGTGATAGCTTAACGGCAACGACATCATCTTCCCGTAGATCGCAGCGCGCACATCGCGAACGATCAAGTTGCGGAAATTACAGATCGCTACGAGTGCGAGGTAACGGAATAGGTTCTTGAAAAGGAAAAGCACCACCACGCAGATACTGATCACCAACAATGCCCCCATTTGCCCGCGTTCCTCAATAAGCACGGTGAGCCCCCAATTGAACGTTCCTTCCAATCCTTCGCGGGTCCATAAGGCAGCGGGGCGTTCATGCACCATTTGTACCTGACCCAGTAACAACCTCAAAAAGGGAATAAAAAGCAGTAACGAAGCCAGGTGGAACAGCGTTCCCAACAAGTTGAACACCGCGTTCAGCGCGGCAAAATGCCTGTACGGCTTACCGTAAGCGAGTATCCGGAAGAAATTGCGCATTCAGGTTGAAGGTCGCGAAGTTACCGGTTCGACCCGGCGGTTGGTAGGAACCATACGGAACCTGACGCTCACCCACTACCTTCGCCCACCAATGGACACTTTAAGACAGAACAAGGTCAATAGCATGCTGCAACGCGAGCTAGCGGAGATCTTCCAGCTCGAAGGGCGCAATTTCCTACCGGGCGGGCTTATCACGGTATCAGCGGTGCGCATAAGTCCGGACCTCGGATTGGCAAAGGTTTACCTTAGCCTCTTTCCGGTAAAGGACAAGCAAGGCGTTATCGATACGATCAAAGCACAGAGCCATCGCCTACGTGGGCAATTGGGTGGCCGTATAGGCAAGCACATGCGCATTGTGCCGGACCTGAATTTCTACATCGATGACTCGCTGGATCGGGCCGATGAGATCGACCGGCTATTGAAAAAGTAGAGCAGATATTCCCACCAACTCGTTTAATGATCTCACCTGATAAATGCGGCACGTGTCACAGAGTTCTTAGAAACCCAGAACATACAGATCAGTGAACCTGACCGTCGATGCGGCACATTCTAAATTCTACATTTATCATTCTCCATTTTTCATTCCCAAAGGGCAATGCAGTATGATCCGGTAAAACGTCGGTTAGGGGTGGTCTTCAACCGTACGCCCTTTCTGCGCAAGATCTTCTACGGCCTTCTG